>JBFIML010000054.1:0-22624 GCA_041611735.1 Myxococcota bacterium | reverse complement strand
GCCGCGGGGAAGCGGAAGAGACCCGCGAAGCTGCGCTCGAAGACCTCGGGGTCGTACAGCACCACCACCACGGGACGACGCGGACGCAGGCCGAGGTGGCGGTCCAGGCGCTCGTAGGCCGCCTCGAGCGCTGCCAGTACCTCGCGCTCGAAGCGCAGCGAGCCCCGCCAGCCCGAGCGGCGGTCGATCGCCACGTCCTGATGCAGCACGAAATGGGAGGAGCGGCGCGTGTCGAAGCGGCCGTCGGCCCCCCGGTCCGCGGCGCCGGCCGGCTCCGTGGCCGCCCCGAGCGCAAGCGCCGCCAGGAGCAAGGCCCCGCCGTAGCCGAGTGCGAGCGGGCGAGCGGAGCAGCGGCGCATGCAACCTCCGGGGCCGGATCGGACGCGTGTCGCGGCGAGCGTAGCGTGGCCCCCGGGGCTGGTGATACCTTTCCTCACGTCCCAGACCAAGGAGGTCCGCATGAGCTCCTTCGCGATGACCATCGACGGCAAGGCCGTGGCGGGCGAGTCCAGCTTCGGCGTGGTGAACCCGGCCACGGGAAGCGTCTTCGCCGAGGCGCCGGACTGCAGCCGCACCCAGCTCGACGACGCCATGGACGCCGCCAGCCGCGCCTTTGCGGCCTGGTCGGGCGACGTGGCCCGGCGTCGGCGCGTCCTGAACGACTGCGCCGAGGCGGTCAAGGCGAACCTCCAGGACCTGGCCCGCCTGCTGACCCAGGAGCAGGGCAAGCCGCTCCAGAAGGCCACCGAAGAGCTGCTCGGTGCGGCGGTCTGGTTCTCGTACACCGCCGGCCTGGAGATCCCCGTCGAGGTGGTGCAGGACGACGAGAAGGGGCGCGTGGAGGTGCGTCGTCGTCCGCTCGGCGTGGTGGGCGCCATCACGCCCTGGAACTTTCCCGTGCTGCTGGCGGTCTGGAAGCTGGCGCCGGCCCTGCTGGCCGGGAACACGGTGGTGCTCAAGCCGTCGCCCTTCACCCCGCTCTCCACGCTCAAGCTCGGCGAGCTGCTGCGGGACGTGGTGCCGGCTGGGGTCTTCAACGTGATCTCCGGCGGCGACCAGCTCGGGGCCTGGATCACCGAGCACCCGGCGGTGCGCAAGATCTCGTTCACGGGCTCCGTGGCCACCGGCAAGAAGGTGGCCCAGGCGGCGGCGCCGGACCTGAAGCGCGTGACCCTCGAGCTCGGGGGCAACGACCCGGCCATCGTGCTTCCCGACGCGGATCCCAAGCGCGTGGCAGAGAAGATCTTCTGGGGCGCCTTCGAGAACAGCGGCCAGGTGTGCAGCGCCATCAAGCGGCTCTACGTGCACGAGTCGATCTACGAGCCGCTGCTCCAGGAGCTCTCCCAGCTCGCGCGCGGCATCAAGGTGGGCGACGGCCTCGACCCGGCCAACCAGCTCGGCCCCTTGAACAACCGGCCGCAGTTCGAGCGCGTGATCGAGCTGGTGGAGGACGCCAAGCGGGACGGGGCGCGCGTCGTGGCGGGCGGCCAGCCCCTGGAGAGCGCCGGCTACTTCTACCCGCCCACGCTGATGACCGGGGTGGACGAGGAGACGCGCCTAGTGGGCGAGGAGCAGTTCGGCCCGGCCCTCCCCGTGCTGGCCTACCGGGAGGTGGACGAGGCGGTGGAGCGCGCCAACGCCACCCGCTACGGCCTGTCGGGCTCCGTGTGGTCCAGCGACCCGGAGCGCGCCGCGGAGGTGGCGGGCCGGCTCGAGTGCGGCACCGCCTGGGTGAACAGCCACATCACGATCCTGCCGAACCTCCCGTTCGGCGGCGCCAAGTGGTCGGGAATCGGCGTCGAGAACGGCCCCTGGGGCCTGCTCGGCTTCACCGAGATCCAGGTCGTGAACGTCAGCCGGGGACGTTCTTGAGGGATTGACTTCCTCCCCGGGGAAGCGGCCGGAGCAAGCCAGGAAGTCAATCAGTCAGGAACGTCCCCGGGAAACAGCTCGTCGATCCGGCGGACGACGTCGGCGGGTAGCGCGACGCCCGCCGCGCCCGCGTTCTCCTCGAGCTGCTCGGGCCGGGTCGCCCCCACGATCACGCTCGCCACGTTGGGCTGGCGCAGGCACCAGGCCAGGGCGAGCTGCGCCAGCGTGAGGCCCAGCTCCGCGGCCAGCGGCGCGAGCTTCCCCACTCGTTCCAGGACCTCCGGGCGCAGGAAGGCGTCCATGAAGCGGTTGCGCTCCGGATCGACCGCCCGGGAGTGCGCCGGCCGGGCGCCGGCGGCGTACTTGCCGGTGAGGACCCCCTGGGCCAGCGGGCTCCAGACGATCTGTCCGACGCCCTCCCGCTCGCACACCGGGATCACCTCCCGCTCGATGCGGCGGCGCAGGATCGAGTACTGGGGCTGGTTCGAGATGGGCCGGAAGCCGCGACGCGCGTCGGCGCTGCGGCAGGCGTCCACGAGCTGCGCGGCGCGCCACTCGGAGACCCCCCAGTAGAGCAGCTTGCCCTGGCGCACCAGATCCTCGTAGGCCGCCACAGTCTCCTCGATCGACGTCTCGGGGTCCGGGCGATGGCACTGGTGCAGGTCCAGGTAGTCGGTCCCCAGCCGGCGCAGGGAGCCCTCCACGCTCTCGAACAGGTGCTTGCGCGAGAGCCCGCGGTCGTTCGGGTCCTCGGACATGGGGAAGAACGCCTTGGTGGCCAGCACCAGGTGGTGACGGGGCGCGTCCCGAAGCGCCTCGCCCAGCACCTCCTCGGCCCCGCCCCGGGCGTAGGCGTCGGCGGTGTCCAGGAGATTGATGCCGAGATCCAGGGCGCGCCGCACCACGCGACGGGTTCCGGAGCGGTCGACGCTCGACCCGAGCGTGAGCCAGGAGCCGAGCGAGACCTCGCTCACCCGCAGGCCACTGGCGCCGAGCCGTCGGTACTGCATGAGCCCTCCGTTGCGGGGCGTTCTTGACAGTTTGACCTGCTCGCGGGCGCCGGCCGGCTGCCCGAGGAGCAAGTCGATCAGTCGAGCACGCCCCCCTGGCAGCCGGCCAGGCGCCGGGCCTGGGCCACCAGGGGCTCGAGGTCCACCTCCTTGCGGAGGGTGATCTTCATGGCCTCGGGCGCGCCGGCGCCATGCAGCGACTCGTGCAGGAAGTAGGTGCTGCCCATGCCGTGGGTCAGGAACTCGAGCAGCCGGAGCAGGCGCATGCGCTCCTCCGGGTCGACGCCCGCCCGGGTGGCCATGTACTTGCGAACTACCGGACCGAGCTCCGGGTGGCGCAGGTCCGCCTCGGCGGGCAGCGTGGTGAGCGACCCGCCGGCCAGGTCCGTGGCGAGCCGCGCGATCTCCCAGGGCAGCCGCGTCACGTTGAGCTTGGTCACGTTGGCCAGCGCCAGGTTCGGGATCCAGACGTCCTCCACCGCCTCGCCGAGCGCCCCGGCCGCCACCGCGCAGGCGTACATGGTCTCGTTCAGGTGCACCATCTCCGTGAGCTTGTCCTGCACGATGGGCCGCTCGCGAACGCCGTGCATCTCCGCCAGCGCCGCGGCAGCACCGATCGCCACGTCGCCGATGCCCACCTTGCAGCCGCCGTAGCAATGGCGGTGGAAGGAGCCGAAGTAGTGCACCAGGTCACGGGTATACGGGGTTTCGCCGTTCAGCAGGATGCGCTCCTCGGGCACGAAGACGTCGTCGAACACCATGAGCGACTCGCAGCCGCCGAAGTCCTTGATGCCCACGTCCAGGTCGCCGGGCTCCAGGCGTCGTCCGTCGCCGGGCTGGCGCGAGAGGACGTGGTAGAGGCCCGGGGCGTCGGAGGGGACGGCCGCGGCGATGGCCCAGTCCTCCTCGCCATCCCGGCAACCGAGCGGGAGTACCAGGTGCCAGTGGGCGTGGCAGGCGGAGGTCTGATGCATCTTGGCGCCCCGCAGCACGACGCCGTTGCGCCGTCGCTCCACCACGCGCAGGTAGAGGTCCGGGTCGAGCTGCTGGCCGGGCCTGCGGCTGCGGTCGCCGCGGGGGTCGGTCATGGCGCCCGACACCGCCCAGTCGTGCTCGTGCACCTCGCGCAGGAAGGCATCGAGGCGCGCCCGGTACTCCGTGCCACGCTCCCGATCGACGCGCCGGGTCACGATGGCGAGGGTGTTGAGGGCGTCGAGACCGGGAGAGCGCAGGGCGCCGCGGCCGGTGCGGCGGCCCACGAGGCGCTCCCACTCGATGCGTGCGATCAGGTCCTCGCGGGAGCGCCATAGGAGGCTCGACACGTTGGCAGGCTCGCCGGTGAAGGGGGAGGGGGCGGTCATGAGCTCGCGGGTCTCGGGTGCCAGCGCCAGCCGGTAGGTCTCCGCCAGGCAGTTCGCGGCCGGGTGCAGCACCGGGTGGTCGACGGCGTTGGGCAGGAGCTCGCCCCGGAAGAAGACCCGGATCTCGCGTTTTCGGATCGAATCGAGGTAGGCGTCGGCGTTCATCAACATGGCGCGATTCTACCCGAGACCTGGCTCGGCTGCGCCTGGCTGCGCGCAACGCCGGGGGCGCCCGCTTGCGCCCGCAGGACTTCGCTCGGCTGCGCCTCGCTGCGCGCTTCGCTTGCGGGCGCTGCCCATCCTCTACACTCCGTCGCCATGCTGCGGCTGGTTTCGGCCTCGGACCCCGCCTGGGTCGGGCGCGCCCTGGCGCACCTGGAAGACGTGCTGCTCGACCACGCCCACGCGGAGAAGAAGGCGGCGGGCACGGCCGTGACGCTGCTCTTCCAGTACCCGGAGCAGACCGCCCTGCTCGAGCCCCTGGCGCGCCTGGCGCGCGAGGAGCTGGCGCACTTCGAGGAGGTGCTGCGCGTGCTGGCGGCGCGCGGCCTCGCGTTCCGGCGTCGGCGCGCAAGCCCCTACGCGGGACGGCTGCACCAGCTGGTGCGGGGGAGCGAGCCGGAGCGGCTGGTGGACCGTCTGCTCTGCGCCGCGGTGATCGAGGCGCGCAGCTGCGAGCGCTTCGCTCTGCTGGCCGACGCCCTGGCCGAGCGCGACCGCGAGCTGGCCGCCTGGTATCGCGCCCTGCACGCCGCCGAGGCGCGTCATCACGGCACCTACGTGCGTCTGGCGGACGGTATCGCCTCCGAGGCTGCCGTGCGCGCCCGCCTGGCCGAGATCGTGGACCACGAGGCCCGCGTTCTCGCCGCGCTCCCGCCGGCGCCAGGACTGCACCATTGAGGGGCGCCGCCACGCCCGCCGTCGCGCGCGTGGCGCTCGCGGACTGCGAGCTGGCCTACCAGCAGGCCGGCCGCGGCCCCCGCCCGCTGGTCCTGGTGCACGGCTACACGGGCTCGCGCCTGGACTTCGCGGGGCGCGTGCGGGAGCTCGCGGCCTGCGGGCGCGTGCTCGTCCCCGACCTGCGCGGCCATGGCGCGTCGGGCCGCGGCCGGGACGCGTCCGGCTACTCCCTGGAAGCCCTGGCGCAGGACCTGCTCGGCTTCCTGGAGGCCCTGGACCTGCCGGCCTGCGATCTGCTCGGGCACTCCATGGGCGGGATGGTGGCGCTGCGCGCTGCGCTGGCGCAGCCGGACCGCTTCGCGAGCCTGGTGCTCATGGACACCGCCGCGCGCGTTCCGGACGGAATCCCGCGGGAGGCCCTGGGGCGCGCCTGGGCGCTCGCTCGCGAGGCGGGCATGGAGGCGCTCTTCCAAGCGTTCCGGGCCTTCCTCGTGGCGGATCCCGACCGCTCGGCCCCCGACCGGCGCCTGGAGCGTGAGTGGGGCGACGGCTACTGGCGCTGGCGCCGCACGAATCTCGTGGCCATGGATCCCCTGGCCTACGCGGCCCTGGGGCAGGCCATCCTGGAGCAGGCGCCGCTCCTCCCCCGGCTCCCGGAGCTGCGGTGTCCTACCCTGGTCCTGGTGGGAGCCGAGGACGCGGGATTCCGGCGCCCCGCGGACGAGCTCGAGGCGGGCATCCCCGGGGCACGGCGCGTGGACGTGCCGGACGCCGCGCATCAGCCCCAGCTCGAGAATCCGGAGGCCTGGACCCGGGCCATCCTGCAACATCTCGAACGCGTGCGGAGCGAGCCGCTGGCCCGCATCGCCCAGGACGGAGGAAGCCCTTGGCCATCGAGCACCTGATCCGCCGACCCGTGAAGACGCTGGGTCCGAACGCCAGCTGCAAGGAGGCGGCCCTGCTGATGCGGGACGAGAACATCGGCGCCGTGGTGGTCGAGGAGGACGGGCGGCCGCTCGGCGTGGTCACGGACCGCGACCTGGTCGTGCGCGTGGTGGCCGCGGGCAGGGATCCGCAGCGCGTGCGCCTGAGCGAGATCATGTCCGGGGACCCGATCTTCGTCTCCGGCGCCCGCGGACTCGACCAGGTGATCGCAGCCATGCGCGACGGCGCGGTGCGTCGCGTCCCCATCGTGGACGCGGAGGGGCGCCTGCGTGGGCTCGTCTCCCTGGACGACCTGCTGGTCCTGCTGGCGGGCCAGCTCGGGGACCTGAGCGAGGCCGTGCGCAAGGCGGTGGATCCCGCCTGACGCAGATCAGACCCGCTCGCTGCGCAGCGCCGCCAGCAGCCGCTCGACCGCCTCCGGGCGGGCGTTCTCGCCCATCAGTCCGATGCGCCAGATGCGCCCCGCCAGCTTGCCGAGGCCGCCGCCCACTTCGATGCCGTGGCCGTCCAGCAGCCGCCGGCGCAGCGCCGCCTCGCCGGCCCGGGCCACCCGCTCGGGAAGGCGCACCGCCGTGAGCATCGGCAGCCGCTGGGCTGCGGCCACCAGCGGCTCGAAGCCGAGCGGCGCCAGCCCTTCCACCAGGAGCTGGGCGGCGCGGCGGTGGCGCGCGAAGCGCGCCTCGAGCCCTTCCTCCTCCACCATGCGCAGCGCCTCGGCCAGGCCCAGGATCGCCGAGACCGGGGCCGTGTGGTGGTAGACGCGCTCCGCACCGTAGTAGCCCGCCAGCAGCGTGAGGTCGAAGTACCAGCTCGGGACCGGCGCGCGCCGGCTGCGCACGCGCGCGAGGGCGCGCGCGGAGAAGCTCGCCGGCGAGAGGCCGGGCGGGCAGGACAGGCACTTCTGGGTGCCGCTGTAGGCCGCGTCGATGCCCCACGCGTCGAGCTCGACCGCGAGCCCCGCCAGCGAGGTGACGCAGTCCAGCACCACCAGCGCTCCGGCCTCGCGCGCCGCCCCGGCGATGGCCTCCACGGGCTGATGGACGCCCGTCGAGGTCTCCGCGTGCACGAAGCCGACCACGGCCGGGCGCTCGCGACGGATGGCGTCCGCCATGGCGTCCGGGTCGAGGATCGTGCCCGGCTCGGTCTCGACGCGGGTCACCCGGGCCCCGAGGCGGCTCGCCACGTCCGCCATGCGCTCACCGAACACACCCGCCACGCCGATCACCGCGTCGTCGCCGCACTCCAGCAGATTGCTGAAGCAGGCCTGCATGCCGCCGCTCCCGGTGGCGGAGAGGGGCAGGGTCAGGCGGTTGGCCGTGCCGAACAGGCGACGCAGGCGCTCCTGCACCTCGTCGAGGACGGCCAGGAAGGCGGGATCCAGATGTCCCAGGAGCGGAGTCGCCTGGGCCTGGAGGACGCGCGCCGGCACGTTGCTGGGGCCGGGCCCGAGCAGCAGGCGGCGGGGAAGGGCGGCGGGCGACACGCTTCGGGAGGGTAACGGCTCGCGCCGGCGGCGCGCCGTTGACACGCCGATGGGCGCTCCGTACTCTGCATCCGCTCCCCCGGGGAGCCCCGTCCCCTGCCCATCCGCCAGAATCCCCTCCCCGCCTGCCGCGCCACGCGGAGGAGGCAGAACGGAGAGCCGTGAGGCGCTGGCTCGTGCTATCGCTCGGTCTCGGGATCGTGGTCGCGGCGCTCTACGTCCTGGCGACCCGCGGCCCCGCGCCGCCCGAGGAGGAGATCGACGCCGCGTCCCGTGCGCGCCTGGAGCGCCTGCTGCGGGAAGCGACGGAGGACGCGCCATGAGCGCGCTGCGCACGCGCGAGGCGTACGAGAAGGAGGAGGCGGAGCGCTTGGCGCCCTGGGCGGTGAGGAGCGGCGCCTCGCGCGGCCGCGTGGTGGAGGAGCCGGCCCACCCCTACCGCACCGCGTACCAGCGCGACCGCGACCGCATCGTCCACTCGCGCGCCTTCCGGCGCCTGGAGTACAAGACCCAGGTCTTCGTCTACCACGAGGGCGATCACTACCGGAACCGGCTCACCCACACCCTGGAGGGCGCCCAGATCGCCCGCACCGTCGCCCGGGCACTGCGCCTGAACGAGGACCTGGCCGAGGCGGTGGTGCTAGCCCACGACCTGGGCCACACGCCCTTCGGCCATGCCGGCGAGCGCGCCCTCGATGCACTGCTCGCCGCCGACGGCGGCTTCGACCACAATCGCCAGAGCCTGCGCGTGGTGGACCTGCTGGAGGAGCGCTACCCGGGCTTCCGG
Organism: Myxococcota bacterium; assembly: GCA_041611735.1. Classification (GTDB taxonomy): domain Bacteria; phylum Myxococcota_A; class UBA9160; order UBA9160; family PR03; genus JBFIML01. The sequence goes on along the minus strand of JBFIML010000054.1, from coordinate 14,266 downwards.
GGCCTCAACCTGACCGACGAGACCCGCGAGGGCATCCTGAAGCACGGCTGCACCTGGGAGCACCCGCTGCCGGTGCCGCCCCCGACCGCCCAGCCCTCGCTGGAGGCGCAGGTGGCGGACCAGTCCGACGAGATCGCCTACACGAACCACGATCTAGACGACGGCCTGCGCTCGCGACTGCTCACCCTCGAGCTGCTGGACGAGGCCGAGCTCTGGAGCGAGACGCGCGCCGGCGTGGAGAAGCGCATGCCGGGCGCGAGCGAGCGCGTGCTGCGGGCGCAGACCATCGTGGCCCTCATCAACCGGCTGGTGACCGACCTGGCGGAGACCACCGCCGGCCGCGTGACCGAAGCGCGCGTGCAGAGCGTCGATGCGGTGCGCTCGCACCCCGAGCCCCTGGTGTCCTTCTCGGAGGCGCTCGCCCCGCGCGTGCACGCCTTGAAGGAGTTCCTGGCCGAGCATCTCTACAACCACCCCCGGGTGCTGCGCATGAGCCGCAAGGCCGAGCGCATCCTGGCCGACCTCTACCGGCTCTACCGGGGCGAGCCCACCCAGCTTCCGCGCCACGTGGTGGCGCGCTTCGCCGTGGACGGCGAGTCGCGCGCCATCGCCGACTACGTGGCCGGCATGACCGACCGCTTCGCCATGGCGGAGCACCGCAAGCTGCTGGACCCCCATGCCCCCGTCTGAGCCCGGCCTGCGCGTGGCGCTGATCACGGCTCCGGATGCGGAGGTGGCCGCGCGCATCGCGCGGACTCTGGTGGAGGAGCACCTGGCGGCGTGCGTGAACCTGGTGCCGGGCGTGCGCTCCGTGTACCGCTGGCAGGGCCAGCTCCAGGAGGACGCCGAGGTGCTGCTGGTGGTGAAGACGCGGGCGGACCGCGTGGCGGCCCTCGCCGAGCGGCTGCGCGCCGTGCATCCCTACGAGCTCCCGGAGCTGGTGGCCGTGCCGGTGGCGGATGGCCTGCAGCCGTACCTCGACTGGGTGCACCAGGAGACGACGCCGTGAGCCTGGCGGACGCCCTGGAACGCGCCGCCTCGGCGCTGCCGGACGCGGGCGACGCCATCCGGCCGGCCAACGGAGACCCGGCGCGCCTGCTCGAGGCCCTCGACCCGTCCGCGGCCGCTCGGGTACTCGGCTGGCTGCTCGGCGAGGAGCCGGACGCCGGTGAGGAGCTCGCCGCCGCCTGGGCGGACCTGCCCGGGGGCCACGTGCCCCTGCGCCAACTGGACGAGGCCCGCCTCGGCAAGGAGGGGCGCAAGGCCTGGCGGCGCATCCTGCATCGGCTGCGCTCCCGCGGTCTCGTCCTGGAGCGTTCCGCCGCGGCCCCGGTGGTGGCGACCCTGCCCCACATGGAGGACGCCCTGGAGGGTGCGCGCCTCTCGCCCACCGACGGCAGCGGCGCCCAGCTCGTGGTCCTCGTGGAGGCGAATCCTGCCGGCGGGGCGAGGGTGTTCGAGGGCGTGCTGGACGACGAGCGGGGCGTGCTCGAGTTCCAGGCCTTCTCCGCCAACCGCTCCGAAGCGCGGCGTGTGCTGCGCGAGCTCGAGGCACGCGGACGCTTCGGCGTGGTGGCGGCCCCGGTGGAGGCGGTGCGGGCGCGCCTCGCCCGGGTGGCCGCGCTGCAGCCGCCGGATCGGGTCCTGCCGCGCGCCTTCGTCGAGTGGCGGGGGCGCGTCGCCCAGGCGCCGCCGGGCACCCAGACCCCCGGTGAGCGGGTGCGCGAGGCGCTTCCCACCGAGGCCGAGCCGGGGCGGCTGCGGCAGGCGGTGGAGCTGGTGGAGCAGGGCGAGGTGGGACCGTGGCCCCCGGCGGGAGAGCGCCTGCGCGCCTTCGCCGAGCGCCTGCACGGGGCCGCACGCAGCGAGATCGTGGTGACCGACACCCAGCGCCGGGAGCGCATCGACGCGCTGCTCGGAGAACTGCTCGAGGAGCGCTTCGGCGGCGAGGCGGGCGAGCGCGCCGCCACGCGCTGGGAGGAAACCGGCTACGTTCGGTGGCGGCGTGGGGAGGAGGAGGTGGCGCGGGTGTGTCTGGCGGCAGCCCGGTCCTTCCGCGAGCTCCCTGCACGACAGAACCCGGTGGCCCGGGCGCTCCTCGAACGTGCCTTGCGTCCGGTGCTCGACGCCCTCCGGGAGGAGGAGAAGGCCTCGCTCCTGGTGAAGCCGTGAGGAAACCACAGCATGGTGCTCGCCCAGGGCCGCTACTGGCGGCTGCAGCTCGGCCGAGGCCGCGATGCGGTCCTGCTGACGCTGCTCCGCGACCAGCTCCCGGAGGAGCTGGCCGAAGCCCGAGACCTGCGCATGCAGGTCTCCCTGGCGCGCTGGAACGCGCTGGTGAAGCACGCCGAGGCGGATCGCAAGCTGCTCGGCGGGATTCTGCTGGACGACGCCACGCCCAAGGAGCAGGTGGCCCGGGTGGTCGGAAGCGACCGGCTCCTGGCCGAGCTGCAACGCATGCTGCGCGACGCCACCGTCGCGCTCGTCGAGGCGGAGCTGCTGGTGCTGGCGCCCCCGTCGACGGAGGAGGAGTAGGTGCGAGGACGCTTCGGCCGCCGGCGACGCGGCGGCGACGGAAACGGGCGCGCAGCCCTGGATGCAACGCGCGAGCTGGCGCGCCTTCGCGAGGCCGGGCTCGTGCCGGCGGAGACCCTGGAGCCGGCGAGTGAGGACGGGGTGAGCGCGGCCTTCGCCGCCCTCGGTCTGGGAACCGGCGGCGACGGGCGTCGCCTGGCGGTGGCGAGCTCGCCCCATGACGGGGGTGACGCCTGGCTGGCCGGGCTGGCCCTGGCCACGCGGCTCGCCCAGCAGGAGGGCTTCGCCGGCGACGTGTGGGTGAGCTCTCCGCGCTGGCCCGCCGCGGCGCGACGCCGCCTGGGCCTGCTCGGCGCAACCTCGTTCCGCGTCGTGGCCGTGCAGGAGCCGCTGCCCACGGGTCCGGACCGGGCGGTCATGCCCGAGGAGCTCGAGCTCCCGGCCCCGGCCACGCTGGAGCAGGCGGCGGCGGCGCTGCGCGCCGCGACCGCCCGGGAGCTCTTCCTGCGTGCCGCCGCGGGCCTGGCCGGGCTGGCGGCGAAGCACGGGGGCTCGGTCCGCACCGGGGCGCGCGGCCTCGAGCTCGTGCTGCTGGCGCGGCGCGTGGCGACCCTGCGCGCCGCCGCGTCCCAGCTCTCCATCGAGGTGGAGCTGCCCAGCCGCTCCTCCCTGCGGCTCGACGCCGCGACCCTCTCCGATGCTCTCGATCGACTCGAGGGATCCCTGCGCAAGTACTTGAACGATCGAAAGGTTCGAGAAGGGGAGGGCGCGGTGCGCGCACGTCTCGTGCCGCTCCTGGCCACGGCCTCGGGGGCAGACCGCGTCCTGCGCTGGCCGTCGGCCGGGCTCGATCCCGACCCCCTCGACTTCGTGGCGGCGGACCCCGCCCGCCGCCCGGTGGTGGGCGCCGCCCGCAGCGAGCTCGGCCTGGCCGAGCTCGGGGCCATCCTGGATGCCGTGACGGCCCTGGCCGGGCGGCTTCCCGATCTGGTGGAGGGCGTCCCGGCGCCGCCGCGCCTGTTCCTGGCCGCCGAGCGGGTCGAGCCGGCGGTGGCCCGCGTGCTCGGGTGCCTGCGGGTCGAGAGCGTCCTGCACGACGTGGAGCGCGCCGGCCGCGAGCTGCGTATCGCCCTTCGCACCCCGGAGGCTCGGCCCCTGCCCGCGGCGCGGCCCGCCCCGGAGCCCCGCCGCGAGCGTCCGCCCGCCCCGCTGCCGCCGGTACTTCCCGCGCCCCCCGGGCCGGAGAAGGCGGAGGCGGTCGAAGCGCCCGCGGGCCCGCGCCGCTTCGAGGAGCTCTCCATCTTCGACCTCGCCGGCGACGAACGCTCCGACGCGGAGCCGGCCGCGGCTCGCCGCCGTCGGCGCCGCCGCGGCCGGGGACGCGGTCGCCGTGCCGGGAGCAGCGAGCCGGGCAGGGGCTCGCGGGAAGGCGAGGAGCGGGAGGAGGCCGACGACGGCGAGCCTGCCTCCGACCGGGACGAGCAGCCCCGGGGCCCGCTGGTCGCCGCCGACGCCGAGGACCTGGAGGAAGGCCTCGCCGCCGCCACGGAGCCGGACACCGAGCCCGAGGTGGACCTCTCGCAGCCGGTCTACGACGACGAGGAGGAGATCGAGCCGGAGAGCGAGGAGGAGCGCATGCGCGAGGAGCGCGAGGCCCGGCGCCGCGCGCGTCTCGCCAAGACCGAGCCGGAGCCGGTGGCGGCGCCCGAGCCGCCGCGCAGGGTGCGCAGGCGGGCCGCCCTGCTGGTGCACGCCGACCGCGACTCCCTGGGCGCCGCGGTCGTGCTGGCACGCGACCTGCGCCTGATCGAGGGGATCTGGGTCTACCCCCAGAGCGAGCTGATGACCTTCTTCCGGAGCGTCGCCACGGACCTGCGCGAGGAGACCCTGATCGCCGTGCTCGGTTTCACCGCCTCGCCGGCCCGGGACGTGATCCAGGCGGCGGCGCTCTACGGCGAGCGCCTGATCTGGTACGACCATCACGACTGGCCTCCCGAGGACCTGGAGGCGCTGCGCCGGGCGGTGGGGGCCGAGGCGGTCCACGTGCAGCCCGGGCTCGGAAGCGCGCTCCCGCTGGTGCTCCGGGACACCACGCGGCGCAGTCGTTTCACCGACAAGCTGGTGGACCTGCTGGCAGGCCGCTTCACGCGCCACGACTTCGAGCGCTGGGGACGCCTGTGGTGGGATCGGCTCGGAGAGATCGCGCGCCGTTCCGGCGAGCAGCGCGCCCGTCTCGATGCGCTGCTGGCGGGCCGGCCTTCGGACCTGGCGCGCGAGGCGGCGCGCGTCGCGCCGCCGCCGGCTCCCGCCGAGGTCGCCTGGGTGGCGAGCCGGGACTTCCGGCTGGCGCACTTCGGCGGCTACTCGCTGGTGCGCGTCCCGGTGCCCCCCGAGCTCCACGCGCCGCTCGCGGCACGCATCGCGCGCGAACGCTACGAAGCGGAGCTGGCCGTGGCCTGGACCGAGGGGAGCGAGCGCGTGATCCTGTGCGGCGAAGAGGCCTCGGGAGGGGTCTCGCTCGAACTCGGCGCCATGGTGGAGCACCTGGCGGCGAAGTTCACCTGGGTGGAAGCGCTCCCGGACACGGACCACGTGGCGCGCATCCGTCTCGAGGGCCTGGAGCAGCACCCGGAGCGCCTGGACGAGGTGGTGGGCGAGATCGCCATGGGGCGCTCGATCCTCGAGGGATAGGCGTGGCGCGGGCGGCCCAGATGGTCGAGGTGTTCTCGTCCGTGCAGGGCGAGGGCCCGCACGTCGGGACCTCGACCCTGTTCATGCGCTTCGGCGGCTGTGACCTGCGCTGCCGCTGGTGCGACTCGCCCCACACCTGGCAGCCGGCGCCCACCTGCCGGCTCGAGATCGAGCGCGGCACGGGCCGCAGCCGCGGGGTGGCGAACCCGGTGGCCCTGGAGGCGCTGGTGGCGGCGGCCCGGGCCCTCGAGGCCAAGGCGCATCGCTTCGTGGCCCTGACCGGCGGCGAGCCGCTGCTCCAGCCCGCCGCGGTGGCCGAGCTCGCAGCGCGCCTGCGGCCGGAGGGGCCCCGCATCCTGCTGGAGACCCACGGCCTGGCGTCCTCCGCCCTCGAGCAGGTGGTGGAGCAGGTGGACGTGGTCTCCATGGACTGGAAGCTCGCCAGCGACGTGCGCCGCGCCCGGGACCCCGTGGGCGCGCCGCTGGTACCGTTCCACGAGGAGCACGAGCGCTTCCTGCGCGTGGCGCGCCGCGCGCCCGAGGTGGTGGTGAAGATCGTCGTGACGGCCAGCACCCGCGACGAGGAGGTGCTGGAGACCGCCACGCGCATCGCCCGCGTGGCGCCGCAGACGCCCCTGGTGCTTCAGCCGGTGACGCCCTTCGGTCCGGTGCGCGAGCGGCCGCGGGCCGAGCGCCTGCTGACCCTCCAGGCACGCGCCGCCGAGCGGCTGCCCGACGTGCGCCTGATCCCCCAGACGCACCCGCTCTACGGGGCGCCCTGACGCGCCTCCCGCACCGCGTCGCGACGCAGCAGCTCCTCCGCGGCCGCCGCGAGATCCGGGATCGCCGCGCTGCCCACGCGCACACAGCCCCGGCAGCCGGCGCGCCGGGCCAGCTCCTCGTCCGCGTCCGAGTCACCCACCACCCAGCTCCGGGAGAGGTCCGCGCCGAGCTCCGCGCGCGCGCGCTCCACGAGGCCGGGGGCAGGCTTGCGGCAGGAGCAGCCCTCGTCGGGTCGGTGGGGACACAGGTAGCTGGCCTCGATGCGCAGTCCCGCCGCCGCCAGGTCGTCCAGCAGGAGACGGTGGAAGCGCTCGAACTGCTCGGTCGCGAAGTAGCCGCGCCCGATCCCGCTCTGGTTGGTGACGATGGCGAAGCGGAAGCCGGCCGCGGCGAGCCGGCCCAGGCCGGCCACTACGCCGGGCAGGAGCGCGTAGTCCTCGGGCCGGTGCGGGTAGCCGACGTCGCGCACCAGCGTGCCGTCCCGATCCAGGAAGACGAAGCGGCTCACGGCGCGCTTGCGGCCCGGGCCGCGGGGAGCGCCAGCACGGCGGCGCGCGGGTCGTCACGCTCGGCGGCAGCGCGCACCGCGGCCACGAAGGCCGGGAGATCGCCGTCCAGCCCCGCCAGCACCGCCGCATAGGCCTCGAGGTCGCGCTCGTAGGTCCCCTCCAGGGCCAGACACGCGTCGTTCAGCCGCGCCTCGCGGGCCAGGGCGTCGGCGTCGCGGGTGGCGAGCGGCAGCGCCGCCAGGCGCGTCCGAGCCGCCTCCTCCAGGGCCGCCCGGGCGCCGTCGCGCTGCGGGCCCGGCGGCTCGTCCGCATAGAGGGCGGCCACCTCCTCCCGGAGGTTCCATCGTGCGCGCGCCACGACGCGCTCCTCCCGCACGCGCTCGCGCTGGCGGCGCGTGGTCTCGGCGTCCGGCCCGTCGCGGGCGGCGAAGAAGCGCACCGCCCCTTCCTGGCCCACGAAGGTCGCGATCCCCTCGTTGAAGTCGGCGGCGCTGCGCACGAAGACCGTGGCGTGCACCAGCTCGTGCAGGATCGTCTCCACCAGGGCCCCGGCGCCGCGCCGCAGCAGGGGGCCGGTCACGGGGTCGTCGATCCAGCCGAGCGTGGAGTAGGCGGGCACCGCCACCAGGCAGGTGTCGAGCCCCCGCTGCGCCAGACCCTCCGCCTCGGACCGGGCGGCGGCGCGCTCGAAGAAGCCCTTGTAGGGCACCCGCCCCACCAGCGGGAAGAAGAAGCCGGCCGGCTCCACCTGGCCGGGTCGGGTCGCCACCACCGCCGTGACGAGGCGGTCGCCCGGCCATTCCGCATAGCTCGTATATTGGCCGCCGACCCGGAGGCCGAGGTCCGCGGCGAAGGTGCGCGCCTCCTCCACCAGCTGGAGCTGCTCGCGCAGGGCCTCCGGGGTGGCCGGGTTGGCCAGCAGCTCCACCACCGGGCGGCGGGCGCGCAGCAGGCGCCACTGCCCCGCGGCGAGGTGGGTCAGGTAGCAGCCGGGCAGGGTGGCCAGGCCGGCGAGCAGGAGCCCGAGCATGCAGCGCTTCGATTGCCTGCGGGTGCGCGTCCCGCACGGGCTGGCCGAGCGGGTGGTGGCCGAGGCCTGGGCTGCGGGCATCGCGGGGCTCGAGGAACGGGAGGTGGGTCCCGATGCCACGCTGCTCCTCCTCTACGCGCCGGCCGCCCGGGCCGCGGCGGTGCAGGCCGCCGTGCGCGAGACGGCGGGCCCCGACGCCCGCATCGGCGCCCCGGAGCCGGTGCCGGAGCGGGACTGGGCGGAGGCCTGGAAGCAGGGTCTCGAGGCCCTCGTGGTCTCGCCGCGCCTGCTGGTGCGTCCGCCCTTCCTGGCGCATCGGCTCGCGCCGGGCCAGCAGGAGGTGGTGATCGAGCCGGGCCGCGCCTTCGGAACCGGCGCCCACGCCTCCACGGCCCTGGCCCTGGAGCTTGTGGACGCCGCCTGCGCGCACACGAACCCGCCGAGCCGGGTGCTCGACGTGGGCACCGGCAGCGGCGTCCTGGCCCTGGCGGCCCTGCGCCTGGGCGCCGCCCGCGCCCTGGGCTGCGACCTGGACCCGGCGGCCGTCGCCGAGGCGCGCGCCAACGCGCGGGCCAACGGACTCGCGGAGCGGCTGCTCCTCCTGACCGGCTCCCTGGACGCGCTGGCTCCGCGGCGCTTCGAGCTGCTGCTGGCGAACCTGCTGCGGAGCGAGCTCCTCCCGCTCCTCCCGGCGCTGGCCGCCCGCACCGCGCCGGGCGGCCGCATCGTGCTCTCCGGCCTCCTGGTGGCGGAGCGCGCACCCGTGGCGGAGGCGCTCGAAGGGCACGCGTTGCGCATCGTGGCCGAGCGCACTCGCGAAGACGCCCGCGGCGACCACTGGCTCGCCCTCACGGCGTCGTCCTGAGGCGCTGGCGCCAGTCGTCCAGCAGCCGCGCCAGGGTCTCGTCGAGCGTGCGCTGCGGGCGCCAGCCGGTCGTCTCGCGCAGGCGCGCGGCGTCGCCCACGCTCGCATCCGTGGGGCGCAGCAGGCTCGGGTCCACCCGCACGTCCGGACGCACCGAGGTCCGCTCGATCAGCCGCTCGAGGAGCGTCCCGATGCGCACGCCGCGCCCGCTGGCCACGTTGTAGGGGCCGTCGGGGACGGCCGGGTCGAGCAGCCGCCAGTAGGCCTCCGCCACGTCGTCCACGTCCAGGAAGTCGCGCACGGAGTCCAGGTTCCCGACCACCAGCAGGGGCGCCCGGCGCCCCGCCTCGATCTCCGCCAGCTGGCGGGCGAAGGAGGACGCCACGAAGAGGTCCGACTGGCCGGGCCCCGTGTGGTTGAAGGGTCGGGCGCGCAGCACCGCGAGTCCGCGGTTCGCCCACTGCTCTCCCAGCACGTCCGCCTCGGCCTTGCTGCGCGCGTAGATGGAGGCCGGGCGCAGCCGCGCCTGCTCGCGCCAGGGCGGCGCGTCGGGCGACGCCGGGCCGTAGATCTGTCCGGACGTCACGATCAGGATGCGCGCGTCGGGCGCGTGGCGGGCCACGGCCTCGAGCACCGAGCGGGTTCCCTCCACGTTCACCCGGCGCACGCCTTCCGGGTCCCGCTCGGCCTCGGGCACCGAGGTGCGCGCCGCCAGGTGCACCACGGCATCCGGCACCGCCCCGCGCACCGACGCCGCCACGCGCCCGACGTCGGTGACGTCCACCTCGCGGTCCGTGGCCACCACGGCGACGCCTTCCCGGGCGAGGCGGGCTTGCAGGTGTCGCCCCACGAAGCCCTCGGCACCGGTCATCAGCACGCGCACGTCCCGCAGGCTGCCAGAGAGCGCTGCGGCGGGCCAGCCGCCTTGACCGCCCCGGCGGCGAGGGCTAGGAGGGAGGCATGATCCTCGGGGTGGCGGGGCCCAACGGAGCCGGGAAGGGCGAGGTGGTGGCCTTCCTGCGCGACCGGAGCTTCTACCCGCTCTCGCTCTCCGACGCGATCCGCCAGGAGCTCGCCGCACGCGGCGAGGCCGAGACCCGCGACCGCATGATCGAGACCGGCCGCGCCCTGCGTGCCGCCCACGGCCCGGCGGTGCTGGCCGAGCGCCTGCTGGAGCAGCTGCTCCCGGACCGCAACTACGTGATCGATTCGGTGCGCCACCCGGCGGAGGTGGAGGCGCTGCGGCGCGCCGGGCCCCGCTTCCGCCTGCTCTGGGTGGATGCGGATCCGGCGCTGCGTCTCGAGCGGTTGCGGGCCCGGGGGCGCCCCGGCGATCCGCGCTCCCTGGCGGAGCTCGAGGACGCCGAGCAGCGCGAGCGCGGCAGCGACGACCCCGCTGCCCAGCAGCTGCTGGCCGTGCGCGAGCTGGCCGACTTCCCGCTGCGCAACGAGGGCTCCCGGGAGAAGCTCCACGATGCCCTCCAGCGCATCCTCGAGCGCTGCCTCCACTTCGAGCGGCCCGGCTGGGACGAATACTTCATGGGCATCGCCCGGGTCGTGGCCTCGCGCAGCAACTGCGTGAAGCGCAAGGTGGCGGCGGTCATCACCCGGGACCGGCGCATCGTCTCGACCGGCTACAACGGCACGCCGCGCGGCGTGCGCAACTGCAACGAGGGCGGCTGCCCGCGCTGCAACCGCTTCGCCGAGGCCGGGACCGGGCTCGACACCTGTCTCTGCTGCCACGGCGAGGAGAACGCCATCACCCAGGCGGCCTACCACGGGGTCTCGGTCCGCGGCGGGATCCTCTACAGCACCTTCTGCCCGTGCCTGATCTGCACCAAGATGATCATCAACGCGGGCCTCGCCGAGGTGGTGTACAACGCGGAGTACGTGCTCGACGAAACCGCCCTGGCGCTGTTGCGGGAGGCCGGGGTCAAGGTGCGGCGGCTCAGCCTGGAGTCTTGAGCAGCGTGGGGGGGAGCTTCGGGGTGTGGAAGCGAGCCGTTGCGGCGGGCGCGGTCAGCCTGGCGTGCGTCCTCGCCGCGCCGAGGGCGCCGGCGGCCGACGCGCGCGTCCCGGTAGCGATCCTCCCGATGGTGGTGAACAGCCTGGACGGAGCGGACCACCTGCGGGCGGGCCTGGTCGACATGCTGGCCTCGCGACTCGGGCGCGACCCGCGCCTCGCCGTGATCCGCGTGACCGAGCCCGCCGCGGCCACCCGCGACCCGCAGGCGGCCCGGGCCACGGCCCGCGCCCAGGGCGCCGCCTGGGTCGTGTTCGGCTCCTTCACCCACTTCGGCAAGGGAGCCAGCCTGGATCTCCAGTGCGTGCGGGTGGCGGAGACGGGCGATGCGTCGCGCCACGTGTTCGCCGAGGCGGGCGACTTGGGCGAGATCATCCCGAAGCTCGATCCCCTGGCCGAGAAGCTGGTGCGCCACGTCCTGAACGGTCCGGGCGCCGAGCCGCCCGCCGCGTCGCCCGGCGCCCCCACCCGCGCGGAGCTCGATGCGCTGCGCAGGCGGGTGGACGCCCTGGAGGGCGCCCTGCGGGCGGCGCAGGCCGGGACGTCGGAGCCGGCTCCGGACGGCGCCGGCTCCGATTCCGGCGACGGGGTCCCGCGCTAGCCCGAGGGCGGTCCCGCGGGCTAGACTCCGCGCGCGTTTCCCGGGGGCGTTCGCGCTCCCGTGCGCTCCGCCGGCGGTGTAGCTCAGGGGTTAGAGCAGCGGTTTCATAAGCCGCGTGTCGGTAGTTCGAATCTACCCACCGCCACCCGCGGGCCTCACGGGCCGCAAGCGCCGCGCCGGTCTCCGTGCCGAAGGTGAGGCGGGAGCGCGATCAGCGACACCGACATCGTGGTCTTGCCGCGGTGACAGATCGTGATGCGATCCTGCCCGGGCGGGGGCGCGGAGGGAGGCGTCGGTTTTCGGAGGCGGAGGCGCAGGATCCCGAACAAGCTGGTCTCGGGAAACGCGCCCAGACTGCTGAACACGCGCGTCGGGGTGAGCTGCAGCTCGCCCCCGGCCTGGGCCGTGCTGCTGGTTCCCGACGCCGGCCCGTGGGCGAAGCCCGCCACGGAGGCGACCGACACTTCGCTGTTCGGAGCGTGCAGCGTCACGGCAGCGCGGCCGACCGTCCAGGGACTGTGAGCGAGGGTGAGGGCGATGCTCCCCGGGACGGTTCGCATCCCGCCGACGCGGAACCCGGCGAGCGGCAAGCGTACGTTGATGCTGCAGTCCGAAAGGATCACACAGACCCGCAACACCCCGGAGACCCCCATGGGGCCTCCGCCCGCTCCACTGCCCGACAAGTTCCCGAAAGCACCGCTCGAGTTGGAGACGCCCGAGAAGCGCAGCGAGCCCACGGTCGTCCCGCCGATGGCAATCGTCCCCGTCGCCGGGCCGAAGACGCCACGGGCCAGCGCGAGCGACAACAGGTGGACGCGGCGGTCGGTCGTGACCGAGGCCAAACCGCTGGCCGGCACCAGCACGGGCTGCGCGTCCGAGAGCTTGAGGCTCAGCGTTCCCTCGAAACCCAGGATGGCAGCCTGACCGAGCGGGGCCAGGCTGACGACGGCGAGAACGAGCGCCAACGAGCCGAGTCTCTGCACGGCAGTCCCTCCTTGCAGCTTCGCTTGCGGGGCCAACCCTTGGCATGGCCGGCCGGCCCCGACGGCCCTTCGCAGCCTCCATTGGACTCCGGGAGGGCGCCGGATCGCATCCACCGTTTGGCTGATGCGGTCGACCAGGCGGTTCAGGGCGGGACTGCTCCGCAGAGAGCCAGCGCGCGCCGGTTGGCACGACACACACGCCCCGCCTCGTCGAGCAGCAGAGACCCGCAGCCCAGGGATTCGAGCACGCGATTCGCGACCTCTCGTTCCTTGTCCATCTCCTCCATCCTGTCCTGGAGCTGGAGGACCCGTTGCAGCTGAGGGGAGAGCGCTCGGAGCCGATCGAGCTCCCCTGCATGGAAGCCCGTGGACCCAGGCCGACGCAGGAGCGCGAGCACGCTCCGCTGCGTCGCCTTCCGGCGCACGACCAGGACCATCAGATGACGGAGCCCGTGCGGCCGCAACCATTTCCGGTACAGCCGTGTGGCCGTGAACTCGTCGTCGGACAGGATCTGCGATAGGACGAGCGGCTCGCCCGGCGCGAGGGCCAGGGTCCTGGCGAGGAGTCGCGAGTCCTCGGCCAGGCAGGCGAGGAACCCCGCGGGCGCCGGCCGCGAGCGCGTCCGCGATACGCCGTTGCGGGCGTCCTGCAGACCGACGGAGATGATTCGCGGGTCCGCAGCGCTGGACGGGAAGCGCGGAACCAGGAGTGCCGCGTCGGCTGGCAGGGCATCGCCCAGCCGGGCCACAGCGTCGGAGAGAGCGCGACGCTGTAGAGAGCGCCGATCAGGTTCACGATGCCAGCGTCGGGCAGCAAGCGCGAACTCCAGGTCCCCGCTAGACCACCGCACGGACGGCGAGAGCATACACCGGGGAAGGAGCACCCTTGTCGTGGCATCGATCGTGCCAGGAGGTTCCCGGCGGGGAGATCCCCCGTTCAGGGGGGTCGCCACCCCCGGTTCGACCTTTCCGGGTCTTCCCTTCTCCCTGGCTCGCGGCGTAGTCCATTCCCGACGGCCGTGGCCTCGCCTGCGGTCCATGAGGAGGATCGCCATGCGACGACGAGTACGCGCGGTTGCGCTGAGCTTCGCCCCGACGGCCGGTGCCGTGGTACTGCGCACGTCGCCCGTGGAGCTGGCCACGAACGCACGGCACGTGCTGGGCCCAGACCCTGACCCTCAAGCGACAGAACGTGGACGTGAGCTTCTTTCGCCTGCTCAATCCGGTAGTCTTGATCGCGTCCCCCACCTGGCTCCGGTGGAGTCGGTCAACGCCGGGGGAAACCCCTAGAGTCTTACGGTACGGGACTGACTGCGGGAGGGCGGGCAGCAAAGAACAAGGAGACGGCGAAGGTTCCACCTGCACTTGCCTGCAAGTTGCGGGGAAGTGAGGCGGGAGCCCGGTTGGACCGAGAAACAGGGCCGGCCTGCCCACGCTGGGCAGCCTTGACTTGGTAGAGCAAGCCGAATGAGAATCCGGCTTCGGGACGAAGTTGTACCCGAGAAGCAGGAGCTGATCAGACCATGGATCGTCGAATCACGATGCTGCTAGCGATGTGCGCCGTCCTTGTTACGCCCGTTACCGGCAGCGCGGACCGTCCGGAAGGGCCTTACGTCGGTTTTCACGGGGCGGCCGGTCTTCTCACTGATGCGAGGAACGAGATCGAGCTGGTCGGATTCGCAGACCCTTCCGAGGATAGTGAATTCGATGCGGGTTTCGTGGTCGGCGGTGTGTTGGGTTACGCGGCTCCGAGCGTCCTGGCGAACGGTCGCTTCGGACCGCTGTACACCCGATGGGAAGTCGAGATCACCTACCGCGAGAATGATTTCGATGCCTTGGAGAGTGTTGACCCTGTTCGGGGAGAAGTAAGCTCGCTGAATGGGATGTTCAATTTGTGGCTGGACATCGACACCCGAACGCGGCTCACTCCGTACTTTGGAGGCGGCTTGGGAGTCGCCAACGTGGAGTGGCATGAGGTCGAAAATCCAGGACAGGTGCTCGGGGTCGGCGTGGACGACGACGACACCGTGTTTGCGTACCATTTTGGTGCGGGTCTCGGCTTTCGAGTGACGCCGTGGTTGGTGTTGAGCCTGGACTATCGATATTTCGGTACCGTGGACCCGGACTTCAAGATCGAGGGAACCGATCAGGAGTTCGAGTCGGAGTATCGGGGCCACGGCTTTGGTGGAGGGCTGAGGTACTTCTTCTACTGATCTGATCCAGACGGATCGCTTTGCTGGCTAGAG
>JBFIML010000053.1:0-25158 GCA_041611735.1 Myxococcota bacterium | reverse complement strand
CTGATGCGGCCGCTGGCAACAGCACGCGGGAGATCGTGACGGTGACGGTTCCGCACCAACGGCGGCGCTGCGGCCTCGGCTTCGAGCTGGCGTTCCTGCCGCCGCCGATGATGTGGCTGCATCGGCGCAGAAGGCGGCTGAGCACGCAGCCTACAGGGCATTCGACACGCCCCGGCCGCGGTCGGGGCGTTGTCGTCGGGCACCGCGCGACATCCGCCTACGGCCCTGCCGCACAACAAGGTCATCGTCCCCGTGCGCCGCGAGCTGGTGAGCTCCCTGTAGGCGGCGCCGGAGCCCAAGGCGCTACAGACATTCTGAGCCATCCGCAACGGAAATCGTCCACCCGAAGCAGAAGAACAAGGTCGAACACGAGGACGGCCGCCTACGGTCCGCGTAGCCTGAGTTCCCCGGGAACTTCTCATGATCGGAGGTTCGCGCACCTCGGAGACCGCTTATTCCGCCTATCCGCCCAAGCCCCTCGCTCGGGCCGCCCCCTTCCATGATCCACTCCGTAGGAGTCGAATGCTTCGGGTCAACACGAAAGAGTTGACGGTGGCCTTCCGGAGACGTGCGCGACGTCGACGCGCGCACGCCGGAGGAGTCAAATCTCGAGCCGATGTTCGCGAAGCAGGCGCTCCAGGAACTGCCCGCGGACGGAGATTAGCGCGCTCCGCGAGGGGGACGACCGACAGGCGCCTGCCAAGCTTGCGGCTCGGTTCAAGGTGCCGGCGGCGGCTCAGGATCCCTCGGCCGCACCACCGGCCGCCGCCGGCCGGCGAACTCTTCGTCGAGGGCAAGCTCGGTCTCGCCAGCACGCACGACGAAAGCCGGCGTCCGTTGCAGCAGCATCACCTCGGAGCCAGGTGCCAGACCGAGGACCGCGAGGCGACTGCGCCGCCAGCTATCGCCCGCAAGCGACACCACCTCCGCTCGCTCGCCGGTCCTCAACTCGCGCAAGGTCATGAACCGGTCACAGACGGAGTCGCGCGAATCCCGGCGCCATTGCAGGAGCCGCCCGAGCCGGGAGACGATGCGGGGGCTCTCGGGGAACTCGAACTCGCAGCTCGGGCAGCGGAGCAGGCCGCACGTGGTCCGCAGCGGGCAGCCGTGCTGGCAGAGGGTGTCCTGCGGCTCGAACTCGAAGCTGCAGAGCGGGCAGATCACGTAGCGAGCGGCCATCGGCCCAGCTGGTGGACGATCCCACCCACCAGGAAGGCGGCCTGCCAGAATCTGGAATCGCGCCGCCACCTCGCCACTTTCACTTTCGATCCGCGCTCACGCGCAGGAATGTCGGATCCGGGTCAAGCGGGTTGGCGCCGTGGATCCAACTCTGCGAGCCATCGGAGAAGAGCATGGAACGCACGGGCCGCGACGGGCCACTTGAGCCAGGCGGCGCAGCAAGCCCGTGAGCCGGGCCGATGTGCAAGAGTCGTCCTAACCCTCCGGAAGAGCCTTTCTTCCTTCGGCTTGGCTCGTGCCTGGCTCCCGATTTCGCTTGAAAAGCTCCGAGCGGAGTTGCCTACTGGCAGCATGCCGGTTCGGGAGTGCGACGGGTTCCGAGCCGCGCAGGTCCGTAACCAGAAACCAGGAGGTGTGTCGTGACGATCAAGGTTCTTGCGACTGCGCTGGCCGTGGCGGCCGTCCTGCTGATCGGTGCCCCGCCGGCCGACGCCGTTCGGCCGCTGAACGTGGACTGCGATCTTCTGGGGGCAACCAACTTCGATGTGAATGACTTCCTCGATGCCCAGGGCATCGAGTTCAACAACCTGGGCGATCTGTTGTCCACCTCGATCCTGGATGAGTCTGTCTTCAACGAGTTGAGTGCTCTGATCCTGCTCTTCTCTGGCGGCGTGATCGACTTCACCTCGGCCTCTCAGGCGGTCGCCACCAATGCGAGGTGCGGCTTGATCCCACAGTTGATCGGCAACATCAGGGACTGAGCATCGCTTTCCGGTGGGGCGGCCTCCATCGGGAGACACGCGACGCGCCCCGACCTCGGTCGGGGCGTTGTCGTTTGGGTAGCTGGCGGGCCGGCGCCGCCTCTCCTCGACGAGCTCCCGCCGCCGTTCCCGAGCCCACCATCGCCCTGCTCCTAACCACCGGCCTCGCGGGGCTGGCGCTGCGGAGGCGATGGCTCCACGGAGCGCGTAGCCCAGCCACGACTCGACACGCCCTTCGGTCGCCTGCAGTCTCCAGAGCCTGGGATCCCCGGGGGACTCGGATCTCGAAGCCCACTCGAATCGCCCATCCGTCGCCTCTCCGCTTCTCGCGCTGCCAAGACCTGGAGCCGCGCGCGTTGCCCCACTTTCCGGGAGAGGAGTGGGGCAGCCGGACGCATCTACACCGGAACGCGTATGGCTTGCAGACTGCGAGGCGCATCCCCGGTATGGCTTGCGCCTTGGGCGGCGCCTTCACCCGCTTGGCACACGACGTGCACGGTCAGCTCCCAGGGGAGGTTGGACCGGAGGTCCCATGCTACGCATCCTCCCGCTGGTTCTCTCGGCCGTCATCCTCGCGGTCGGCGCGGAACCCGCTCTGGCCCAGCGCGGACGACCGGTCACGGCGGTCGAAGTGACGAACTTCCCCACTCCGGCGCTCAGGACGCATGTCAACTCGGACGTGCGAAGTTTCGTCGTGTTGCGCCGTCAGCCCGACGTGACGGGCGGGTGTGGCCTGCAGGAGTCCGAGTTCTTCCGGGTCGGGTCCAACGGTCGCCGCGAAGACACGCCGTTTCGCGTGCCCGCGGGCCAGATCCTGGTAGCCACCGACGTGGACTGGTGGATCGCGGACTTCACGAAGGGCGTCGACAAGGAGCGCAACGACGTCCGCTACTTCGATCTCTCCATCGAGTTTCGGGATGGTCCGTTCGTCTCGAACTTGTCGGTCCTGAGGTCTTCGGCGTTCGTCGATTTCCAGGGTCGCTCCGGACGCAGCGAGCACATGACGACCGGGGTGGCTGTCGCCTCTGGGAGTCGACTCTGTGCTTCTGCCCAGGTCTTCGACAACCCGGACCTCGATGAGCTGCGGGTCCAGGTCATCGTGCGAGGTTACTTGATCCCCGACCCGGACGCGTAGTCCTCGCAGACCTGCGTCGAGAGCTCGAGTGCAAGTCGGGACCTGCGACGGTGCTGGTCATTCCGAAGGCAGACCGCCTGAGGACGACGAACGAGTGGAGCGGATCGTACGCCGGGCCGCTTCGGGCGACGACGGGCCCGCATAGACCATCAGGACGGCGAGCGGCGCCCGGACACGGCGCTCCACGCGGAAGCCGCGCAGCAGGAGCGCACGGTGCAGCCAGGGATGCACGGGTCCCACGGCGTACGATGCGTAGTAGACGAGCCGGCTCGGGGCCTCCTCCGCCAGGAAACGATCCAGCAGGGGCGCCAGGCGTTCGGGGCGCCGCGCGAGATCCCCATAGCCCGGGAGCGTCAGGGTGCGAGGGCGGATCGTCCGGACCTCGAAATTGTGGGCGTAGTCCGCGAACGGTCGGAGCTCGACCGGCCAGGGACCGTAGTACCCGAGCGAGAACGAGCCGAGCGGATACACGAGGAGCGCGTCGTCTTCCCGCAGCTCCTGGACGAGCGAAGCGACCAGCTCCGCGTCCCGGCAGGGAGCCTCCCCGTAGCCGCCGGAGGAACCGTAGGCGGCGGGACGCGCGTAGGCCGTGGCGGCGCCGATCGCGAGCGCCAGTGCGCCCGCCGCCACCGCCGTGTCGGCCTTCGGCCAGCGAAGCACCCGATGCAGGCCGAGGCACAGGACCAGGAGGGTGAGCGGAACTGCGAAGAGATCCGTGCGCCCGGTTCCGAGCGGGTAGAGCTCCAGGGCGGAGACGACGAGCATCTGGACGTAGAAGAAGAGCGCGAAGAGGCCGAACGAACGCGTGGATCTCGTCCCGATCAGGACGATCAGGGCGGGGACGATGCCCGCCACCATCCACGCCAGGCTCGCGTCGGGCAGGGCCTGGGCCAGGAAGCTCGCGTAGCGCTCGTCGAGGTAGCCGAGCGCCGCGCGCACGGAGTCCACGGGCAGGAAGTAGGGACTGAAGTATTGCCGCATTGCATCGCTCGCCTGGTTGCGCAGTAAGGCGAGGTAGAACGCCGTCAGGGCGAGGTCGTAGCCCAGTGCGGCAGCGGCGGAGCCAGCCCGCGAGTGCAGCGGTCGGCGATCGAGGCCGACCGCCAGATGGAGCAGGGGAAAGGCCACGAAGACCGAGGTGAACGAGAACGGCAGCAGGAGAGCGCTCGCCCCCGCCGTGGCGATGGCCCGCCGCGGCGAGGGCTGCTCGAGCAAGGGGAGGCCGATCCGGAGGACGACGATCGTGGCCAGGCAGTCGCTGGCGTACTGCTTCACCGCAACACCGAAGACGATCAGGCCCGGGCACAGCGCGAGCAGGGTTCCCGCCAGGAGCCCCAGCGAGCGGCGTCCGGTCGCCCGGGCCACGAGCAGCGAGAGCGCCGGGATGGCCGCCACGGAGCACGCCAGCGGAAACAGCTGGAGCGACACCTCCGGGTCCGGGACCAGGGCAGAAATACCCTTGAGGACCGCGACGAAGCCGATGGGCACCGCCGGGTGCAGCTCGAGAACCTGGCCCCAGCTCATGCGTCCGACCACGATCCCGACCCACTGGTCGTCTAGCCAGAGGGAGGGCGGGTCGATGCCGAAGAGGCGCAGGTAGAGCCCCAGACCGCTCGCGATCGCGATCCCTACCGCGAACCGGCCAACGGGTGTCTTCTCCGTGGCCGCTCCGTATCTTGCGCGCAGGCCGGCCGTCGCAGCGTGGCTGGGCAATGGGGAGCAGCTGACCCTGGGCGAAGGCCGGGCGACAGCGTCCACCGGAGCGGAGCTTCCCCGAGTGGGGGGCAGCGGGGCCAGGCTACCGCCCGGCTCAGATCCCCGGCGTCTCGGTCACGACGTTGTTCTGCAGCAGGTCGGCGGAGGGGTGCAGCAGCGCATCGGCCCAGAACTTCTGCCACTCGGAGTCGGCTTCGAGCTTCTGCCCGAAGTCCCCGAAGGCCTTCCAGCTACCGTGCTCGATCACGTAGCCGAGCGCCATGGGCTGTCCACCGAAGGCGCTCTGCCAGACCCGCACCTTGCCACCCAGGCGCTCGTGGATCTTCTTGGCGGTGGCCACCCGCGCCATGAAGTCCTGGAGCTTCCCGTCGCGCGGGCGCCACATGGAGATACTCGCGATTGCCGCCATGCTGATGACTCCTCGCTCTTGCCCCCCTTCCCGTCATCCTACGCCCACCCGACGGTCCGTTGTCAAGACGTGACTCCGTCCGCGACCGCGAGCTGGCGACGTGGGTCTACTTCGCCAGCAGCTGCGGTCAGTTGGCATCGGCCCGGGCGACGTGGCCCGGGACCTCCTGCTCCCGGAACGTCCCGCTCCCAGAGCTCGGCGACGCCCCGGTCCCCGAGCAAGTCCCCTGTTTCCTTCTCCCAGGACGACCTGGGAGCCTGGCGGCGTTACCGTCTGCGGCAGCATGGCGAAGGCGACGGAGAAGGGAACAGGCGTCCGGGAGGACCGCCTGGAGCGCTGGGTCGACCGAGGCCTGGTGACGATCGCGGTGGCCTTCGGGTGCCTTGCGCTCCTGAACGGCCTGTACATCGTCGCCACCTCCGCCACCGACGGGGCTTTGAAGCGGATGTTCTATCTCTCGCTGCCCGGCCTGCTGGCGCTTGGCTTTCGCCTGCTCGCGAATCTCGTCTGGAAGCAGCGCCTGATCTTGCTGCTCTACCTGATCGCGACGTGCGAGCTGATCTTGCAGGCGGCAGCGGGGCTCGGTCTGATCCCGCGCGTGCACGTCTACAAGCACGTCCCCTACGGCCGCATCTACTACACGCGAGAGGGCTTCGCAAACGGCTGGATGAACCGCTACGGCTGGCACGCCACGCCGTTCGAGGACCAACCCGAGGTGCCCAAGGTCGCGCTGATCGGCGACAGCTTCGTGCTGGCCGCGGGCGTCCCAGCCCGGCAGAACGCCGGGGCGCTTCTCCAGGAGCGGCTGGCCTCGAGCCCGTCGTCGGATCATCCTCGGGCGGTGCTGTCCATGGGCATCTCCAACACCGGGCCGGCCGAGTATCTGGAGGTCCTGCGCTACGCCCAGCGCCACTTCCAGCCGCGGGAGGCGATCGTCGCGATCTTCGTGGGCAACGACTTCCGCAACCTGCTTGCCCCGGATGAGAAACGAAGACGCGAGCGAGACATCTACTACCAGCTCGACGAGTCCGGCCACCTTTCGCTGTTGCCGGAGAGCCAGCAGGCCCGCCGTGACTTCGTGAGCCGCCTCGAGTACAACCATCGCAATCCGCTCTGGCTCCTGCCGCTCATCGTGCGCAGCCACTTCCTCTCGTCGGCGGTGCTGCAAGAGACGCGCACCGTCGTCTGGGAGCGTGTAAACCAGCTGGTTACGGGCGCAATGCCCGCAACCGTGGAGGAGGAGAACCTCGCCAAGGAGATGCGTTGGCTCGGGCTCGACGCCTTCGTCTTCGAGGACCCCCCGGGGGCCGAGGCCGAGGCCATGATGGCGCTCGGGCTCTCCCTGCTGGACGCGAGCTTCGAGTTCGCCGAGGCTCACGGCATGCGGCTGCGGCTGGTGACGATCCCCGTGGTGCCACCCAGCTTCTACGCGCGGCACCAGGGCACCGACTGGAGCTTCCGCCAGGGCGGCTACGACCTCGAGCTGCCGGAGCGTCGCCTCGTGGCCCACGCCGAGGCGAACGGAGTCCCGATCCTGCCCCTCGCCCGCACGCTGCGTGAGAAAGGACTGGACGTGGACGAGATCCGCAGCCTCTACTTCAATGGCTACGGCCACTTCTCCCACGAGGGGCAGCGCTTCCTGGCCGACGCCCTGTGGGAGCGGTTCTATGCGCCAGCCGCGCAGGCGAAGGGCACCGCCCGCGCAGGTTCGGGGAAGGCTCGCGCCAGTCGGGGCCTGACGCCCTGACAGCGCTCCCACCCAGGAGGCAGACCGTGACGATTGCCCGGGATTCCGAAGCCGGCGAGCCGCTTGCGTCCGCGCGGACGGTGGCGAACCTCGTCTACGCGCTACACAGCTTCGCGATCATCGTGGGTCTGCTCGGCTCGGCCAGCGTGGTGGGAAGCTTCGTCGGGAGCATTCCCTCCATCGTGGCGGTGATCCTGAACTACGTGAAGCGCGGCGAGGCGGCTGGCACCTGGCTCGCGTCCCACTTCCGCTGGCAGATCCGGACCTTCTGGTTCGCGATCCTGTGGGTCGGGGTGGCGGCCCTGCTGGTGGTGACGGTGATCGGCATCCCCCTTGCGATCGGCGTGCTGATCGGGATCACGCTCTGGCTCGTCTACCGCATCGCGCGCGGTTGGCTGCGTCTGCGCCACCGGCGCCCCATGTACACCTGAAGGAGATTGTGATGGACAAGAAGAAGGTCTTCGAGACCCTGAATGGCATCCTGGAGCACGAGCTCGCGGGCGTCGTACGCTACACCCACTACTCGCTGATGATCTTCGGGCATGCGCGGATCCCCATCACGGAGTGGTTCCGCAGCGAGGCCAGCGAGTCCCTCCGGCACGCCGTCCAGGCCGGCGAGTACGTGACGAGCCTCGGGGGCCATCCCTCGCTTCGGATCGGAAAGCTGCTGGAGACCCACCAGCACGACATCGACGCCATCCTGCGCGAATCCATCGACCACGAGCGAGAGGGCATCGAGCTCTATCGCGCGATCTTCGAGCTGGTGGACGGGCAGGACGTCCGACTCGAGGAGTACGCCCGCACGATGATCCGGACCGAGGAGGACCACCTGAGCGAGATCGAGAAGATGCTGCGCCGCCCGGGCGACATGGAGCCAGCGACGTGAGGTTGCAGCACGAACGGGTCGCAGCTCCCATCCGTCGCGGGGGCCGTGGCCGATCTCGACGGCCCGGGGGACCTGGAGGCTGCGATCGGCCGGCCAGTGCGGGAACGGGTCTCGATCCCGAGCTTCGCTAGCTTGCCGCCCGTGCCTCGGACGTTGGCGGCGATGCTCGCCCTCCTGGTCGCATCCGGCTGCCACGTGGCGAACGAGCGCGCCGACGATCTTCGCGCGGACCTGCAGCCCGGAGAGATCCGGCCGCCCTCGGCATCCGAGTGGGTCGATGGGGGCGTCGTCCTCCGGGCAGGCAATCCCGGCGCGTGGGATGTGCGCTTGGAGGGCATGCTGTCTCCGTGCGCGGCTCTCGAACGGGACGGGATGTACTTCCTCTACTACATCGGAGCCGCCGGGGACCGCTCGACCGACGGCGGCCCTCGCGGGCGCAAGCTCGGCGTCGCCTTTGGCCCTGATCCCTCGCGACTCTCCAAGTACGAATCCAATCCCGTGCTTTCGCACGCCGTGGGCATTCCGGATTGTGAGGAATGCGGGGTCTTCTCGGCCGCTGCCTGGCTCGGCTCAGACGGCTCCGTGACGCTGCTCTACGGAGGGATGGAGGAGAGACCTCGAGACAACGTCGACGCGGACGTGCTGCTCGCACTTTCGACCGACGGATTGGACTTTCGTCCGCAGGGCGACGTCTTCCGCGCCAGTGACCCGCGGACGCTGGGCGATGACGAGATCTATCCGCTGGCCCTGTTCCGCGGACCCGGCGAAACCTGGCACAGCTACTACCAGGCGGTGGGCGGGGGCTTCCAACGCGCTCTGGCCCTGGCGTCCGGGCCGTCAGCGTCGGACTTTCGGGGCCACGAACTCGTGCGGCTTGCGAAAGGACACTACTTCGCGGCGTCCGTGGCGGAGGTCTCGCCTTCCACGATCCTCGTGGCCGTGCAGGATGGCTACGGGGAGTCGGGGAATCTCGAGTGGTACCGCGCGCCGAAGGATCGGCCGGCGGGGCTCGAAGCCATCTACCAGCATCCCATCAGCGGCGTGGATCAATCCGCGGTGTTTCTGGACCGGCGCAACGAGCAATGGCTGATGTACTGGCTGCCGACGGCCGACCCCCACGAGATCCGGCTCCGGACCGCCCCGCTGCGCCGTGCGGGCGGAAAGCCGTCCTGACGTCTACCCCATCCGGACGTGCTTGCGAAGCCAGGTCTGGGCCTCGGCGACCGATCGCCCCATGGCGAAGAGCCGGCCCCAGAGCTCGAAGAGCACCAGCTTGCCGCGCAACGCCGGCGGGGTCGATTCGACCAGATGATGCAGGCGCTCCCTCGGCAGCCCATACAGGTCGGCGAGCAGGCCGTCGGCAAAGAGCTCCGGCTCCACCTGGACGCGATCGTAGTCCCCCCCAAAGACGGTCTTGGCACGCCGGGCTGCCACGGGCACGTGCCGCAGCCCCACCTGGCGCACCGCCCACTTGTCCACCAGGAACGGGTGGTTGCGATCGTGGAAGCGCAGGGAGGGCCTCACCTTGAAGCGGCTCGGGAGGTTCAGGGCCAGGGCAGCCACGTCGTGACCGAGGAACGGGAAGCGTGATTCCAGCCCCCAGGCCATGGCCAGGCGATCGTTGCGCGCCAGCAGGCTCGGCAGTGTGTCGGTGGCCATGTGGAGCGCCAGGGTCATCCAGTCCCGCTCCCGCATGTTCGCCACGTGAGCGAAGGTGCTGGCACCGCGTTCGGCCCTCTCGTCGAGCTCGTATCGCAGCAGCAGGCGGGCGATCTGGTGCGGGACCGTCTCGTCCGGAGACGGCCAGACCGTCCGGCCCACCACCGGGATGCGATGGAAGAGCCGGCGCGCGCCACCCTTCACGCGCTCCAGCCCTCTCAGGTACTGGCGGGCCGCAACCTTGGCATAGCCGAGGAAGTACTCGTCACTGCCCTCCCCGGTGAGGAGCACCTTGTAGCCCTGACGCGCCACCAGTCGCGACACCAGATAGAAGGGCACCGCGTTGGTGAGCTGCACGAAGGGGTGCTCGAAGTGATACGTCACCTCCGGTGCGTATTGGAGCAGGTCCCCGTCGTCCACCTCCACCGTGTGGAGCTCGCAACCGATGGCGCGGGCGAACTCCTCGGCGCCATGGCGTTCGCTGGCTCCCAGGACGTCTGCGTGGAAGAGCTGCAGGTCGGGGATCCTCTGGCGTGCAAGAGCCGAGACCAGAGCCGAGTCGATGCCACCGCTGATCAACGAGGCGACCGGCACGTCGCTGATGATGTGCAGGTCGGTGCTGCGCTGGAGCGCCGTGTCGAGCCGGTCCACGACCTGCGTCGCGGAGCAAGCGTCGAGTTCCTGATAGAGCGCTGGAGAGGCGAAGTCGCGCACCCGGAAGAAGCTTCGTTGCGTCTCGCGCAGATCGCGGTCGAAGGTCACGGTCGTTCCGGGTTCGACGCTGCGAACGTCCGTGAAGAGCGTATGGTGGCCCGGCGGAAAATGGAGTCCCAGGATCATGGAGTGCAGGCTGGAACGATCCACCTGGGAGCCGCCGTCCACCAGGCACTTCATCTCGGACGCGAACCGGAGGGCACCATCCCCGCCGCGCTTGTAGTAGAGGGGCTTGATTCCGTGGCGATCGCGCGCCAGCGCGAGCGACTCGCGCTCCCGGTCCCACACGGCAAAGGCGAACATGCCTTCGATCTTCGCGAGCGTTGCATCCAGCCCGAAGGCGGCGATGTGTTCCAGCAGGGGCTCGGTGTCGCCGGTAGAACCCACGGGAATCCCCCGCTCGATCAGGTCCGAACGCAGCGCGGCGAAGTTGTAGATCTCGCCGTTGTAGGTGATCAAGAAGCGGCCGTTTGCCGAGGTCATGGGCTGGTGCCCGCGCTGGGTAAGATCCAGGATCGTCAGCCGACGATGCCCGAAAGCCACCGGACCCTGAAGTGTCACGCCGTCGCCATCCGGCCCGCGGTAGGCGATCAGCCGGCTCATCTCGCGGAGCTCGCGCTCCTGGGCCCGACCCTTGGGGTCGACGATCCCCACGATGCCGCACATGGAGGGGCCCCCACCTGACCGCGGCGCGAGCCTACCATCGGATCGTTTGCGCGGGAGCGGTGGACCGGGCTTGGGGCGGACTGGGGCCGACTTCGAAGGCGCGCTCCACCGCCCACCCGAGCCCGCGCGCGATGGCGAGCGACGTCGCCTCGACGCGCTCGAGCTCGTCGTCGGGAACCAGCGCGTAGTCGGATTCGTCGGAGAAGTTCACGAGGAACGGCGTGGGATCGGAGACGATTCCGGGCGGAAGGTGCTGTGGCAGCGGGTGGCGGGACACCACGCGGTGCGCGGACAGGAAGCGGTGACCGCATGGGCTCAGCAGCACGTGGGCGCGGACCACGTACAGCCTGCCGTCCGGAAGCACGGGCGGACGCACGTAGGGCTGGAAGATTCCGTCAGGATCGTCGTACATCAGGCGCACAAGACGTTCCCGAACGCCGCGCGGGTTCTTGGCCGCCAGGGCCTCCGGAACCAGGGCCCGCGCCTCCTCCGCCGATGCCACCTTCAGGAAGACGAGGCCGCGGGCCGCGTCGAGGTCGGGAAGCTTGAAGACGACGTTGGGAAGCGGCTCGTCGGGCCGGGCGTCGCCCAGTGTGGGCTCCGGCCCCGAGGACGGTACCCGCAGCTCCGGCTCGTGGTGGTCGGCCGCGTAGCGCTGCAAGACGTGGGTACTCGCGCGTTTGTGATTGAGCAGCCAGTCGAGCGTGGTGGGCAGGTACTTGATGCGCACGGCCAGGGTTGGTTCGGGCCCGAGCGGAGGCAGGCCGTAGCTTCTTGCCTGGGCGGAGTGACCCTGTTGCTCCACGAGTGAGAGCGCGATCTTTCGGTCCTTCGCACCCCGCCGATACTGCGACGCCATCTGGGCATCGATGCCGTCGGCGTTGTTGTCGAGCAACAGGAGCCTCTTGTGCCCGTGATCCGAGGCGTGGCTGAGCAGGTTCGCCACGAAGGGGTCACGCTCGTAGAGGGCCGTGCGCTCGGGGCGCTGCGCCACACCCATATTGCTCTCGCAGAACCAGAAGCCGTCGCTGCCGGGGATCAGATCGAAGCCGAGCACCATGCACACGGTGTGACCGTCGGCCGGCTCGTGCCAATAGCCGCGATACGGCGGCGCCTGTCGCAGACCTCGCGCCCAGCCCAGGGCGAAGCGCCGCGGGTCGATCCCCGCCGCGCGCAGCCACGGGAGGAGCTCCGGGCGCAGGGCGCGCCGTCCGCGATGGGCCTGGAGCCGGCTCGCCGCCCGATCGATCGCGAAGGCCGGCGCGCTCCGCACGGAGAAGGCCAGCGTGTCCGCGGCGTGGCGCAGTGGGGCCGGCGCACCGCGCGCGACGCGCCGCAGCGCCCAGAAGGCGCGCAGGGCGGCCTGCTGCGGTCTGCCGAGCTCGAAACCCCGCGTCCGCCACTGGTCCGCTGCCGCCACCGCTGCCACGACCGCACGACGGGCGACTTCGGGAAGCGCCTCGAACGGCGGAAGCAGCGATTCGGGGTCGGATGCCAGCTGCCGGCGGGTCTCGGAGGGCAGCGCCCGCAGGGCCGCCAGGATCTCTTCGGGCAGCCGGCCGTGCTCGTCGAGACCGTGGAGGGCGCGTGCCAGGAGCGGCTCGGGCCCGCCCCGCCCCGGCAGGCGCGTGCCTGTCAACGTCGCCTGCGTCTCGTCGTCCACCTGGGCCCTTCTCGCCACGGCAGGCCGGTCGGGGCATTCTAGCCTGGTTGGGCAGCGGAGTCCTCACCGGCGCCCCCGCGGTCCGAAGCGGCGGTAGCTGCCCGCGTGGGCAAAGCCCATCCGCTCGTACACGGGCCGTCCCAGCTCCGAGGCCTGCAGGCTCGCCACGCTGCAGCCGAGCTCCCGGCCAGCGCGGATCGCCAGCCACGTCATGGCCGCCCCGAAGCCGCGTCGCCGGAAGGGCTCGCGGGTGGCGACCCAGTAGAGGCCTGCCACCTCGCCCGTGGCCACCAAGGCGGCCGTCGCAGCCCGCTCCCCGTCCACGCGGCCCAGGTAGAAGCGCACGGTCGGCATGGCGAGCATCGGCTCGGTCAGGAAGAGCCGGGCGGCCGGCACCGGGAGGCCGAAGCCCTCGAAGGCCGTCTCCCGGAAGGCCACCAGCGCGTCGCTCGTCGTCACCGGCTGGATCTCCAGCTCCTTCGGAGCGTCCGGGATCGCCGGGATCGGCGCGAGCACCATGGCGGGAAAGCTCTTCCCGTGCCGGAAGCCGGCCGCCTCCACGCGGGGCCCCACCTGCTGCTCCAGGTGGTCGCGAATCAGGAAGTGGTGCGGAAGGCGTTTGGGCTCGAAGTACGCCTCCGCGAAGGCGATGATCTCGTCCACGTCGCGCAGCGGAGTCTTCGGAAAGGTCCAGTTGTGCTCGGCCACGGGCAGGCCACAGGTGACGACGAGCGCGTCGCGTCGATCGACCACCTCGCCGGTCTCCGACGCACCGAACAGCCACGCCTGGGAGACCAGGTAGTTCCAGTCGCAGAGCCGCCGCAGGCGCTCGTCCATCCGATGCCTCCGGGCCCGCAGAGGTTACGGGGCCGCGTGCGTTACCTCCCGGGGCGCTGCGGCGTATCAAGAGTGCGCCCGAGGAGACGAAGCATGGACTACGAGGCCATCCTGCGAAAGGTCTTCCCCGTCCTGTACGAGGCGGCGGTCGCCCTCTGCCGCGACGAGGAGGAGGCGGCGCTGCTCGCCCAATCCTCGGTCCTGCACTTCTATCGCGAGGCCTGCTGCTGAAGGGAGCCGGGCCCGGCTCGGCTACGATCGGCGCATGGCCCGTCCCGCCTGGGTCGTTCGGGTCGCCGATCTCCCCGCCGAGAAGCGCCCGCGCTTCACGCCCGGCGGGAGCCAGGTGCGCTCGGAGGTGCGGCCGCCCGGGAACGCCACGGGGCTCACGCGCATGGGCGTCTGGCACCGGAGCGTGCCGCCGGGCTTCGCCGGGACGCACCGGCACTTCCACGAGGTCGAAGAGGAGTGGGCGTACGTGCTGGCGGGAACGGGCGTGGTACGGATCGGCCCGCACCGGATCCCGGTGCAGGCGGGCTCCTTCGCGGCCTTCCCGCCCGGGCCGCGGCCGCACCACTTCGTGAGCACCGGGAGCGAGCCGCTGGTGATCCTGGAGGGCGGAGAGCGACGTCCCGAGGAGGACGTGGGCCGCTACGTGGACGTTCCCAAGGGCTGGCGGGGCGGACGCTTCGTCGAGCTCAACGAGGCGCCGCCACCCGAGGAGGGCGACCCCTCGCAGGTCGTGCACGTGGACGAGGTCGTGCTCCAGGACTTCCAGCACGACGTCGATTCCGGGGCGCAGCGCGTGATGCGCTCGCTCACCGGCGCGGCGGGCGGGCTCGCGCGCCAGGCGGTGCGCTGGACGCGCGTCACCGCGGGCCACAAGAGCACCGCCTGTCACACCCACGAGCGCACCGACGAGTGGATCTACGTGCTCTCGGGGCGTGCGGTGGCGCGGGTCGGGGACGAGCGTTTCGAGGTGGAGGCGGGCGACTTCCTCGGCCACCCGGCCGGCAGCCCGCCGCACCAGATGCGGCCGGTCACGGATCTCGAGTACCTGATGGGCGGGATGGTCGATCCCGACGACGTCGTCCTCTACCCGGAGGCCGGCCAGCGCCGAGTCGCCGGACGCCTCGAGCCGCTGGTGCAGGAGACCTGACCCAGGACTGGCTGCGGGGGCTCCGTGATCGAGTTGCCCTTCTCACGCCGTAGAAGGTGAAGTTCGGGCGTTCTCGGCTACGGTGCAGGGGCACGGCATCACGATCACCGGCTCCACGACCCCGTTCGCGCAGGTCGAGAACCTGAGCTCCGACACCTTCCGGTTCATCGACGGACCCCGCCCCGTGGGTCCGGAGGGCGGGGTCCTGTCCGTCAACGGCCTACCCGACGCGGACGTGGATCTGCTCCTGGCCATCACGGACGGGGCCGCCGCCGCCTTTTCCGACGACGACCTCCCGACCCTCTTCCCGTTCGCGGGCGATCCCTGGCCCGGGTTTCCGCACACCTTCTCCCTGTCCGACGCGGGGGGCACCCTGCTGCTCCAGTTCAACCGCGTGACGCAGGTCCCCGAGCCGGCCACGGGCACGCTCGCGCTCACGGGGCTCGCCGCGCTGGCCTTCGCCCGGCGGCGAATGAGGGGCTGAGCGAGCGGGTCAGCGGACCGCTTCGACCACCAGCCGGTCGCGGCCGGCCTGCTTGGCCGCATACAGCAGCCGGTCGGCGCGCTCCAGCCAGGCGCGTGCGTCTTCGCCGGGCGCGAGCTTGGCGGCCCCCGCCGAGAGGGTGACCCGGATCGGCTGGGACCCGTTCGGAACTTCCAGGTCGCGCATGGAGTGCACCAGGCAGGCGCCCAGCTGCTGCGCCTCCGCCAGGGAGTCGTTGGGGACGACCACCACGAACTCGTCGCCGCCGAAGCGCGCCACGAAGTCGCTGCCGCGCCGGAAGCACTGCTGAATGCGGGCGGCAACGGCGCGCAGGACGTCGTCGCCGGCGGCGTGGCCGAAGCGGTCGTTCACCCACTTGAAGTCGTCCACGTCGATCACGAAGAGCACGCAGGCGTGTCCGGACACGCGCCTCAAGTCGACGATGCGCTGCAGGTACTCGTCGAGGGCGCCGCGGCTGTAGACCTCGGTGAGGGCATCGATCTCGAGCTGCTCGCGGGCTCGCGCCAGCTCCTTGCGGATCTCGTCGATGCGGCCCGCCAGGGCGCGCAATTCCGCCCGCTGGCGCTCCCGGCGATCGGCCGTCACCCGCTCGACCAGGGCCACGGCGGAGAGTGCCTCCCGCTTGAGGGCGGCGACGTCGCCGCGCTCCGCGCTCTCCCGCAGGCGCTCCAGGTGCTCCGCCACCGCCGCGTCGGCGGACTGGTCCTCGAGCAGGGCGCGGCCGAGCCCCTGCACGAAGACCCAGACCACCTGGCGCAGGTCGGCCAGGCGACGCGTCAGGGAGTCCACCTCGAGGCGGCGGTGCTCGGTCACGAAGCGGGTCAGGCCCGGCCAGTCGCGACGGCCCCGAGAAGCCGGCAGGCCCGGGTCCCCATCGGGCCCGGGGGCGCCCACCCGGACGTGGCGGGCCCAGGCCTCGAAGTGGTCGCGCACCTCCTGGGCCCCCCGGTCGTCCAGGTCGAAGGCGACCTCGCCCCAGGCGCGCAGCACCGCGGCCAGGGCGTCGAGGGCGGCCTCGGCGTCCGGGGCGGAAGCCGCCGCGGGCCGGGCCTCGCAACGCCCCGGCCCCGGGCCGCAGGCGTCGGGGTTTTCCCGGATGCGTCGGCGTCCCCACCCCATGCCCGGCGTTTCGGATGAGCGCAAGCGATCTTGAAGCCCGATCCGCACGGGAGCCGCCGCAGACGGACCCCGCCTCACTTCACGCACAGGTACTTGTTCTCCCCGACTCCGTACTTCCAGATCGCGTCGGGGTCTTTCCCGCCCAGCCGGTGGAGCTTCTCGATGCGATCCGTGGCGAGACCACGCAGGAGCCGCCGATGGCCCCGGAAGCCCGCCCCCTCGATCGCCGCCTCCACCTCCTGGGGAGTGGAGCGCAGGTTGATCGGCACCATCACGTGGTCCAGCAACGAGTAGAGCCGGAAGCCGCGCAGACCCAGCATGCGCAGGGCCGCCATGGCGAAGTCCAGCGGTACGTCCTTCATGCCCTCCCGCAGGAGCTCGATGGCGTCGAAGAGGACGCCGCCCGGCTTCTCCATCAGGGCCAGGAAGAGCTCTCCGCCGGGCCGCAGCACCCGGTGGATCTCCCGGAGACCCGTCTCGATCGGAGCCCGGGTGTGGTGCAGCACCCCGTTGCAGAACACGAAGTCGAAGCAGGCGGCCCGGAAGGGCAGCTCGAGCACGCTGGCCACGTGGTAGTGCACGCCGTCGATCTGCCGGGCATCCCGACGGCGCAGCGCCGTCTCGATGTTGGCCCGGCTCAGGTCGACTCCGTGCACGACCCGGCACCCCATCTGCCTGAGCGCCAGGGTGAAGCGCCCGCCCCCGCAGCCATCGTCCAGCGCCGCCGCGCCCGAGGCGATCGCCACGCCGTTCACTGCGAGGCGCTGCTGGAGGATCGAGCAGGACGCGTCGTAGTAGTCGCGCTCGTCGAAGTCCTCGAACAGGGCGCCGTAGAGGAGCCGCGTGCGCGCCTCCACGCCACCCTCCCCGGCACCTCCGCCGCCGTCCCGGGCCAGGAAGTCACGATGGGCGGACTGGTTCCGGGCCAGCGTCCGCGCCGTATCCGTGCACTCGCGCAGGCAGCGGCGGAAGTCGGCGATCTCGAAGTCGCCCTCCTGCATCTTCTTGGTCTTGTTGTAGAGGTCGAACGCCACGTAGCAGCGTACGAAGTCGTACTCGGCGTGGCCCGCCAGGCAGCGAAGGAACTCGTGGAGGGAGCGGGCCTCGGGCGCGTGCGGAGCGCCGTTGGTGAGACAATCGATCTCCGCGCTGCGCATCGCTGCTGCGTCGGCCGCCGGGGTGCGCCTCACTTCTCGACGAGACGATCGCCGAGAACCAGGGCGTCGATCCCGCTGCTGTAGAAGCAGTCGAGGGCGTCGCCCGGCGTCTCGACCAACGGCATGCCGCTGGTGTTGAAGGAGGTGTTGAGCACGACGGGCGCGCCGGAGAGTTTCTCGAACTCGCAGATCAGGCGGTGGAAGAGCGGGTTCACGTCGGCGTCCACGGTGTGCAGGCGGCCGGTTCCGTCGAAATGGCTGACCGCAGGGAGGCGCCCGCTCCACTCGGGCTTGAACGGGAAGACCTTCTCCATGAAGTAGCCGCCCCCCTCGTCGAGGCCGCTGAAGAGTTCGCCTTGGCGCTCCTTCAGGACCGAAGGTGCAAAGGGACGAAAATGCTCGCGATACTTCACGGACCGGTTGACCGTGTCCTTCATGGAGGCCAGCGTGGGGTCGGCGAGGATGCTGCGGTTGCCGAGGGCTCGCTGACCGAACTCCGCCGCACCCTGGAACCACCCGACGATCTTGCCCTGGCGAAGGAGCTGCGCCGCCGTCTCGGTTGGGTCGTCGAGGCGCCGGTGACGGATCTTGCGTCGCTCGAGCTCCTG
The DNA here is from genome assembly GCA_041611735.1 of Myxococcota bacterium. GTDB lineage: Bacteria > Myxococcota_A > UBA9160 > UBA9160 > PR03 > JBFIML01. The sequence continues at coordinate 7,238 of JBFIML010000053.1, read as the reverse complement.
CAGGACCTCCGCCCCGTCGTAGGTGCGACCGAAGTAGTTGTGACGGGCGCGGGTGCGCGCCGGCTCCCAGCCGAGCCGTCGGTGGGCACCGTGGAGCGCACTGCCCAGGGCGACGCCCGAGTCATCGGGGCTTCCGCCCACGAAGACCTCCCGGTAGGGCGTCTGGTCCACCAGCTTCCCGTTGCACACGGAGTTCATGAAGTAGCCGCCGCCCAGGACGAGCTGGTCGTTGCCGGCGCGCGCGGCCAGGGTCCGCAGCAGGGCGAAGACTGCCTCCTCGCTCACGCGTTGGACCGCAGCGACGAGGTCCGCGTGACGCGGCTCCGGCTCCGCACCCGGCTCCAGGGGAGCGCCGAACTCGGCGACGAACTTCGGGCTGAAGTGGCGGGGTGTGAAGAAGAGAAAGTGCTCGAAGTAGCTCAGGTCCAATTCGAGGTGCAGGCCGTCCACGCGCACCAGGCGGCGGACGCGCTCGTAGTCGCGCTCCGGGTCGCCGAGCGCGGCGAGGGCCATCACCTTCCATTCGTCTTGGTTCGGCCGGAAGCCCAGGAAGTCGGTGAAGGCGGAGTAGAAGCTCCCCAGGGAGTGGGGCGTGCGAAAGGTGGCCTGTGGATCGACCCGGTCGCGCGCCACGGATCCGCACGAGCCGCTGGCCATCTCGCCGAACCCATCCAGCATGAGGAAGTCGGCCCGCTCGAAGCCCGACTGGAAGAAGGCGTTGTCGAGATGGGCCTGGTGGTGGTCGACGAAGCGGATCTCCAGCTCCCGCTTGCCGTGGAAGAGTCGCTCGGCCACGTCCGTGATCTCGCGGCGACTCAAGGTGGCCAGCTCGTTGAGGGCCAGGTAGGCGAGCTTGCCGCGGTTCCGAAAGGCGTCCTGCAGGGTCCGGTCGGACATCTGGAGATAGAAGCGCGGGTGCCAGCCGATGAAGACGTGGTCCACGTCGTGGATGTCGAGCCCCGCCGCGCCCAGGCAGTACTCGATGGCGGCCAGGGGGAAGCGGCGATCCTGTTTGACCCGGCTGAGACGCTCCTCGCAGATGGCGGTGTGGATGCCCTCGCGGGTCAGCAGGCACGCGGAGGAGTGGAATCCGCTGCAATTGACGCCCAGCAGGTAGCTCATGTGCGGTGGCTCATGTGCGCGGCTCATGGGCCTTTCCGGCGGGCACGGGCGCTCGAGGGCGCTTCACCCGGATGGGACAGCATACCGTGTCGGGTGGCCGGTGCGACTCGAGGGAATCACGCGAGCCCGACGATGCGCCCGTCGTGCAGGTCCAGGCGCTCCGCGAGAGGCCGTCGCGGAAGGCCCGGCATGCGCAGGATGTCGCCCGTCAGCACCACCAGGAACCCGGCGCCCGCGTTGATCTGGACGCGGCGCACGGTCACGTCGAAGCCGTCGGGCCGCCCGGCGAGCTTCGGGTCGTCGGAGAGGGAGGTGGGCGTCTTGGCAATGCAGACGGGAAGCCCCCCGTAGCCCAGGCGCTCCACGTCGCCCAGGTCCCGCTGCGCCTCGCGGGTGAAGACCACGCCCCGGGCGCCGTACAGGGTACGGGCCACGACGAGCACCTTCTCGGCCACGGGCTGGGAGAGGTCGTAGAGCGGCCGGAAGAGCCGCGGGCGGCGCTCGGCGTGGGCCATCACGGTGCGAGCCAGGGCCTCGGCGCCGACGCCCCCCTGGCCGTAGGGCTCCGAGACCGCGAAGGGCACGTCCAGCGCCTGGCAGGCGCCCCGCACCACGGCGATCTCCTCCTCCCGGTCCCCGGCGAAGCGGTTCAGGGCCACGACCGGCACCTCGCCGAAGGCCCGGATGTTCTCCACGTGCTTCTCGAGATTCGGAAGTCCGCGTTCGACCGCCCGGGGGTCCGGACGCGCCGCCTCGGCGAGCCCCACGCCACCGTGGACCTTGAGCGCCCGGAGCGTCGCGACCAGTACGACCGCCGCGGGGTCGAGGCCGGCGCTGCGGCACTTGATGTCGAAGAACTTCTCGGCGCCGAGATCGAAGCCGAAGCCGGCCTCGGTGATGGCCCAGTCGGCCCGGTGCAGGGCCATGCGGGTGGCGATCACGCTGCTGCAGCCGTGGGCGATGTTCGCAAAGGGCCCGCCGTGCACCAGCGCGGGCGTTCCCTCCAGGGTCTGCACGAGGTTCGGCCACAGGGCGTCCTGGAGCAGCGCCAGCATGGCTCCGGAGGCCTGCAGCCTCGCGGCCGTCACGGGTTCGCCCTCGTAGGTGAAGGCCACCAGCAGGCGGTCCATGCGGCGGCGCAGGTCCTCCGCGTCCTCGGCCAGGCACAGCATGGCCATCACCTCGGAGGCAGCCGTGATGTCGAAGCCGGTCTCCCGGGGCACGCCCTGCCCGGGACCGCCGAGGCCCACGATCACGTTGCGCAGGGCCCGGTCGTTCAGGTCGATCACGCGGCGCCACAGGATGCGCCGCGGATCGACGCGCAGCGGGTTGCCGAAGTAGAGGTGGTTGTCGAGGAGTGCCGCCAGCAGGTTGTGGGCCGACGTCACGGCGTGGAAGTCGCCGGTGAAGTGGAGGTTGATGCGCTCCGCGGGTCGCAGCTGACTGCGTCCGCCGCCGGTGGCTCCCCCCTTCATGCCCAGGGCGGGGCCCAGGGACGGCTGGCGCAGGGCGAGGCAGGCCGACTCCCCGAGGCGCGCGAAGGCCTGGCCGAGGCCGATGCTCGTGGTGGTCTTGCCCTCGCCCGCAGGCGTCGGCGTGATGGCCGAGACCAGGATCAGGCGCCCCGCCCCGGCCCGGGGACGGGGCCGCAGGAGCAGCGCCGGGTCGATCTTGGCCACGTCTTCGCCGTAGAGGCGCAGGTCCGAGGGCTCGAGTCCGAGCTCGGCGGCCACCTGGAGGATGGGGCGGGGCCGGACGTCGGGCGCGACGTGGGGGTCGGTCGCCATGGGCGCGGGAGCGTACCCCAGGACCGGCTCCCGGAGGGTGGATCAGGGACGGATCGCGAGGCGCCAGGCACCGCCCCGGGCCCGGCCCACCACGAAGTAGGCCCCGTCCGGCGCGGGGACGCGGTGGACCCCGAGCAGCCCCCGGGCCTGGATGCGCGGGCGTCCGCGGCGCTCGCCCGGCACGAAGACCACGAAGGGGGTGTGGCGCCGCGCCCCCTCGCCGGAAGCCTCGAAGATCCCCCGCTCCGGGTCCCAGGCCACGGAGCCGATCGGCCCGGGCGCCGCGCGCAGGGCCGGGCGCCGCAGCACCGCTACCAGGTCCTCGCGCAAGCCGCGCAGCGTGTGGGTGGCGCAGTCCACGTCGAACAGCCCCCACACGAAGGGGATGCGTCCGGCGCGCACGTCGCCGGCCTTGTGCGGGTCTCCGCAGGCCTCGCGCCAGGTCCACAGGGTGGCACCGAAGCGGAAGGCGTCCTGCAGGGCCTGGTGACGCTCGAAGTAGTCGTCCTCGGGGTCGGAGGCGCGCTGCGGATCGGTGCCCCACTCGCCGCTCAGCACCGGGGCGCCGCCGAAACGAGCCGCCTCCGCGCGCGCCCGCTCGAACTCCCGCTCCGAGAGGGGGACCACGCTGATCCCGCCCTGGTAGATGTGTGGCGCATACACGATCTGGTCGTCGTGGGGGAAGTGCGGGGGAACACCTGCTCCGAGGTCCGCCCAGGTGATGCCCGGCTCGAAGAACACGAGCCGGGACGGGGCAAAGGCGGCGCGTTCGCCGGCGCGGATCTCCACCAGGGCGTCGCCGTAGAAGTCGGCGAGCGCCTCCAGGTGGCCCGGCACCAGGAAGATGGCGTTTGGCTCGTTCATGACGTCGTAGCCGGCGACGGCGTCGAAGGGCGCGAAGCGCTCGGCCACGTGGCGCAGCATGCGCACGTAGCGGGTGCGGATCCCGACGCCGCCAGGCCCCTCGGCATCGTCCCAGAAGGCCTGGAAGGCGGCGATCACCGCGGGCGAGAGCTCGCGCAGCCCACCGGTGCAGCGTGGCGCCCCGCGGTCCAGGGTGGCCCAGGCGGGCGCCCCGTCCCAGCCGAAGGCGGGCGGCACCCCGGCGCACGCCTCGTCGGGCCGCGCCGCCAGCGCCGGACCCCAGGCGTCCTGGTGCAGATCCACGATGCTGTAGACGCCGCGACTCGCCAGCAGCCCGACGGCCGCGAGCACGCCGTCCAGGTAGGCGTCGTCGTAGCGGCCTGGCTCGGGCTCCACGCGCGACCAGCTCACCAGCAGCCGCACCACGTTCCAGCCCATCCCGGCGATGCGGTCGGCGTCCTCGGGCGTGAAGGGATAGGTGGTGAAGAGACCGGGGTCGTAGGCCCAGTACTCGACGAACGCATTCACGTTTACGCCGCGCAGCAGGACCTCGCGGCCCAGGGCGTCCACGATGCGCCCGCCCGCCACCGGATCGGGCTCCGCATGGAGTGCCGGCAGGGCGAGGGGATCGACGCGACCCGCCTGGGCCGCGGGCGCTGCGAGGGCGGCGACGGCGAGCAGGCCGAGGGAGAGCCATCGCTTGCGCAAGGCGTGGCCTCCGTCCCCCACCTCCGGATACCACGATCCGTGGCTTCCCGTCGAGCGTTGTAAGCTATTCGGGACGGAGGACCCCCCATGCACTACTTCGTGACGGGCGGGACCGGCTTCATCGGCCGGCACCTGATCGAGTGCCTGCTCGGCCGCGGCGGCACGGTCCATGCGCTGGTGCGCCAGGAATCCCGGGGCGGCCTCGCGGAGCGGGCCCGGCGCTGGGGCGCCGCGGCGGAGCGGGTGCATCCGGTGGTGGGCGACCTGGAGCGCGAGCGGCTCGGCCTGGACGACGACGCCCTCGGCGAGCTGGGCGGCCGCATCGACCACTTCTTCCACCTGGCCGCCCTCTACGACATGACTGCCGACGCGGAGGCCCTGGGCGCCGCGAACGTGGAGGGAACGCGGCGCGCCCTGGAGTGCGCCCACGCCCTGCGGGCCGGACGCTTCCACCACGTGAGCTCGATCGCCGCCGCGGGCCGCTACCCGGGCATCTTCCGCGAGGACATGTTCGAGGAGGCCGAGGGGCTCGACGACCCCTACTTCCGCACGAAGCACGAGTCCGAGGCGCTGGTGCGCCGCACCTGTCGCATTCCCTGGCGCGTGTACCGGCCGGGCATCGTGGTGGGGCACAGCCAGACCGGCGAGATGGACAAGGTGGACGGGCCCTACTACTTCTTCAAGCTGATCCAGAAGCTGCGCCGGACGGTGCCGCCCTGGATGCCGCTCGTCGGCATCCAGGGCTCGCACCTGCCGCTCGTGCCCGTGGACTTCGTGGCGCACGCCCTGGCCCACCTGGCGCACCGACAGGGGCTCGATGGCCGCGCCTTCCACCTGGTGGACCCGCACCCGAAGACCGCCGGCGAGGTGCTGAACGTCTTCGCCCGGGCGGGCCACGCTCCGGAGTTCGCGCTGCGTCTCGACGCCCGGGCGGTCGGGGTGGTGCCTCCGGCGCTTCGCAGCGGCTTCGCCAAGCTCCCGCCCGTCCGGCGCATCGCCGACCAGGTGCTGGCGGACCTGGGCATCCCGCGCCGCGTGCTCGGTTACGTGAACCACCCCACCCGCTTCGACTGCCGTGACGCCTTCCGGGAGCTGGAGGGAAGCGGGATCGAGCTGCCACCCCTCGAGAGCTACGCGCACCGGCTGTGGGACTGGTGGGAGCGGAACCTGGACCCGGACCTCCACCGCGACCGCACCCTGGCCGGTGCCGTGGGGGGCCGGCGGGTGCTGGTGACGGGGGCCTCGTCGGGGATCGGACGGGCCGCGGCGCTCCGCATCGGCGCGGCGGGCGCGACGGTCCTGCTGGTGGCGCGCGCGGCGGAGAAGCTGGTGGACGTGCGGCGTCAGGTCGAGGAAGCGGGCGGCAAGGCCCACGTGCATCCCGCCGACCTCGCGGACTTGAGCCACGTCGATGCTCTGGTGGCCGACGTGCTGGAGCGGCACGGCGGAGTGGACGTGCTCGTGAACAACGCCGGCCGTTCCATCCGCCGCTCCCTGGCCCTCTCGGTGGACCGCTTCCACGACTTCCAGCGCACCATGCAGCTCAACTATTTCGGGGCGCTCAAGCTCATCTTCGGCTTCCTGCCCGCCATGCGCGAGCAGGGGAACGGTCACATCGTGAACGTGTCCTCGATCGGCGTGCAGACGAATCCGCCGCGCTTCTCGGCCTACGTGGCGTCCAAGGCCGCGCTGGACGCCTTCTCGCGCTGCGCCGCCTCGGAGCTGCTGGACGAGGGGATCGCGATCACGACCGTCTACATGCCGCTCGTGCGCACCGAGATGATCGCGCCGACGCGCATCTACCAGGCCTTCCCGACCCTCTCCGTGGAGCAGGCCGCGGACCTGCTGGCGGAGGCCCTGATCGAGCGACCCAAGCGGATCGCCACGCGGCTCGGGGTCTTCGGAGAGGTGGCCTACGCGATGGCCCCCAAGGCGGTGGACGCGGTGCTGGCCACCGCCTATCGGCTCTTCCCGGATTCGGCGGCGGCGCGCGGCCGGCCCGGGGACGAGTCCGCGGTGGACCTCTCGAGCGAGGCCGTGGCCTTCGCCCACGTGATCCCCGGCGTCCACTGGTAGGGGCGACCGCCCGGGCACCCGGCCCCAGTCCCTTCCCGAGGGAACTTGACAGCGAATAAAACAAACGTACGTTTCAAACGATAGTTTGACTCGGAGGGCCGACCCCTGGGGACGGACACCAAGGAGCGCATCCTGGACGCGGCGGAGGGGGTCTTCGCCCGCGAGGGCTTCGACGCCGCCTCGCTGCGCAGCATCACCGCCGAGGCGGGCGTGAACCTGGCGGCGGTCCACTACCACTTCGGTTCGAAGGAGGCCCTGCTCGAGGCGGTGGTGCAGCGTCGCGTGGCGCCGGTGAACGGCGAGCGCCTGGCTTGGCTGGACCGCCTGGAGGCCGCCGGCGGCAAGGCCCCCCTCGACCTCGAGGAAGTGCTCGAAGCCTTCCTGGCGCCGCCGGTGCTCACCTTCGGCGCCCTGGGCGAGCGCGGGCGGCTGGTCGCGCACCTGTTCGCACGCGTCTATTTCGAGGGCGGCGACGAGCCGCGGCGCGTCCTGCTCGAGCAGTTCCGCCAGGTGGTGGCCCGCTTCGGAGCGGCCCTGCGCCGCGCCCTGCCCGAGCACCCGGAGGACGTCCTGCTGCGGCGCCTCCTGTACGTGGGCGGGGTGCTGATGCACGTGCTGGCCGCCTCCGAGCAGATCGACGCCATCGCCCCGGTGCCCCTTTCCGACCGGGATCCCGCCACG
>JBFIML010000052.1:0-27187 GCA_041611735.1 Myxococcota bacterium | reverse complement strand
TGGCGGGGCTCGGCGCCGGCTCCTCGGCGGCCATCCACCGCGTGGCCGAGGCCCTGAAGCTCGCCTTCGCGGACCGCGCCGCCTGGCTCGGCGACGCGGACTTCGTGGAGGTGCCGGTGGCGGGCCTGGTGGCCAAGGACTCGGCGGCGCGCCTGCGCGCGCGCCTCGAGCGGCCGTGGTGGCGGCGCCCGCCCTGGCGCTGGGGCGGCCCGCCGCGCGCCCTGCGAGTGGACGGGCCGGGCGTGCCGCCCGGCGCGCCCACCCTCGACGGCGGCACCACCCACCTCTCGGTGACCGACGCCGCCGGCAACGCTGTCGCCATCACCCAGACCGTGAACCTGATCTTCGGCTCGGGCATCACGGTGCCCGGCACGGGGATCGTGCTGAACGACGAGATGGACGACTTCTCGGTGGCGCCGAACCGACCCAACGCCTTCGGGCTGGTGGACGTGCGCGGCGCCAACGCGGTGGCCCCGGGCAAGCGCCCGCTCTCCAGCATGACGCCCACCATCGTGCTGCGCGACGGGCTGCCCCTCCTGGTGCTGGGGAGCCCCGGCGGCCCTCGCATCATCAGCACGGTGCTCGAGGTGCTGCTGAACGTGGTGGAGTGGGAGATGGATGTGGCCGAGGCGGTGGCGGCGCCGCGCTTCCACCACCAGTGGGTGCCCGACGTCCTCTACCTGGAGCGCGCCATCCCCCGCGACGTGGTGGAGGCCCTGCGCCGCCGCGGCCACCGGGTGGAGGTCTCGCCGCGCGACTGGTCCAGCGCCCAGGCCATCGAGATCGACCGCGCCGAGGGCCTCCACCGCGGCGGCAGCGACCCGCGCAGCGACGGCCTCGCGCTCGGGCCCCGCGGACGGTAGGCTCCGCGACCCGCGCCCCAGGAGGGATGCCCATGCCGGTCCGACGTGCTCTCGTCTTCGCGCTCGCCGCCACGCTGCTGGTGGCGTGCGGACGACCCAACGGCGGCGAGACCGCGCAGCCGGCCGCGCCCGCATCCCCGGCCCAGGCGCCCCAGGCCCAGACCCCGAAGCAGGGAGGATCCCCGGTGGTGGTGTTCGAGACGGACCAGGGTTCGATCACGATCCAGCTCGACGCCGAGAAGGCGCCGAAGACGGTGGAGAACTTCCTCAGCTACGTGGACGCCGGCCACTACGACGGCACGATCTTCCACCGCGTGATGCCGGGCTTCATGATCCAGGCCGGCGGCTTCACCGTGGACATGCAGGAGAAGTCGACCCGCGCCCCGATCCGCAACGAGGCCGACAACGGGCTCCTGAACTCGCGTGGAACCCTGGCCATGGCGCGCCTCTCCGACCCGAACAGCGCCACCGCCCAGTTCTTCATCAACCTCTCGGACAACGTCTTCCTGAACCACGGCGCGCGCGACTTCGGCTACGCGGTGTTCGGCCGCGTCACCTCCGGCATGGACGTGGTGGACAAGATCGCCGCGGTGCCCACGGGCTCCCGCGGCATGCACCAGAACGTGCCGACGGAGCCGGTGGTGATCCAGCGGGCGCGGCGGGAGTAGCGTCCTCCGTCGGCCCCGGGGAGGGCACGAGCTTGAGATTCGTCCGGCGACGCCCGGACGTCCGCGCGGCCATGGAGACCCTGCGCGCCACCGGCTTCCGGCAGCTCCAGCGGCTCGGCTTCCACTTCCAGCCCAACGACTTCTACAGCCCGCTCAACGACTGCGACTTCCTGGACGCGAACCGCGATCTCTGGGCGGAGCCCGTGGAGCCGCCGGAGATCGACTGGAACCTGGAGGGCCAGCTGGCCGTGGCCCGGGAGGTGGCGGCCTTCGTGGAGGAGCTCGCCGACGTCCCCCCGCGCGCGAGCCAGCCCGGCGTCTACTGCTGGGAGAACGACTTCTGGAACAACGCCGACGCCCTGGTGCAGTACGGGCTGGTGCGTTCGCGGCGTCCGCGTCGCTACGTGGAGATCGGGTGCGGCTGGTCGAGCCTGCTCCTGGCCCGGGCCCTGGCCCGCAACCCGGAGCCCTGCCGGGTGACCCAGGTGGATCCCTACCCGAACGAGGTGATCTTCGCGGCCCTGCCCAAGGACTGGGAGCTGCACCGCGGCATCGTGCAGCGCGTGCCGCTGGCGCTCTTCGACGCCCTCGGCCCGGGGGACGTCCTCTTCTACGACGGCTCCCACTGCGCCAAGGTGGCCAGCGACGTCAACTGGTTCTTCTTCCGCATCCTGCCGCGGCTGCGTCCCGGGGTGCTGATCCACCTGCACGACATCTTCCTGCCCTCCGAGTACCCGGAGCCCTGGATCTTCCAGCGCGGCCAGACCTGGAACGAGCAGTACCTGCTCCAGGCCTTCTTGATGTACAACCCGCACTTCCGGGTGGTGATCGCCAACCGCTACCTCTGGCAGCACCGGCGCGACGAGCTCGATCAACTCTACCGGGGCGTGCAGCCGTCCCATGGCTGCAGCTTCTGGATGGAGCGGGCGGGGTAGGGGGGGCGCTCCGGGCGTTTTTTCTTGCGGCCCGCTCGTGGGCGTGACCGTTTCTGTCACGCGGGGCGCGTAGTCTGGCGGCTACCCCGATCGGTCCCGGGCGAGCCTTCCCAAGTCGTGTTCGTGGCTTCGCGGCGCCGCGCCTCGCGCGCCGTCCTCCGCATCCGCGCCGGCCCGCGTCCTGCCCTCCGGGTGGTGCGCGCCCCGCCGGCCCGGGACGCGCTCGAGCGCCTGGAGGCCCTGGCCGAGAGCGGCGGGGCCCTGCGGCGGGTGGTGGCGGCCCTGGCCGGCCGCCTGGTCGAGCGCCGCGCCTGGGAGCGGCTCGGCTACGCCCGCCTCTCGGACTACGCCCGCGAGCGCCTCGGCCTGGCCGCGCGCTCGGTGCAGGATCTCGCGCGCACGGACGCCGCCCTGGCGGGGCTGCCGCGCGTCGAGGCGGCGCTCGTGGGCGGCACGCTCACGTGGACCGAGGCGCGGCTGCTCTGCCGCGTGGCCACGTCCGCCGACGAGCCGCGCTGGCTCGCCTTCGCCCGGGGCACGTCGGCGCGCGCCCTGGCCCGGGCGGTGCGGGCGGTGGACGTGGGCTCCCTCGAGGCCGGGGCGGCCCAGGCGGACGAGGACGGCATCCCCGAGGACGCCCGGGAGACCCTCGCCATCCGCTGCACGCCGGGCGTCCAGGCGCGCTGGCACTCGGCGCGGCAGCTCGCCCGGCGCGTGGCCGGCGAGGCGCTCCCGGTCTGGGAGTGCATGGAGACGATCGCCGCCGAGGTGCTCTCCGCCTTCCCGCTGGACGCGCAGGCGTCGGCCGCCGCGGTCTGCGAGACGGGCTGCGAGACCGGGGAGACCCGCGCGTGCGCCCCGACCCGCGGGGCGGCAAACGGGTGCGAATCCCAGGGCCGGCCCGGCAATGAGCCCCACCCGGAACCCGCCCCGGACACCGGCACCGATCCGCGCGCGCGGCCCGTCCTGCTTCCCGCCCCCCTGGCACCCCTGGTCGCCGATCTCGAGCACGCCGACGCCTTCGCCCTCGACGCCCGCCTGCGCGCGGCCCTCACCCTGGAGCAGCGCCTGGCAGCCAAGCTCGCGCCGCTCCTGCTGCAAGTTGCCCGGGAGCGCCTCTACCGGCACGCCGGCTGCCGCAGCCTCGAGGAGTACGCCCGCGAACGCCTCGGCCTGGCGCCCCGCAAGGTCCGCATGCTGCTGCGCCTCGAGCGCGCCGGCGACGTCTGCCCGGAGCTGCGCCGTGCCTTCCGCGAGGGACGGATCTCCTGGGTCCAGGCCCACGCGCTCCTCCCGGTGCTGGTGCCGGAGCACGCCGAGCGCTTCCGGGCGCGCTGGATCGCTCACGCGCAGCGCGTCTCGGTGCGCCGCCTCCAGGACGACGTGGCTGCAGCCCTGGCCAGCGGCGTCCTCGACCCCACGGGGCGGCAAACGGGTGCGGATCCCAGTGCCGCCGGTCGAGACGACCCGGGAAGCCAGCGCGAAGCCGAGACCGCCCGCGTCTTCTGGAACGGCCCGGTCGCGTCCACCCGCTTCTTCCGCGCCGCCCTCTGCTCGCTCCGAAGACGCCTCCCCGGCACGCCCAGCGAGGGCCAGGCCCTCGACGCCATGCTCGAGCACGTCTTCCACGCCTGGCGGAGCCCCGGCGCGCCCCACCCGGTCTTCGACCGCGACGGCTGGCGCTGCACGGTGCCCGGCTGCTCGTCCTACAAGAACCTGCACGACCACCACGTGGTCTTCCGTTCCCAAGGCGGCTCCAACGAGCTCTCGAACCGCACGACCCTGTGCGCCTGGCACCACCTGCGCGGCGTGCATCGGGGGATCGTGCGCTGCGCCGGCCACGCGCCGGACCGGCTGCGCTTCGAGCTCGGCGTTCGCTCAGGCCGCCCGCCGCTGGTCGCCTACGAGCCGGGCGAGCGGATCACCGCCAGCGTGTAGGCCGAGAGGTCCACCACCTGCCGGGCCACGCGAAGCACGTCCTCGCGCCCCACGGCCCGGATGCGCTCCGGGTAGAGGACGGCCGCGTCCGCGCCGAGGCCGTAGCGCACGTCCAGGGCGGTCTGGGCGGCCCGGGCGGCGTTGCGCTGCCGGTCGATGGCGAAGTTCCCCACCAGGTAACGGCGCGCCCGCTCCAGCGCCGCGTCCGACGGCGCCTCCTGCACCAGCCGCTCCAGCTCCTCGAAGAGCCCGCGGCGCGCCTCCCCCAGCTTCTCCGGGGCCGAGGCGATGTAGACCGCAAAGAAGCCCGGGGCGAGCCCCTCCACGTTCATGGCGCTCACCGAGTAGGCGAGGCTGCGCCGGTCGCGCAGCTCCAGGAACAATCGCCCGCCCTGGCCCGCCAGCAGCTGGGCGATCACCTCCAGGGCGTAGCGGTCCTCGTCGTGCACCGTCACGCCGCGGAAGCCGATCACCAGGTGCGCCTGGGCGCGCTCCTTCACGAGCTCCGCCTCGCGCGGCTCCCGGGGCGGCGCCTCCAGCGGCGGCGCGGGCGCCTCGAAGCCGCCGCCGTCGAGATCCACCAGCCGCCCCGCCAGGGCCTCGGCCACGTCGTCCGGGTCCACATCGCCCACGACGGCCAGCGCCAGGTTGCGGCTGCGCACGAGACGCGCGTGGTGGGCTTCGAGATCCGCCCGGCTGACGCGCGCCACGCTCTCGGCGCTCCCCACCAGCGGCAGCCGGTACGGGTGGCGCTCCCAGTGCGTGGCGCAGAAGAGATCGAACGCGCGCGCCGCCAGCCGGTCCTCGCGCCGGGCGATGGCCGCCAGCGTGTCGCGGCGCTCGCGCTCCAGCTCCTCGGCGTCGAAGGCCGGCTCCAGCAGCACCTCCGCGAACAGATCCAGGGCTGGCTCCAGGCGCGCGCTCGGCACCTCGAGCGTCGCGCCCATCGAGTTGCGCCCCGAGAAGCCGTCCAGATCCGCGGCCAGCGACTCGATCGCCCGCGCCAGCTCCGCCGCGGAGCGGTGGCGTGTGCCGCGCAGCCACATGGAGGTCAAGAAGCTGGTGAGACCAGCGTTCTTCTGGTCCTCGGCCAGCAGCCCACCCAGGAAGGCGCCCCGCGCCGCCACCACCGGCACCTCCCGGCGCGCCTCCACGAAGAGCTCCGCCCCATTCGGGAGCGCGTAGTGGCGCAGCTCCGGCGCCCGCGCGGCCGGCGCAAGGACGCTCGCCTGCACGCTGCGCGCGTCGGCGCCGCGCCGCACGGCGGCGACCAGCGCCTCCGGGTCGAGCTCCGCGACGCTCCCCTCCGGCACCACCGCTGCCATCGAGAGCCGCTCCGGCGCCAGGTAGTCCTGGGCCACGCGCCGCAGGTCCTCGGGCGTGGCGCGCCGCACCGCGTCCAGGTACTCCGCCTCGCGCCGGAAGTCCCCCGCCAGGGCCTGGAAGGAGCCGAGCTTGCGCGCCAGGCCGCCCACGCTCTCGCGGTCGAAGTCCTCCTGGGCCAGGAAGTTCGTGCGCGCCTTCTCCAGCTCCTCCGCGGAGACGCCGTGGCGCCGCACCCGCTCCGTCTCCTGGAGGATCGCCGCCAGGGCGTCCTCCGTGCGTTCCGGGTCCAGGTCCACCGCCACGCCGAACACCCCGGGATCGAGCGGCGTGTACGCGAAGGCGTCGATGCGATCCACCAGGCCCGCGCGCTCCTTCACCCGCCGTACCAGCCGGCTGCTCTCGCCCTCGCCCAGCACGAAGCCCAGCAGATCGAGAGCCGCCGTGTCGGCGTCCGCCAGTCCCACCGCGGGCCAGCCGAGCTCCACGCAGGCGCGCTCGAAGTTCCGTCGCAGCAGCAGGGCCCTGAGGACGCGCTCCGCCGGCTCGGCCGGGCGCGCGCGGCGCGCCTCGCCGGGTGTCGCGTCGGCGAAGGCCGCCGCCGCCGCCCGCCCCAGGGCCTGCGCGTCGAAGTCCCCCACCGCCACCACCATCAGGTGCTCCGGCGTGTACCAGCGCCGGAAGAAGGCCCGCACCCGGTCGCGGTCGAAGGACGCGACGCTCTCCCGCGTGCCCAGGATCGGCGCCCGGTAGGGATGCGCCCGATACAGCTCCGCGAAGAGCGCATTCCCGCACACCTGGTGCGGCGAGTCCTCCGAGCGCCGGATCTCCTCCAGCACCACGTCGATCTCCCGGCGGATCTCGTCCGGGTCGAAGACGGAGCGACGCACGGCGTCCACCAGCACGTCGAGGGCGGCCGTGGTGGCGTCGGCCGGCACGGTGGCGTGGTAGACCGTCACGTCGAAGCTCGTGTAGGCGTTGATGCGCCCGCCCACGCCTTCGATCTCGCCCGCCACCTCCCCCAGGCCCCGCCGCTCGGTGCCCTTGAACAGCATGTGCTCGTGGAAGTGGGCGAGTCCCTCCTCGCCGGGGCGCTCGTCGGCCGAGCCGACGCGGGCCCAGATCTGGACCGCGGCCACGGGCGCGCGTCGGGACTCGCGCAGCAGCAGCGTGAGCCCGTTGGGCAGCACTTCGAAGTGGACGTCTCCCAAGACGAGACCGATTCTAGCCGCCACGCCGCGCCCCCGCGCCCCCGGTTATCCTTGCCCCATGGACGACGGCACGGTCGGCGTCTACCTCCACGTTCCCTTCTGCGAGCGCATCTGCCCGTACTGCGACTTCGCCGTGGTGCGCGCCCGCCCCCTCGGAGCGAAAACCGAGGACGTCTACGTGGACGCGCTCCTGGCGGAGCTCGCGGCCCGCCGGCCCGACTTCGCCGGACGCTCCCTGCGCAGCATCTACCTGGGCGGAGGAACGCCCTCGCTGCTGCGCCCGGAGTCCGTGGCGCGCCTCGTCGAGGCCGTGCGCGCCGCCTTCGTCCACGACGAAGACCCCGAGACGACCCTCGAGGTCAACCCGAGCACCCTGGAGCGCGAGCGCCTGCCGGGCTTCCGGGCCGCCGGCGTGAACCGCCTGTCCGTGGGCGTCCAGTCCTTCGACGACCGTCTGCTGCGCCGCCTCGGCCGCGCCCACCGCGCCGACGAAGCGCGCCGCACCCTCGAAGCCTGCCGCGCCGCCGGCTTCGCCGACGTCTCCCTGGACCTCATCTTCGGGATCCCCGGCCAGACCCGGGCCGGCTTCGAGGCGGATCTGGTGGAGGCCCTGGGCTTCGAGCCCGCCCACGTCTCCGCCTACCAGCTCACCGTCGAGCCGGGGACGCCCTATGCCACGGCCGTCGCCCGCGGTCAGCTCACGCCCCCGGACGAGGACGCCATGGCGGACATGTTCCAAGCGGCCGAGCGCAGGCTCGGCGCGGCGGGCCTGCTCCGCTACGAGATCTCCAGCTACGCCCGTCCGGGGGCCGAGTCCGTCCACAACCGCCGCTACTGGGAGCGCCTCCCGGTGCTCGGCCTCGGCCTCGGGGCCTGGTCCACGGAGCCGCCGCGGCCCGATGCCCCCTTCGGCGCCCGCCGCGCCAACCAGCGCAGCCTCGCCGGCTACCTGGAGCGCGTGGCCGCCGGAGCGTCGCCCGCGGAGGGCCCGCCCGAGCGCCTCGATGCCCGCACGGCCCGGGGCGAGGCGATCTTCCTGGCCCTGCGCACCGCTACCGGGCTCGCCGCCCCGGGCTTCGCCCGGGAGTTCGGCGCCTCGCCCCGGAGCTTCTACGACGGGGCCATCCGCCAGCTGGTTGCCGCCGAGCTGCTAGCCGAAGGGGACGACGGCAGCCTGCGCCTGACCCCCCGCGGCGTGCTCCTGTCCGATTCCGTGTTCGAGCATTTCGTCTAGCGGCCGATAAGAGGCTCGAGGCCTCGGGGCCCCGGCAAGTTGACGCCGCGCCCCGTGTGGATAACCGTATAGGACCGTTTTCCCAGGGGGTTTCGGACATCCGACTCACCCAACGCCAAGAGGACGTCCTGCGCGCCGTGGTGGCCGCCTACCTGGGCGATGGCAGCCCGGTGGGCTCCCGCACGGTCTCCTATCTGCTCTCCGCCCCGCTCTCGGCCGCCACCATCCGCAACACCATGGGCGAGCTGGCCGACCTCGGGCTGGTGGACAAGCCCCATCCCTCGGCGGGCCGGGTTCCCACCGAGACGGGCCTCCGGATCTTCGTGGACCGGCTGCTCGATCCCCGCCTCCTCGGCGACTACGAGAAGCGGGCCCTGGCCGAGAGCGTCGACGAGGCGGACCCCGAGTCGCTGCTCCACGCCACCTCCCAGGTGCTCTCGGAGCGCACCCGTCAGCTGGGCTTCGTGGTTGGACCGCGGCTCGAACGGGTCGTGCTGCGCCACGTCTCCCTGGTTCGGCTCACCAGCGACCGGGTGCTGGCGGTGCTGGTCTCCCGAACCGGCGAAGCCCATCGCCGCGTCTTCTGGGACCGCGACGCCGGCGATCAGGCTGAGCTCGACCGCATCGCCGTGGCCCTCTCCGAGCGCGTCACCGGGCATACCCTGGCCGAGGTGCGCGAGCTCCTGGCCGGGGAGCTGCGCGCTCTGCGCGACGGAGCCAACCGGCTCCTGCGGCGCGCCGTCGAGCTGGGCCAACGGGCGCTGGCCGCCGAAGCGGAGGAGCCCGCCGACCTGGTGGTGGCGACCCGCCTCGCCTTGCTCGACCAGCCCGAGTTCCACGATCCCGAGCGCATCCGAAGCTTGCTCGCCGTGGTGGAGGTCCGCGCCACCCTGCTGCGCGTGGTGGACTCGGTGCTCGAGGCCCTGGAGCCCCAGGGACAAGGCGTGCGCGTGGCCTTCGGTGCCGAGCTCGGCGAGCCGGGCCTGCGCCAGTGCGCCCTGGTGGCCGCCCCCTACGGGGATCCCCACCGCCCCTTCGGCGTTCTGGGGGTGATCGGTGCCTCGCGCATGGACTACGCTCGCGTAATCCCGGTGGTGGGGTTCCTGTCCGAACTCCTGACGGAACACTTGACGGAGCAACCTGGCCCGTGAGCCGCAACTCCGACGACAACCGCCCCGAGGCGTCCGACCGCCACGAAGGCTGGGAAGGCTTCGCCGAAGAGGCCACCGAGAAGGCCCTCCACCCCGGCGAGGAGCTCGAGCAGGCCCTCCGCGAGGCCGCCGAGGCCGTGGAGGAGCGACGCGGGGATCGTCCCGCGGGGGCGGCTCGCAAGGGCAAGCTCGCCGAGGAGCTGGAGGCCACCCGGGCCGAGCTCGAGGCCGCCCGGGAGCGCATGCTGCGCACCGCCGCGGACCTCGAGAACTTCCGGCGCCGGGCCCTCAAGGACCGGCAGGAAGCGCTTCAATACGGCCACCAGAATCTCGTCAAGGATCTCCTGCCCACGGTCGATAACCTGGAGCGAGCCATCGACCACGCGCGCGAGGGCGGGGAGGGCGACCGCCAGGGCCTGCTGGAAGGCGTCGAGCTGGTGCTACGCGAGCTGCTGACGGTGCTCCAGAAGCACGGCGTCGCCGAGATCGAAGCCCACGGCAAGCCCTTCGACCCCGAAGTGCACGAGGCGATGACTCAGGCGGTGGACGGTTCCGTAGCGGCCAACACCGTGGTCCAGGTGTTCCAGCGCGGATACCTGCTGCGGGATCGCTTGCTGAGGCCGACGCGGGTAGCCGTCTCGAAGCCCGGCGACGCGGGGTCGGCGGGGGAAGACTCCGAAGCTTGAGCTAGCGGACCGAGCCCGGCCCGGTCCCGGCAGAAGGGATGTCCGGCGCCGATGGGCAAGGTCATCGGAATCGACCTCGGCACCACCAACTCGTGTGTGGCGGTGATGGAAGGCGGCGAGCCCCAGGTCGTCGCCAATGCCGAGGGCGCCCGCACGACTCCCTCCATGGTGGCCTTCACCGAGACCGGCGAGAAGCTGGTGGGCCAGGTGGCCAAGCGCCAGGCGGTGACCAACCCCGAGCGCACCGTGTTCGCCGTGAAGCGCCTGATCGGACGCAAGCGCCAGAGCCCCGAGGTGGAGCGCTTCGCCGAGGTGGCGTCCTTCGGCATCGAGGCCGCCGAGAACGGCGACGCCTGGGTGCGCGTGGACGATCGCCTGTGCTCGCCCCAGGAGATGTCGGCGCTCGTGCTGGCCCAGATGAAGGAGACCGCCACGGACTTCCTGGGCGAGGAGGTGACCGACGCGGTCATCACGGTCCCCGCCTACTTCGACGACGCCCAGCGCCAGGCCACCAAGGAGGCCGGCCGCATCGCCGGCCTGAACGTGTTGCGCATCATCAACGAGCCCACCGCCGCCGCCCTGGCCTACGGGCTCGGTGAGGCCGAGAACCAGCGCATTGCCGTCTTCGACCTGGGCGGCGGCACCTTCGACATCTCGATCCTCGAGCTCGGCGACGGCGTCTTCGAGGTCAAGAGCACCAACGGCGACACCTTCCTCGGCGGCGAGGACTTCGACCTGCGCCTGGTGGACTTCCTGATCCAGTCGTTCCAGAAGGAAACCGGGATCGACCTGCGCGGCGACAAGATGGCCCTGCAACGCCTCAAGGAGGGGGCCGAGCGCGCCAAGCAGGAGCTCTCCTCCAGCAAGACCACCGAGATCAACCTGCCCTTCATCGGGGCCGACGCCTCGGGCCCCAAGCACCTGACCCTGACCCTGAAGCGCGACCGCCTGGAGGCGCTGGTGGCCGACCTGATCGAGCGCCTGGTGGAGCCCTGCGAGACGGCGCTGCGCGACGCCGGCCTGCGCAAGGAGGACGTGGACCACGTGGTGCTGGTGGGCGGCATGACGCGCATGCCGCGGGTCCACGAGAAGGTGACCGAGATCTTCGGCAAGCCGCCCCGCAAGGGCGTGAACCCCGACGAGGTGGTGGCGGCGGGCGCCGCGATCCAGGGCGGCGTGCTGAAGGGCGAGGTGGAGGACGTGCTCCTCCTGGACGTGACGCCGCTCTCCCTGGGTGTCGAAACCCAGGGCGGCATCTTCACCAAGATCATCGAGAAGAACACCACGATCCCCACCCGCAAGAGCCAGATCTTCTCCACCACCGAGGACAACCAGAACGTGGTGCGCATCCACGTGCTCCAGGGCGAGCGCGAAATGGCAGCAGACAACAAGACCCTGGGCCGCTTCGAGCTGCTGGGCATCCCGCCGGCGCCGCGCGGCGTGCCCCAGGTCGAGGTGACCTTCGAGATCGACACCGACGGCGTGGTGAACGTCTCGGCCAAGGATCTCGGCACGGGCAAGAGCCAGCAGATCCGGGTGACCGCGTCGAGCGGCCTCTCCGAGGAGGAGATCCAGAAGCTCGTCTCCGACGCGGAGCACAACAAGCAACACGACCAGCTGCGGCGCGAGCTGGTGGAGCTGCGCAACCGCGCCGACGGCCTGATCTACGCCACCCGCACCACGCTCACCGAGTACGCCGACCACATCGCCGCCGAGGAGCGCCAGGCGCTCGAGGGGGCCATGGAGCGCACCGAGACGGCGCTCGCGAGCGAAGACCTCGAGGCGCTGCGCGAGGCCGTGGAAGGGCTCACGGCGCTCTCCTACAAGATGACCGAGAAGCTCTACTCGACCCTGGGCGGCGCGTCCTCCGACTAGCCTGGCCGCCCCTCCCCGAAGGGTTCCCCGCCCCGGGCCCCGCGTTACAATCCGCCACTTCGAGGGAAAACGCAGGGAAGAGGCCCAGGGTTCCGTGGCACGGCGCGACTACTACGAGGTGCTCGGCGTACCGCGCCACGCGGACGCGGGGGCGCTCAAGGCGGCCTACCGGCGCCTCGCCCTCCAGTACCACCCGGACCGCAACCCCGACGATCCCTCCGCCGAGGAGCGCTTCAAGGAGGCCTCCGAGGCCTACGCGGTGTTGTCGGACCCGGAAAAACGCCGCAGCTACGACCGCTTCGGCTTCCAGGGCCTGGGCGGCGCCGGTCCCGGCGGCTTCCCGGACTTCGGCGATCTGGGCGGCTTCGGGGATCTGTTCAACGATCTCTTCGGCGACATCTTCGGCGGCCGGGCCGGCGGCCGGCGCCATCGCGGGCGCGGCCAGCGCGGCGCGGACCTGCGCTACAACCTCGAAGTCGAGCTCGCCGACGTGCTGACGGGCGTCGAGCCCACCCTCGACCTCCCCAAGATGCGCCCCTGCGCCACCTGCAGCGGCAGCGGCGCGCGCCCGGGCAGCGGGCCGACCCTGTGCGACCGCTGTCGCGGCACCGGTCAGGTGATCTTCCAGCAGGGCTTCTTCCGCATCAGCCGCCCCTGCGACGCCTGCGGCGGGGCCGGCGAGGTGGTGCGCGATCGCTGCAGCGCCTGCCGTGGCAGCGGCCGCACCGAGGGCCAGCAGAGCCTCACCGTGAAGGTCCCGCCCGGCATCGAGGACGGCAGCCGCCTGCGCATCCCGGGCGAAGGCGAGGCGGGCATCGCCGGAGGGCCGCCCGGCGACCTCTACGTGGTGATCTCCATCAAGCGCAACCCCTTCTTCGAGCGCGACGGCAGCGACCTCCTGTGCGAAGTTCCCGTGCAGTTCGTGCAGGCGGTGCTCGGGACCGAGATCGAGGTGCCCACCCTGGAGGGCAAGGTGAAGATGTCGATCCCGGAGGGCACCCAGTCGGGCACGGTCTTCCGCCTGCGCAGCAGGGGGCTGCCCGCCCTGGGCTCCGGCGTGCGTGGCGACCAGCTGGTGCGCATCTTCGTGGAGGTGCCGAGCCAGGTGACCGGCCGGCAGCGCGAGCTGCTGGAGCAGTTCGCCGCGGAGAGCGGCGTGGAGATGTCGCCCGTGACCAAGAGCTTCCTCGAGAAGCTCCGCAAGCTCCTCGGCTAGGCGAGCGAGCTGGCCGTGAACCCTCTGTCCCTGCGGCTCGCAGCCCTGCTGGTCGCCTCGTGGTGGCTCGCCGGCTGCGTGCCGCCCTCCCTGCGCCCGGCGCCCCGCGCCACCGCCGAGGAGCGGCGCGACTTCGAGACGGCGCGCGGCCTCGGCACCCGGGGAGCGGCAGCCGAGGCCAAGGCCCTCGAGCTCTTCCTGGCCCGCTGGCCCCGCGGCGCCCTGGCCGACGACGCCGGCCTGCGCCTGGCCGAGCTCGAGCTGGCTGCGGGCCGCCGCACGGCCGCCCGCGGCCGCCTCGAGGCCCTGCTGCGCGCCCACCCCAAGGCCGACCGCTCCGCGTCGGCTCGCCTCCTGCTGGCGCGCCTGCAGCACGAGGACCGCGACGCGGAGGCTGCCTGGCGCACCATCATGGACCTCCAGCTCCCGCTCCTCGACGAGGACGAGCGGCGCCGGGCCCACCGTCTTCTGGCCGATCTCGCCCGCGAGCGCGGCGAGATCGCCCACGAGCTCCACTGGCTGACGCGCGTCGCCGCCGACGCCGGCGATCCCCAGGCGGCGGCCGCGGCCGAGGAACGCATCGGGGCGATCGTGGCGCGCCTGGACCGGGACGGCCTGGTGCGGGCGGCCGAGCGCCTGAACCGCCGCAAGCCGGCGGCGCGACTGTGGCTCGAGGAGGTCGAGCGAGCCCTCCAGGCCGGCGACGCGAAGGGCGCCCAGGCGGCACTCGCCCGGGCCGCCAAGCTCCCCCTGTCGCCCGAGGAGGCGCGCCGCCACGTGGCCCTGGAGCAGGGCCTCGCCGTCGGCGAGCTCGAGCCCGCCCAGGCGGTCCTGCCGCCGTCCCTGGGCGAGGTGGCCGCGCAGCCCCTGCCGGCCTTCGCCCGGGCGTCCGGGACCCTCGGCGTCGTGCTGCCCCTCACCGGCTCCCTGGCGAACGTGGCCGAGCAGAGCCTGCGCGGCATCCTGCTCGCCGCCAACGTCTTCCGTCCCGACGCCAGCGGCGACGGCGGCGTCCGGGTGCTGGTGCGCGACTCGGGCGGCCGCCCGGAGGCCGCCTCCGCGGCCGTGGAGGAGCTGGCCCGGGAGAAGGGCCTCTCCGCAGTGATCGGCCCGCTGATGGTGGAGGAGGCGCGCGCGGCGGGCGATGCGGCCGAGCGCGCCGGGGTCCCGCTCCTGTCCCTGACCCGCCAGGAGGAGGTGACCCGCGGACACACCCAGGTCTTCCGCCTGGGCACCACCCGGCGCATGGAGGCGGAGGCCCTGGCCGAGCACGCCGTGGGCCAGCTCGGCGCGACCCGCTTCGCCATCCTGTATCCGGCGGACGCCTACGGCCGGGAATTCCGCGCCCTCTTCTGGCGGGCGGTGGAGGCGCGCGGCGGCCGCGTGGTGGGCGTGGCGGCCTACGAGCCCGGCGACACCGACTTCGCCGAGCCGATCCGCCGCCTGGTGGGCTACGAGCTGCTCACGCCCGAGGAGAAGGGCCGCCTCGCCCAGCGCCGCGCCCTGCTCACGCGCGCCAAGCGCCAGACGTCCGAGAAGGCCGCCGAGCTGCGCGCCCAGGCCGCGGGGCTGCTCGCCCCCGACGGCACGCCGCTCCCGCCCATCGTGGACTTCGAGGCGATCTTCATCCCCGACTCCCACGACAAGGTGGTGCTCATCGCGCCCCAGCTGGCCTTCCACGACGTGGACGGGGTCCGGCTGCTCGGGCCGAGCGGCTGGTACCACCCGGACCTCCTGCGCATCGGCGGCCGCCACGTGGAGCGCGCGGTCTTCACCGCCGCCTTCGATCCGGCGAGCCCCTATCCGACGGTGCAGGACTTCGCACGCCGCTACGAGCAGGCCTACGGCGAGCCGCCCAGCGTGTTCGCAGCCGAGTCCTTCGACGCCACCAACCTGGCGCTCCTCCAGCTCCTGAGCGGCCGGGAGCGTCCGGGCGACCTGCGCCAAGGGCTCCTCCAGGTGCGGGCCTTCCCCGGCGTCTCGGGCGTCACCGCCATGCGGCCGGACGGCAATGCGGCGAAACGTCCCTTCCTGGTGGGGGTCGAGCGGGGGGAGTTCGTCTCGCTTCCCTAGCCTCAAGTCCCCTGTCCCCCGGGTCGAAACGTCCTTCGGATGCGCGACGGCGACCCGCGCTACGAGTTCCCCGAAGAGCTGCCCGTCGTGCCGCTGCGGGAGCTCGTGGTGTTTCCCTACATGGCGCTGCCCCTGTTCCTGGTGCGCGAGCGCTCCGTGGTGGCCCTGGACGACGCCCTGGCCGGGGACCGCTTCGTCCTGCTGCTGGCCCAGCGCGACCCCGAGTTCGAGGACCCGGAGCCCGCCGACCTCTACCGGATCGGCACCGTGGCCATGGTGATGCGCTCCATGCGCCTGCCGGACGGGCGCGTGAAGGCGCTGGTGCAGGGCATCGCCCGGGCCCGGGTGGAGTCCTTCGTGGAGTACGGCACGGCGCCCTGGGCGCGCGCGCAGCCGCTGGCCGCCGCCGATGCCGAGCCCCCCTGGTGCGTGGAGGTGGAGGCGCTCATGCGCTCGGTGCGCGCGCGCGTCGAGGAGCTGCTGGCGCTCAAGAACCTGCCGCCCGAGGTGCTGGCCGTGGCCACCAACGTGCAGGAGCCCGGACGCCTGGCGGACCTGGTGGCCTCGAACCTGCGCCTGCGCCTGGCCGACGCCCAGGACGTGCTCGAGCTCGTCGATCCCCTGGCGCGCCTGCGCCGGGTGGACGCGCTGCTGCGCCGCGAGCTCGAAGTCTCCGCCATGCAGGCGGAGATCCACTCCCACGTGAAGGACGAGATTTCCCGCAACCAGCGCGAGCACTACCTGCGCGAGCAGATGCGCGCCATCCAGTCCGAGCTCGGCGACGGTGACGGGCGCGTCGAGGAAGCCGACGACTACCGCACCAAGATCGAGACCGCCGGGTTGCCCGCCGACGCCCACCAGGAGGCGGAACGCCAGCTGCGGCGCCTGGAGCGCATGCACCCCGACGGCCCCGAGGCCCAGGTGGTGCGCTGCTACCTGGACTGGCTGGTGGAGCTGCCCTGGGCGCGCTCCTCCCCCGACCGCCTCGACCTGGCCAACGCCCGTGCGATCCTGGACGCCGACCACGCTCATCTCGAGCGCATCAAGGATCGCATCCTCGAGTTCCTGGGCGTGCGCAAGCTGCGGCCCGACTCGCGCGGGCCGATCCTTTGCTTCGTGGGGCCGCCCGGGGTCGGCAAGACCTCCCTGGGGCGCTCCATCGCCCGGGCCATGGGCCGCGAGTTCGTGCGCATCTCCCTGGGCGGAGTGCGCGACGAGGCCGAGATCCGCGGGCACCGGCGCACCTACGTGGGGGCGCTGCCCGGCCGCATCCTGCAGGGCATGAAGCAGGCGGGCGTCAACAACCCGGTCTTCATGCTCGACGAGGTGGACAAGCTCGGCGCCGACTTCCGCGGCGACCCCAGCTCGGCCCTGCTCGAGGTGCTCGACCCGGAGCAGAACTCCCGCTTCAGCGATCACTACCTGAACCTGTCCTTCGACCTCTCGAGGGTCTTCTTCATCGCCACCGCGAACCTGCTCGACCCGATCCCGGGGCCCCTGCGCGACCGCATGGAGCTGATCCGCCTGCCGGGCTACACGCCCGAGGAGAAGCGCGAGATCGCGCGCTCCTTCCTGATTCCGCGCCAGATGGAGGAGCACGGGCTCCCCGCCGACCGCATCGCCTGGTCCACGGCGGCCGTTCGCCGCGTCGTTTCCGAGTACACTCAGGAGGCCGGCGTGCGCGGCCTCGAGCGCCAGATCGCGGCCGTCTGCCGCAAGGTGGCGCGCCGGGCCGCCGAGGGGAACGAGGCGGCCGTGCGCCTCTCGGGTCGCGCGGTGGTGCGCTTCCTGGGCCCCCCGCGCCATCCCGCCGACGAGCGTCTCCAGCCCGAGGAGGCCGGCGTGGCCAACGGCCTGGCCTGGACCGAGAGCGGCGGCGAGCTGCTGCGCATCGAGGTGGAGGTGACGCGCGGCCGCGGCCTCGTGCTCACCGGCCAGCTCGGCGAGGTGATGAAGGAATCTGGCCAGGCGGCGCTCACCTACGCGCGCTCGTATCTCGAGCGGCGCGGCTTCGACGAGGGGGCCCTGGCCCGCCGCCAGGTGCACGTGCACGTGCCGGCGGGCGCCATCCCCAAGGACGGCCCCTCCGCGGGCATCACCATCGCCACGGCGCTGGTGTCCCTGGCCACCGGGGTGCCGGTGCGCGCCGACTCGGCCATGACCGGCGAGGTGACGCTGCGCGGGCGCGTGCTCCCGGTGGGCGGCGTGCGCGAGAAGGCCCTCGCCGCGGTGCGGGCCGGCATCACGCGCGTGATCCTGCCCGCCCGCAACCTGCAGGACCTGCGCGACATCCCGCGCGAGGTGAAGCGCCGCGTGTCCTTCGTGCCCGTCTCCCACATGGACGAGGTGCTGGAGGCGGCCCTGGTTCCCACGCCGCGCCCGGCGTGGCCGGGCCGCGCGCGCGGCGAGGCGAAGCCGAGTACGCTCCCCGCGCGTGCGCCTGCGGGACCTCGGTGAGTTCGGCCTGATCGAGCGCATCGCGCGGGTGGCGCGGCGGGCCGGTGCGCCCCCGGGCCCCTGGCGCGTGGGCATCGGCGACGACGCCGCCGTGCTGCGTCCCCGCCCCGCCGAGGACCTGGTGGTCACCACCGACGCCCTGGTGGAGGACGTCCACTTCCGCTGGTCCACGGATCCTGCCGCGCTGCTGGGACGCCGGGCGCTCGGCGCCGCCCTCTCGGACCTGGCCGCCATGGGCGCCCGCCCGCTCGGCGTGCTCTTGGCCCTGGAGGCGCCGCCCGACCTCGAGCTGCGCCGGCTCGATGGCGTGCTGCGCGGGCTCCTGGCGGCGGGCCGCGCCCACCGCTGCCCGCTGGTGGGCGGCAACGTGAGCCGTGGACCGCACACCGCCCTGGCCTTGACCGCCCTGGGGGCCGTGGCCCGGGGCCGGGCGCTCTCCCGGGCGGGAGCCCGGCCGGGCGATCGGCTGCTGGTCACCGGGGTCCTCGGGGCCAGCGCCCTGGCCCGGGCCCGGGCCGAGCGCGGCCGGGGCGCCCTGCGCCGGGCCCCGGAGCCGCGCCTGCGGGCGGGCCGGGCCCTGGCGCGGCTGCCCGGCGCCGGCGCCTGCATCGACGTCTCCGACGGCCTGCGCGCCGATCTCGGCCACCTGGTGCGGGCCTCGCGGGTGGGGGCGATCCTGGACCGGCGGCGCCTCCCGCGACCCCGGGGCTTCGAGGCCGCCTGTGCCCGCCTGGGCCTCGATCCGGAGCAGCTCCTTCTCGCCGGAGGCGAGGACTTCGAGCTCCTCTTCAGCCTGCGCCCGAACGCCGTCCCGACCCCCCGCCTGGCCCGCCGCCTGGGGGTCCCGGTGACCGAGATCGGCCGCATCACGGCCCGGGGCGTCCGCGTGCTCCCCGCGTTCCCCGCGGGTGGAGCCGACGCCGCCCGTCGGGACGCCGGAGGCTGGCGCCACTTCTGACGCGTCAAGGCCGCCCTTCCACGGGCCGATACCCAAGGGCGTGCGGCTCTCCCTCTCCCATCGCTTCGTCCTCGGGGCGCTGCTGGTGGCGGCCATCGTGCTCGGCCTGCCGGCCGTGGCGACCCGCATCGGCCTGCCCGCCCCCGGCTGGGTCTGGCCCTTCGTGGCCCTGGGCGTGGGCGGAGGCCTGGGCTTCTTCCTGTCCCGGGAGCTGGCCTGGAAGTTCCGCACCCTGCAGAGCGCCACGGACCGCATCAGCCAGGGCGACCTGACCGTCCGCTTCGGCGGCCCGCCCCACCGCCTGCACGACGAGATCGACGACCTCGGGCGCAGCGTACAGGCCATGTTGACGAGCCTGCGCGAGCTCGTGGAGCACGTGCAGACCACCGCCGATCGCGTCTCGGCGGCGGCCCGCGACCTCTCGCGCCACGCCGAGGGTGCCCGGGGTGGCAACGAGGAGATCTCCGCCACGGTGGAGCGCGTCGCCAAGGGCGTCGCCCACCAGCAGGACCTGCTCCAGGGCACCCACGGGCTGATCCGCGACATCGCCCAGGCGGTGGAGGTCACCGCTTCCCGCGCCCGCGAGGCCTTCGGCTTCGCCGCGGAGGCGAACCAGAAGGCCAACTCGGGCGTGGACGTCTCGCGCCTGGCCATCGAGAAGATGCGCACCGTGTTCGAGCGCGTCGAGCAGGCCGGCCACAAGGTCTTCGAGCTCGAGACCAAGACGCGCTACGTGCACCAGATCACCGAGATCATCCACAGCGTCGCCCAGCGCACCAATCTGCTCTCGCTCAACGCCTCCATCGAGGCGGCCCGGGCCGGCGAGGCCGGCCGCGGCTTCTCGGTGGTGGCCGAGGAGATCCGCAAGCTCGCCGAGAGCGCCGGCCGCAGCGCCGAGGAGATCTCGAAGCTGGTCCACCAGATCCAGTCCGACACCCGCGACGTGGCCGACGAGATGCGCGAGTCGAGCCAGGTGATCGGGGAGGGCCGCGACGACGTCAACACGATCGCCCACTCCCTCGAGCAGATCCGCGCCGCGGTGGGGGAGGCCTCGGCCCGGGCCGAGGAGATCTTCCAGGACGCCGACACCCAGGCCCGCGACGCCGAGCGCATGGTGGCCTCCATGGACGAGATCGCGCGGCTCGCCTCGGACAACGCCGCCGCCGCCCGCGACGGCTCCGAGGCCGCCCGCCAGCAGTTCGAGGGCATGGCCGAGACGGTGTCCTCCGCCCAGGCGCTCACCGCCCTGGCCGAGAAGATGCGCGGCGTGTTGCGCCGCTTCCGCACCGATGCGGCGCCGGAGGAGGGCCCGAGCGCGTGAGCTTTCCCGCCGACGCGACCACGGACCGCCTGGTGCTCTTCGAGGTGGGCAGCGCCGCCTACGCCCTGCCCATCGCCCAGGTCATCGAGGTGAGCGAGCCCGGGCCGCCCGCCGGCATTCCCATGCTGCCGCGCCGGGTGGCGTCGGTCATGAACCTGCACGGCGACGCGCTGCCGGTGGTGGCGCGCGGCGTGCTGTTCGAGGAGCCCACGCCGGGCTTCGCAGAGCCGGCCCACGTGCTGGTGATCGGGGGCGGCGAGCACCGCAGCGAGCGGATCGGGCTCCCGGTGGACCGGGTGCTCGGGATCGTGGCCGGCCACGCCCGGGAGGCGGCCGGCCCCGGCCTCGTGGTGGAGCGGCGCCAGGTGGAGGGCCGCATCGTGGCGATCCTCGACGCGGAGCGCGTGATCCGCGAGGCGCTTCGCGCCATCGAGGCACAGGAGCAATAGCCCAAGATGACCATGACGAACACGATGACGATGACGACGGCGATTCGTGTGCTGGTTGCGGACGACGCCCGCTTCATGCGCGAGATGATCCGGGAGATCATCGAGCCCGAAGGCTTCCAGGTGATCGGCGAGGCCACCGACGGCGTCGAGGCGGTCGAGGCGTTCCAGAACCTGAAGCCGGACCTGGTCACCATGGACATCGTGATGCCCCGCTGCTCGGGTCTCGACTCGGTGCGCAAGATCCTCGCCACGGATCCCCAGGCGCGCGTGGTCATGGTCTCGGCCCTGGGCCAGGAGTCCCTGGTGAGCGAGGCGCTCGAGGCGGGGGCCTGCGACTTCATCGTGAAGCCCTTCAAGCCCGACCGCGTGCTGGTCACCCTGCGCAAGGCCGTGACGGGGCGGTCCTAGGCCGTTGGACGTCGCCAAGTACCGCAGCCTGTTCCTCGAAGAGGCGGGCGAGCACCTGGCCGAGATGAGCCGGGCGCTGCTCGCGCTCGAGAAGGATCCGAGCGCCGCCGAGCCGCTCGAGCTGCTGTTCCGCATGGCCCACTCCATCAAGGGCATGGCCGGCTCCCTGGAGTACGACCCGATCACCGAGGTGGCCCACCGGCTCGAGGACCGCATCGGCCGCTGCCGCAGCACCGGCGGGATCGGGGAGCCCGAGGAGCTGCCGCTCTGGTTCCGCGCTCTGGAGGAGCTCGAGCGCCTGATCGGCGCCGTGCGCGCCAGCGGAGCCCCGCCGTCCGCCGACCCGGCGCTCGTGCGCGCCCTGGCGGTGGCGCCCGCCCCCGCCCGAGAACCGAAAAAAAAAGCCCCGACGCTCCGGTAGGGGCGGCTCCCGCCAGACCGGCGGCGCCGCCTCCGCCGCCCTCGGTGCGCGTGCGCACCGAGTCCATCGACCGCTTCCTCTCGGCGGTGGGCGAGGTGATGCTGGCCACCAGCCAGCTTCGCACCGCCGCCGACGCCACGGGCCGCTCGGCGCGGCTCACGCGCGGCTTCGACCGCATGGACCGGGTGGTGGGCGACCTGCAGCGCCGCGCCCTGGGCCTGCGCACCACGCGCCTGTTGCGCGTGATGGAGAACCTCCCCCGCGTGGCCCGCGACGTGGCCCTGCGCGGCGGCAAGCGCGTGCAGGTGGAGCTGCGCGGCGTCGAGCTCGAGCTGGACCGCGCCATCCTCGACCGCCTCTACGACCCCCTGGTGCACCTCGTGCGCAACGCGGTCGATCACGGCGTCGAGACCCCGGACCGCCGCCGCGCCGCGGGCAAGCCCGAGGCGGGCCGGCTCGAGATCGCGGCCATGCGGGACCGCGAGGTGATCCGCATCGCCGTGCGCGACGACGGCGCCGGCATCGACGTGGAGGCGGTGCGCGCGCGCGCCGTGGCGGAGAAGTTCCTCCACCCGGACCTGGCCGAGGACCTGCCGCCCGACGAGGTGGCGGCCTTCGTGTTCCGCCCCGGCCTCTCCACTGCAGAGGGGGTCTCGGAGATCTCGGGCCGCGGCGTGGGCATGGACGCGGTGCGGGCCACCATCGAGGCGCTCGGCGGCCAGGTGGAGCTGGTGTCGCGCCGGGGCGAGGGAACCACCACCACGCTCGTGGTGCCGATCTCCGCTGCGGTGCAGAGCGTGCTGCTGGTCGGGATCGGCCAGGAGCTGGTGGCGGTTCCCATCGCCAAGGTGGAGCGCATCGTGGAGGTGGGACCCGACGCCATCGAGCGCAGCGGGGGGGAGAGCTTCGTCTCCCTGGACGGCGAGCCGGTGCTGGTGCTCGACCTGGCCGAGCGTCTCGGCTGGGGCGAGGTGCCGGCCAGCGGGCCTGCCTGCCCGCTGCTGCTGGCCGAGATCCGCGGCCAGCGGGTGGCGCTGCGCGTGGAGCGCCTGGCCGGCCAGCAGGAGATCTACGTGAAGCCGCTCCCGGCGCTGCTGGCCCGCCTGCGCGGCATCGCCGGCCTGACGCTGCTCGGCGATGGCCGGCCGGTCTTCGTGGTGGAGCTCGGCCAGCTGCCATGAGCCACCACTCTCCCCGAGAACTCGACCGCTGGGCGGAGCTGGCCAACATCGGGGCAGGCCATGCGGCCGGCGCCCTGGCGGTGCTGCTGGGCCGGACGATCCGCATGCAGGTGCCGCGTCTGAGCGAGGCTCCGACCCGGGCCCCGGAGCCCGCTGCGCCGGAGCCCGACGCCACCGGGGTGCTGTTCCGGGTGGAAGGCGGCTTCGGCGGCAGCCTGGCGGTGCTCTTCCCGGACAGCGCCCGGGCGTCGCTGCTCGCGCGCCTGCTGGGGACCCCGGAGTCGGAGTCGGCGCCGGAGCAGGTGGAGTCGGCTCTCGGCGAGGCCGGCAACATCCTGGCCTCCCACGCCCTCTCCGCCCTGGCGGACACCCTGGCGGCCCGCGTGGTGCCGTCGGTGCCGCAGGTCGAGCGCTGCGCCACGCGGCGGCCCGGGCCCCTGCGCATCGAGACGCCGCTGGTGGACGCGGCCGGGACGCTGCAGGGGCTCCTGGTCTGGACGCCCGACCCCGAGCCGTCGGTCTGATACCGTGCGCTCCGGGAGGAGCGCGTGGACCGGGAACGCCTGCGCGAGCTGCTCGACGAAGTGCGACGCGGCCAGCTCGACCTCGACGAGGCGCTCGAGCGGCTGGCGCGCCTGCCCTTCGTCGAGACCTCCGCCGCGCGCATCGACACCCACCGCGCCCTGCGCCAGGGCCTGCCCGAGGTGGTCTTCGGGCCCGGCAAGACTCCCGAGCAGATCGCCGAGGGGATCGTGGCCCAGCGCGGGGCGGGCCTGCCCGTGCTGGTGACCCGCGTGCCGGCCGACCTGGCCCGGGACGTGCTGGCCCGCCTGCCCGAGGGCGACTACGACCCCGCCGGCCGCCTGCTCTGGTACGGGCCCAGCGAGGTGCCCACCCTCGGCAAGGGCTTGATCGTGGTGGTCTCGGCGGGCACCTCGGACCTGCCGGTGGCCGCCGAGGCGGTGGGGGTGGCGCGCCGCTTCGGCAACAAGGTCGAGCTGCTCCAGGACGTGGGCGTGGCGGGTCTGCACCGGCTGCTCCACTCGAACGAGCTGCTGCGCTCCGCCCGCGTGCTGATCGTGGTGGCCGGCATGGAGGGGGCGCTGCCCTCGGTGGTGGGCGGGCTGGTGGCCCGGCCGGTGATCGCCGTCCCCACGAGCGTCGGCTACGGCGCCTCCTTCGGGGGCGTCGCCGCCCTGCTCGGCATGCTCACGAGCTGCGCCTCGAACGTGACCGTGGTGAACATCGACAACGGTTTCGGGGCGGCCCATGTCGCGACGCTCATCAACCGCCTCTAGCGGCGCGGCCGGGCGCGTGCTGCATCTCGACGCCTTCTCGGGCATCGCCGGCAACATGCTGCTCGGCGCGCTGCTGGATCTCGGACTGCCGCGGCGCGAGCTCCAGGCCGACCTGGCGGGCCTCCGCCTGCGCCATCGCCTGCGCGTGGGCCGGGTGCGGCGCGGCCCGCTGGCGGCGCGCTACGTGCAGGTGGAGGTGCCTCGCCATCCCGACTCGCACGGCCGCAGCTTCGCCGAGATCCGCCGCCTGCTCCAGCGTGCGCGCCTGGCCGACGAGGTGCGCGCCGGCGCCCTGGCCGTCTTCGAGCGGCTGGCCCGGGCGGAGGCGCGCGTGCACGGGGTCCGCGTGGAGCGCGTGCACTTCCACGAGGTCGGGGCCGTGGACGCGCTGGTGGACGTGGTGGGCTGCGTGGCGGGCCTGCGTCGGCTCGGCGTGCGCCGTCTGACCTGCTCGCCCCTGGCCCTGGGCCACGGTCAGGTGGAGACCGAGCACGGCACGCTGCCGCTCCCGGCCCCCGCCACCCTCGAGCTCCTGCGCGGCGTCCCGGTGGTGCCGGCCCACGTGGCCTGGGAGACCGTGACGCCCACCGGGGCGGCCCTGGCGCGCACGCTGGTGGACGAGTTCCGCCCGCTGCCGGCGCTGCGGGTGGAGGCGGTGGGTCACGGCGCCGGCGACGACCGCCCCGGCGTGCTCCCGAACGTGCTGCGCGCCGTGCTCGGTCGTGCCGACGGCCTCTCGGCGGACCGGGTCGTGTGCCTGGAGACGAACCTCGACGACCTCGTGCCGGAGCACTTCGAGTACCTGATGGAGCGCCTGTTCGAAGCCGGCGCCCTGGACGTGACGCTCCAGCACCTGCAGATGAAGAAGAGCCGGCCGGGCTTCGGCCTGCGCGTGCTGGCGCGCCCGTCGGAGCGGCTGGCCGTGGCGCGCGTGCTGTTCGCCGAGTCCACCACGCTCGGGGTCCGGGTCCAGGAGTGCGACCGCCTGGTGCTCCACCGCCAGGTGCGCCGGGTCGCGACCCGCCACGGGCCGGTCCGGGTCAAGCTCGTCCGCGACCCGCAGGGCGGGGTCAGCGCCTCCGCCGAGTACGACGACTGCAAGCGGCTGGCGCGTCGCGCGGGAATCCCGCTGCGGGAGATCGTGCGGCTGGCCGAGGAGGCTGCCCGGCGGCAGACTCCGCGTTGACAAGGCTCCGGTCTGCCACCTAGCATGAGCGCCCTGCGCTCCCTGGAGGGATATCGATGGGGGAACTTCCCAACGCGGTGATCAAGCGGCTTCTCGCCAAGCACGGCGGCGGTCTGCGTGTTTCCGGCAGCGCGCTCGAGAAGGCCGTGGAGGCGGCGGAGGGTTATATCGCCCGGCTGGCCCGGGAGGCCCAGGCCTCGGCCGCCGCCGACAAGCGCAAGACCGTCATGGACCAGGACATCGCCCGGGCGCGGTCCAAGCTCGACGGGGGCATGTAGGCCCGTAGCCCGGAGGGGCTTCAGCCGGTCGTCCCGGCCGGCTCGAGGCTGCGCAGCCAGGCGATCCACAGCGACTCCCCTCCGTCCGGGAAGCCCCGGAAGCGGATGCCCACGCCCGCGGGGCTCGTCGCGCCGCCGGCGAGCCGGTAGACGATCTCCGATTCCACGGCGACCCCCTGGCCGAAATCCGGCAGGTACAGCTCGAAGCGCTCGCAGGCGTTCTGCGGGAAGGGGTGCTCCGTGCGCACGAACATCCCGCCCCGTCCCACCACGGCGGCGACCTCCCCGTCCCGGGTTCCCCGCCAGCACACCGCCAGGGGACGCGCATAGCGCGTGAAGCGGCGGTGCCGGGGTCGGGTCACCAGGCGCGTGAGCGTCGGGGCCAGCCGCCCCACGTCCAGGGGCTGGGTCAGGTAGCCGCTCGCCCCCGCTTCGCGCGCCGTCTCCCGCCGCGCCTGCCGGAAGCGGTCGTCCACGATCACCACCGGCACCCGGGCCATGCCCGGCAGGCCGCGGATGGCCGGGATCGTCTCGATGCCGTCTCCCCGGTCGAGGCTCGCCTCCGCGAGCACCAGCTCGTAGGACGCCTCCTGGAAGGCCTCCACGGCCTCCTGGATCGAGCGCACCGCGGAGACCCGGAAGCCGCGCAAGCGCAGCGACTCGTGCAGCGTCTGCTGCGCCTCCAGGCCAGGTCCCAGCAGGAGCACGGGCGGCAGGTGTTGGCGTTCGGCCGCTGTGGGCGGCGGGTCCAGCAGCAGACCGCGCTGGCGGCGGCGTGCCTCCCGCTCCGCGTGGGCCCGGCCCAGGGACTCGATCTGGTTGGTGATGGCGATCTCGAGATCGACGGCGGAGGCGAGGGTCCGATCCACGGTCAGGGTGCGGTCCTTGGGGTCCTCCAGGGCCACGCCCGCCAGGGCGCCCACGGAGGGCAGCACCACCTTCCCGGGCTCCGTGCAGCTGGCCAGGCCCGAGCCGTCGCCGATCGGTAGCGGAAAGGTCCATTGCGGGGTGTCGTTCGGAGCCTGCGCCTCGACCCCCAGGCCTTCGAGCCAGCCGCGGGCGCGGCGCAAGGCGTCGAGCCGCGCACGCCACGCGTCCCGGATGCGCGCCTCCAGGTCCTCGCGCGTCTCGCAGTCCGTGATCGGAATCAGCGGCAGGTAGAAGAGCACCCGCGGCGCCAGACACTTGATCCGGTCGGTCCCGACCGTGGCGAAGCGGACGGCCTCGAGACGACGCGGGCGGCCCAGGGTGGGAAGCGGCGCCGGACCGAAGGGGAGGGTGACCAGCGCCCCGCGGCCGTTCGGGAGCGGCTCGGGATGCAGGCCCATGGCGGAAAGACGAAGCAGCGCACTCACGCCCCGTCGTCTTCGGTGGCCCCGAGGCGGGTCTTGAGCGCCCCTGGGGGCGCTCAAGACCCGCGCTCGAGACCCGAGCAGGCTCCCTACATCATCCCCGGCATGCCGCCCGGCATGCCACCGGGCCCGCCGCCTTCCTTCTTCTCCTCGGGCTTGTCGGCGACCATCGCCTCGGTGGTGAGCAGCAGCGACGCCACGCTGGCCGCGTTCTGCAGCGCCGTGCGCACCACCTTGGTCGGGTCGATCACCCCCGACTTCATCAGGTCCTCGTACTCCTCGGTCTGGGCATTGAAGCCGAAGGCGCCCTTGCCGTTCTTGACCTTCTCCACCACGATGGAGCCGTCGATCCCGGCGTTCTGGGCGATCATGCGCAGCGGCTCCTCGATCGCGCGTCGCACGATGTTCAGCCCCGCCCGCTGCTCTTCGTTGATCTCGCCTTCGAGGCTCTCGAGGGACTTCTGGGCCCGCAGCAGGGCCACCCCGCCGCCGGGCACGATGCCCTCCTCCACCGCGGCGCGGGTCGCGTGCAGCGCGTCCTCGACCCGGGCCTTGCGCTCCTTCATCTCGGTCTCGGTGGCGGCACCCACCTTGATCACCGCGACGCCGCCCACGAGCTTCGCCAGCCGCTCCTGGAGCTTCTCCCGATCGTAGTCGGACGTGGTCTCGTCGACCTGCTTGCGGATCTCGTTGCAGCGGCCCTCG
>JBFIML010000051.1:0-27841 GCA_041611735.1 Myxococcota bacterium | reverse complement strand
TGGAGCTGTTCGACAGCCGGCTCTGGATCCGGGCCGGCAAGCAGAGCATCGTGTGGGGCAAGACGGAGCTCTTCCGCACCACCGACCAGTTCAACCCCCAGGACGTGGCCCTCGCCACCCTGCCGAGCCTGGAGGAGTCGCGCATCGCGCTGTGGGCCCTGCGCGGGGTCTGGTCCTTCTACGAGATCGGGCCCATGCAGGACGTGCGCCTCGAGCTGGCCTTCAACTACGACCAGTTCGAGCCCGCCGACCTGGGCCGCTGCGGCGAGCCCTTCACACCGAACCCGGTCTGCAACAAGACCTTCGGTCTGTTCGCCCACGGCTTCGCCGCTCTCGCCGTGGCCGGCGAGATCCGGCCCCCGGACCCGTGGAACGCCTTCAAGGGCATCGAGCCGGGCGCCCGGCTGGAGTGGCGCTGGGGGCGCTTCAGCTTCCAGCTCTCGGACTTCTACGGCTACAACGACTTCCCCCACCAGGACCGGATCTTCAGCTACGAGCGCAACGTGGACCCGCTGGAGGGACGGCCGCGGCGCGCCCTCGCGCGCGGTTCGTGCGTCACCGGGACCGAGCCGGACTGCCTCGGTGAGCCCAGCAACCCGGCTTCACCCTCGGGCAACGTCTTCACGGACCTGAACGGTGACGGCCTCCCGGACCGCAATCCCGACGGCACCATCGCCACGCCCGCCGCGCACCTGGCCGACACGGTCCAGAACTCGCCCGTGAACCACCAGCTCTTCGCCATGATCTGCGGCACGAGCATCGGATTCTCCAATCTCGACCCCTCCGTGTGCGCCCAGAGCGTGCTCAACAGCACCGCCATCGCCGCGGGCTTCTTCCGCGTCAGCCAGCTCGTCGGCGGCCTCCTGGCCGGCTCCCCCGTTGCCCGGGGGGCCGTGGGCGTGGGCCTCACCGAGGGCTATGCGCCCCCGATCGTCCAGCTCAACCGGGACCCGAACGACGATCCCCTGGGACTCGAGCCCGGAGCCGGCAACCTCGGGCCAGGCGGTACGCCGAACCAGTTCGCCCTGGCCTTCCAGACCTCCACCGGGGCGCTCACGGACTGGCAGGAGGCGCTGCTGGGCTGCGGTCCCTTCTACGGCAACCACTGCGACGACGACGGACCCGACCTCCTGAACGCCGAGGCCAGCGCCATCGTCCAGTCCTGGCCCGGCTTCGACGGCACCACCGGGAACTGGCGCATGGACTTCGGCGACCCGGACCTGGCGGCGGCCCAGGCCATGCCGGGGACCGTCGGCTTCGTGGGCGGGTCCCCGTGCACGCGCTTCGAGAACGGGACGGTCTACATCCTGCCGGGCTGCCGCGGCCCCGACTACGACGCCGCGACGCTGTCCGCCCAGCTCGGCCTGCCCGTGGTGGGCGACTACAACCCGTTCTTCGACGGCTGCACGCGGCCCGACGGGCACCCCGACTGCCTGCTCTCCAACGGCGGCGCCGGGGCCCGGGTGCTGGCCATCCCCAACGTGGACCTCGACGGAGACGGCAACCCGGACTTCGGACCCTCCACGGGCCAGATCTTCGCAAGCGAGATGGCGGCCGCGTCCTGGAACGCCATGATGGCCTTCGTCGCCCTGTCGGGCATCCCCGATGCCGTCCAGAACTCCACGGCCTTCCTGCCCGCCGGGACGCCCGGCGCCGATGGTCAGGCCGACCGCCCGGCCCTGATCGACGAGTTCGACACCTTCAACGCGCCCGGGGGGCCACCGGCGGCGAACCAGCCCGGCGAGGCCGGCTTCGACCCCGAGACCATGGGGCCGACCCGCCTGAACGGCTGCTCCTTCGTGCGGCCCCATCTCTGCTCGAACCTGCGCTCCGTCTTCTCGATCATCGGGCACCAGCGCAACGAGATCCGGGCCGGCGGCAACGGCCGCTTCGGCCGGCGCGACTTCGTGTGGCAGGGAGGCGGCACCCTGGCCCTGCGCTACGAGCGCCGCAACGTGCTCGGCTTCGCCCTCGACTTCGCCGAGGACGTGACCAAGTCCAACTGGGGCGCCGAGGCTACCTGGATCGAGGGCCTGCGCTTCACCGACAACGACCAGTTCGACGGCATCAACAAGGCCGACACCTTCAACCTGACCGTCTCGGTGGACCGGCCGACCTTCATCAACTTCCTGAACCCGAACCGGACGTTCTTCTTCAACAGCCAGTGGTTCTTCCAGTACATCGACGGCTACACCCAGAACTTCGACGTGAACGGGCCCTTCAACGTGCTGGCCACCTTCACCGTCCAGACGGGGTACGTGCAGGACCGCCTGCTGCCCTCGGCCACCTGGGTCTACGACATGCGCTCGAACTCCGGCGGCTTCCTGCCCCAGGTCACCTACCGCTTCACGGAGAACTTCTCGGCCAGCTTCGGGGCCAACGTGTTCTGGGGCCGCTGGGAGGAGCGGGACTCGCCGATTGCGCCGCTCTCGCTCTCGAACCGCGTGGGTCGCAACGCCTATCGGAGCTTCGTGGAGAACGCGCTCGCCGTGGTGCGCGACCGCGAGGAGCTCTTCCTGCGCATCCGCTACACGTTCTAGCCGCGCGGAGCGAGCGGATGCGGCGCAGGCCCAGGCGAGGGGACGGAGGCCCGGTGGGGCCGCGCGCGGGGCGCGCGGCCGGGCTGCTGCTCCTCCTCCTGGCCGTCGGCGCGCCGCTCTCCGGCCAGGCCTTCGAGTTCCTGGACGGCAAGCTCCAGGTCCACGGCTTCTTCGAGGAGCAGATCCGCGGCCTGTCGCGGGACTTCGACCCGACGGACGACCTCGACCTGGCCCAGTGGTACCACGTGTTGAACCTGGAGGTGGAGTGGGAGGCCGCCCCGGCGGGCTGGGGGCCCCTGGATCTGGTTTCCTTCTTCAGCCGCCTGGAAGCCCGCTACGACTGCGTCTGGACCCGAGGCTGTGGCCTGTTCCCCAGCGTGAACGCCTTCGGCGACCGCGCCGAGCACCTGCCGAAGCGGGTGATCGACCAGCGCCGCTCGGGCTTCACCGGGCAGCTCCAGCTGGGAGACCGGCGTGGCTACGCCGGCGTCGGCCAGGTGGAGGCGGACTACGGCTTCCTGAACGTGCCGCGCGGTGACACGCGGGCCCCGCTGCAGTTCTTCCAGACGCCGGGCTTCTCGATCCTGTTCGGCATCGCCGGGCCCGACGGCGTGGTGGAGACCGGCGACGACCCCTCGCCCTTCGTCTACGACGAAATCCTGCGCAACTGCGTCTTCAATGCCCGCAAGCTCAAGGGCTTCGACGGCGGCCTGGATCCGTTCCGCTCCCAGGGCCCCTGGAACCCGGGCTGCAAGGTGCAGCCGATCGGGCGGCTGCGGGGCAAGCCGAATCCCCTGAACCCCTTCGACGAGAACCCGGTGCTCTTCGGTCCCGATCAGATCAAGGGCACTGCCGACGACGCCAGCGCCAACGTGTTCGGCGTGCTGGGCGGCTCGAACGAGCTGCCCTTCCGGCCGGCACCCCTCTTCCTGGCGGCGGATGGCACGCCGCGGCCCGATCTGGTGGCCACCGGCGTCCTGGATCCCGCCGCGCGCGCCGCGCCGCACGACGCCCAGGGCATCTTCCTGCCGAACCCCGAGCTGGCCCGCCTGATCCGGCAGGGGGATCTCGGCTCCTTCGACCAGAACTTCCGGCAGGCGGAGCTCGAGTGGAATCGCGGCGCCAGCCAGCAGGACGAGAAGGAGCTGAAGGAGCTCTACGTCGATCTCGAGATGTTCGACAGCCGGCTCTGGATCCGCGGCGGCAAGCAGAGCATCGTGTGGGGCAAGACGGAGCTCTTCCGCACCACCGATCAGTTCAACCCCCAGGACCTGGCGCTGGCGTCGCTGCCCTCCCTGGAGGAGTCGCGCATCGCGCTGTGGGCCCTGCGTGGCGTCTGGTCCTTCTACAGCGTGGGTCCCCTGGAGGACCTGCGTCTGGAGATGGCCTTCAACTACGACCAGTTCGAGCCGGCGGACCTCGGGCGCTGCGGAGAGCCCTTCTCCCCGAACCCGGTGTGCGACAAGACCTTCGGGCTGTTCGCCTACGGGCTCACGGGCGTCGGCCTGGCCGGCGAGGTGCGTCCCCCCGACCCCTGGAACGATTTCAAGGGCATCGAGGCCGGCGCCCGCCTCGAGTGGCGCTGGGGCCGCTTCAGCTTCCAGCTCTCGGACTTCTACGGCTACAACGACTTCCCCTTCGCCGACAAGATCTTCGACTTCGAGCGCAACGTGGACCCGGAGAGCGGCCGTCCGCGACGGCTCAACCTGCGCGGTGCCTGCGTGACCGGGGCGGAGCCGGCCTGTCTCGGTGTGGCACTCAACCCGGCCTCGCCGGCGGGCAATCCCTTCACCGACCTGGACGGCGACGGCAACCCGGACCGCTTCGGCGATCTCGACTGCGACGGCGTTGCGCCCGACGACCCGCGCTGCAACCCGGACGCCGACCCGGGCTCGATCGCGATCCCCCACGAGCAGCGCCTCGACCTGCTGGCGAACGCCTCGGTGAACCAGTGGCTCTTCGCCATGGTCTGCGCCACCAGCTTCGGCGCCAGCGACGTGGCGCCGGAGTCGTGCGGCCAGAACGTATTCAACAGCCAGTCGGATCAGGGCTTCTTCACCCTGGCCCAGCTGTTCTCGGCGGTGCTGGCCGGCAGCCCCTCGGCCCGCACGGCCCTGGCGCTGCCGAGCGGACTGATCCCCGGCATCACGCTTCCCCTCATCCAGCTCAACCGCGATCCCGGCGACGCCACGCCCGGGAGCGACTTCGGCCCGCCCGCCCGCAAGAACCCGGTTGACCCGAGCTTCAGCCAGTTCGCCGCCCTGGACGAGACCCTGGGCCAGCGCCTCACCCCCCAGCAGGAGGCCCTGCTCGGCTGCGGCCCCCATTGGGGCACACACTGCGACGACGACGGTATCGACCTCGGCCTGGTCGAGACCAGCGCCATCATGCAGTCCTGGCCCGGCTTCGAGGGCACCTTCGGGGATTGGGTGGTCGACGGGCGCCCGCAGGCCGGCACCCAGGACTTCGTGCTCTCCGGTACGGCCGGCTCCCCCTGCACCCGCTTCGAGGACGGCCAGCTCTTCATCCTGCCGGGCTGCCGGGGCCCCGACTACAACGAGGACGTGCTGCGCACCCTGTACGGCATCCCCAACGCGTCGGGCGCCTACGATCCCCTGGTGGACGGCTGTGCCCGGGACGACGGCTCGCCCGAGTGCGCCGGGGCGGCCACCCTGGCCATCCCCGGCACCGTGATCGACGGGACCAACACCCTGGGGCCGGCGGTGGGCCAGCCCTTCGCCAGCGAGATGTCGGCCCTGTCCTGGAACTTCCTCCAGGCCCTGGTGTCCTTCTCCTCGCCGCGCGACTTCGCGGTGACGCCGACCCCGGACGACCCCCTGCTGAGCGAGTTCGACATCGACGACCCCTTCGGCCTGGGCCGCCCCGACAACGCCTGCAGCTTCCGGCGCCCCCAGTTCTGCTTCGCGGTGATCGGCCTCTTCAACCTGAGCGGCGTGCAGCGCAACTCGCTGCGGGCGGCGGGCAACGAGCGCTTCGGTCGCCGCGACTTCCAGTGGCATAGCGGCGGCACCGCCGTGCTGCGCTACGAGCGGCGCAACGTGCTCGGGTTCGCCCTGGACTTCGCCGAGGACCGAAGCAAGTCCAACTGGAGCCTCGAAGCCACCTGGATCGAGGGGCTGCAATTCCTGGACGTCAACCAGGAGGACCAGCGCACTACCGCCGACACCTTCAACCTCACCCTCTCCGCGGACCGGCCCACGTTCATCAACTTCCTCAACCCGAACCGCACCTTCCTGTTCAACACCCAGTGGTTCTTCCAGTACGTGGATGGCTACCAGAGGGGTTTCATCACCACCGGCCCCTTCAACATGCTGGCGACCTTCACCGTCTTCACCGGCTACTCCCAGGACCGGCTGCTCACCTTCGTGACGGGGGTCTACGACTTCGAGTCGAACTCCGGGGGCTTCCTGCCCCAGGTGATCTATCGCTTCACCGAGAACTTCTCGGCCACCGTGGGCCTGAACCTCTTCTTCGGCGGCTGGGACGAGCGGCCGACGGAGCTGCGCCCGATCGGAACCCACCGCAACCGGGTCGGGGGGGACGCCTACAAGTCCTTCTGGGAGAACGGCCTGTCGGCGGTCCGCGACCGCGACGAGATCTTCCTGCGCGTCCGCTACTCGTTCTGAGGGGGCCCGAGGGGCCGGGCGGGTCAGCGGCCCTGGAGCAGCGGATCGGTGGAGACCAGGCGCCGGATCTTCCCGTCCTCCGGCGGCACGGAGACCAGGTCGTAGGACTCGCGGCGCCAGCCGCTGCCGCCCTCCGCCGCGGTGTAGAAGCTCGCGGCCACCGGGTCGAAGACGTTCGCCTTCCCGCCGCCCGGCCAGTCGGGATAGCTCGGCAGGTCGCCGCTGAAGCGATGCACCAGGATCCCCACCTCGAGCAGCAGCCCGTTGGGTCGCCGGGTGATCACGTAGAGCGGCTGCTGGGTCTGGACGTCCACCCACAGCACGAGCCAGGCCACCTCGTCCACCACCCGGCGCGCCCGGCCCTCCAGGACCAGGGCGCGGCGCACGTCCCAGCGGTCGCTGGCCACCGAGAGGCCACTCGGTCCGAAGTTGCGCTCTTCGCTGGTCGGGTAGCCGGGAGTCGTCCCGTTGAGTGGCGCCAGCACGTCGCGCTCGCCGGCCAGCTTCCACACGTAGGCGTTGGGGCGCAGCGAGACGCCCACGAAACCCTTGCGCAGGTTCTCGGTGGCGGCGATCGAGAGGCCGGCGGTGGGCTGGATGGTGTCCGTCGGGCCGTAGGGACCGGCGCCGAAGGGCACGCCCCCGCCGCCCCCGTCGGTGCCGCTCACCGTGTAGCGCGGCGTGTAGAGCCCATCGACCCAGGCGGTGGCGGCACGCCGGGCCTTGCGCATGGTGGGCACGTAGACGAAGGTGTCGTCCGGCTCCTGGTAGCGCTGCTCGGAGCGCACCGGGCGCAGCTGGCGCCAGGCCAGGTGGCGGGCGTTGAAGGGCTCGTCGAAGCGCCCCCCGGCCACCCAGACCTTCTGCTTCGCCTCGGGGACCGTGTAGTCGCTGGCGGCCAGGTCCGCGCGGTGGCCGGTGCGCACCAAGTAGAAGCTGCCGGTGTAGGTCTCCACGGAGCCGATCCGGCTCGGCAGGTCGGTGATGCGGAAGCTCCCCAGGGGCCCGGCACCCCGGTAGCGCTGCTCCAAGTTCCAGGCCCAGCGGATGCCCGCGTCCGGGGCCGCAACATCGATGGCTTCGAAGGGGAAGGGGAGGCCGGCCACGTAGTCGCGCAGGTTTCCCTGGTCGTCGATCCAGGCGCGCCCGGCGAAACGATCGGTGGCCTCCGCATACCAGGCGCCGACGGGGTAGCGCCGGTGGCAGGGCCCGATCTCCATGCGCATGCCCTCGAAGAAGAAGGCCTCGCGATGGGTCCAGACCTCGCGGGGGACGAGATCCCGCAGCGAGAGCAGGTCGCGGATGCCGAGCACGGTGCCCTCGCGCAGCAGCGTCGGGCCCGTGTCCTCGGCGCTCTCGGCGGCGGGGCCGCCGGAGA
This sequence comes from Myxococcota bacterium, assembly GCA_041611735.1. Lineage (GTDB taxonomy): Bacteria > Myxococcota_A > UBA9160 > UBA9160 > PR03 > JBFIML01. The sequence continues at coordinate 20,276 of JBFIML010000051.1, read as the reverse complement.
GGGCGGGGCAGGTGTTCTCGGGCGGGAGCTCGGCGCGGGCCGCAAGGGCGCCCGCCGCCAGGACGAGCGCGAGGGCGAGGGGCGCCCGGCGCAGGCTCACCCGGCCTCCCCGACCTCGATCGACTCCTCGATCAGCATCACGGGGATGCCATCGTCCACCGGGTAGAGGACGCGACCGTCCTCCCGCAGCAGGGCCTCGTCGAGCTCCTTCTCCACCGGCTCGCCGCCCCGCTTGCGTAGGGTCCGGGCGCGGATGCGCGCGTTCAGCTGCGCCAGCAGCTCCGGCGGCGCCGACCGCACCGGCTGCTTCGTCTCGGGACAGACCAGGATCTCCAGCAGCTCCGGGCTGACGGACATGGACACCCCTCAGCGCAGCATGCTCGACGGATAGTCGAGGATGCGGCGCGCCACGATGAGCTGATTGATCTGCTGCGTGCCTTCGTAGATGTCGTTGATCTTCGCGTCCCGCATCCACTTCTCCACCAGCAGCTTCTGGGAATAACCCAGGGGGCCGAGCAGCTCGACCGCCTTCTGGGTGATGCGGGTGACGGCCAGCCCCGCCTTGGCCTTGGCCATGGAGGCCTCCAGGTTGTTGGGGCGGCCGTGGTCCATCATCTTGGCCGCCTTCCAGGTGAGCAGGCGCGCCGCCTGGAGCTCCGCCTCCATCTCCATCAGGTCGCGCTCCACGGCACCCAGGGCATGGGCGGGGGCGTCGTAGCGCGGCGCGAAGCCCTGCTTGGCCAGCTCCTCCTTGACGAAGTCGAGGGCGGCCCGGCCGACCCCGAGCGCCATGGCGGCCACGATGGGCCGGCTCGCGTCGAAGGTGGCCATGGCGCCCTTGAAGCCCTTGTCGCCGGACTTCTTGGCGTCCTTCTTCTTGACCTCGGCGCTTCCCAGCAGGTTCTCCCGCGGGACCCGGCAGTCCTCCAGCACGAGGGTGGCCGTGTCGGAGGCTCGGATCCCGAGCTTCTTCTCGAGACCCCCCACCTTCATGCCCGGTGTCCCGGCCGGCACGACGAACGACTTGATGCCGGCCCGGCCGGCGCTCTTGTCCACGGTGGCCCACACCACCACGAAGCCGCCCGGCTGGGTGGCCGCCGCCTCGCCGGCGGTGCAGAAGATCTTGGTGCCGTTCAGCACCCACTCGTCGCCCTCGAGCCGCGCCGTGGTCTGGATGGCGGCGGCATCCGAGCCGGCCTGGGCCTCGGTGATGGCCATGGCGCCCCACTTGGGCTCGCCGCTGCCGAACGGGGCCAGGAAGCGCTGCTTCTGCTCCGCGGTGCCCGCCGCCGCCACCGCCGCGCCGCCCAGGGCCGGACCCGGGATGCGCAGGTAGAGGGCGGCATCGCCCCAGCACAGCTCCTCCGCCTGCACGCACACCTGCACCCAGCCGTCCCCTGGCCCCTCTCCACGTCCGCGCTCCATGCGTCCGCGCTCCCACCAGAAGCGCACGAACTCCGAGGGCATCTCGTGCTCGTGCTCGTCGTACTTGCGGGAGACCGGGCGCATCTGCTCCACGGCGATGCGGTGCATGCGCTCGCGGGCGTCGATGGTGGCCGGGGTGGGATCGAAGGAGATCGGCACGGAATCCTCCTCAGACCAGGGTGAGGGCCTCGAAGCAGGTGAAGCCGCGCGCGTTGCGCAGCAGCAGCTCGGGCAGGTAGTCGCGGATGTAGCCGTGGCCGCCCAGCACCTGCACCGCGCCGTCGGTCACGTCCAGGGCCACCCGCTCGATCTGGCGGCGGGCCAGCGTCGCCTCGCGGGTGGCGTCCTCGCCGCGATCGAGCTTCCAGGCTGCTTCCCAGACCAGCAGGCGCGCCGCGTCGATCTCGATGGCCATGTCGGCGAGCTTGAAGGCGATGGCCTGCTTCGTGGCGATGGGCACGCCGAAGGCGTGGCGCTGCTTGGCGTAGTCGCGCGCCGTCTCGAAGGCCGCGCGGGCCACGCCCACCGCGGCGGCGGCGAGGCCGACGCGGCCCTGGGCCAGCAGCCGCCGCCCGTCCACGCCCGCCGGGCCGCCCAGCCGGGCGTCGGCGGCAACCCGCACGTCCCGCAGCTCGAGCTCGACGGTGGGGAGCGCCCGCAGCCCCATGTTGCGCTCTGGGGTGGCGGTGAGGCCCGCCGCGTCGCGGGGGACCCGGAAGGCCTGGGGCGAGCCGCCGTCGTCGGCCATCACCAGCAGGGGGTCGGCCCCCGCCAGCCACGGGACCAGGCACTTGGCGCCTTCCAGCACCCAGCCGTCGCCCTGGCGGCGCGCACGCGTGGCCGGCCGCAGCGGATCGAAGCGCAGCGCGGGCTCCACCCAGGCGAGCGAGCCGGGCCGGAAGCCGGGCTCCAGGAAGGGGGGCAGCAGCGCCTGCTGCTGGGCCTCGGTCCCGAACTCGGCCACGGGCAGGGCGAGCAGGGTGGGGGAGAGCATGGCCAGCGCCAGGGAGAGGTCCCCCCAGGCCAGCTCCTCCGCGATCAGGGCGGACGTGACCGCGCTGCGCGCGCCCCCGCCGCCCACGGACTCCGGCAGGGCGTTGGCCACCAGGCCGAGCTCGTGGGCCCGCGCCAGCAGGTCTTCGGGCAGCTTGGCCGCCTCCTCGCACTCCCGCGCCCGCGGCCGCACCTCGTTGGCGGCGAACTGGCGCACCGTGTCGATGACGAGCTGCTGCTCCTCGGTCGGCTCGAAGTCGATCATGGGTCTAGATCCGCTCCAGGATCGTGGCGATCCCCATGCCGCCGCCGATGCACATGGTGACCAGGCCCGTGGTCTCGTCGCGCCGCTCGAGCTCGTCGAGCAGCGTCCCGATCAGCATGGCGCCCGTGGCCCCGAGCGGATGGCCCAGGGCGATGGCGCCGCCGTTGCCGTTCACCCGGTCGGGGTCCATGTCCAGGTCGCGGATCACCTTGAGCGGCACGGCCGCGAAGGCCTCGTTGATCTCGATCCGGTCCAGGTCGCCGACCCCCATGCGCGCCTTCTCCAGACAGCGGCGGCTGGCGGGAGTGGGAGCCGTCAGCATGATCACCGGTTCGTCGCCGGCGGTGGCCATGGCCAGGATGCGCGCGCGGGGCTTCAGGCCGTGGGCCCGGGCGTACTCGGGCGAGGCCAGCAGCACCGCCGCCGCGCCGTCCACGATGCCCGAGGAGTTGCCGGCGCTGTGGACGTGGTTGACGCGCTCGATCTGCGGGTAGCGCTGCTTCGCCTTGGCGTCGAAGGAGAGCGTGTCCCCCTTCTGCACGTACTGGCCGAGCTGCTCGAAGGAGGCCGGCAGCTTGGCCAGCCCGTCCAGGGTGGTGCCGGCCCGCGGGTGCTCGTCGTGGTCCAGCACGACCCGGCCCTCGGCGTCGCGCACCGGGACGAGGCTTCGCTCGAACCGCCCCTCCTTCTGGGCCACGGCACAAAGCTCCTGGCTGCGCACCGCGAAGCGGTCCACGTCCTCGCGCGAGAAGCCTTCGAGGGTGGCGATCAGATCCGCCGAGATGCCTTGGGGAACCAGGGGATGCAACTGGCGGAGCCGGCGGTTGTGGCCGTCGAGGCCCGCCCCGTCGCTTCCCATGGGCTGGCGCGACATGGACTCGACGCCGGCTCCGATGACGAGATCCTGCTGCCCCGCCATGACGCCGAGGGCGGCGAAGTTCACCGCCTGCTGACCGGAGCCGCAGAAGCGGTTCAAGGTCACGCCCGTGGCCGCCTCGGGATCCCAGCCCGCGGCGAGCACGCTCATGCGGGCGATGCAGCCGCCCTGCTCGCCCGCCTCGCTCACGCACCCCACCACCACGTCCTCCACGTGGCGGCGCTCGATGCCGGTGCGCTCGGCCAGGGCGTTCAGCGTCTGGGCCAGCAGCTCCTGGGGATGGATGCCGGAGAGCGCCCCGGTCTCCTTCTTGCCCCGGCCGCGCGGGGTCCGAACGGCGTCTACGATCCAGGCTTCGCCCATGCTGTGGATTCCTTCGTCGGTGGGGTGGTGTTCCCGCGGCCGCAGCCAACCAGGTGCGCGCGCCAGCGACCCGATCGGAAACTCTATCCGATCACCGGGTTGCACGCCGGGGCACGAGCCTTGCTCCCCCCGCGGGAGCTGACCCGACGTCAGCCTTTTCGGGCCCTGCGGATGTTGACGGCGCCCGAGGGAAGGTCTAAGCAAGCACCCCAGCGCCCGGCAGGAGGGGTCGCGCCGGCTTTCGGGTCAGGATTCTCCTCCAGTCGACGCCGGGCGCGAAGCCCGATGGTTTGCAGCCGGTTCGCAGCCGGTGATTCGCTGGCGGGGATGGCTCGCAGCCGGACCGGATGTCCGTCTCCCTCCGGTCCCGGGGCCGCCAGGAGCGGAAGCGAACCCGGCGTCGAGGTGGGAAATGGCTTCGCGTGCACGGTGGCGTCCCTCGCGACGCGCGCTCGGTCTGCTGGGGGCGAGCGCGCTGGTGACCGCCTCGCTGCTGGCCCTGCCGGGCCCCGAGCCGGTGGGCGCCCAGGGCCAGTCGTCGGCCGCGGCGCGCGAGGCCCAGACCCTGGCCGGAGACGAGAGCGCGCCCGGACCCAAGCAGCCGATTCCCTTCAGCCACGCCCTGCACGCCGGCACCTACCAGATCGAGTGCCTCTACTGCCACACGGGGACCGACCGCTCCATGGCGGCGGGCGTGCCTTCCGTCGAGTCCTGCATGGGCTGCCACAGTCAGTTCGGCGCGGACCTCGAAGGCGTCCAGATCCTGCAGCGCTACTGGGACGAGAAGAAGCCCATCGAGTGGGTCCAGATCCACCGGCTTCCCGAACACGTCCAGTTCCCCCACCACCGCCACGTGAAGGCCGGCGTCGCCTGTCAGACCTGTCACGGGCCGGTTCAGGAGATGCACAAGGTCTACCTGGTGCCGGACACCAAGTGGTGGCCCTGGGGCACGCCGGCCCGAAAGCTCGAGATGGGCTGGTGCATCAGCTGCCACCGCGAGAACGAGGCGACGCAGGACTGCTTTGCCTGCCACTACTAAGGATCCTCGATGCCCGAGATCGACCGACGCGAATTCCTGAAGCTGGTGGGAGCCAGCGCCGGAGCGGCCGCCGCCGCCGGCTGTTCGGAGCCCGTGGAGAAGCTGATCCCCTACGTGATCCAGCCCGAGGAGATCACGCCCGGGATCCCGGTCTACTACGCCTCCACCTGCCAGGAGTGTCCCGCGGGCTGCGGCCTGCTGGTGAAGACGCGGGAGGGGCGTCCCATCAAGCTCGAGGGCAATCCGAGCCACCCCATCAATCGCGGCTCGCTGTGTGCGCGCGGCCAGGCGGCCATCGGCCGCACCTACCATCCGGACCGCTACCCGGGGCCCCAGCGGCGCAACCAGGCCGGCCAGCTCGAGCCGGTTTCCTGGGACGAGGCGATCCGGCTCCTGGCCCGCAAGGTCCAGGAGGCGGGTCCGGGCACCTGGCTGCTCTCGGGGGAGCCCGGGCCCACGGCCGGACGCTGGATCGACCGCTGGCTGACGGCGGTGGGCGCCGGCGGCCGCGTCGTCCACGAGCCCTTCGCGCCGGAGGCGGTGCGCGAGGCGACGTCGGCGGTCTTCGGCGTGGCGAGCGAGCCCCTCTTCGACCTCTCGGACACCGACCTGGTGCTCGATTTTGCCTCCGACTTCCTGGAGATCGGGCCGTCGCCGGTCGAGCACGGACGCCAGCTCGCCGCGGCCCGGGATGTGGCGGCGGCGCGCGGGCGCACGGCGCGCCTGGTCTCCGTGGGCCCGCGCCTGTCCATGACCGCGTCCAACGCGGACGAGTGGGTGTCGGCCCGGCCGGGCAGCGAGGGCCTGCTGGCCCTGGCGGTGGCCCGGGCCGCCCTCGACGCCGGGGCGGGCTCCCCCGAAGCGCGCCAGGCGCTCGCCGGGCTGCTGGAGCACTTCGCGCCGGAGCGCGTGGCGGGCCAGACCGGCGTGGACGCCGCCACGATCGTGCGCCTCGGTCGTGCCGCGGCGCGCGCGCGCCACGCCGTGGCCCTGCCGCCCGGTGTCTCGGTGACCGCACGGCGCGCCAAGGCCAGCGCCGCCGCCGTGCTCCTGCTCAACCACCTCCTCGGCGCCGTGGGCCGGAGCGTGCGCATCCCGCCCGCCCCGGCCGAAGGCCGCCGCCGACCGAGCTACCGGGAGACGCTCGCGCTCGTCGACGCCATGAAGTCGAGCAAGGTGAAGCTCCTGCTGGTCGCCGACGCAAACCCCCTCTACTCGCTGCCGGTGGCCTCGGGCTTCGCGGCGGCGCTGGAGAAGGTGCCCTTCGTGGTCTCCTTCGCCTCGGCGGCCGACGAGACCTCCGCGCGGGCCCACCTGATCCTTCCCGATCACACGCCGCTCGAGTCCTGGGGCGATGCCGCGCCGCGGCTGGGCGTGCGATCGCTCCTGCAGCCCACCGTGCGTCCGCTGCACGACACGCGCGCCTTCGTGGACACGCTCCTGGACGTCGGGCGCGCCATGGGCTCCGAGGTGGCCGCGAAGCTCCCGCCCGGGAGCTTCCGCAACCTGCTCGAGGAGGCCTGGGCGGACACGGACTGGCGCACCGCCCTGGCCGGCGGTGGGGTGTTCGAAGGCGCGTCGCCGGCGCCGTCGCTCCCCCTGACGCCCGGCGCCACCCGGCTCGAGGTGGCGGAGCCGCTCCTCGAGGGCGACGGCGAGTGGGTGCTGCTGCCGGTGACCTCGGGTCTGCTCTACGACGGTCGCGGCGCCAACCTGCCCTGGCTCCAGGAGGTGCCGGACCCGGTCACCAAGGTCGCCTGGCAGTCCTGGGCGGAGATCAGCCACGCCACCGCCGGGCGCCTCGGTGTGGAGCTCGGGGACGTGCTGGCGGTGGAGACCCCCGCGGGCCGGCTCGAGGTGCCGGCCTTCCCACGCGGCGGGATCCGCGACGACGTGATCGGCGTCCCGATCGGTCAGGGGCACACGGTGGGCCGCTACGCGTCGGACGCCGAGCACGGGCGACCCGATGCGCCCCGCGGCGTGAACGTGATCCAGGTGCTCCCGGCGGCGACGGACGAGGCGGGAGGCCGCGCCTGGCTGGCGGCCCGGGCCCGGGTCCAGAAGACCGGACGCTTCCAGCGGGTCGCCGTGGTCCAGACCAGCCAGAACCAGCGCAAGCGTCGCCTGGGCGAGGCGGTGTCCCTGGCGGCCCTGGCCGCCGGAGACGCTCACGCCCCGGCCGCGAACGGCCACGGGGAGGCGGCCGCCGAGACGCACGGGGATGGCCACGAGCACGAGCTCCTCAAGCCCTACGACGCCGCCAAGGACTCGGCGCCCGACAGCCCCTACCGCTGGGGCATGGCCATCGACCTCGACCGCTGCACGAGCTGCAACGCGTGCGTGGTGGCCTGCTACGTGGAGAACAACGTGCCGGTGGTGGGGGAGACGCGCACCCTCCAGGCTCGCCAGATGTCGTGGCTGCGCCTGGAACGCTGGGTGGGCGACGGCGATCTGGAGGGCGGCCGCAAGCTCCCGATCGGGGCGAAGGAGGCGCCCGGCGCCGTGGACGTGCGCCACACCCCGCAGCTCTGTCAGCACTGCGGTGCCGCGCCCTGCGAGCCCGTCTGCCCCGTGCTGGCCACGTACCACACTCCCGAGGGCCTGAACGGGATGATCTACAACCGCTGCGTCGGCACGCGGTACTGCTCCAACAACTGCCCGTACAAGGTTCGACGCTTCAGCTACTTCGACTACAGCCGCGAGAACTGGCCGGGCCTCCTCTCGCTGATGCTGAACCCGGACGTCACGGTGCGCGGCCAGGGCGTGATGGAGAAGTGCACGTTCTGCGTGCAGCGCATCGCCGCCGCGCGGCACACGGCCACCCTGGAAGGACGGACCATCCGCGACGGCGAGGTCACGACCGCCTGTGCCCAGGCCTGCCCCACCCAGGCGATCACCTTCGGCAACCTGAAGGACGAGAAGAGCCGCGTGGTGCAGGCGAGCCACGACCCGGTCCGCTCCTACCACGCACTCCACGAGCTCAACACGCGTCCCGCCATCACGTACCTGGCCAAGGTGAAGCGGGGCGTCTTCGAGGAAGAAGCATGACGCCTCCGCCGCCTCCGCCCGCATCCGTGGCCGCGATGATCCGGCCGATGCCCGCGCCGGCCGACTCGCGGGCCAACCGGGACATCCTCGCGGTGATGGGGCGACCGACGATCGGCTACGTGGCGCTGCTCGCGTTGGTGGTGAGCACCGTCGGCTGGGCCCTCGGCACCTTCGTGTACCAGACCTACGTGGGGCTCGGCGTCGCGGGCTACTCCCATCCGATCTTCTGGGGCGTGTACATCGTCACGTTCGTGTTCTGGGTCGGAATCGCCCACGCGGGAACCCTGATCTCGGCAATCCTCTATCTGTTCCGGGCCAAGTGGCGCAACGCCATCAACCGCAGCGCCGAGGCCATGACGGTGTTCGCGGTGGCCACGGCCGGGCTCTTCCCGCTGATCCACCTGGGACGGGTCTTCAAGTTCTATTGGCTGCTCCCGTATCCCAACCAGCGGGCGCTCTGGGTCAACTTCAAGAGCCCGCTCTTGTGGGACGTGTTCGCGATCTCCACCTACGCGACGATTTCGATCGTCTTCTTCTACGTGGGTCTGGTCCCCGACCTGGCCATCGCCCGGGACCGGGCCACGGGCTGGCGCAAGGTCCTCTACTCGATCCTCGCCCTCGGCTGGCAGGGGACCACGAAGCAGTGGAAGGCCCACAACCGCACCGTGCTGCACCTTTCGGGCCTGGCCACGCCGCTCGTCCTGTCGGTGCACAGCGTGGTGTCCTGGGACTTCGCCTCCTCCATCGTGCCGGGCTGGCACGCCACGATCTTCGCGCCCTACTTCGTGGCCGGGGCCATCTTCTCGGGCTTCGCCATGGTGCTCACCGTGATGATCCCCGTGCGGCGCATCTACGGGCTGGAGCGCTACATCACCGACTACCACTTCGAGAACATGTCGCGCTTCATCCTGCTCACGTCCCTGATCGTGGGCTACGCCTACGCGACCGAGTACTTCGTGGCCTGGTACAGCGGCGTGGAGCCGGAGCGCACCGCGTTCTGGCTGCGGGCCTTCGGGTCCTACTGGATCTCGACCTGGATCATGATCAGCTGCAACGCGTTCTTTCCGCAGGTGTTCTGGTTCAAGCGCGCCCGCACCCACATTCCGACGGTCTTCGTGGTTTCGGTCCTGGTCAACATCGGGATGTGGTTCGAACGCTACGTCATCATCGTGGGCAGCCTGTCGCGCGAGTACAACCCCGCCGTCTGGGGCCAGTACACGCCGAGCTGGGTGGAGCTCTCGATCCTGGCCGGCAGCTTCGCCTGGTTCAGCATGTTCTTCCTGATCTTCCTCAAGCTCTTTCCCGTGATCGCCATCAACGAGGTGAAGGAGCTCGAGATCCACGAGAGGGCCCACGCCAACGGAGGGGCGCACTGATGCCGACCCTGGTGGGGATCTTCGATCAGCCGGGTCCGGTGGCCGAGACGGTGCGGCGCCTGCGCGGACGGGGCTTCCGCGAGCTGCAGCTCTACTCGCCGGCCCCTTTCCCGGAGCTCGACGACGCCCTGGACGAACGCCCGAGCCGGGTACGCTGGTGGACGCTGATCGGTGGCCTCACGGGAGTGACTGCCGGCTACGCCATGACGATCTGGATGTCCTACGACTGGCCTCTGGTGGTGGGCGGCAAGCCCTACGCCTCGATTCCTCCCTACACCATCATCGCCTTCGAGCTCACCATCCTTCTGGGCGGCCTCGCCACCCTGCTGGGCCTGCTGGCCGTGGGCAAGCTCCCGCGCGTGAAGGCCGATCCCGCCTACAGCCCCCGCTTCTCGGCCGAGGAGTTCGGGCTGGTGGTGCGCTGCGGGGAGCGCGACGTGGCGGAGGTCGATGCGCTCCTGCGCGCCCATGCGGCCAAGGAGGTGAACCTTGTGGAGGGTTAGCGCCCGGGCGTCGGCGACCCTGGCCGCGCTCGCCCTGGCGGGCCCGCTGGCCTGCTGGGAGCAGCTCGACGGCGGGCAGTGGTTTCCGCAGATGAAGCGCCAGCCGGCGGTGCAGGCCTACGAGGCCGTGAACACGGCGGTGGAGGTGAACCGCGGCGGCGAGGCGATACAGGGCCGCGTCGAGGCCTGGTCCCCGCCGGAGGGCGCAATTCCGGTGACCGGCTGGGAGCCGCCCGTCTCGAACGTGGCGGACGCCGAGGCGGACGCGCTCCAGAGCCCGGTCGAGCCGGACCTGCGCTCGCTCGAGAACGGACGCACGCAGTACGGCATCTTCTGCGCTCCGTGCCACGGGTCCACCGGCCGCGGCGACGGGCCGGTGGCGGGTCCGCCCTTCGGCCAGGGACCGCTGGCGGGGGTGCTTCCGCTCACGGGACCGAGCGGCATCGCCCGGGTGCGCAGCGACGGCCACCTCTACGTGACGATCCGCCACGGGCGGCGCCGCATGCCGAACTACGTACGCATCCCGTCCCGGGACCGCTGGGACATCGTGAACTACGTCCGCTACCTGGAGCGGAAGGAGCAGCAAGGAGAGCAGCCGTGACCGCGAGCGCCCCGCAAGAGGGTCGGCCGCGAGCGCTCCCGCGCGCCGCGTTCACCGCGTGCGCGGTGGGCGTGGCCCTCGGGGTCGTGGCCCTCGTCGCCGGACTGGCCACCGACGCAGCGACGACCTGGCGCGCCTTCCACGTGAATCATCTCTACTGGAGCGGCCTCGCCCACGGCGGCCTGGTGCTCGGCGCCATCTTCGTGATCGTCGGCGCGCGTTGGCCGGGGCCAGTGCGTCACGTGGCCGCCGGGCTTGCGGCGTGGCTCCCGGTGGGACTCGTGCTGTTCCTGGTCGATTTCCTGGGCCGGCGCCACGTCTATCCCTGGATCGAGGAGCCCGTGCCCGTCAAGCAGGCCTGGCTGAACGGGCCGCGCCTGTTCCTGACCGATCTCGGCATCCTGCTGGTCTTCGTCCTGCTCGGCCTCGCGTTCCTCTACCACTCGTTGAGACCCGCCCTGCACGGGGCCGCGGAGCGCGCCAGCGGCTCGACCCGCACGCTGATCGAGCGCTGGACCGCCGGCTGGCGCGGCGAGGAGGCGGAGCGCGAGCGCTCGGACCGCATCCTGCGCCGCATCGCCCCGGTCATCTGCCTGCTCTACGCCTTCGGCTTCACGGTGATCGCCTTCGACCAGGTGATGTCGCTCTCGCCCATGTGGTTCTCGAACCTGTTCGGGGGCTACTTCGCCTGGGGCGGGTTCCTGTCGGCGGTGGCGGCCACGGCGCTCATCTCGGTGCTGCTGCGGCGAGATCCTGCGCTCGGCCCCGAGATCACCCGCGCGCGCATGCACGACCTCGGCAAGATGATCTTCGCCTTCTCGATCTTCTGGATGTACCTGTTCTGGTCGCAATATCTGATCATCTGGTACGGCAACCTGCCCGAGGAGACCGGCTTCCTCTACGCACGGCTCGGGACCCAGTTCCTGCAGGACAAGTCCGGCATCAACGAGACGTTCCTCGTGAACACGTGGGACTGGAACCTGATGTGGGAACGCCTGCGCGAGCCCTACGTGAAGCCGACCCTCGCGGTGTGGGCCCTGTGCTGGATCGTCCCCTTCTGGACGCTGCTCGGGCAGCGGCCCAAGCAGACGCCGGCGATCCTGGGCTCCGTGGCCTTCGCCGTCCTGGTGGGCTTCTGGCTGGAGCGCAACGTGCTGGTGTGGCCGTCCCTGGTGCCCGGCGAGACGTGGTCCTGGGCCGGGGCGATCCAGTTCGGCGTCGCCGCCGGCTTCCTGGGCGCGTTCGCGGCCGTGTACCTCGTGTTCAGCCGTGTCCTGCCCTCGATCCCAGTCCCGCGGCGCTCCTGATCCGCGCTAGCTTCCGGGGGTGCCCCCGACCAGCCTGGCCCCCGCCCCGGAGCGCCTGCCCCTGCGCCGCGGACGGCACCCCGTCGCGCTGCACGAGACCGGCGTGCGGCTGCCGCGCTCGCGCATCGTGCCGGGCGAGGTGTTCGTCGGCTACGGGGAGCTCACCCACCTGGAGCTCGGGGCACGCTGGGTCCGGATCGGCTCGCGACGGGGTGTCTTCTGGCTGCGGCGGGCCGACTTCGCCGACCCGAGCGACCCGGAGCGCCTGGTGCGATCGCTCGTGGCACGGGTGGCGCAGGAGCCGGACGGCACCGCGCAGCTCGCCCGCATGGCCGAGGTGGAGGAGGCGGTGCGGCTGCCGCGTGCTCCACGGGCCGTCCCGCTGCTGGCCCTGGCCTGTCTGGGCGTGTGGGGTCTCGAGCGGGCGCTCGGCCCGGTGGTGGCGCACGCGGGCTTCTTCAGCGCCTCCCTGGCCGCCCACGGCGAGGCCTGGCGGGCCATCACCGCGAACCTCCTGCACGGCCTGCCCGGCGCCGGTTCGCTCGGCGTGGCACATCTGGTCCTGAACCTGATCGGCCTGCTCGGGGTCGGCGCGCTGGTGGAGCTCCCGCTCGGTGCGGCCCGCACGGCCTTCGTGCTCGGCTGCTCGGCGCTCGGGGCCATGGGTGCCGGCGCCCTGGCGGGCTACGAGTACGCGGTGGGCGCTTCGGGGATCGTTTCGGGCCTGGCCGGCGCCGCGCTCTGGCTCGAATTCTGGGCCCCGGAGCGCCTGCCGGTGGCCTGGCGCGTTCCGCGCCGCCTCTTCGTGGGCGCCCTCCTGGGCAACGCGCTGCTGCCGCTGGTGGTGCCCGTGGTGGCAGGCTCCGCCCATGCCGGTGGCTTCGGGGCGGGGCTCGCTGCCGCCGCGCTCGTGACGGGTCCCGGGCTGCGTCGCGATGCGCTGCGGCCCGCCCTCGTGCTGGCCAACGCGCTGCTGGCCATCCTCCTGGTGGCGGCCCTGGTGGGAGCGACGCCGCTGGTGGCGGGTCGTCCGGCGGCCTGGGCCCGCCACGCCGAGCGGCTCTTGAGCCTGCCGCAGACCATGCCCATGGTGCTGAACAACGCCGCCTGGCTCATGGTGACCGGCGCATCGGGGCCTCCCTCCGAGTCCCTGGAGCGCGCCCTCGAGCTGGCGGAGCGGGCCGTGTCGGAGACCCGCCGCGGCGACCCGAACCTGCTGGATACGCTGGCCGAGGTGCAGTTCCAGGTGGGACGCGAGGAGGAGGCGATCGCCACCATCGACGAGGCCATTGCCCTGGCTCCGAACGAGGCCTACTTCCGCGAGCAGCGCCGCCGCTTCACCGGCGAGCGGGCCCCGGACGACCGCCCCGAGCCGCCCCGCGAGCCGCCGCCCACGGAGCCCGGCCCGCCCCTGCCCGAGTTCCCGGAGCCCGGCGTCAGGGTGTGATCTCGTCGCCGTCCTCGGCGACGACCACCCGACCCGCGAAGCTCTCGCCCACGAGCCTGCGGTACTGCTGGGCGAAGAGCGGCGGAGGACGCAGGCGCACCAGGACGAGCTGCTGCACGCCCGCGCGCCGGGCGAGCCGTCCCACGTCCGTGGTCGCCGTGTAGAGGTCCGCCTCGCGTCGCAGCCGCTCCGGCTCCGGCGTGCCCGCCTCCACGGCCATCTCCACCGAGGGTCGGTGGACGGCGGCCTGCACCAGTACGTGGGCCCCGCGCGCCAGCGTCACCAGGGCGTCCGGGTCCCAGCCGGGCCCCCCCACCACCGCCGCGCGTGCGCCCGCCTCGAAGCGCCACGCGCGCGCCGGGAGCGGCCCGCCTGCCAGCGCGGTGGCCCGCACGCCCAGGCCGGCGCGGGTCTCGGACCATCCGTCCGGGACCTCGATCGCCTCCAGGGCGGCCGCCTCGGGCGGCAGCCCGATGCGCTCCCCGAGCGCCGCCACCGCGTCCCGGTGTGCGGCCATCAAGCTCTCGGCCAGGGCACGGGTTCCGGGCGGTCCCATCAGGCGCAGGGGCGCGCTGCGCGGGGCGAGCCAGCCCGTGAGCAGGAGGTCGTCCAGACCGACCGTGTTCTCCGGGGCGAGACTGGTCAGGAAGACCGTGTCGGGCTGGGCCACCGGAATGCGCGCCTGGCGCAGGGCCTCCGCCACCGCACGGCCCGCGTCCACCAGCACCAGCCGCTCGCCCAGGCCGACCGCCGTGGCGGGGCCGAGCCGCTGCGGGTTCTCGTAGGCCCCGCCCGTCCCCACGGTGATCAAGGTGAGCGTCTCGAAGCGACGCGTCTCCAGGGGCTCGAGGCCCGCGGCCACCTGGCGGTAGTGCCACAGGGCGCAGGTGGCCAGCCAGCTCATGGTGGCGATCGCGGCGAGCAGGAAGATCAGCAACACGCGAGCGGCCACGCTCGGACCTCCCCGGGGCTCATTCGAAGACCACCGTCTTGTTGCCGTAGACGAGCACCCGATCCTCCAGGTGCCAACGCACTGCGCGTGCGAGCACCACCTTCTCCAGGTCGCGTCCCTTGCGCACCAGATCCCCCACCGTGTCCCGGTGCGAGCACCGCACTACGTCCTGCTCGATGATCGGACCCTCGTCCAGATCGACGGTGGCGTAGTGGGCGGTGGCCCCGATCAGCTTCACGCCGCGTGTGGCAGCCTGGTGGTAGGGCTTGCTGCCCACGAACGCGGGCAGGAACGAGTGGTGGATGTTGATGATGCGGGTCGGGAATCGGGTCACGAAGTCCTGGCTCAGGATCTGCATGTAGCGGGCCAGCACCACCAGGTCGATCCGCTCGGCTTCGAGCAGCTCGATCTCGCGTTGCTCCTGCTCGCGCTTGCCCTTCGAGGAGATGGGAAACAGGTGATAGGGGATCCCGAACTGCTCGGCGACGCGCTCGAGGTCCGGGTGGTTGCTGATCAAGAGGGGGATCTCGCAGACCAGCTCTCCGGCCCGATGTCGCAACAGGAGGTCGTACAGGCAGTGATCGTGGCGGGAAACGAAGATCGCCATCCGCGGCACGCGATCCCCGTAGCAGAGGCGCCAACCCATCGAGAAGCGTTCCGCCACCTCGGACACCGCCCCTTGCAGTGCGGTGCGGTCGGTGTGGATCTCGGAAAGGTCGAAGCGGATGCGCTGGAAGAACTGGCCGGCCTCGGGGTCCGTGTGCTGGTCCGCGTCCAGGATGTTGGCCCCGTGCCCGTACAGGAGCTGGGCCAGGGCGGCCACCAGCCCGCGCCGGTCCGGACAGGAGACGAGGAGCGTGGCGACCCGCTCCGCGGGGGGTCCCGGCATGGGCGCAGTCTAGCCGAGGCGGCGCGGCCTTCCGGCCCCGCTTGCACACGTCTCCGGCGCTGGACTCCCGGGCGCCTGCACCCCGGGCAGCGGTCTGGTACCGTCCGCCGCCAGGGGATCTCACTCATCCCCGAGTTCCGCGCCGGTCGGGCACGAGGCCCGTCCGGCCGGGGCGGCCCGGGACGGCGGTAACGGCGACCGCGGTTCTCCCGGGACCCGGAAGCGAGGACTGGGCCTCGCTGGGTCGTTCCAACGCCGGGATGGGAGGTGATTCGGTGTCAAAACCTGACTCTACGGCGAGTGAGGTGGCGGCGTCCTAGGCGCCACGCCGAATCGTTCGATCGTCTCGGTGTAGCCGGGGACGCAAGTTCCCAGAGCCACCGCCCCGGGAGCGCGGGTGCCGTAGCCGCGATGGGCTTTCAGGCCCACTCCCGGGGTTTCTTGCTTCCTGCCTTCGCCCGCGCGACGACCGCCTGCCACTCGGCTTCCGTGACCGGCATGACCGAGAGTCGCGGCATGCGCACGAGGGCCCAGCCGGCCAGGCGACGATCCGCCTTGAGCTCCGCCAGCGGCACCGGACGCGACAGCCGGCGCCCCGCCACGAGCTCCGGATCCGGGCCGTCGGTACGGCCGACCCGCGCCGTTCCCACCACGGCCTTCTCGGCTCCCGAGTGATAGACGAGCACCGGATCGCCCGAGCGCATGCCCCCCAGGTGGCGACGGGCGAGGGCGTTGCGAACGCCGTCCCACACGGTGCGTTCGTCCCTCAGGAGATCGTCGAAGCCGTACGCACCGGGCTCCGTCTTCACCAACCATCGCTGTCCCATGCCTGCTCCTCCCGTGCGGCGACGAAGCGCGTGCCCCCGGGGACCCTGTGACCTTCGACACAGCCCGAACCGCCCGCGTCGTGCATGCTCCAAGCCGTTCTTCGGGGTGAGAGTCCGTGCCGCGCGCGGAGGCGCGGGGGCGCCGGTTGGTTCGGAAGGACCGGACCGGCCCTACCCCGTCCGGGCGCTTCGTGGCCTCCGCGCGCGGCCTCTCCCTCGCCGACCGGTATAATGCCCGATCGATGCCGGACGCTGCAGACGAAGCTTCGGTCTTCCACGATCCGCTCTCCCCACTCGCGCTCCTCGAACGCACCGTGCGGGTGTTTCCCGGCAAGCTGGCCGTCGTCTACGGCGAACGGCGCTGGACCTGGGCGGAGTTCGCCGAGGAGGTGGGCCGCTTCGCCGGTGCCCTGGTGCGGGCCGGGATCTCGCCCGGCGACCGCGTCGCCTTCCTGGCCCCGAACGTGCCCGAGCTGCTGGCCGCCCACTTCGCGGTCCTGCTGGTGCGCGGCGCCCTGGTGGCCATCAACACCCGGCTGGCCGCCGACGAGGTCGGCTACATCCTGAACCACTGCGGGGCGCGCGTGGTGCTGGTGGACCCGGAGCTCGCCCCGCTGGTGCGCGACGCCCCGGGTGGCCTGTCCGCCAGGCCGCTGCTGGTGAACGTGGAGGACCCCGGCGCAGGCGTGACCGGCACGCCGCTCCCGGGCCCCCGCTTCGCCGAGTTCGTGGCCGGCGCCGAAACGCTCCCGGTGCGCAACACCTGCGACGACGAGCAGCGCATCACCTCCATCAACTACACCTCGGGCACCACGGGGCGCCCCAAGGGGGTCATGTACACCCACCGGGGCGCCTACCTGAACGCCCTGGGCGAGATCCTGGCCCACGGGCTCGAGCGGGACTCGGTCTTCCTGTGGACGCTTCCGCTCTTCCACTGCAACGGCTGGTGCTTTCCCTGGGCGGTGACGGCCGTGGGCGGGACCCACGTGATGCTGCGCCGGGTGGACCCGGCGGAGATCCTGCGCCTGGTCCCGCTCCACCAGGTCACGCACCTGAACGGTGCCCCCACGGTGCTGCTCATGCTGGCCGAGGCCCCCGAGGCCCGCGGCGTGCGCTTCGATCCGCCGTTGCGGGTGGCGACGGGCGGTGCCCCTCCTTCCCCGACGCTGCTGGCGCGCATGGAACGGCTCGGGGTGCGCGTGACCCACCTCTATGGCCTCACCGAGACCTACGGGCCCCACGTCTACTGCGAGCTGCAGCCGGGCTGGGAGGGGCTGGACGGGGAGGCCCGCGCCCGGATGCTGGCCCGGCAGGGCGTTCCCTACCACGTGGCCACGCACCTGCGGGTGGTGGATGCGCGGATCCACGACGTCCCCGCCGACGGGAAGGCCATGGGCGAGGTGGTGATGCGCGGCAACAACGTGATGAAGGGCTACTTCGAGGATCCCGACGCCACGGCCCGGGCCTTCGAGGGCGGCTGGTTCCACTCCGGCGACATCGGAGTCATGCACCCGGATGGCTACATCGAGCTCGTGGACCGCAAGAAGGACATCATCATCAGCGGCGGCGAGAACATCTCGACCATCGAGGTCGAGCACACGCTCGCCAAGCACCCGGCCGTCCTCGAATGCGCCGTGGTGGCCATTCCCCACGAGAAATGGGGCGAGGTGCCCAAGGCCTTCGTCTCGCTGCGCAGCGGAGCCCGGGCATCGGAGGAGGAGATCATCGCCTTCTGCCGCGAGCGCCTGGCCCACTTCAAGTGCCCGAAGGCGGTGGCATTCGTCGAGCTGCCCAAGACGGCGACCGGCAAGATCCAGAAGTTCAAGCTGCGCGAGAAGGAGTGGGCGGGACGCGACAAGCGCATCCACTAGGGTTGCACCCAGTCGTGGTACGCGGCTCGCTTCGGCCCGTCAGGGCGCGGCTCCGCCGTTCCCGGCCAGCAGCTGCCGCGCCCGGGCGGCTCCCTGCTCGCAGGCGGCCGGGTTGCCCTGGGGCGCCCGGCAGCGGTCCCACAGCGCCAGCAGGTGGCCGGGCGCGAAGGGCGCCGCGTGCTGGTAGTACTGCTGGAACGCGTTGGTGGCGCGGCGGGCCCAACCCGGGCCCACGGGGCCACGCCCTCCGGCCTCCGTTCCGGGCAGCAGCTCGGCGAGCAGCGAGAGGGTCGCGAGCGTCAGTGTTTCCGCAGCCCCGGGCGTGCGACGCGCCGCCGCGAACGCGGCTTGGAAGGCCTCGGACTCCGGCGCCTCGCGCCACCAGTCGGCGAGCAGGGTGGCGCACAGACGGGTCCGATACTGGCAGGCCTTGGCAGCCACCTCCGCGCGCACCGCCGGCGGCAGCGCTCCCCCGCTGCGCTCCGCGTGCCGCCGCAGCAGCGCGTTTCGCTGGCCCACCTCCGCCGCGGCGCCGGCTCCGGTGAAGGGAAGCTCTCCCGCGCCGCCCCGGAAGAACGCCCGCCCCGCCGCGTAGGTGAGCCGGGGGTGGAGCAGCGTGTGCAGGGGACCGCTCGGCCGGGCGGCGTGCAGGACGCCGACCGGCAGCAGCTCGTGGGCCAGCAGGGCCCCAAAGCTCGTGACCCCCGCCCGGGTCAGGCCGGCGGCGAAGTCCGGCCGTCCGGCGCGCTGCTCGAGCCGCGCGACGTCGAGGGCCCGGACGCCGTCCCCGAAGCCGAGCAAGATCAGGTCCGCGCTCATCGTGTACCAGACGGAAACCCGCTCGAAGACCGAGGCGTAGGTCCGCAGCACGAGCTCGACCACCTTTGCATCGGTCTCGTACTGGTGGAACCACTGGGCGTACACGCCGCCGGGGGTCAGGCGATCGCGGGCCGCCTCCAGGAACTCCCGGCTGAACAGCATCTCGACGCCGGCGACCCACGGGTTGCTCGGCTCCGAGACGATCACGTCCCAGGTGCCGGGGCTGCGCAGCAGCGCCCGGTAGGCGTCGCTGCGGACGATCTCGACCTTCGGATGGTCGGAGGCGCCGAAGTTGGCGAAGTCGAACAGCGGGGCCGCCTCGATCACGCCGGGCGAGATCTCGGCGACTACCACCTGCTCGACCTCCTCGAGGGCGGCCAGCTCCCCGGCCGTCACGCCGGTCCCGTAGCCGATCACGAAGGCGCGGCGCGGCGCTTCGCTCAAGAGGGCAGGGACCAGGCCCGCCAGGGCCATGGTCGGGTAGTCGCCCGCAACGGCGCCGTCCGCCTTGCCGTTCACCAGGATGGAGCGGTCGGGCTGCGGAGGGGCCGGCATGGGCGCGAGCACGGCCACCGACGCGGTGGGGTCGTCGTCGTAGAAGTCGATCTGCCAGACCTGCCGGCGCCAGGCGAGGAAGGCCTCGATGCCTCCCTCCACGGCCGCATGCCGGCTGCGGAAGCGGAACAGCCCGCTCGAGAGGAGCTGGGGCTCCCAGGCGGGCAGCAGGGCGCCCGCAGCCAGGGCGAGCACGAGCAGTCCCGCCACGGCGAGTCGCGACGATGGGAACAGCACGCGCGCGAGCAGCGCCGCGGAGACGAGCACTGCACCCATCGCCAGGGCGTACACGTGGTGGAGGTCGAGCCAGAAGAGCAGCGCGTAGCCGCCCAGCAGGGCGCCCAGCAGCGAGCCCACCGTGTTCCAGCTGTAGAGGCTGCCCGCCACGGCTCCCAGCTCGCCCATCTGGCGCCGCAGGTGATGGAACAGGAGCGGCAGCGACGCTCCCGACAGGATCACCGGTGGCCCCACGAAGAGCAGGACACCCAGGAACCCGGTCAGATAGAAGGCCGGGAAGGCAGCGTCGGTGTCCCGGAACCAGCTTCGCATCAGGTGGGCCCAGTAGGGCGCCTCCGGGAGGCGCGAGAAGAGCAGGCCGAGCAGCGCCGCCAGGGCCAGCTGGTTGACCAGGACGAGCGCCGGGGGAATGCGCGAGAAGGCCGACACGGCCAGGCTGCCCAGCGCGATGCAGAGCACGAAGACCGCCACCACCATGGAGAAGGTGAAGGGGGAGGAGCCGAAGGAGAGGCCGCCGAGCCGGATCAGCGTGGTCTGCACCGCCATCATGGCAAAGCCCGTCAGCAGGGCCACGGCGGCGCACAGCCGGAAGCCCGCCGGCCGGCGAAGGCCGGCCGGCGCGCCCGTCACCGCCACGGCGCCCCCCCGGCGTCCCAGCCAGACGAAGAGGGCGCCCGCGGCGAGGTTGACGGCGCCCATGGCCCGCATGACGCCCACCAGGCCGAGCTGGGGGATCAGCACGAAGCCGGCGGCGAGCGCCCCGGCGAAGGCCCCCACCGTGTTGAGGCCGTAGACGTAGGCGTGGAAGCGGGTCGCGTCGTCGAGGCTGCGCGCCAGGGCCTGGGTGAGCATCGGGATGGTTCCGCCCATGAGCAGCGTCGG
>JBFIML010000050.1:0-28031 GCA_041611735.1 Myxococcota bacterium | reverse complement strand
CGAGCTGGAGGAGGGCTAGGCGGGCGCCGGCAGCCACTCGGCCACGTGACGCCACTGGCGGGCCAGGTCGGCCCGCTCCGGCCGCGTCGCCAGGGCGACGCCTGCTCCTCCCAGGTGGGCGACCAGGAAGCCCGCCGCGGCGGCACGCACCAGCCGCTGGCGCAACGCCGGCGACAGGGCTTCCTCCAGGCGCCCTGGGGCGGCGCCGAAGGCGGCCAGGAAGGCCCGCGCCTCGTTGCGGTCCGAGGACAGGGCGAGCGCCGGTCCGTAGGGGTCCGCCTGCACGCGGCGTTCGAGCCACGCGCGCAGGAAGCGGGGCCCGCGCGGGGCGAGAACGACGCAGACCGGCTGCGCGGGCAGGCCCGCCGGGTTGGGGGGCGCCACCAGGAAGACGTCCACGGGTCCGCCGAGGCCGCGCCGCTCGCGGTCCGCCTCGGCCAGGTCCGTGGCCGTGAAGCGGTGCACGGTGGCGACGGCGTCCCGGCGCACGAAGCAACGGCCCACGTGGTAGTGGCGAACGCGGGCGTCGCCGCGCCCCCCGGCCAGCTCCGTCCAGGCGCGCCGCAGGCGGCCGGCCTCCCCGGGGCACGGCTCGAAGCCGAGCGCCCGCAGGCGCGCTTCGGCGGCGCGCCGGCGCCCCAGGCACCCGCCCACCAGGAGGGCGGCGCCCCCGAAGGCGCTCCCCAGGATCCAGACCCCCGCGTCCATGGCTGCAGGCCCCCCTCGGGCTCTTCGTCGCTCAGGGCCGGTCGCTTGACCCGCCTGCCTGCGCCTCGAATGCGGGTTGCCGAGGACTCGCGTAGAATTGGGAGCCATGGGGCCGGGCCGCGGCGGCCGGCCCGCGAGGAGCACGGGTGAGTCAGCATCCCTTGATCGATCTGGCGGGCGAGCGCGAGGTCCGGCAGGCGCGCGGGTTCCGGCAGGCCGCCGCCCAGCTCAACGGTGCGGCCCTCGCCGAGAAGTACCGGGTGGAAGGCCAGCACGCGCCGCGCCGCCACGAGGCCGGCAAGAAGTATCTCACCGGCCAGACGGGCCGGCGCGGGCGCCGGACGGCGCGGCCGGAGCCCGCCCTCTCCACCGCCCTCGTGAACCACTGCCGCGACTCCAACGGCGGTCTCGCCCTGCCCGAGGACGGCAGCCTCGAGTTCGTGGCCTACCAGGTGCCGCTCAAGGCCGAGACGCAGGGTCCGGACCCCGGGCGCATCGACCTGCTGGGGATCACGCCGGGCGAACGCCTGGCGGTGGTCCGGCTCAAGTACCTGCCGCCGTCCGCAGGGCGCGGCACCACCGGCGATACGCCGCTGCGGGCGTTGCTCGAGACCCTCGCGGCCTGCGCCGTGGTCTCCGCCAATCGGGAGGCCTTCCAACAGGAGCTTGCCGAGGGGCCGGGTCGCGCGCCGGCCGAGGAGCCGCCGCTCCTCGTGCTGCTCGGCAGCCCCCGCTACTGGGAGCTGTGCCGCAAGCGGGAGGCCCAGAAGGGGGCGGCCTGGATCGCCGAGATGGAGCGCCTGGCCCGCGAGATCGAGCAGACCCTCTCCATCCCGGTCCACTACCTCTCGCTCGAGCTGGCGAGCGAGCCCGCCTGGGAGGAGCGCGAGGAGCGTCTCGTGCTGACCGACGTCCCGAAGCTCGCGCCGGCCTGGGAGGCCGGCGCCGGGCGTGTGCGCCCGAAGCCGCGCCCCAAGCCGCGGCAGACCCCCACCGAGACGATCGTGGAGGCGGATCTCTCCCGGCCGGTGCAGTCCTACGAGCTCACCGGGAGCTACCAGGCAGGAGACCGCCTTGCGCACCCGACCCTGGGCACGGGCGTGGTGCAGGGCGCCGCCGGACCCCGGAAGATCAAGGTGCGCTTCGACGGCGACACGCGCCTGCTGGTGCACGAGCGCCCGGAATCCGGCTCCGCCTAGACGGACCTCAAGCCTCGGGCTTGCGGGCCCGCAGGTGGATGCTGGTCACCGTGTCGAGCACCTCCCGGGCCAGCTCCGGCGCCATCCCGTAGCCGCGGGCGAGCTCGGCGAGCTGGTCGTCGTCCGCGGCGAGGGAGTCGGCCCAGCGCGCCTCGCGCACCACCGCGACGCTCTCGAAGCCGGCCTTGCGCAAGGCCTCCAGATACTCCCCGCGCAGGGACGCGCCGCCGATGCAGCCCACCCAGGCGTCGAGCTGCTGCGCCACCGGCTCCGGCAGGGCCCGCTCGAGCACGAGGTCCGAGACCAGCAGCCGACCGCCCGGCCGCAGCACCCGGAAGGCCTCCTGGAACACGCGCTGCTTCTCCGGCGAGAGGTTCACCACGCAGTTGGAGAGGATCACGTCCACGCTGGCGTCCTCCACGGGAAGCGCCTCGATCGTGCCGTGGCGGAAGTCCACGTTCGCGAGCCCGGTCCGCGCGGCGTTGGCGCGCGCCCGGGCGAGCATCGCCTCGGTCATGTCCACTCCGATCACCCGTCCGGCCGGACCCACGCGGCGAGCGGCGAGCAGGGCGTCGAAGCCCGCTCCCGAGCCGAGGTCGAGCACCACCTCGCCCGGGCGCAGCTCCGCCAGGGCGGTCGGGTTGCCGCAGCCCACTCCCAGGTTGGCGCCTTCGGGCACGGCGCGGAGCTCCTCCTCCGTGTATCCGACGCGACGCGCCATGGCGTCCGCGGCGTTGCTCGCTCCGCAACAGCTCCCGCTGCCCTCCGCCAGGCGGCCGTAGCCCTGGCGCACGTGTTGGCGGATCGTTTCCGCGTCGCCCAGCCGTTGGTTCGTGCTCATGACTCCTCCTGGAACCCCGGCCCGCAGGCCGCAGGCCACTGCTCGATGGCTTCGCACAGCACGCCGAGGGCGTGCAGGACGTCCTCGCGCCGCTCGCCGGGAATGCGCGCCAGGATGCGCTCGCAGTAGGCATCCGCGCACGCCTCCAGACGCCGGGCCAGGCGGCGGCCGGCCTCCGTCAGGGAGACGAACACGCGCCGGCTATCGCGTTGCGCGTCACGGGTCCGGCGCACGAGGCCGTCGCGCTCGAGCACGTCCACCACCCGGGTGACGGTGCTCGTGTCGACGCCGAGCCGCGCCGCCAGCTCGCGCATGGGCTGGGGCCCCGCCTCGTGCAGCACCTCGACCGTCACGCACTGGGAGAGGGTTACGCCGAAGCAGCGCTTCTCGTCACGCTGCAGGGCGTTGAAGCGCCGGTACAGGACGCTCAGGGTCTGGCGGAACTTGGCGGCGTCGGGCACGCGGACCTCCCATAAACTTGTAGCATACAAGTAGTAGCTCGCGACCCCGGCGTCAAGCGGGATATGCTCCCGGAGTGACCCCCCGTGGGGGCGAAGGCGCTCCTGGGGAGCGGGAGGTTGGCCGATCCGGTGTGGGAGATGGTGCGGGGAGACCAGGGGGCGGCGCTCTTCACGAACCGGGAGCTCTCCTGGCTCGGCTTCAACCGCCGGGTGCTCGAGGAGGCCCAGGACGCGGCCAATCCGCTGCTGGAGCGGGTCAAGTTCCTGGCCATCGTGGACTCGAACCTGACCGAGTTCTTCGAGGTGCGGGTGGCGGGCCTGCGCCAGCAGGCGGAGGCGGGCGTCGCTTCACGGCCTCCGGACGGGATGACGCCCACCGAGCAGCTTGCCGCCATCGCGGCCACGGTCCGCGAGCAGGTGGCGGACCAGTACCGCTGCTGGAACCAGGTCCTGCGCCCGGCCCTGGAGAAGGAGGGCGTCCAGTTCGTGGCGCCCGATGCCCTGGCGCCCGACGAGGCCGCGTGGCTGGGTCAGGTCTTCGAGCGCGAGATCTTTCCCGTGCTCACGCCCATTGCCGTGGATCCCGCCCATCCGTTTCCCCACCTGGCGAGCGGCCGCCTGAGCATCGCGGCGCTGCTCGAGACCGACGACCCGGAGGAGCCCGACCGTCTCGGCGTGGTGCAGGTGCCGGTCATGCTGCCGCGCCTGCTGCGCCTGCCGCGGCACGGGCGCGTCAGCCGCTACGTCTTCCTGGCCGACGTGGTCCGCTGGCGCCTGCCGGACCTCTTTCCGCGCGTGGCCATCCTGGATCACACCGCCTTCCGGGTGACCCGCAACAGCAACCTGTACGTGGACGAGGAGGAGGCGGAGAACCTGCTCACCGCCATCGAGCAGGAGCTGCGGCGCCGGCGCCGGGGCGAGGCGGTGCGTCTGGAGGCCCGCGCGCCGGTGGGCGAGCGCCTCAAGCAGGAGCTTTTCGAAGTGTTCGATCTCGAGGCGGGCGACCTCTACGAGTGCGACGGCCCCGTGAACCTCTCGCGCCTCATGCAGCTGCTCGCGCTCGAGGACGATGCGCGCCTGAAGGATCCCCCCTACGTGGCGCCGGTCCATCACGCCCTGCGGGAGCCGGCCAAGATCTTCACGGCGATCCGCGCCGCGGACGTGCTCCTGCACCATCCCTACGACTCCTTCGACAGCGTGATCGACTTCGTGGAGCAGGCGGCGGACGATCCCCGCGTGCTCGCCATCAAGCAGACCCTGTATCGGACCAACGAGGACTCGCCGATCGCTCGCGCCCTGCTCGGCGCGGCCGAGCGCGGCAAGCAGGTCACCTGCGTGGTGGAGCTGCAGGCCCGCTTCGACGAGGAGAAGAACATCCGCTGGGCCCGACGCATGGAGGAGGCGGGTGTCCAGATCGTCTACGGCCAGCTCGGCCTGAAGACCCACTGCAAGCTCATGCTGGTGGTGCGACGCGAGGAGGACCAGCTGCGCCGCTATGCCCACATCGGGACCGGCAACTACAATCCCACCACCGCGCGCCTCTACACCGACCTCGGCCTGTTCACCGCCGATCCCGGCGTGACCGCCGAGGTGGCGAGCGTCTTCAACCTGCTGACGAGCCTGACCACCAACGAACGCTGGGAGCACCTGCTGGTGGCTCCCCTCACCCTGCGTCGCGGCATCCTGGAGCGCATCGCCCGGGAGGCGGCCCACGCCCGCGCGGGACACCCGGGCTCGATCCTGGCCAAGCTGAATGCCCTGCAGGACGAGGGCGTGATCCGGGCCCTCTACGAGGCCTCCCAGGCGGGCGTGCGGATCGATCTCGTGGTGCGGGGCATCTGCTGCCTGCGCCCCGGCGTTCCCGGCCTCTCGGAGACGATCCGCGTGCGCTCCATCGTGGACCGCTTCCTGGAGCACTCGCGCATCATCCGCTTCGAGAACGGCGGCGAGCCGGAGCTCTGGTTCGGCAGCGCCGACTGGATGCCCCGCAACCTGGACGGGCGCGTCGAGGTGATGTGCCGCGCCCGCACGCGGGCGGTGCGCGAGCGCCTGGAGGAGATCCTCGACGTCTACCTGCGCGACGACGTGAAGGCCCGCGAGATCCTGCCCGACGGCTCCCACCGGCCCCCCACGGCCGCGGGCGGCGTACGCGCGCAGCTCGTGCTCATGCGTCGCCGGCGCGAGGTGGAGGACCGGCCGCCCGCGGTGCTTCCGGACTAGGGAGCCGGGTTCCGCTCACACCACCAGGCTGCGGAAGCGCTTCGTGGCCCACAGCTCCAGGGTCGCCTGGACCTCGACCGGCGGCTGCTCAAAGCGCACGCCCATGCCCACCGGCAGGGTGCGCCGCATCAGGTTCCCCGGCACGTTCGTCATCACCACCCGCCCCGCCAGGGCCACCCGGCCCGACGGGAGCGGGAGCTCGATGCGAAGCGGCACGTTGCGGGGCGAGGGGCGCGGCGTGGCCAGGAAGACGCCGGCCGCCGAGGCGCTGTAGACGCGGGCCTGCTTCTCGCGCCCGTCCGCCCAGACCCGCGCGGGCCACACGGCCGGCGCGCGCAGGGCGCCGCGCCGGCCGCGCACGACGCCCGGCTGGGCGAGGGCGCGGTTCACCTGGAAGCGCAGCGCATGCTGGTCGATGGGCTCCCACAGGGCCGCGGTCACGCCCGCGTCCCGCAGGCGGCGGCGCTCCCCGAGTTCGGGGCGCTGGCCCGTCACCAGATAGGCGAGCGCCGCGTCCCGGGCGTGGCTGCGGAACGCCTCGAGCGCCCGACGCAGGTCCGTCGCCGCGAGATCCGGTCGCATCACCACCGCGCCCACGTCGTAGAGGGGGTCCTCGAGCGCCGCGTAGGCCTCCATGCTGGTCTTGGCCCACAGCGTCCGGTAGCCGAGCCGGCGCAGGCGTCCCGCCAGGAGCTCCATGCAGCTCCCCGTGTCCACCAGCAGCAGATCGCGTCCTCGCGTCACGCGCGTTCCCTCCCCGGCCCGGTTCTCGGCCGCAACGGGTCGCCGGCCCGTGACCGCCGTCACTCGGGGCTCGCGACGACCGCTGCCGGCCGCGACGCGCTCGCTTGCCGCCGGGAGCCCCCCAGCCCAGAATGGCCCGGGGCTCGCGAACGGGGAGCGCGGTGCGCATCGCAGCGGCGCAGGGGCTGGTGCTGGGGCTCGAGGATGCGGGGCCGTGGCGGCTCGCCTGGGGCGAGCCCGACTGGCTCGGCCCCGTGGCCTTCGCGGTGCGGCACGCGGGCGAGAGCTGGTCGGGAGCGGAGCCCGCCGGACCCCGGGCCAAGGCTCTCGGCGTGACGCTGCGTCCCTTCCAGGGCGAGGACGATCTCGGGCCCTACCAGGGCGCGGAGCTGGTCTGGGAGCCGCTGCCCCTCGCCCTGCGCACCAGCGTGCGGGCCTACACGCGGGAGCCCGTCCTCGTGTTCCGCACCGAGGCGGCGGACGACCTGGTGGGCCTCGCCACCGGCGCCTTCGGCGAGCCGAGCGTGGTGTGGCCCTGGCTGCGGCCGGCCCTGCGCCAGCCGGGCGGCGTACCCGAGGCAACGCGCAGCTTCGGCCACCAGTTCACGGAGTTCGCCTTCCCCACCTTCGGGGGTGCGGAGGCGGCGGACTTGCTGCTGTTTCCGCACCGCCCCGCGGTGGTGGAGCCGCTGGCCTGGCTGGCGCCCGACGGTCGCTGTCTCCTGCTGGCGCCCCTCGACGCCTTCCACGAGCAGGTGATCGCGGTTCCCTCGGCCCGCGAGCGCGCGGCCGAGGGCGTGCGCTGCGGCTGGCAGGGCGACCTCGATCGGGTGCCGCGCGGCTTCGCCACGGAGCTCGCGCTCTGGGCGGGGCCCGGCCCGCGTCGCGTCCTGGAGGCCTGGGCCGGCCGGCTGCGCCGCCGGCACGCGACCCGGCGTCCGTCGCGCTACGCGGACGCCGCCGTCGGATGCCTCTCCTACTGGACCGACAACGGAGCCGCCTACTGGTACCGCACGGAGCCCGGGCTCGACCTGTCCACCACCCTGGAGCACACCCTCGCCGGCCTGCGGGAGCAGCAGGTGCCGGTGGCGGCGGTGGAGCTCGACTCCTGGTTCTACCCCCACGAGACGACCCGGCCCGTGGGACCCGGGCAGCCCGGTCCCGTGCCGCCCACCGGGCTGCACCTCTGGGAGCCACGCCCGGACGTGCTGCCGGAGGGCGTGCACGGCCTGCGGCGGCGCCTGGGCAACGCCCCCCTCATCCTCCACGGCCGCCACATCTCGAGCCGCTCTCCCTACGCGCGCCGCCACCCCATGTGGCTGGACGGCGACCGCGCCCATCCCCAGGGCCCGGAGCTCTTCCAGGACTGGATGGGCCAGGCGGCCAGCTGGGGCGCCGTGGCCTACGAGCAGGACTGGCTGGTGGAGTCGTTCCTGGGCGTGCGCGCCCTGCGCGAGCGTCCGGGCCGGGCCCGGGCCTGGCAGGAGGCCCTGGACCGGGCGGCCGGGGAGCACGGGCTCTCGCTGATCTGGTGCATGGCGACGCCTGCCGACTTCCTCACCACCCTGGGCCTCGAGCGGGTGGTGGCGATCCGCACCGGCGGCGACTATCGCTACCTGGCCGACAACCCCGCCCACTGGGTGCGCTTCCTCTACACGAACGCCCTGGCCCGGGCCCTGGGCCTGCTGCCCTTCAAGGACGTCTTCCTCTCCCAGCGCCAGGGCAGCGGCTGGGACGGCGATCCCCACGCCGAGGCGGAGGCCCTGCTGGCGGCCCTCTCCGCCGGGCCCGTCGGGATCGGAGACCGCCTCGGTCGCACCGACCGCGAGCTCGTGCTGCGCACCTGCCGCGCGGACGGGCTGCTGGTCAAGCCCGACGTGCCCATCGCGGCCCTGGAGCGCTGCTTCCGCCGCGATGCCTTCTTCGAGCCCGAGCCCCTGATCGGCGAGACCTACTCGACGCACCCGGCCGGGCGCTGGGTCTACCTGGCGAGCTTCAACGCCTGGCGCGGCGGCGAGACGCTGCGCTTCCGCCTGCCGCTGGCGGACCTCGGCGAGCTCCGCCCGCTGGGCCCGGTGCTCGGCTACGACTGGCGCCGGGACGCCTTCGAACGCCTGGCACCCGGGGACGCCCTCGAGCTCTCCCTGGCCCCCGGCGACTGGGACCTGCGCGTCCTGTGCCCGCTGCTGCCCGGCGAGCTCGCGGTCTTCGGCGACGTGTCCCGCTACGCCAGCGTGGGGGACCGCCGCGTGCGGGAGATCCGTCTGGAGGCCGCGGGCGCGGTCACCCTCGACGTCCTCGGGGCGCCGGACGAGCCCGTGGAGATCCGGGGCTGGGCGGCGCGCCCGCTGGCGGAGGTCGCCCGGCTCGACGCCGCCACCGCCCGGGCGCTCCCGCGCGGCGACGCCCTGCCGGGCTGGACCCAGGCGGCCGCGGGCGGTCCCTGGCGGGTCCGCCTGCGGGTGGAGGCGCGGGGCTGGGTACCGCTGCGCCTCGTCCCCGGCTGAGCGTGCCGGCTACCCGGCGCCTGCGAGCCTCCGCTCCCGCGCGCGCCAACCTGCTCGGCAATCCCTCGGACCTCTACGGCGGCGCCGTGCTGGCCTGCTCGGTGCCGCTGCGGGCCCGGGTGGTCCTCGAGCCCGCTCCCGTCTGCCGGGTGGAGACCGGCGGACGCAGCCGCGCGCTTCGCCGCTCCGCCGACCTCGCGCCGGGCGGCGACGAGTTCGATCTGGCCCGCGCCGTGCTGCGCGGTATCGAGCGGCTGCCGCCGCTGCGGATCCGCTGGCAGAGCGAGATCCCCCGGCAGAGCGGCCTGGCCGGCTCCACGGCGCTGCTGGTGGCGCTGCTCCAGGCCCTCGAGACCTGGCAGGGGAGACCCCTCGACGCCTTCGAGCTGGCGGAGCGCGCGCGCTGGATCGAACGCAAGCTGCTCGGCGTGACCTGCGGCTGGGTGGACCACTACCTGTGCAGCTTCGGCGGGCTTCGCTTCGTGGACCTGCGCGGCAAGGAGCGCGACGAGCCGCCGGGCGTGTCGCCCCGGGCCGGCGTCGAGGAGGTGAGCGCGCCCGGCGGCGCGCTGCCCTTCGTGCTGGCGGTGACCGGGGTGTCGCACCACTCGGGCCACGTGCACGCTCCGATCCGGGCCCGCTGGGAGCGGGGCGATCCCGAGGTGTTGGAGGCGTACGCACGCCTGCGCGCCCTGGCCGGCGAGGGACGCGGCGCCTTCGAGGCGGGCGACTGGGAGCGGCTCGGCCGTCTCATGGACGAGAACCACGCCGTCCAGCGCGGGCTCGGCGGCTCGGGCCCCGCCAACGAGCGGCTCATCGAGGCGGCCCGGGCGGCCGGCGCTCCCGGCGCCAAGCTCGCCGGCGCCGGGCAGGGCGGGACGATCGTCGCGCTCTGGCCCTACGCCGACCCGGCGCCCCTCGAGGGGGTCCTGCGCCGGGCGGGCGCCGCGGCGCTCTACCGGCCCGCCCCGGTGCCGGGCGCGACCGTCGCGTGAGCCGGCGTCCGGCCCGGTCTGTCCCCCTGGGGGTTGGGGGGGGGAGGCGGGCCTTCGATCCGAACCCATCCGCCGCCCGACGGGCTATCCATCGGGCATGGAGCTCTCGCCCGACGCGACGCCCGGGGCACGCCCCCGCCCGCCGGGGCGCGTGCTCCTCACCGGGGCCAGCGGCTACGTGGGAGGTCGGCTGCTGCGCCGGCTCCAGGAGCGCGGGGTCCCCCTGCGCTGCCTGGCGCGTCGGCCGGAGCACCTGCGCGGCCGCCTCGGCCCCCAGGCGGAGAGCGTGCGCGGCGATCTCCTGGATCCCGCGAGCCTCCCGCCGGCCCTGGCCGGGATCGAGACCGCCTACTACCTGGTGCACTCCATGGGCGCCGCGGGCGGCTTCGAGGCGCGCGACCGCGAGGCCGCACGCCACTTCGGAACGGCCGCGCGCCAGGCCGGCGTGGGCCGGATCGTGTACCTGGGCGGCCTCGGCGACGAGGACGGGGCGCTCTCCGCCCACCTGCGCAGCCGCCACGAGGTGGGCCGCATGCTGCGGGACTCGGGCGTGCCGGTGATCGAGTTCCGGGCCTCGATCGTGATCGGATCCGGAAGCCTCTCCTTCGAGATGGTGCGTGCCCTGGTGGAGCGCCTGCCGGTCATGGTGACGCCGCGCTGGGTCAAGGTGCGCGCCCAGCCCATCGGCATCGAGGACCTGCTGGACTACCTGGTGGAGGCCCTCGATGCAGATCCCCGGGGAAACCCGGTCTACGAGATCGGCGGAGCGGACGTGGTGTCCTACCAGGACCTGATGCGCGAGTACGCAAGGCAGCGGGGACTGCGTCGGCTCATGATCCCGGTTCCGGTGCTCACGCCGCGCTTGAGCAGCCGCTGGCTCGGCCTGGTGACCCCGCTCTATGCCCGGGTGGGCCGCAAGCTGATCGAGAGCGTGCGTCACCCCACCGTCGTCCACGACGAGCGGGCCCGGCGCGACTTCCGCATCGAGCCCCAGGGCGTGCGGGAGGCCGTGGCCAGCGCCCTGCGCAACGAGGATCGCGAGTTCGCGGAGACGCGCTGGTCGGACGCCCTCTCGTCCGCGGCGTCCGCGCCCCGCTCCTACGGCGGCGTGCGCTTCGGGCGCCGGCTGCTGGACTCGCGCACCGCCCGCGTTCCGGTCCCGCCCCGCGCGGCCTTCGCCCCGATCCGGCGCATCGGCGGAGCCACCGGCTGGTACGCCTACGACTTCCTGTGGCAGCTGCGCGGCTTCCTGGACCTGCTGGTGGGCGGAGTCGGCATGCGCCGGCGGCGCAGCCACCCGGAGCGGCTGCGCGTGGGCGACGCTTTGGACTGCTGGCGGGTGGAGGCCTTCGAGGCGGATCGCCGCCTGCGGCTCGCCGCCGAGATGAAGCTTCCGGGTCGCGCCTGGCTCGAGTTCGAAGTGACCCCGGAGGGTGCGGGGGCCTGCATCCGGCAGACCGCGACCTTCGATCCCGTGGGGCTCTCGGGCCTGCTCTATTGGTACGGGATCTATCCGCTCCACGCGCTGGTCTTCCGCGGCATGCTGGCCGGCATCGCCGCGGCGGCGCGCCGGGAGGGCGCGCGGTTTGACGGCACGTCGGGACTGCCTACCTTGGAAGCGAAGACGCAACCTCTCCCGGAGGAACCGCCATGCCCAAGCTCGACGACGCGGCGCGGCGCGAGATCGCCAAACCCCTCTCGCGCCTGCTCGCCGACAGCTACACGCTGTATCTGAAGACCCACAACTACCATTGGAACGTGACGGGCCCCATGTTCTCCACCCTGCACACCCTCTTCGAGCAGGAGTATCAGGAGCTGGCCCTGGCCGTGGACGAGATCGCGGAGCGCATCCGCGCCCTGGGCCAGCGGGCCCCGGGCAGCTACACGGAGTTCGCGAAGCTCGCCCGGGTGAAGGAGGAGCAGGAGTCGCCGGACGCCAGCGAGATGCTGCGGCGTCTCACGGTGGACCAGCACACCGTGGTGGCCACGGCGCGCCAGGTGCTCCAGGCGGCGGAGAAGGCCGGCGACGAGGGGACCGTCGACCTGGCGGTGCAGCGCATGCGGGTGCACGAGAAGAACGCCTGGATGCTGCGCAGCCATCTCGAGTGAGCACGCGGGCCGCCGTGCCGGGCTCGGCCCGCCACCGGGCCGCGTTGCGGGCGGGACTGGTGGCCGCGCTCCTGCTGGGGCCGGCGGCAGCCTGGGCCCAGGAGCCGGTGGAGGCGTACAAGCGCCGCTTCGCGACCATCACCCCGGCCGTCGCCGAAGACCTGGGCAGCCTGTACGCCGAGGACGTGCACTTCCAGGACCCGATCACCCAGGTGAACGGCCTCCCGGCGCTCGAGGCCTACCTGGGCGAGTTCGTGGCCTACGCCGAGGGGGCGAGCTTCCAGGTGGACCACGAGCTGGTGGGCGACGCGGAGGCGGTGCTCTTCTGGACCATGCGCCTGCCGGGCCGCGACGGCGACCCGGGGCGCAGCTTTGCGGGAGTGAGCCACCTGCGCTTCCGGGACGGGCGCATCCAGCGCCAGCGCGACTACTTCGACCTCGGCGAGGCTGCCTACGAACAGGTGCCGGTGCTTGGCTGGGTGCTGCGGCGGGTCAAGGCCCGCCTTCACTGAGCCCCGGCGTGCCGGGCTCCGACGCCTTCGACCCGCAACGCCCTCCGATCGCATGCGTGCACCCCGCAGGCGCGCATCACCCGAGGCGACCGACGGGTTGCGCTTGTCTCCCGGCCGGCGCTGGCGCACAATGATGGCCGGGAGGTCCCCATGGCGCACCTCGCCGAGATCCTCCAGAAGCGCTCTCCGGTCGTGAACGTGTTCGCCCCGGACCAGCCCGTGGCCGCCGCGCTACGCACCATGGTCACCCGCAAGGTGGGGGCGGTGCTCGTGGTGGAGCACGGGCGCCTGATCGGGATCTTCAGCGAGCGGGACCTGCTGCACCGGGTGCTCGGCAAGGGTCGCCCGCTCGAGCAGACCCCGCTCCGCGAGGTGATGACGCCCGACCCGATCACCGCCACCCCGATCGACACCCGCATGAGCGCGATCGTCAAGATGCAGACGATCGGCTGCCGGCACCTGCCGATCCTGATGGAAGGGCAGGTGGTGGACACGGTTTCGATCCGCGACCTGCTCTTCGACGAGATCCAGGAGCGCGATTCGGAGATCGAGCAGCTCAAGCGCTACATCCAGGGCGCCTGAGCCCCGCAGCGTCTACGCCGAGCCGCGACGCTCCGCCAGACGCCGGCGGATCTCGCCCGGATACTGCGGGAAGTAGCGTTCGATCACCGCGAGCGCGAAGCCGCGCAGGATCGACTCCTTGGGCTCCCGCTCCAGCAGGAAGCGGAACGACTCCTCCACCAGCGCCTCCGCCGCGTCGGCGCCGTAGCGCTCCAGGTCGCCGGGGGCCACGGTGACCTGGTGGGTGGTGGTGCCACCCGCGTCCGAGACGCGCACCCGGAAGACGCGCTCGCCCACGGCTTCGACGCGGATCGTGGTCACCGCCGCGCCCCTCCTACGAGGCGTCCGGCTCGGCCGGCCGCGTCGGGTCGCCCCGGAGCCGGATCGGCAGCGCGAAGCCGAGCAGCGGGCAGAGGCCTTCGCTGGCCACCAGCACGTAGGCCGGGGCCCCCGCGTCCCGGAACTCCATGGAGGCCACGCCCTCTTCCAGGGGACCGAGGCACTCCGGCGCGTTGGGCAGCATGGCCACCAGGTCGGAGCTCCCGGTCAGGCCGATCTCCGTCGCCAGCGGGAAGCGGCCGCGCACCAGCACGACCTCCTCGTCCGAGTAGGTCACGTAAAAGGTGGCCTGGGCCCGCGGCAGCGGATCGAAGCGGCGGGGACGCGTGCGCTGGTCGCGCCAGGCGGCCAGGTCGGCGATGCCGACCGGCTCGCAGCGCTCCTGGCCGCGCTTCACCACGCCGAAGAGGCGCAGGCGCACGAAGTCCACCTGCGCGTCGCGCTCCACCACGCCGCGGCAGCGCTCGGTGTCCGGCAGCAGGAAGCGCAGCCGGAACACCTCGCTCTCGAGCACCGCGTCCAGGTAGTCGCCCCGCACGGCCACCGAGGTGACGCGGGCCGGCGTGGTCGAGCCCGGCACGGAGGCGCCCCACACCAGCTGGCGCCCGCTCGGCAGCACGTCCCGGCTGCAGCCGAGCAACGCCACTGCCCCGAGAACGGCCGCTGCGCGCCCACGCATCGGGTCCGAGGCTAGCACCCGCGCCCGGCCCCCGGTCGGGTATGCTGGTCCGGCGCCCCGGAGGTTTCCATGTCCATCCCGAGTGAGCCCGCCGCCGGCCCGCCGGCCGACGATCCCTGGTTCGGCGCGAACCCTCTCGATCCGGCGTTCCGCGACGATCCCTACCCGGCGCTCGCGCGCCTGCGCGCGCTCGACCCGGTCAACCACACCCCCGTCGGCATCTGGCGCCTCGGCCGCTACGCCGACGTGGTGCGCCTGCTCAAGGACGTGCGTTGCGGGGTCCGCACCACGGACGGTCGCCTGCCCGGCGTCGACGAGTCGCAGCTGGAGTACCAGCGCGAGTTCATGCTCCAGCAGGATCCGCCCGCCCACACGCGCCTGCGCAGGCTGGTGAGCCGGGCCTTCACGCCCCGGGCGGTGGAGGCCATGCGGCCGCGCGTGCAGGCCATCGTGGACGAGCGGCTCGACCGGGTGGCGTCCCGCGGCGAGATGGACCTGATCGCCGACCTGGCCTTGCCGGTCCCGGCCACGGTGATCTGCGAGATGCTGGGTGTCCCCGCCGAGGACCACGAGCGCTTCGCGGTCTGGACCGCCCAGGCCACCCACGGCCTCGCCGCGGCGATCCAGCCGCCGGACGTCCTGGCCCGGGCCCGCCAGGCCGGGCTCGCCCTGAGCGACTACTTCCAGCGGCTGATCGCCGAGCGCCGCACGCAGCTCCGCGACGACCTCCTGAGCGGCCTGCTGCGCGCCGAGGCGGAGGGCGACCGCCTGACCCCCACGGAGCTGGTCTCCCAGGCCATGGGCCTGCTGATCGCCGGCTTCGAGACCACCATCGGTCTGATCGGAAACGGCGTGCGCGCCCTGCTCCTGCATCCCGACCAGCTGGCGAAGCTGCGGGCGCGTCCCGAGCGGGTGGCGAGCGCCGTGGAGGAGTGTCTGCGCTGGGACGGGCCCATCCTGGTGACGATGCGCACTTTGCACGAGGACGCCGAGTTCGGCGGCAAGACCATCCCGAAGAACAGCCAGGTGCTGGCTCTGCTCGGGGCGGCCAACCGCGACCCGGAGCGCTTCCCGGATCCCGACCGCTTCGACATCGATCGCACCGACAACGCGCACCTGGCCTTCGGGGGCGGAGCGCACCTGTGTCTGGGTGCGCACCTGGCGCGCCTGGAGGGGCAGATCGCCATGGGCAGCCTGGCGCGGCGCTTCGAGGCGCTCGAGCTGGTGTCCCGCAAGGTGGAGTGGGGCCCCTCGCTGTTCCGGGTTCCGGGCCGGCTCCCGCTGCGCTTCCGGCCCGAGGCCTGACGCCCGGGCTCACCAGCCCCCGCTGCCGGGATCGCCCTTGAAGGGTCCCACCACGTCGGCGGTGATCCAGCCGCCGTAGAAGTCCCCGGGCTGGGCGGCGACCCGCTCGCCGTCCACGAAGCACGCGTCCACGCGGCTCGGATAGAAGGCCAGGTGATCGCGGATCGCCTCGAAGCCCGGCGTCGGGCTCGGATACGACCAAGCCGCGTCCTCGGACCGCGCGCTGCCCACCCGGATCGTCCAGTAGCGGGCCACGCCCTTCCACTCGCAGTAGGAGGTGCGCGGGCTCGCCTCCAGGAGATCCATGCGCACGTCCTCGGGCGGGACGTAGTAGACCGGCGGATGGCTGGTCTCCAGCACGCGCTGGGCCGCGCGCGTGTCGGCGATCCGCACGCCGCCGAACTCCAGCTGGATGCGGCGCCCGCTGGGCTCCAGGCGCGGCGGGCGCGGGTAGTCCCAGACCGACTCCTGGCCGGGCCCCGGCGGCACGCGGTGCGGCCTCGTGGCAGCGCTCCTCCCGGGCTGGAGTCTAGCCGTCCACGGGGCCGGGCTCGGCCTCCTCCAGCTCCCGCACCACGTAGAACAGGCAGTCCTGGAGCGCCGCGCTCGGATCCGTGGTCATCATGATGGGGATCAGGTCGCGCCGGGTGCGCAGCATGCCGTCGATCCAACCGAAGAGCTCCCGGGAGACGTCGCGGCCTGCCTCGTCGTTGGCCTCCAGGGGCCAGGTGTTGCGCTCCGCCCAGCCGATGGGCGCCCCGGGGCCGAGCCGTTCGAAGTTGTGCCGATCGATGTCCTGGCGCACGGTCAAGTCGGCCCCGGCCGCCGGCCGGTCCGCGAAGGCGAGCCGGACCCCGTCCCGGGCCCGCACGCGCACCGGGTCGGCCAGGATCTGGAGTGCTTGCGCGGGGTCACGCTCGAGCTCGAGCCGCTCCGCTTCCAGGAAGCGTGCGAGCCCGCGATGCGCCACCGCGTCGGCGGCCGGGTCGCCCACGCGCCCGCACTCCACGGTCACGCTCGGGCAGCGCTCCCGGGCGGCCTCGGTGAGCGCGCCGAGGCGCAGGCGGCTGTGCACGAGCCGCTCGGCGAACAGCCCCACCAGCCGCCGCGCCGCCACGTCGAGGACCGGGGTCACCCCGTAGGGCGGGTTGTGGCCGGTGTTGTTGTGCAGGTCCACCACGGCCTCCGGGCCGGCGGCGTCCAGCAGGGCGAGCGCCTCCCGGGCCACGGCGCCCTCGGCTCCCCGGAAGGGGGCGCGGAAGCAGCGGTTCAGATCGGCGCGGCCCGGGAGCGACCGGTAGGCGAAGCCGGGGGGAGCCAGCGCCGCCTCCACCGCGCCCAGGAAGAAGTGTACGTCCACGGCGGGCCGCACCGCGGTCTGCAGCCAGGCGTGCACGGCCCGCACGCCCGAGGGCTCATTGCCGTGCAGGAGCGTCGCCACCATGCGGGCTCGCGAGCGGTCGCGGCCCGGCACGCGAAGCCAGGCCGCTCCGCCCAGCGCGCGCAGAAAGCCCTCCACGTCCGGCGCCACGTCGGCCGGACCCGCCAGCTCGAGCCGCCGGATCGTCCCGCTCACGGCGCCACGGGCCAGCGGTGCACCGGCGCCTCCGAGGCGGTGCCGGCCAGGTAGCGCTCCAGCATGGCGGCGAGCGCCCCGCTACGGCCGAGGCGCGGCTCGAGCGCCGCGAGCACGCTGCGCTGCCAGGCGGCGCCCGTCTGACCCGACGCGGCGCGGGCCTCGATCACCGCCAGCAGCGGCTCGTGCTCCTCGCGGGCCACGCCGGCCCGGGCCAGGCCCTCGCGCGCCAGGGGCACGTGCCGCAGTACCAGCTCCCGGGCCGTGGCGCGCACCGGCGCCTGGCCGGGAGCCGGCGGCCAGAGCAGCTCCGCCTCGAGCCCCTCCTGGGCCGCCCGGTAGAAGTTGCGGTGCGCGCACTCGAAGTCGAAGCCGCGCGTCCAGGCGTCCGCCTCCGGGGCGAGGCCCAGGGCCAGCCCCACCAGGAAGGCAGCGTTCGCCAGCATGTCCACCACCGAGGGCCCGGCCGGAAGCGCCCGCATCTCGATGCGCAGGTGACCCCCCTCGGCCCAGTCGTAGATGGCGCGGTTCCAGCGCCAGACCGTGCCCTGGTGCAGGCGCAGCTCCTCCAGGCGCGGCACCGCGCCGGCCCGCAGGCGGACCAGCGGCTCCTCGTCGCTCAGTACCGGGAGCAGCGGCTCGTGGAGCGCCACGTTCTCCGCAAACAGCTCGAAGGCGCCTTCCGCCACCCAGTCCGTGCCGAAGGAGACGCGAGGCTCGCGCCGCGGCCCTCCTGCCTCGGCGCGCGGGTCCACGGCCTGCTTGAAGAGCGCGACGCGCGTCTCCTCCCAGAGCTGGTGGCCCAGGAAGGTGGGCGAGTTGCCCGCCACGGCGAGGGCCGGGGCGGTGGCCATCTGGACCGCGTTGAAGGTGCGCGCGAAGGCCTGCGGATCCACCCGCAGATGCAGCTGGAGCGAGGTATTGGCGCCTTCGAAGGTGACGTCGTCGCAGGTCACGTCCAGGGGCTCGGCCCCGTGGATGCGCATGCGGAAGGGCTCGAGCCGCAGGCGCTGGAGCGCCGCCGAGAGGGCCCGGTAGCGGGGGAAGTCGCTCATGTTTCCGGACTGCAGGTCCTCGGGGCGCAGGGTCGGCAGGATCCCGATCACCGCCAGCCGGCCCTCCTGGGTGCGGGCGGCGCGCTCCACCTCGGCCAGGGCCTCGCGGATCTCGCGCTCGAGCGCCGCGAAGGGGCGCCCCGCCAGGCGCGCCGGGCGCAGGTTGCACTCCAGGTTGAAGCGGTCGAGCTCCACGGTGACGCGCGGATCCAAGGTGGCCGCCAGCACCGCCTCGTTGCGGGGCAGGGGACGGCCCGCGGCGTCGATCAGGAACAGCTCGAGCTCGGCGCCCAGGGAGGCGGGGCCCACGCCGAAGCCCGGGCGCGCGAGCAGCTCCCGGAGCGCCAGCAAGCTCCCCTCGAGCCGCTCCCGGAAGCGGACGTACTCCTCCTCGCGGAACTGCTCCCGATCGATGGCGAGGCCCACGGGCCGGGAGGCTAGCCGACCCGCCCCCGGGGTGGACGCCGGCCTTCGTGTCACGAGTTCGTCACGCAAGGGTCACGGGTCGCTCCCCGCGCGTGGTTACGTTGCGCCATCGAACCGACCGGGAAGCGCGCCAGCCGGGAGAGCTTTCCGAGGCCTCGACCAGGAGGAGCGTTCCATCGTGAAGATCAAGACCCTCGCTCTCGTCTCGCTCGCCGTGCTGAGCTGTGGCGCTCCCGAAGTCCAGGCACGCGACCAGATCCGCATCGTCGGCTCCTCGACGGTGTTCCCCTTCTCCACTGCCGTGGCCGAGCAGTTCGGCAAGACCACCCGCTTCAAGACCCCGGTGGTGGAGAGCACCGGGTCCGGCGGTGGCCTCAAGCTCTTCTGCGACGGCGTGGGCCTCGACACCCCCGACATCACGAACTCCTCCCGGCGCATCAAGGCGTCGGAGATCGACCTGTGTCGGAAGAACGGGGTCGAGGAGATCGTCGAGGTCAAGATCGGCTACGACGGCATCGTGATCGCCAACGCCAGGAGCGCCCCGCGCCTGGGCCTCACCCAGCCGCAGATCTTCCAGGCCCTGGCCAAGCAGGTGCCGGTCGGCGGCAAGCTGGTGGCGAACCCCCATCGGAGATGGAGTGACATCGATCCCTCGCTTCCGGCCGCGAAGATCGAGGTGTTGGGCCCGCCGCCCACCTCGGGCACCCGCGACGCCTTCGTGGAGCTGGCCATGGAGGGGGGCGCCGAGGCCTTCCCGATGCTGGCGGCGCTCAAGGAGAAGGACCCGAAGGCGTTCCAGGCCGCGGCCCATGCCCTGCGCGAGGACGGCGCCTACGTGGAGGCCGGGGAGAACGACAACCTGATCGTCCAGAAGCTCCAGGCCAACCCGAACGCCCTGGGCATCTTCGGCTTCTCGTTCCTGGACCAGAACAGCGACAAGATCCAGGGCAGCCTGGTGGACGGCGTGGCTCCGAGCTTCGACCACATCGCGAGCGGCGAGTACGGCGTCTCGCGTTCGCTCTACTTCTACCTGAAGAAGGCCCACGTGGGCTCGATCCCGGGCATCGCGGAGTACGTGGCGGAGTTCACCAGCGAGCGCGCGGCGGGCGAGGAGGGCTACCTGACGGACAAGGGCCTGATCCCGCTGCCCGAGGCGGAGCGCCGAACCGTGCGCCAGCGCGCCCTGGCGCTGGAGCCGATGACGGCCGGCGTGGCGGCGCGTCCGCCGGGCCCGTAGGCCGGCGCGGCGGCGCACCGTGGCGCTGATCCTCGCGGCGATGCTCCTCGGTCTCACCGCCACGGCCTGGGTCCTGGGGCGACGCCGGGCCGTGGCGCTGGTGGCCGGGGACGTGCGGGCGCTGCACTCCCGGCCCGGCTACTACGGCGCCTACGTGGCGCTCGGGTGCGGGCTGCCCGCCGCGGCCGCCCTGGTGCTCGGGCTCCTGCTGGCGCCCCGCGTGATGGACGCCCGGGTGCTGGCGTCGCTACCGGCCGAGGTCCGCAGCCTCCCGCCCGAGCGTCTCGATCTCCTGCTCGACGACGCGCGTCGGCTGGCGCGCGGCGACGTGCCGCTGCGCGCTCCCACGCCGGAGGTGCGGAGCGCAGCGGTCCGCTACCGGAGCCTGCGCCAGACCACCAGCCTGGCGCTCGGCGGGGCGCTGCTGGCCCTGGGTGGGGTGGGTCTCGCCGGGGCCCGTCGCCGCGTGCGGCCCGAGCTGCGGGCCCGCCCCAGCGTGGAGCGCGCGCTCACCGCCGCGCTGCTGGCGTGCTCCCTGGTGGCGATCCTCACCACCATCGGGATCGTGCTCTCGCTCCTCTTCGAGGCCCTACGCTTCTTCGCCCTGGTCTCGCCGTTCGAGTTCCTGTTCGGCCTGCGCTGGAGCCCGCAGACGGCGCTGCGTGCCGACCAGGTGGGCGCCTCGGGCGCGTTCGGCGCCGTGCCCGTCTTCGCAGGCACCCTGCTCATCACCCTGCTCGCCATGGCGGTGGCGGTGCCCGTGGGGCTGATGGCGGCGGTCTACCTGTCCGACTACGCCTCGCAGCGGGTGCGCAGCGTCGCCAAGCCGCTGCTCGAGATCCTGGCCGGCATCCCCACCGTGGTCTACGGCTTCTTCGCGGCGCTCCTGGTGGCGCCTCGGGTGCGCGGCTTCGGGGAGCGCCTCGGGCTCGACGTGGCCTCGGAGAGCGCCCTGGCCGCGGGGCTCGTGATGGGCGTCATGATCATCCCCTTCGTGTCGTCCCTCTCGGACGACGTGATCAACGCCGTGCCCCAGTCGCTGCGGGAGGGCTCCCTGGGCCTCGGCGCCACCCGCTCCGAGACCCTCAAGCGCGTGGTGCTGCCGGCGGCCCTGCCGGGCATCGTGGCCGCGGTGCTGCTCGCGGTGTCCCGGGCGGTGGGCGAGACGATGATCGTGGTGATGGCGGCGGGCCTGGCGGCCAACCTGACCGCGAACCCCCTGGAGGCGGTCACCACCGTGACGGTGCAGATCGTGACGCTGCTGGTCGGCGACCAGGAGTTCGACAGCGCCAAGACGCTGGCCGCCTTCGCCCTGGGGCTCGTGCTGTTCGGGGTGACCCTCGGCCTGAACGTGGTCGCCCTGGGCGTGGTGCGCCGCTACCGGGAGAAGTATGACTGAGTCGCCCGGTGCAGCGCGGCGGGCTCCCGACCCGGTCCGCACCGAGCGGCGTCTGCGCCGGCGCTACGCCGCCGAGCGGCGCTTCCGTCTCTACGGGGCGCTCGCCATCGCCGTCGCGGTGGCGGCCCTGGCGACGCTGCTCGGCAGCATCGCGAGCCGCGGCTATACCGCCTTCCGGCAACACGCGCTGCGGATGGAGATCCGGCTGGATGCCGCGCAGCTCGATCCCGACGGCAGCCGGGATCCCGGCATCCTCGGCCAGGCCGACTACGCGGCCCTGGTGCGCGACGCCCTGGGCGAGCTGTTTCCGAACGTGACGGAGCGGCGCGAGCGGCGTCGGCTCCGGGCCCTGGTGAGCTCCGGGGCGGACTTCGAGCTGAGGAGCCGCGTCCTGGCGGACCCCACGCGGATCGGGACGCGCCTGGTGGTGGAGCTTCCGCTCTCGGACGAGGTGGACCTGCTGTTGAAGGGCCGCATGCCGCGGGACGTGCCGGAGGGCGAGCGGCCCCTGGACGATGCGCAGCTGGCCTGGCTCGACGCGCTCCAGGCCCGTGGCCTCGTGGTCTCCCGCTTCAACACGCAGTTTCTCCGCTCCGGGGACAGCCGGGAGCCCGAGCTGGCCGGCGTGTGGGGCGCCCTGGTCGGCTCGCTCCTCACCCTGGCGGTGACCCTCGGCCTCTCCTTCCCGATCGGGCTCGCTTCCGCGATCTACCTGGAGGAGTTCGCGCCGAAGAACCGCTGGACCGACTGGATCGAAGTCAACATCAACAACCTGGCGGCGGTGCCGTCCATCGTCTTCGGCCTGCTGGGCCTCGCGGTCTTCCTGAACTTCTTCGGGTTGCCGCGCTCGGCGCCGCTGGTGGGTGGCATGGTGCTCGCGCTCATGACGCTGCCCACCCTCATCATCGCGGCGCGCTCCGCGCTGCTGGCGGTGCCGCCCTCGATCCGCGAGGCGGCCCTGGGCGTCGGGGCCTCGCCGGTCCAGACCGTGTTCCAGCACGTGCTCCCGCTGGCGCTCCCGGGCATCCTGACCGGCACCATCATCGGCATGGCCCGGGCCCTGGGGGAGACCGCGCCGCTGCTCATGATCGGCATGGTGGCCTTCATCGTGGACGTTCCCCAGGGCTTCACCGACCCGGCCACCGTCCTGCCGGTGCAGATCTTCCTGTGGGCGGACAGCCCGGAGCGGGGCTTCCTGGAGAAGACGTCGGCGGCCATCCTGGTGCTGCTCGCCTTCCTGGTGCTCATGAACCTGGCAGCCATCCTGCTGCGCAACCGATTCGAGCGGCGATGGTAGGGGTGCGCCCGGGCAACTTGGCGGCGGGCGGGCCGGCCGTGACCGGCGTGGCCAAGGTCGCGACCCGCGACCTCTCGGTCTTCTACGGCGAGAAGCAGGCGCTCTTCGCGGTGAACCTGGACGTTCCCGCCCATCAGGTCTCGGCCCTGATCGGGCCGTCGGGCTGCGGCAAATCCACCTTCCTGCGCTGCATCAACCGCATGAACGACCTCATCGGGGGCTGCCGGGTCGAGGGCAAGATCACCCTCGACGGCGAGGACGTGTACGACCGGCGTCTCGACGTGGTCAAGCTGCGCGCCCGGGTCGGCATGGTGTTCCAGAAGCCGAATCCCTTTCCGAAGAGCGTCTACGAGAACGTGGCCTATGGCCCCCGCATCCACGGCCTGGCCCGCAACCGGGCCGAGCTGGACCAGATCGTGCTCGGGAGCCTGGAGCGCGCGGGGCTGCTGGCGGAGGTGAAGGACCGGCTCGGCGATCCGGGCACCAGCCTCTCGGGCGGGCAGCAGCAGCGCCTGTGCATCGCCCGGGCCATCGCCGTGAGCCCGGAGGTGATCCTCATGGACGAGCCCTGCTCGGCCCTGGACCCCGTGGCCACCGCGAAGATCGAAGAGCTGATCGACGAGCTGCGCGCCAACTACACCATCGTGATCGTGACCCACAACATGCAGCAGGCGGCGCGCGTCTCGCAGCGCACCGCCTTCTTCCACCTGGGCGTGCTGGTGGAGGAGGGCGAGACCGTCCGCATCTTCACGAACCCCCGCGACGGGCGCACCCAGGACTACATCACCGGCCGCTTCGGCTAGCAGCCTGACCCGAGACTGGGCGCGACGTCCGGACGCCGATCCATCGCCGCTACCCGCGTTGCGCTCCCTGCCCCGTAGCGCCGCCAGGGCTCGGTGGCGCGCCGACCAGCGGGGGGCCGCCTGCGCTCGGCTACGCCTGGCTGCGCGGCGGCATGCCGCCTTGCCAGCGGCGCGTCTCGTCGCCCGGCCCTTCCCACGCCAATCCTGGGTCACGCTCCTGGACCCCGGGCGGCGTCACCCGGCCCGCCCGCGCCGGCACCCACGGGAGGACCCGTGTCGACGCACCGCGGTCCGCCGTCCCTCCCGCGGCGGGCCTCGAGCGGGAGGTTGCATCCGTGGAAGCCACACTCGAAGCGCCCGCGCCCAAGGCCCTGCCCGAGCCGTCGCCCCCGCAGGCCCAGGCCGGCTCGGGGCCGCGCGTCTGGGCCGTGGGGGGCGGCAAGGGGGGCGTCGGC
Source organism: Myxococcota bacterium (assembly GCA_041611735.1). Taxonomy (GTDB): domain Bacteria; phylum Myxococcota_A; class UBA9160; order UBA9160; family PR03; genus JBFIML01. The sequence goes on along the minus strand of JBFIML010000050.1, from coordinate 4,603 downwards.
AAGTCGGTGGTGACGGCCGCCCTGGCCATGTCCCTGGCCCAGCGCGGCCGGCGCTGCGTCGTGGTGGACGCGGACCTCGGCGCCGCCAACCTCCACACCCTGCTCGGGCTGCGCAGCCCGGCGCTCACCCTGTCCCACTTCCTGAGCGGCGAGGTGACGAAGCTGAGCGACCTGCTGTGCGGCACACCGCATCGCAACCTCTGGCTGGTGAGCGGCTCCCGGGCCCTGCTGGAGATGGCCAACCCCCACCGCGCCCGCAAGGACAAGCTGCTGCGCCACCTGCGCGCGCTCCCCGCCGACGAGGTGCTGCTAGACCTCTCCGCGGGCAGCGCCTTCAACGTGCTCGACTTCTTCCTGGCGGCCGAGCGCGGTCTGCTCGTGGTCACGCCCGAGCCCACCTCCGTCGAGAACGCCTATCACTTCCTGAAGGCCGCCTTCTACCGCTCCCTGCGTCCCGCCACGAAGCGTCCGGCGGTGCGCCGAGCCCTCCAGGCGGCCCTGGCCGAGCACCGGGCGGCCCTGCGTTCGCCCCGGGCGCTGCTGGCGGCCGTGGCGGAGCGGGACGCCGAGGCGGGCCGCGTGCTCGCCCTGCAGGCGCAGTCCTTCGCCCCGGCCCTGCTGCTGAACCAGGCCACCAACGTGCAGCACCGGGAGATCGGCCGCCGCATGCGCGACGCCTGCCGCGAGCAGCTGGGCGCCCGGGTCGGGTTCCTGGGCGTCCTGGAGCGCGACGAGTGCGTGCGCGCCGCGGTGCGCGAGGGGCGCCCGGTGCTGGAGCGCTTCCCGGGCTGCGCCTTCGCCCGGGGCGTGGACGTGCTGACCGGGCGCCTGCTGGAGGGCGCCTTGGAGCCGGAGCAGGCGACGAGCGCCTTCCCGGTCCGCCGCCTTCGCGTGGGCGACCATGATGGCCTCGCGACCGCCGTCGAGACGGCTCCGGCAAGCGTCCCCGACGCCCCGCTTCCGCCGCTGGATCTCGATGCGCCCGGCGTGAGCCTGCGCCAGAGGCGCGAGGCGCTCGGCCTCGCCCTCGCCGCCCTGGAAGCCCGGACCCGCATCCGCCACCTGGCGGAGCTCGAGGCGGAGCGCTTCGACCGGCTCCCGCCGGAGCCCTACCTGCGCGGCCAGGTGATCGCCTATGCCCGCGCCCTCGGCATCGCCGAGGCGGAGGCCCTGGCCGACCGCTTCCGGGAGCGCGCCCGCAGCACGGGCTGCTAGCCCGCTGCGCAAGAACGAGTTCGGGTGGGTCGCCAGGCGCCCCGCCCGGACTGCCTCAGCGGGTGGCTCGCCGCGCCCGTCCGGGCACGTACCAGATCGGCGACGTCCAGGCGCGCTCCTGGACCGTGCGTGCCCGCCCGGGATCGCAGCACGGGCGCAGCTCCCGCGGCACGGAACCGGGCCGCGCGCAGTCGACACCCTGGGCGATGCACACCCACGTCGACCAGCGGCAGGTCGGGTTCTCCACCACGCGCGCATACCAGAGCGCTGGCTGCTCGCGGTCGAACTCCGGGTCGCGCCACACGCTGCACAGGCCGTCGAAGCCGGCGCCGCGCCGCTGGCAGGTGGCCGGGTCCACGCTGGCGCCGTTGCCGGGATCGCCCGCCACCTCGAAGACCCGCTCCCGGGGCCCGTCGGCCGCGAGCCAGATCTTCACGATCTGGATGCGCTGGAGCGGGGTGCCCGGCCGGTCCGCTGTGCCCAGGTCGCGCAGGGCCGCCACGGCGAAGGCCGGCGCCCTGGCCGCCTCCGGGGGCGGCGGCAGCACGCCGCCCATGGGCACGCCGTCCGCATAGCCGCGCGCCACGAAGTCCGGCCGGCGGCACAGGTCGTCGGGATGCTCCCAGCCCGCGAACCAGCGCACCACGATGCGCGGTCCGCTGGTCCCGTAGGCCTCGCGCCGGCGCATGGCCGCGAACAGCGCGTCCCGGGCGTTCTCCTCGGCCCACAGCACGGCCAGGCCGCCGGGGTTGAACTCGAAGGCGTCCGGCACGCGCGGCACCTCCACCGCAGAGGTGTCGCCCCCCGCCGCATGCCCCGGGAAGTCCGGCTCCGCCACCGCGCCCGCCGCCCCCTCGTGGGTGTCGGTGGAGGCCACCAGGCCGAAGCGGAAGGGGTTCACCCCGAGCCGCGCCTGCTGGCGCAGGCCCTCGGCCAGGCCCTCGCGCACGAAGCTCCCGGGCGGCGGCGGCGCCCACAGGAAGGGCAGGTTGCGCCGGTCCATGCGCGCGTAGGGCAGCTTCTCGAAGGCGCAGAGCTCGTCGGCGCCGATCCGCCCGGCGGCCCCGAGCCGGCACTCCGAATCCCCCTTGTGCTGCATCACCTCCAGCAGCGGCTCGAGGGCGGCGCGCCGGCGCGTCGCCTCGGCGTCCAGGGGCAGCCCGGCAGAGGTCTCGGGCAGGAAGATCCGGCCGCCGCTCAGGTTCGGGTTGTGGGGAATGGTGAGCACGTCGCAGCCGTTGCCCGCCGCGAGGCAGTCCTCCTCGAGGCGCCGCCACAGGCCCTCCGGCGTGGGCTCCTCCACGTAGCTGGTGGGGAGCGCCGGCACCGTGGCGTTCCGGAAGATCACGTTGCGGTGGATCATGTGGGAGCCGGGGTTCCCGCTCCACTCCCAGCCCACGAAGCTGGTGAAGCGGCAGGCGGCGCTGCGGTCGTAGAAGGCCTCGGCGGCGGCCTGGATCTCGCGCCAGGGCGAGGCGGCCGCCTCCAGGCAGCGGCCGCCCTCCTCGCCGCAGAAGCGGTAGCGGACCGGGTCGCGCACGTTGAAGATGCGTCCGTTCACCATGTAGTAGGCCAGCAGCGGCCAGCGCCGCAGGACCCGGCACACCAGGGAGTCGTGACCCGGCAGCCCCGGCGTGCGGCAGATGCGCGTCTCGCCCAGCAGCTCGGCGTGATCGGTCACGATGGCGAAGTCGAGGGGGCGTTCCAGGCGGGTCTCGCGCCGGGGCGTGCCGTCCCGGTCGAAGGGCCGCAGGCCGAGGGGCTCGCCCCGGGCGAAGCGGTAGGCGTCCCGGGGCGTGGCGCGCACGCCGAGGGCGTTCGCGTCGAAGGAGAAGGCGGTGTGCACGTGGGTATCGCCGAAGAAGGGCGCGCGCAGCGGGTCGAAGCGCGCGCAGGGCTCGCGCTCCTCGCTGCGTTCGAAGGGCGCCGCCGTCGCCAGGAGCGGAGCCGCGGCGAGCAGGGCGAGCCCGACCGACCGGCGCAGCCCGCTCACTCCAGGAGCACCAGCAGGTTGCCGCGCAGGGCGGGGGTGCGGAATGGCGTGCGGTAGAGGTCGAAGGCCGTGGTCACGAAGAGGGCGAGGGCCACCACGGCCCAGGTCGCGGCGGCGGCGCGGCGTGGCGAGCCGCGCGAGAGCCCCTGCGCCAGCCCCCAAGCCAGCACCCAGAGCGCAGCCAGGCCGAGGGCGGCCTGGGCCAGCAGCAGGGCCGCGGCGATCGCCACCGTCCCCTGCGTTCCCTCCACGGCGATCACCGCCCCGTGCACCCCCGCCAGCAGCAGCAGCCGCACCGCCGGCACCCAGCCCGTCTCCACCAGGAAGAAGGGCAGGGGAACCGTCGCCGCGAAGGCGACCCACAGGATGCGGCGGCTGGCGCGTTCGGACACGTCTCAGCCCGGCAGCGCGATCACCTGGGTCTCCAGATACTCCTCGAAGCCGAGGCGTCCGTTCTCTCGTCCCAGACCGCTCTGGCGGTAGCCGCCGAAGGGCGTGTCCACGTCGAACCACTGGCCGCCGTTCACCGAGAGCGTGCCGGTGTGGATGCGGCGCGCCACCGCCAGGGCGCGCTCCTCGGAGGCGCTGGTGACGGCGCCCGAGAGCCCGTACCGGGAACGGTTGGCGATGCGCACGGCGTCGTCCTCGTCCTCGTAGGCGAGGATGGCCAGCACGGGGCCGAACACCTCCTCCTGGGCCAGGGTCGAGTCCGGGTCCACGTCGGCGAACAGGGTGGGCTCCACGTAGAAGCCCCGCGGCAGGTGCGCGGGAATGCCGCCCCCGGTGACGAGCCGCGCGCCCTCGCGCCGGGCGGTCTCCACGTAGCGGAGCACGCGCTCCCGCTGCCGCGCGCTGATCTGCGGACCCTGGAGCCGGCTCGGGTCCCGCGGGTCCCCGTACGGGAAGCGCTCGATCGCGGCCCGGACGCGCTCCACTCCCTCCTCGTAGCGCGAGCGCGGCAGCAGCAGCCGGGTGGCCAGGGCGCAGCCCTGGCCGCCGTGGGTGCAGGCCACGGCGGCGGCCGGCGCCACCGCGGCGAGATCCGCGTCGTCGAGCACCACGTGGGCGGACTTCCCGCCGAGCTCCAGGAAGACCTTCTTCACCGTGCCGGCGGCGGCGGCCATGACCCGCCGCCCGGTGGCCGTCGAGCCCGTGAAGGTGACGAGGTCCACGCGCGGGTCGGTGGTCAGGACCTCGCCCAGGACCGGGTCCGAGGCGGCCACCACGTTCACCACGCCCGGCGGCAGGTCGGTCTTCTCGAGCATCAGGCGCCCGAGGACCGTGGCGCACCAGGGCGTCTCGGGGGCGGGCTTGAGCACCAGCGTGTTGCCCGCCGCCAGCGCCGGTCCGAGCTTGCACAGGTTCAGGTAGATGGGGAAGTTCCAGGCGGTGATG
>JBFIML010000049.1:0-28033 GCA_041611735.1 Myxococcota bacterium | reverse complement strand
GGCGGGCGCGGCGCCGCCCCGCCAGCGTGAGCACGACCCCGCCGGACACGAGCAGGGCGAGCGTCCCGGGCTCCGGGACGAAGTGGAGGGTGAGGACGCCCGTCAGAGCGAGCTCCGGCCACCCACCCGTCAGGCTCGTGAACACGCGCGTCGCCGTCACGAGCTGGAGCGCCCCGGAGGCCTGCGCCGTGCTCGACGTGCCCGACGCCGGGCCGTGGGCGAAGCCGCCCGGGAGCATCGGGGTCGTCACCGTGGACATCGGGACGTGGATCGCGATCACCGGCTGCCCGATCGTCCAGGCCGCGTGGTGGAGAGTGAAGCTGACCGATCCCGGCAGCGTCTGGACGCCCCCTACCGCGAAGCCCTTCGACGGAGCTCCCGTCGGCGTGAAGGGGATCGGAAAGAACACGATCTGGCAGATCGGATCGAAGCTGAGACGGAAGCGGGCCATACCCTGCAGGGGCAGAGCGCCGCCTCGGGCGGCCCGCCCGATAGATTGGCGAACCCGCCGCTCAGGTTCTGGAGGCCGGTGAAGCGCACCGACTGAAGGCCCGCCTGGGCCGTCTCCGGGATGGAGGTACTGAGCGGTCCGAAGGTCCCCCCCCGGAAGCGAGACGGAGAGCAGGTGCAGGTTCCCGTCTGCGCTCACCAGGGCCAGCCCGCCCCGACCCCGGAGAGGGCCGGCAGGGTCCCGAGCTGCAACGTGAGCGTCCCCGTGAAGGGGAGCGTCCCGGCCCGGGCGGAGCCTGCGGCGAGCAGCAGGACCAAGGCGACGCCGATCTCCAGGGCGATCCAGTTGCGGGCGCTGCGCAGGCTCAATGGGGTTTCTCCCGACCTGATCCCAGCAATCGCCGTGCCAGAGGGATCGTCCCCGGGCCCGGGGGATGGCTACTGCGAGTCCCCCGGCTTCGCCGCGCCGAGGAAGGCCGGCCACTCGCCGCCTCCGTGCACCCGGAGGCTCGCGCCGGAGACGTAGCGGGCCAGCGGCGAGGCCAGGAAGAGACAGGCGTCGCCCACGTCGCGGGGGGTGCCCAGGCGGCCCAGCGGAATCGTGGCCGCCACGGCCCGGATCCCCTCCTCGTCGCCGTAGTGCAGGTGCGCCTGTTCGGTGCGGATCAGGCCCGCGGTGACCGCGTTCACGCGCACCTTGGGCGCCCACTCGACGGCCAGCGTCTGCGTCAGGTTGAGCAGCCCCGCCTTGGCGGCGCCGTAGGCGGCGGTGCCGGGGGAGGCGCGCGTGCCGGAGACGCTCGCCACGTTCAGGACGACGCCGCCTTCGTCCTGGCGCTGCATCACGGCGTTGGCCTTCTGGGCGAAGTGGAGCGGCGCGATCAGGTTCAGGCGGATGATCGACTCCGAGAAGCGCGGCGATACGCTGGCCGCCTCGGCGGGGGGCGAGCCGCCGGCGTTGTTCACCAGCACGTCGAGCCGGCCCAGCCGCTCCGTGACGAAGGCGATCACGCGCTCGATCTGGTCGAGCTCGCGCACGTCCGCCTGCACGAAGCGGGCGCTGCGGCGGCCGGCCGTGGGAGGCGCCTCGGACTCGTTGCGCCCGCAGATCACCACCTCGGCTCCGGCTTCCAGGAAGCGCTCGCTGATGCCGCGACCGACGCCGCGTCCGCCGCCGGTCACGATCACCACCTTGCCCGTGAAGTCGAGTGCGTCCTTCATGCCCCGCCCGTGCGCTCGAGTGAGGGGTACACGACGCGCTCCCGGTTCGCCAACGCCGCCCGCGCTACGCTTGCGCCGTGAGCGCCCCGCAGCAGATCGTGATCTTCGGCGCGAGCGGCGACCTGACGCGCCGCAAGCTGGTGCCCGCCCTGACGAGCCTGGCCGGGCAGGGACGGCCGAAGCCCGGCTTCAGCGTGGTGGGCGTGGCGCGTCGCGAGAAGAGCGACGAGGCCTTCCGCGCCGAGCTCCGCGAGGCCCTGCCGGCGGAGCTGCGGGCGGGCTTCGAGGCGCTGGCGCCGCGCATCTTCTACCAGCCCGGCGACGTGGCCGACGCCGACGCGCTGGCCGCCCTCGCCCGGCGCCTCGACGCCCTCCCGGGCGGCGTCCAGGCCGGGCGTCTCTTCTACCTCTCGCTCAAGCCCGAGCTCTTCGGGGTCTCGGTGGCGAAGCTTGCCCAGGCGGGGCTGCTGGCCATGCGCGAGGGCGAGCCGGTGGCCTGGCGCCGGGTGGTGATCGAGAAGCCCTTCGGGAGCGACCTGGCCAGCGCCCGGAGGCTCAACGAGGCGCTGCACGACCACCTGCGCGAGCACCAGCTCTACCGCATCGACCACTATCTGGGGAAGGAGACGGTCCAGAACCTGCTCGGCTTCCGCTTCCACAACGCCATCTTCGAGCCGCTCTGGAACCGTCACCACGTGGAGCTCGTGCAGGTGAGCGTGGCCGAGGAGGAGGGCGTCGGCGAGCGCGGCGGCTACTACGACGGCGCCGGCGCGCTGCGCGACATGCTCCAGAACCACATGCTCCAGATCCTGGCCCTGGTGGCCATGGAGGCGCCGGCCTCGCTGGACGCCGACGATGTGCGCAGCCAGAAGGTGGAGGTGCTGCGGGCGCTCCACTGTCCCGATCCGGCCTACGTGCGCGAGAACACGGTGCGGGCGCGCTACACGGTGGGGAGCGTCGGCGGCCGAGCTGTGAAGGGTTACCTGGAGGAGGCGGGCGTGCCCGCCGACTCGGGCACCGAGACCTACGTGGCGCTGCGGGCGGAGATCGACAACTGGCGCTGGAGCGGCGTCCCCTTCCTGCTGCGGCACGGCAAGCGCCTGACCCGGAAGTTCACCGAGGTGCAGGTGCAGTTCCGGTCGGCGCCGATCCAGCTCTTCAACCGCCCCGACGACATGGACACCGCCGAGTTCCGCCGCGCCCTGCGCGACGGCTCGCTGTGCCAGATCCGACCCAACGTGCTGACCCTGGCGATCCAGCCGCGCGAGGCCATCGCGCTCTCCTTCGGCGTCAAGCAGCCCGGCGCGCAGATGGTGATGGCCCCGGCGAACCTCGGCTTCGACTACCGCGAGCACTTCGGCGCCGACCCGCCGGAGGCCTACGAGCGCCTGCTGCTCGACGCGCTCGAAGGTGACCAGACGCTCTTCCTGCGCGCGGACGAGATCGAGGCGGCGTGGCGCTACGCGGACGCCGTGCTCGACGCCTGGGGTCACGGCGACGGGCCGCCGCTCCTCGAGTACCCGGCCGGGAGCTGGGGACCGCCCGAGGCCCAGGCGCTCTTCCACGGCTGCGAGGGCGGCTGGTCGCGTGGTTGAGCGGCCGCGCGTGGTCTCGTGCGCGGAGCCGGCGCGGGAAGGGAGGCGCCTCGTGGAGGAGGCGCTGCACCAGGTCCTGGTGCAGCGCGGCGGGGTTCGCCTCGCGATCCCGGGCGGCTCGGCCCTGGCGGCGTTGCACGGAACCCGGGCGCGACTCGGGGCGGCGTGGCGCCGGGTGCGCCTCACCTGGGTGGACGAGCGCTGCGTCCCCTTCGCGAGCCCCGAGTCGAACCGCGGCAGTGCGTATCGGGCCGGCATCCTCGATGCGGCGCAGCCGCCGGAGGCGGAGCTGCCCCTCCACCTGGACGGCGAGAGCGGGGCCCAGGCGGTGGCTCGGGTCGAGGCGGCGCTCGTCGCGCGCTTCGAGAATGCCCTCGACGTGGTGCTGCTCGGCCTGGGCGAGGACGGTCACGTGGCGTCGCTCTTTCCAGGAGCGCCCGCGCCGGCCGGAGCGCGCGTCGCCTACCTGGGGGCGAGCCCGAAGCCGCCGCCCCGGCGCGTGACCCTGACGCGAAGCATCCTCGAGACGGTGCGGGCGAGCGTCGTGGTGGCGACGGGCGAGGCCAAGCGCGACGCCCTGGAACGGCTCCTGGCCGGGGACCCGACGCTGCCGGCCCACGGCCTGCCCGGCCTCGTGCTGGTGACGGACCTGGCGCTCGGTGGGTCGCCATGAGCCGCGCCGAGTTCGACATCGCGGTGGTGGGGCTCGGGGTCATGGGCGCGAACCTGGCGCGCAACCTGGCGCGTCGCGGACATCGGGTGGCGGGCTTCGACCTGCGCGTGGAGGACGCGCGCCGCCTGGCCGCCGCCCACCCGGAGGCCCGGCTCGGCGTGGCCGGCGACTGGAAGGCGCTCGCGGCGATGCTCGTGCCTCCCCGGCGCGTCCTCCTGATGGTGCCCGCGGGCCCGCCGGTGGACCAGGTGCTCGACGCCCTCGACCCGCTGCTCGGCCCGGACGACGTGGTGATCGACGGGGGCAACAGCCTCTACGCGGACACGGACCGGCGCCAGGCGCGGGCCGCGTCGCGGCCCTGGCACTTCGTGGGGATGGGAGTCTCCGGTGGAGCCGAGGGAGCGCTCGAGGGCCCGTCGCTCATGCCCGGTGGCGACCCGAGGGCCTGGCCGACCCTGCGTCCGCTCTTCGAGTCCATGGCGGCGGAGAGCGACGCCGGCCCGTGCGTCACCTGGTGCGGGCGCGGCTCGGCCGGCCACTTCGTCAAGATGGTCCACAACGGGATCGAGTACGGCGACATGCAGCTCATCGCCGAGACGGCGACGCTGCTGCGCGCCGGCCTTGGCCTGGAACCCGAGCGGGTGGCCGACGTCTTCGACGCCTGGAACCGGGGCGAGCTCGAGAGCTTCCTGGTGGAGATCACGGCGGGGATCTTCCGGGCGCGCGACCCGGAGCAGGGGGGTGGCGCGCTTCTCCTCGACGCGGTCCTCGATCGGGCCGGGCAGAAGGGGACCGGGCGCTGGGCGGTGCAGGCGGCGCTCGACCTCGGGGTGGCGATCCCCACCCTCGCGGCGGCGGTGGACGCGCGCGTGCTCTCGGCGGCAAAGACGCTGCGGGTCGAGGCGGAGCAGGCCTTCGGCGGGCCGCGCAGTGCGCGCCTCGCCGGCCTGGGGCCGGACGACCTGCGCGACGCGCTCTACGCCGCGAAGATCGCGAGCTACGCCCAGGGCTTCGCGCTGCTTCGCGCGGGAAGCGCGGCCTACGACTACGGAACCGACCTCGGCGAGGTGGCCCGCATCTGGAAGGCGGGCTGCATCATCCGCGCGCGCTTCCTGGACCGGGTGCGGCAGGTCCTCGCTGCCGCCGCGCCGGAGCTGCTGGCGCTTGCGCCCGCGTTTCGCGACGAGCTCGCGGCCCGGCTTCCCGCCTGGCGGCGCACGCTGGCCGCGGCGGCGGGCGCCGGGATCCCGGTGCCCGGCCTCGCCGCGTCGCTCGCCTGGTTCGACACGCTCACCACGGGGCGCGGGAGCGCCAGTCTGATCCAGGCCCAGCGCGACTGGTTCGGGAGCCACGGCTACGAGCGGCTGGACCGGCCCGGCCAGCCGCAGCACACGGACTGGAAGGCCTTGAGTCGGCGCGGCAAGGGCTGAGCGCGCGTCAGGCCGGCGCGTCCAGCAGGCGCTGGGCCACGCGCTCGCGGTGCTGGGCGGGCGTGCCCAGGAAGGCCTCGCCGGCGCGCGCGCGCTTCAGGTGCAGGTGCACGTCGTACTCCCAGGTGAAGCCCACGCCGCCGTGGATCTGCAGGCACTCGGCGGCGCAGAAGAAGTAGGCCTCGGAGGCGTAGGCCTTGGCCAGGGAGGCCACGAGCGGGAGCTCGTCGCGGCCCTCGGCGGCCACGCAGGCGGCGTAGTAGGCGGCGGAGCGGGCCGCCTCCACGCGCAGCATCATGTCCGCGCAGCGGTGCTGGATGGCCTGGAAGGAGCCGATGGGGCGCCCGAACTGGACGCGCTGTCGCGCATGGGCCACGGCCAGGTCGAGGCAGCGCTGGGCGCCGCCCACCTGCTCGGCGGCGAGCGCGATGGCCGCGCGGTCCAGGGCGCGGGATCGGGCGGGGGCGGCGTCGGCGTCGGTGCCGAGGCGGGCGTCGGCGGGGAGGCGCACGTCGGCGAGCTCGATCTCCGCCAGGCGGCGGGTCGGGTCCAGGGTCGGGAGCGCACGGCGCGCGAGGCCCGGGGTGTCGGCGGGGACGAGGAAGAGGCCGAGGTGGGGGGTCGACCCGCTGGGTCCGGGGGCGCGGCCCGGCCCGGCGTCGTGGGCCGGCTCCGGTTGGCGGGCCGGTTGGGGCGCGCGGCCAGGTCTGGCCTCGCCGGCGGCGACCACCAGCAGGTCCGCCCCGTGGCCGTCGAGGACGTGGCGCTCGCGGCCCGAGAGGACCCAGTGGGCGCCGTCGCGGCGGGCCGTCGGGCCGGCGGCGTCGGTGGAGGTGGCGGTGAGCGTCGCCCGGGTGCGGCCCTCGGCGATCCCCGGCAGGTAGGCGCGCTGCTGGGCGTCCGTGCCGGCGGCGAGGATCGCGTTGGCGGCCAGGCAGACCGTCGAGAAGTAGGGCGCGCACAGCAGCGCCTCGCCCATCCCCTCGAGGAGCGCCACGAGCTCGACCCAGGTGAGGCCCAGGCCGCCGTACGCTTCGGGCACGATCACCGCCGGCCAGCCGAGCTCGGAGCCCATGCGCTTCCAGACCTCGGGCTCGAAGCCCGCCTCCGTCGCCATGGCGCGTCGCACATGCTCGGAGGAGGAGTGCTCGGCCAGGAACGCCCGCGCCGTCTCCCGCAGCGCCTCCTGCTCCTCCGTGAACGCCAGCTCCATGGGGCTCCTCGCCAGGGACGTTCTTGACTAATTGACTTCTTCCCGGGGGTGCTCCGGGCCGGTCGGTTGGGCGGCCGGGTGCGCTTGCGGCGCGAACAAGTCAATCAGTCAACAACGTCCCCGTAGACGCGTTGCGGTGGGGTGGCCTTGGCGAGGAGCTCCACAACGGCGGCGCCCACCTCGTCGGGCTCCCAGCGCCCGCCCTTGTCCAGCGCGGGTCCCGTGCGCCAGCCGTCGGCCAGGCTGATCTTCCCGCCCGACACCTCGAAGACGCGGCCCGTGACGTCGCGCGACTCGGCGCTCCCCAGCCAGACCACCAGCGGCGAGACGTTCTCCGGCGCCATGGCGTCGAAGCCGCGCTCCGGCTTCTTCATCATGTCCGCGAAGACGGTCTCGGTCATGCGTGTCCGCGCGGCCGGGGCGATGGCGTTGGCGGTGATCCCGTAGCGGCGCAGCTCCGCTGCCTGGACGAGGGTCAGCGCGGCGATCCCCGCCTTGGCGGCCGAGTAGGCGCCCTGGCCGACGCTCCCCTGGAGCCCGGCGCCCGAGCTGGTGTTGACGAGGCGGGCGTCCACGGGGCGGCCCGCCTTGGCCTCGTTGCGCCAGTGGGCGCTCGCGTGGCGCGCCACGCAGAAGTGGCCCTTCAGGTGGACGCGGACCACCGCGTCCCACTCCGCTTCGCCAGCGCTGACGAACATGCGGTCGCGCACGAAGCCGGCGTTGTTCACCACCACGTCGAGGCGGCCGAAGGCGTCGAGGGCGGCCCGAACCAGCGCGCCGGCCTGCTCCCAGTCGGCGACGTCCGCCCCGTCGGCGATGGCTTCGCCGCCGGCGGCCCGGATGGCGTCCACCACGTCCTGAGCCGGGCCTTCGGCGCGCCCGCTGCCGTCGGCATTGGCGCCGAGATCGTTGACCACCACCCGTGCGCCCTGGCGGGCGAAGGCCAGGGCGTGGGCGCGGCCAATGCCCCGTCCGGCCCCGGTCACGATCACCACGCGACCGTCGCAGAGTTTGGACATCTCGCCTCTCCGCCTCTCTACACCCGCTCCAGGATGGTGACGTTGGCCTGGCCGCCGCCTTCGCACATGGTCTGGAGGCCGTAGCGGCCGCCGGTGCGCTCGAGCTCGTTCAGGAGCGTCGCCATCAAGCGTGTCCCCGTGGCGCCGATGGGGTGCCCGAGGGCGACGGCCCCGCCGTTCACGTTCACCCGCGCGAGATCCGCGCCGGTCTCCTTCTGCCAGGCCAGCACCACCGGCGCGAAGGCCTCGTTGATCTCCACCAGATCGATGTCCTGGAGCTTCATGCCGGCCTTCCGGAGCGCGTACTGGGTGGCAGGGATCGGGGCCGTCAGCATGAAGATCGGGTCGTCCGCCCGCACGCTCAGGTGGTGGATGCGCGCCCGCGGCCGCAGCCCGTGCTGCTTCACCGCGAGCTCCGACGCTACCAGCACCGCCGTGGCCCCGTCGGAGATCTGGCTCGAGACCGCCGCCGTGAGCCGCCCGCCCTCGGTGAGGGTCTTCAGCTTCGCCATCTTCTCGAGGCTCGTGTCGCGGCGCGGTCCTTCGTCCGTCTTCACGTCGCCGTAGGGCACGATCTCGTTCTCGAAGCGCCCCTCGTCGATGGCCCGGATCGCGCGCCGGTGGCTCTCCAGGGCGAAGACCTCCATGTCCTCCCGGGAGATGCTCCACTTCTCGGCGATGAGCTCGGCGCCCCGGAATTGGGACACCTCCTGGGTCCCGTAGCGGGCCACCCAGCCCCGGGAGCCCGAGAAGGGATCGGCGAAGCCCAGGGGCTCGGCCAGCGTCATGGCGGAGGAGATCGGGATCTGGCTCATGTTCTGGACCCCGCCCGCCACCACGAGATCCTGGGTCCCGCTCATGACGCCCTGGGCAGCGAAGTGCACCGCCTGCTGGGAGGAGCCGCACTGGCGGTCGATGGTGACGCCCGGGACGTGCTCCGGGAGCCCCGCCGCGAGCCAGCAGGTGCGCGCCACGTCGCCCGCCTGGGGACCGAGGGTGTCGCAGCAGCCGAACACCACGTCCTCCACGGCGGCCGGGTCGATCCCCGTGCGCTCCACCAGGGCTCGGATCACGTGCGCCCCGAGGTCCGCCGGGTGGGCCTGGGAGAGCCCGCCCCCGCGCCTTCCCACCGGCGTACGCACGGCGTCCACGATGTAGGCCTCGCCCATCTTCAGCTACCTCCTTCGAAGCTGGTTCCCGGCCCGATCCGGGCGTCCTCCGAGAGCAGCCAGTCCGCCACGCGTGCCCGGTGGAAGGCCTCGTCCCCCCACGCCCTCGCCAGCGACCAGGCCCGTCGCATCCAGACGTGGAGATCCTGCTCCCAGGTGTAGCCGATCGCGCCGTGCACCTGAAGCGCGGCCTTGGCGGCGAAGAGGGCGGCGGCGTCGGCGGCGAGCTTGGCGTGGGAGACGTGCAGCGCCCGGCCGCGGGCGCCGCGCGCCACCGAGTGGGCCGATCGTTGCACCACGGGCCGCGCGTACTCCAGCCGTACCTTCGCGTCGGCCAGCCGGTGGGCCACCGCCTGGAATGAGCCGATCGGGCGCCCGAACTGGCGTCGCTGGCTGGCATGGGTCACGGCCAGGTCGAGGAGGTGCCCGGTTACGCCGAGCTGCTGGGCCGCACAGGCCAGGGCGCCGCGGTCGCCCGCCGCCGCCAGGAGCTCCCGGGCTTCGCGCCCCTCTGCCACGCGGGTGGCCCCGCCCGGGTTCCAGCGCACGCGGAACAGCCGACGCGCCGGGTCGTTGGCCGGCTGGGCGGTCAGCTCCACCTCCTGCCGCGGGACGGCGTGCAGCTCGTCGCCGGTCGGGAGCAGCAGCAGGTCCGCCACGTGGGCGTCGGCGACGAAGGCGTCGACCGGGTGACCGACGACCACCACCGCCTCGCCCGCCGCGATGCGCTGGAGCCAGGGCGCCCAGCGCCCGGCGTCGCCCAGCTCGGCCAGGAGCGGCGCCGCCACCGCCGCGCAGTCCCCCAACGGCTCGGCCAGCGCCGCCCGGCCCGCCTCCTCGAGCACCAGCACGCCGGCGATCTCGTCGAGGCCGAGGCCCCCGTGCGCTTCCGCGACGCACAGCCCGGTCACGCCCAGCTCGGCCAGCTGCCGCCACAGCTTTCGGTCGCGCCCGGTCGCGGTCTCCCAGAGCGCGCGAACCCGCGTCGGCGGGCACTCCTTCACCAGGAAGTCGCGCACCGTCTGCTGGAGGAGCAGCACATCCTCGTCGAAGCCGAAGCGCATCAGGAACCCTTCGGGAGGCCGAGGATGCGCTCGGCGATCACGTTGCGCTGGATCTCGTTGGTGCCCGCGTAGATGGGTCCGGCCAGGGCGAAGAGAAAGCCGTCCAGCCATTCGGCGACGCCCTGGGCCGCCGGCGCCTCGGGCCGCAGCTCGCCGAGGGGCCCCAGGATGCGCAGCGCCGTCTCGTGCATGCGGAGGTCGAGCTCCGACCAGAAGATCTTGTTGAGGCTCGCCTCGAAGCCGATCGTCCCGCCGGCCAACAGGCGCGAGACGGTGCGATAGGTCTCGAGGGTGTAGGCCTCGGCGTCGAGCCAGCAACCCACCACGGCCTCGCGCAGGGACGGCTCGACGGGCTCCGCGTGCTCCCGGTGCAGGGCCACCAGCCGCTGCGCCGTGGCCTGGAAGCGGGCCGGGCTGCGCAGCATGAGTCCGCGTTCGAAGCCCGCGGTGGACATGGCCACCCGCCAGCCCTGGTTCTCCTCGCCGAGCCGGTTCTCCAGCGGAATGCGCGCGTCGTCCAGGAAGACCTCCGCGAAGCCGGTCTCCCCGTCGAGCTGGGCGATGGGGCGCACGGTCACGCCCGGGGCGTCCAAGGGGACCAGCAGGAAGGAGAGGCCCCGGTGGCGCTCCGAGTCCGGGTCCGTGCGGAACAGACCGAAGAGCCACTCGGCAAAGGCGCCACGCGACGCCCAGGTCTTCTGGCCGTTCAGCACGTACTCGCCGCCCTCGCGCCGGGCCGTGGCCTGGATGGCGGCCATGTCGCTCCCGGCGTTGGGCTCGGACCAGCCCTGGGCCCAGACTTCCTCGCTGGCGGCCATCTTCGGCAGGAAGCGCCGCTTCTGGGCCTCGCTCCCGTACTCCATGAGGGTCGGGCCGAGCAGGAAGATCCCGTTCTGGTTGACCCGCTTCGGGGCGCCGGCCCGGTAGTACTCCTCCTCGAAAATCAGCCACTCGAGCAGGTTCGCGCCGCGCCCGCCGTACTCGACCGGCCAGTTGACCGTGGCCCAGCCGCCGGCGTGGAGCTGCTGCTCCCAGGCCCGGTGCGCCTCGAAGCCCTCCCGGGTGTCGAAGGAGGGTAGGGGCGCGCCGGGCACGTGGGCCTCGAGCCACGCACGGGCTTCGGCGCGGAAGGCCTGCTCCTCGGCGTCGTAGCGGAGGTCCACGGCGCCTCAGCTCTTCTCGTCGTCGCCGAAGCGCGCCTGGCGCTTCTGCACGAAGGCGTCGCGGGCCTCCTGGGAGTCGGGCGACGTGTAGAGCTCCAGGGTGAAGCCCTGCTCGAAGCGGTAGCTCCGCTTCACGTCCAGGAGCTCGATCCCGTTCAACGACTCCTTGGCCAGGCGCATGGCCTGGGGGCTCTTGCCGGCGATCTTCTCGGCAAGGGCGCGGGCGGCGGGCCGCAGCTCGTCGAGGGTCACCACCTCCTCCAGGGCGCCGAGGCGGTAGGCCTCCTTGGCCAGGATGCTCTCCCCCGTGTAGAGCATGCGGCGCACCTTCTGGATCGGGAACATGCGCAACAGGTGGCTCGCGGCGCCGAGCGCGCCGCGGTCGATCTCGGGCAGGCCGAAGCTCGCGTCCTCGGCGGCGTAGATCACGTCGCAGGAGCCGGCGATGCCCACGCCACCACCCAGGCAGAAGCCATGGACCGCCGCGATCACGGGGACCGGGCAGTCGTGGATGGCAGCGAAGGTGTCGTAGCAGCCGCGGTTCACCTGGGTGATGCGGCTCGCGTCGGCGGCCAGCTCCTTGATGTCCACCCCGGCGCAGAAGCCGCGCCCGTCGGCGGCCACCACCACCACGCGCACCGCCGGGTCCTTGCCGAGCGAGGTGAAGAGCTCGGCCAGGTGCGCCCAGCCCCGGCTATCGAAGGCGTTCACGGGCGGGTGGTCGAGCACCACCTGGGCGATCCCCTTCTCCACACGAACCTGCGTGTACATGGCGGACTCCTCAGGCGCCGAGCGCCTTCAGCGTGCGCTCTGCCTCGGCCACGATGCGGTCGATCAGCTCGGCGCAGCTCGGCCGATCCTCGATCACGCCGGCCACCGTCCCGCTCGGGAGGTAGCCGTGCACCGGGTCGCCCTCCACCATGGCCCTGCGGGCCAGGATCGGGGCGTTGGCGGCCATCAGCATCTGGGTGCGAGTCAGCTTCTCGTGGCGGCGCATGGCGAAGCCGGCGCGCAGCAGCTGAGGGATCGAGGCGCCGCTCACGCGGCGGAAGGCCAGGCCGCTGCGGAGCGCGCGCACGAAGCGGCGCACGGGGCCGCTCTCTTCGAGCTCGTCCACCAGCTCGTTGCGGAGCACGCGCTGCGGGAGGCCGTCCACCTCGCGCGTCACCCGCACGTCGTCCACGCCGGCGCGCAGGTAGCGGTCGGTGGTGACGTGCGGGACGGGGCTCTCGCGGGTCAGCAGGAAGCGCGTCCCCATGGCGACCCCCGCGGCGCCGAAGGCCAGCGCCGCCACCAGGCCGCGTCCGTCGCGGAAGCCCCCCGCCGCCACCACGGGCACGTCCACAGCGTCCGCCACCTGGGAGACCAGCAGCGAGGTGGGGACCGTCCCCGTGTGGCCGCCCCCCTCGCCCCCCTGCACGATGATCACGTCGGCGCCGAGCTTCTCCGCCTTCTGGGCGTGGCGCACCGCCCCGCAGGTGGGGATGCAGAGCACGCCGGCGTCCTTGAAGCGCTTGATCAAGGTTGGATTCGGTGCCCGATGGTAGCCGGCGGCGCGCACCCCGTGGCGTACCGCGGCGTCGGCGATGCGCTCGGCGCCCGGCGCGTCCATCAGGAAGTTCACGCCGAAGGGCCGCCCGGTGGCGCGCTTCACCTTCTCGATCTCGGTGTCGATCTCCTCGGGCCGGATCGTGGCGGCGGCCAGGAAGCCGAAGGCGCCCGCGTTGCAGGCGGCTGCCACCAGCTCGGGCGTCGCGACCCAGCCCATGCCGGTCTGGATGATCGGGACCCGGCACCCGAGCAGCTCGCACAGGCGCGTGTGGAGGACGGGATGCATGGGGCGGCTCTCCTCGCTCAGGCGCGCACTTCCTTGGCGCCGAGCCCGGACGGGTCGATGCGCTCGCGTAGCAATCGAAGCTCCTCGCCGGTGGGCGTGCGAGTCTCGGGCACCGCGTCCGGGACGGCCAGCTCGAAGCCCGTCTTCTCCAGTACCTGTTCGACGGGTACGCCCGGGTGCAGCGAGGCCAGTCGCATGCGGCGATCGGGGGTGGCGAAGTCGAAGACCCCGAGATTCGAGACGACCCCCCGGATCTCGTGGAAGCGCGCCGCCTTCGGGCCGAGGGCCCGGGCGCGGTCGTAGCCGATCCCGCACACGAGATCGACCGCCTCCACGAACACCTTGCGCGAGTGGTTCGGGACCCAGTAGCTGGTGGTGTGGTTGATGGTGTTGCCGGGAGCGCCGCGCGGGCCCAGCAACTGCACCTTGGGCTTCTCGAAGGCGCCGATCGAGGAGATGTTCTGGTTGCCGAAGCGGTCGATCTGGGTGGCGCCCATCAGCACGTGGCGGCGGCCGGACCAGAGCACGTCGAAGACGCGCCGGTAGGGCATCCAGCCCTCCACCACGGCCTCGCTGGCGTCGGCCTCGCCGCCCAGCGGCGGGACGTCGGCGCGCAGGAAGGCGACGCCATCGGTGAGCAGCAGGTCTGGGGCGAAGCTGAGGCGCGCCAGGCGGGCCCCGATGCTGGGGAGCGTCCCGATCGGGCTGGCCAGGATCTCCCCGTCGCCGCGGAAGAGCTCGGCCAGGGCCACGGCGCAGACCTCGGCGCGAGTGGCGGTGGTCACTGCGGCCCTCCCCGAGCGCGCACGGCCTCCTGATAGGCCGTCTCGCTCGGGACGTCCAGGTAGCGGGCGCGGAAGGCGGACCAGGCCTGGGGATCTCGGGCGGCGGCCGCGTACTCGCGCTGGAAGGCCTCGTCGCGCGGGTAGTCGGGCGGGCACTCGGTCGGGTGGGCGCCGCCGGGCGCCTCCACGACGCCGTCCACCAGCATGCGGGGGATGCACAAGGTGTGGACGGCGCCCGCCTTGAGCAGGTCCTCGGTCGGCACGATGCGCTCGCAGGAGAGAAAGCGGCGCTTCGCGGCGCCGAGGAAGAGGTCGTCGAAGTAGGGGTCCGGCCCCAGGAACTGGGCGTTCCCGGCCGCGTCGGCGCGGTTCATGTGCACGAGGGCCGCGTCGAGCTCGAGGGCCGGCATGGCGACGAGCTCCTCGGCGTCGTCGTAGGGGGAGCGCACCATGCGGAGGTTCGGGAAGGTCTTCGTCACATCGGAGCCCAGACCGGCGCGGGTGGGCAGGAAGGGGAGGCGGCAGGCCGCCGCGTAGAGGCCCCATTGCAGCATGCCCTCGTCGAGCTCGTGGGCCTCCACGCGGCCGCTCTCCCGGGCCGCCCGGAAATGGGGCTCCAGCGGGATCGAGTCCAGGGAGACGAAGCCGTAGACCACCTTGCGCAGCTTGCCGGCCGCGCACAACAGGCCCACGTCGGGCCCGCCGTAGCTGACGAGCGTCAGGTCGCGCAGCGGCGAGCGCAGCAGGGCGCGGACCAGGGCCATGGGCTTGCGGCGCGCGCCCCAGCCGCCGATCCCGATGGTCATCCCATCGCGCAGCTCGGCGACGACCTCCTCCGCGGTGACTCGCTTCTCCACGCCCCCCAGGGTATCGGAAGGGGGATGTTCTCGACTAATCGACCTCTTCCGGTTTCGAGAGCCGCGGCGGTCGGCGGCAGGAGAAGTCAATCAGTCGAGAACGTCCCCCTACCTGCCCAGGGCGCCGCCGTCGAGGACGAGGGAGACGCCGCTCACCAGGGAGGCGCGATCCGAGCACAGCCACACCGCCGCCTCGGCCACCTCCTCGGGTCGACCCAGGCTGCCGCGCAGCGCCGCGGCCCGGATGCCCTGCTCGATGAGCGGCCCCTTGGCCATGTGCCGCTGCAGCATGGGCGTGTCCACGACGCCCGGGAGAATGGCGTTCACGCGCACGCCGGTGCGTGCGTTCTCCTGGGCGGCGGTCTTAGTGAGGCCGAGCACGCCGTGCTTGGTGGCGCAGTAGTGGGCCAGCAGCGGCGCCGCCACCACCCCCGCTCCGGAGGAGGTGTTCACGATGGCGCCGCCTCCCTGGCCGATCATCACCGGAATCTCGTGGCGCATGCAGTAGAAGACGCCCGAGAGGTTCACGGCCAGTGTGCGCTCCCACTCCTCGAGGGTGAGCTGGTGCAAGAGCCCCCCCTCCGTGGCCACCCCCGCATTGTTGACGGCGCAGTCGAGCCGGCCCCAGCGCTCGACGACGCTCCGTACCGCCGCCGCCACCTCCGCGTCGCGGGACACGTCGCAGGCCACGAGCTCGGCCTGGCCGCCTGCACTTCGGATCGCGGCAAGGGTCTCCTCGCCGCCGGCCCGGTCCACGTCTGCCACCGCCACCCGGGCTCCCTCGCGCGCCAGGGCTCGCGCCGCGGCCCGCCCGATCCCCGAGCCCGCCCCGGTGACGAGCGCCACCTTCCCCGCCACGAGCCCGTCCACGTCTCCTCCCGCGCGCTTCGCCGGCCCCTTGTCGGGCCCCGGGCGCCTACCATACGTTGCCCGACGTCGCTGCGCCGCACCCGGGAGCGTCGTGCATCGCCGGATGCCCCACCGCGGACGGCCTTGGCAGGGAGCCCCCATGCCCCGCATGTCCCATGCGCGCGCCATGCGCTGGCACGCCGAGCGCGATCCCGGCGCGGTCGCGGTCGTGCACGAGGAGGCCACCCGCACTCGCGACGAGCTCGAACGCCGCACGAACCGACTGGGACGCGCCTACCGCAAGCTCGGGGTAGGAGAGGGCGATCTCGTGACCCTGGCCCTCCCGAACGGCATCGAGTTCTTCGAGGCCACCCTCGCGGTGTGGAAGCTCGGCGCCACGCCCCAGCCGGTCTCGGCGAAGCTCCCGGAACGCGAGCGACGCGCCATCGTGGATCTCGCCGCCCCGGCCCTGGTGGTGGGCGCGCCCGAAGCCGAAGCCGGCGGGCGCCCGACCCTGGCCTCGGGTTTCGAGCCGGACCGGGGCCTCGCCGAGACCCCGCTTGCGGACGTGGTGCCAAGGCACGTGCGTGCCATGGCCTCGGGCGGGAGCACCGGGCGTCCCAAGCTCATCGTGGACCTGACCCCCGCCGAGTGCGACCCGGAGCTGGCGGAGAACGGCATGCGGCCGGGGGGCGTCACCCTGGTTCCCGGCCCCCTCTACCACGCTGGCCCCTTCATCACCGCCTGGCAGCAGCTCCTGTGCGGCGGGCGCGTGGTGGTGATGACGCGCTTCGACGCCGCCCAGGCTCTCGCACTGATCGAGCGGCACCGGGTCGAGTGGGTGCTCTTCGTCCCGACCATGATGCAGCGCATCTGGCGCCTCCCGGAGCCGGAGCGGCGGCGCTTCGATCTCTCGTCCCTGCGGCGGGTGATGTGCACCGGCGCGCCGAGCCCCGTCTGGCTGAAGCGCGCCTGGATCGAGTGGCTGGGTCCGGAGCGCATCTGGGAGGCCTACGGCGGCACCGAGCGCATCGCCGGCACGCTGATCTCGGGCAGCGAGTGGCTCGCGCACCCGGGCTCCGTGGGGAAGCCCGGGGGCGGACGCAGGATCCGGATCCTGCGCCGGGATGGCAGCGAGTGCGCGCCCCGTGAGGTGGGCGAGGTCTTCTTGATGCCGCCCGGGGGGCGCGGCTCCACCTACCGCTACGTGGGTACGGAGGCCGTAGCCACCGCGAACGGCTGGGAATCCCTCGGCGACCTCGGCTATCTGGACGAGGACGGCTACCTCTACCTGGTGGAGCGCAAGACCGACATGATCCTGACCGGCGGCGCGAACGTGTATCCCGCCGAGGTCGAGGCAGCCCTCGATGCGCACCCGGCAGTCCGCTCCAGCGCCGTGATCGGGCTGCCCGACGAAGACCTCGGCCAGCGCGTGCATGCCATCGTGGACGCGCCGACACCAGTCTCCGAGGCGGAGCTGCGCGAGCACCTGGCGCGCCACCTGGTGCGCACCAAGATCCCGCGCAGCTTCGAGTTCGTGGACGCGCCCCTGCGCGACGACGCGGGCAAGCTGCGCCGCTCGGCCTTGCGCGAGGCGCGCCTGCCGGGTCGGCGGACCGACTGAGCGATCCGCCTGCTAGGGCCCGCCGCCAGCCACCTGGAAGTAGATCACGTCGGGATCGTTGCGGGCGTGGCCCGGCGTCAGGTAGCGCTTGTAGCGCGGGTCGAGGGCCAGATGGCGCTGGAAGAAGGCCACCACGTAGCGATTCGTGACCTGCTGCGCGTCCTGGATCGGGATCAGTTCCGGTGCGCACCCCTCCTCGATCAGACCGCGCAGGACGGCATCGAGAAAGGACTGGGGAAGGCCAATGGAGCCCAGCGCTTCCGCGATGGCGCAGGTGTTGGTGAAGGAGGCGTGGCCCGCGTCCACCACATCGACCCGGTAGCGCGGACGCGCCGTGACCCGCTCGAAGGGCCGCGTGCTCTGGGGGTCGATGGGGGTCGTCGTGTCCAGCGTCCCGCCCACGATCAGGGTCGGCACCCGGATCCCGGCCAGCTGCGCGTCGGTGAGGCTGCTGGAGGCCGGGGCGAGCGGGGCGATGGCGCGCACGCGCGGGTCCGCAGGGACGCCCGGGATCCCCGACGTCACCGCCAGGGACGTGTAGCCGCCGAAGGAGTGGCCGCTCACGCCGATGCGCCGCGGATCGATGCGCCCGGCGAAGGGGTCGTCGGGGTTCGCGCTGCGGGCCAGCAGGACGTCGATCAGGAAGGAGACGTCCTGGGGCCGATCGAGCGCAGCCTGGAGGAAGGGCACGTTGGTACCGAACAGGAAGTCGAGGGCGGTGTTGCCCGCGTGGTCCGGCGAGACGACCACGAAGCCGTGGCTCGCCAGGATCTCGGTCAGGAAGTAGGACTGGAAGCGGATGCCGCCGTTGCCGTGAGAGAAGACCACGAGCGGGAAGGGGCCGTCTGCCGAGGGCGGGGCGTCGGTGCGGGCCCGCGAGGACACGATCCCGGTGAAGATCAGGTCGTAGATCGCGGAGGGGCCAGCGGCATCCGCCGGGTCCACCGGGTACCAGGCGTCCACGGTGAGGCTCCGGCCGCGGGCGGCGTCCCGGGCCACGAAGGTCGTGCGCCCGACCGCATAGGGTCCCGGGCCGTCGGGCGCTGCGATCGGGCCTCTGGAGTCGGCGTGCGCGGGCGCCGGAGCGACGAGGAGCGCCGTGACGGGTAGGAAGAGGGCGAGGGCGAGGCGGGAGCGAAGCGACATGGAAACCTCCGTCGGAACCTTCCCTTATACCACAGCCCGCCGTAGGCGCGGGGCGATGCGGTAGGATGCGGCCTCGCCATGCCGGCAGCCGCGCCCCCGGATCTGGAGATGCTTCGCACGCGCCTGGAGGAGTGGCTGGCGCTGCGCATGCCCGAGGCCCGCGATGTGCGCGTCTCCGGCCTGGAACGCCCCGGGGCTACCGGTTACTCGAACGACACGCTGCTGTTCGAGCTCGCCTGGCGGGAGAGCGGCGTCGTCGCCCGCCAGGGCCGCGTCGTGCGGCTCGAGCCGCGCGGGGTCACGGTCTTCCCGAGCTACGATCTGGGCCTCCAGGCGCGCATCCTCGAGAAGCTGGCCGCGACCGAGGTCCCCGTGCCGCAGGTCTTCGGCTTCGAGCCGGACGCCGCGGTGCTGGGCGCCCCCTTCTACGTGATGCAACGCGTGGAGGGCCGGATCCCCACCGACAATCCGCCCTACCACATGGGCGGCTGGGTGACGGAGATCGAGCCCGCCGAGCGCGAGGCGCTTTGGTGGAGCGGGCTCGAGGTGTTGACGCATATCCATCGCCTGGACTGGCGCGGGCTCGATCTGTTCGAGACGCCGAAGCGCGGCGAGACGCCGCTCGCGCACGAGCTCGCCGCCTACGAGCGCTTCCTTGCCTGGGCAGCGCGCGGCAAGCCGCAGCCCATCGCCGAGGCGGGCGTCGCCTGGCTCCGGGAGAACGCCCCCGACGAGCCCGAGCCCGTCGTCTTCTCCTGGGGCGACGCGCGCCCGGGCAACATGATCTTCCGCGACGGCCGCTGCGTAGCCGTCCTCGACTGGGAGATGGCGGACCTGCGCAGCCCCGAGGCGGATCTCGCCTGGTGGCTCTTCCTGGATCGCCACCACAGCGAGGGAGTGGGCCGGGACCGCCTGCGCGGCTTCCCGAGCCGGGCGGAGACCGTGGCGCGCTACGAGAAGGCCACCGGCCACCACGTCCGCCATCTCCACTACTACGAGGTCTTCGCCGCCTTCCGCTTCGCGGTCATCATGATCCGCGTCGCCCAGCAGCTGGTGGCGGCGGGCCTGATTCCACCGCAGTCGGACTTGGAGACCAACAACATCGTGACGCGGCTGCTGGGGACGTTGTTGGCTGAATGACGTTTCGGTTTGAACGGCTGCCGCTCCCTCTGCACCGCCGAAAAGTCGATCAGGCAACGACGTCCCCGTGAGGGAGAAGCCAATCAGTCAACAACGTCCTCCCGCTCTCGACGACGGGGTGCGGCAGCGCAGCCGGGCGGAGCTCCGCGACCGCACCGCCCGCATCGCCCACCTGCTGCGCGACGAGCTCGGGCTGGGCCCCGACGACCACGCGGCCTTCCTGCTGGGCAACCGGTTGGAGTGCGTGGAGCTGGTGCTGGGCGCCCTGCACGCGGGCATCTGGCTGACGCCCATCAACCGCCACCTGACGCCCGAGGAGATCGCCCACGTGATCCAGGACTCGGGCAGCCGCGTGGTCTTCTGCGACGAGCCCCGCGAGGCGGCGGCCCGCGCCGCCGGCGCGCCGCAGCGGATCCGGGTGGGCGAGGAGCTGGACCGCGCCCTGGCCGGCGTCTCCGACGCGCCGATGCCCGGCGATGGCCCGCCCGGCGGCACCATGATCTACACCAGCGGGACGAGCGGACGACCCAAGGGCGTCAAGCGCACGCGCCCACCCACGCTCGACGCCGCCCTCGACTACCAGCGCACGGCCGGCGCCGCCCTGGGTCTGGACGGGAGCGGCCCGCACCTGGTGACGGGCCCGCTCTACCACGCGGCGCCGCTGCTCTTCGCGGTCTACGACCAGCAGAACGGGGCGTCCGTCGTGATCCTGCCGCGCTTCGACGAGCGCGCGGTGCTCGACGCCCTCCAGGAGCGCGTCATCCGCCACACGCACCTGGTCCCCACCATGTTCGTGCGCCTGCTGCGCCTCCCGGCCGACGTGCGTGCGGCCTTCCGCGCGCCCGATCTCTCCCTGGTGCTGCACGGCGCCGCGCCGATCTCCAGCGCCGTGAAACGCCGCATGATCGAGTGGTGGGGGGCCGTGCTGGTGGAGTACTGGGGCGCCACCGAGAGCGGGGTCTGCACGCTGGTGGGCTCCGAGGATTGGCTCGCCCACCCGGGCACCGTGGGCCGCGCGGTCCCGGCCTACGAGGTGTTCGCTGCCGACGAGCTCGGCCAGCCGCTGCCGCCCGGCCAGGTCGGGACGCTCTTCTGTCGCCACAAGAAGCTGCCGGACGTCTTCGAATACCACCGGGACGTGGAGAAGACGGCGCGGGCGCACCTCGGGCCGGCCACCTTCACCATCGGCGACGTGGGCTGGGTGGACGCCGAGGGCTGGGTCCATCTGTGCGATCGCAAGTCCAACATGATCATCACCGGTGGCGTGAACGTCTACCCGGCCGAGGTGGAGCAGGTGCTGCACGAGCACCCGGCCGTCTCCGATGTGGGCGTCTTCGGCATCCCCGACGACGAGTGGGGCGAGACGGTGAAGGCGGCCGTGGAGCTGCGGCCGGGTTTCGAGCCCGGGCCGGCGCTGGAGGCCGACATCCTGGACTTCGCCCGGCAGCACCTGGCCGCCTACAAGGTGCCGCGCTCCGTCGACTTCGAGGAGAAGCTGCCGCGCCACCCGACCGGCAAGCTGCGCGTGCGCCTGCTGCGCGACCGCTACTGGGCGGGCCGCGACCGTGCCATCTGAACTGTGCTAGAAACGCTGCCGGGATCGGAGGCTCGAGCATGGGCAAGACGCGCGTTCCCGCCGCCCCGGGGTGGTTCACGACGCAGGGGGAGCCCCGCCTCCTGGGCACGCGCTGCTCCGCCTGCGGCGCCGTCTTCTTCCCCAAGGAGACGGCTTCTTGCCGCAACCCCGCCTGCGGCAGGACCGAGCTCGAGGAGGTGCCCCTCGGCCGGCGCGGGCGCCTCTGGTCCTGGACCAACAGCGCCTACGCGCCGCCGCCGCCGTACCCGGCGCGCGAGCCCTTCGAGCCCTACGCCATCGCGGCCGTGGAGCTGCCCGACGAGAAGATGGTCGTCCTCGGGCAGGTGGCGCGGGGCACGGGCATCGGGGATCTCCGCGCCGGCATGGAGATGGAGCTCGTCCTGGAGCCCCTCTGGCAGGACGAGACGAACGAGTACCTGATCTGGAAGTGGAGGCCCGCTGCATGAGCTCCAACGAAGTCGCGGTGCTGGGCGTCGGCATGCACCCCTGGGGCAAGTGGGGCCGCAACTTCGTCGAGTACGGCGTCGCCGCCGCGCGCGCGGCGCTGGCCGACGCGGGGCTCGAGTGGAAGGACGTCCAGTTCCTGGCCGGCGGCGACACGATCCGCAACGGCTACCCGGGCTACGTGGCCGGCGCGAGCATTGCCCAGGCCCTGGGCTGGACCGGCATCCCGGTGGTGAGCGCCTACGGGGCCTGCGCCACCGGCGCCCAGGCGCTCGATGCCGCGCGCTCCCGCATCCTGGCCGGCCTCTGCGACGTGGCCCTGGTGGTGGGCGCCGACACCGCGCCGAAGGGCTTCTTCGCCCCCACCGGAGGCGACCGCCCCGACGACCCGGACTGGCTGCGCTTCCGCATCCTCGGCGCCACCAACCCGGTCTACTTCGGCCTCTACGCGCGCCGGCGCATGGAGCTCCACGGCGCCACGGAGCGCGACTTCGCCCGCGTCAAGGTCAAGAACAGCCGCCACGGCTTCGCCAACCCGAACGCGCGCTACAGGAAGAAGTTCACCGAGGAGGAGGTCCTGGCTTCGCCGGTGGTCTCGGACCCGCTGCGGCTGCTCCAGATCTGCGCCACCAGCGACGGGGGGGCGGCGATCGTGCTCACGAGCCTGAAGTTCGCCCGCAAGCACGCCCGGGACCCCGTGCGCCTTGCGGCGGTCTCGACGGTCACCCCGCGCTACCCGAACACGGTCCTCGAGATGCCGAACTTCGCCACCGACTCGACGCTCGGCGTCTCCGTGCCGGACGCACCCTTCAAGGACACCATCGCCCAGGCGGTCTACGAGGAGGCGAGCCTCGGCCCCGAGGACCTGCACCTGGCCGAGGTCTACGACCTCTCCACGGCCCTCGAGCTCGACTGGTACGAGAACGTGGGCCTGTGCAAGCCCGGGGAGGCCGAGAAGCTGCTGCGCGAGGGTGCCACCCAGGTCGGCGGTCGTCTCCCCGTGAACCCGAGCGGCGGCCTCTCGTGCTTCGGCGAGGCGATCCCGGCCCAGGCCCTGGCGCAGGTTTGCGAGCTGGTCTGGCAGCTACGCGGCCAGGCCGGGGAGCGCCAGGTGGAAGGCGCGCGCGTGGGGCTGGCCGTGAACCAGGGCCTCTTCGGCCACGGCTCGGCCACGATCGTCAAGCAGTAGGGGGAGGCTTCGAATGGCCGCCGAGATGACGCTCCGCGAGATCTCCGACCGCATCCAGATCAACGACCTGCTGATCCGCTACACCACGGCGCTCGACTCGAAGGACTGGAAGCTCCTCGACACCTGCTTCACCCCCGACGCGCACCTGGACTACACCAGCGCCGGCGGCGTGAAGGGCGCCTACCCCGAGGTGCGCGCGTGGCTCCAGAAGGCGCTCGCGGCCTTCCCGACCTACGTCCACTACGTCACGAACTCGACCGTGACGCTCTCGGGCGACGCGGCCCGGGCGCGCACCGCGGTCCTGAATCCCATGGGTTTCCCGAAGAAGGATGGGAGCCTCCACATGTTCACGGTGGGCGCCTACTACAACGACCGCCTGGTGCGCACCGGGGAGGGCTGGCGCATCGCCGAGCGCATCGAGGAGTCGGCCTTCCTGGACGGGACGCTCCCCGAGGAGCTCCAGATCCCGAGGTGACCGCCCGGGTTCAGGCCCATGGGCCCGGTGGCCCGATCCGCTCCCCGCTCCTGTCCCGGCGGGTGTATCCTTCCGCGGTTTCGGCATCGGGTTCGAGCGGCCGCCGGAGGTAGTCGCCCATGCGGTCGGGAAGCTTCGCTCCCGATCGGGTCCGTTCCCTCCACGGCGTGGCCCTGCCCACGGTCCTCGACCAGCACGTGTTCGACGAGACGGGCACCCGCCCTCGGGAGGGCGCTCCATGTCGAGCCCGGAGAGCAAGGTGAGGTGCTCGTCCTGTGGCGCCTCGCCAGGGGTGGGGGCCCGCTTCTGCAGCCAGTGCGGGTCGGCGTTGGCTCTCGCGCAGAGCGCCGCCCCGGGCGACGCCGAGCGCAAGCAGGTGACCGTCCTCTTCTCCGACCTGACCGGCTTCACCACCCTCAGCGAGCGGCTCGATCTCGAAGAGACGCGCGAGATCATGGCGCAGATCTTCCGGAGCGCGGCCGAGGTGGTCGCCCGCCACGGCGGTCGCATCGAGAAGTTCATCGGCGATGCGCTGATGGCGCTCTTTGGTGTCCCGCAGGCGCATGAGGACGATCCGCTTCGAGCCGTGCGCGCGGCCCTCGAGCTCCACCACTGGATGGAGACGTTCGCGCCCGAGGTCGAGGCGCAGGCGGGAACGCGCATCGCGCTTCACAGCGGCATCAGCACGGGACTGGTCGTGACCGGCGAGCTCCGCCTGGACCGCGGCACCGCGGGGCCGCTGGGCGACACCATCAACCTCGCCGCGCGCATCATGGCCCTGGCCGCACCGGGGGAGATCTGGGTCGGACCCGCCACGCGCAGCCTCGTCGCCGGCGCCTACGAGCTCGAGGAGCTCGGGCTCCACGAGCTCAAGGGCAAGGCGGCGCCGGTGGCGCTGGCGCGGGTGCGCGGCGCAGCCCGCGAGGTCGCGGCCCCGCGCCGGGGCGTCTTCGTGGGCCGCGCGGCTGAGCTGGCGACCCTGCTCGACGCGGTCGAGCGCCTGCGCGCGGGCGGCGGCGGGGCCATCTCCATCGTCGGTGACGCCGGTAGCGGGAAGACGCGCTTGGTCGAGGAGCTGCGCGCGCGGCTCGGCAGCGACGTGCGCTGGCTCGAGGGCCGCGCCCGCGCCGACGCGGAGCAGGTTCCCTACGCGCCGGTGATCGACCTCTTGAGTCGGAGCTTTCGCATTGCCACGAACGATTCGCCCGCCGCCGTGCGCGAGAAGCTGGAAGGCGGGATCGCGGCCCTCGGCGGCGAGGTCGAGGCGCTGCTCCCGGTCCTGGCCCGCCTCTACCAGCTCGAGCTTGCCGGGACGATGGCGATCGACCGTGAGGCCTTCCCCGCGCGAATCCTCGCTGCGCTGCGCGCACTGCTGGTCGCCGCGGCCGCGCGTGCGCCGACACTGGTGTGCTTCCAGGATTTGCACTGGGCCGACGCCTCGACGCTGGGCCTGCTGCGCGCGGTGACCCGGGACTTCTCCGCGCCGGCGCTCTTCCTCTTCAACCACCGGCCGGACGTCCACCTCGGAGCGGGCGGGCGGGCCCTCGAGCTGGCCGAGCTCCGGCCGGAGCAGACGCGGGTGCTGCTGGCCTCGCTTCTGGGCGGCGACCCGCCCGACGAGGCGCTCGCGCGCTTCGTCGTGGAGCGCTGCGACGGCAATCCCTTCTACGCGGAGGAGATCGTCCGCTCCCTGCTCGAGACCGGGGCCGTGGAGGGCCCGGGCTGGCGCCTGGTCCGTCCGCCGGCCGAGGCCGAGATCCCGAGCAGCATCCGCGGCGTGCTCGCCGCGCGCATCGACCGGCTCGGCGCGGGCGAGCGCCGCCTGCTTCGGGAGGCGGCCGTCGTGGGCCGCCAGTTCCAGCCGGGACTGCTGGCTCGCGTGAGCAGCGACGCCGGCGGGCTCGAGGCTCGCCTCGTCGCCCTAGAGGCGGCGGACCTGATCCGCCAGCGCGCCGGCAGAGATGGGGTCGAGTACGCCTTCAAGCACGCGCTCACCCATGAGGTGGCCTACGACGGTCTGCTCAAGGCCGAGCGCCAGGCGCTGCACGCGCGGGCTGGCGGCGCCCTGGAGGCGCAGCTCGGCGACCGCGTGGCGGAGTTCGCGGAAGCTCTCGCCTTCCACTTCCTGCGTGGCGGAGTCGTGGAGCAGGCAGTGCGCTACGGCGTCGAAGCCGGCCGCAAGTGCGTCGGGCGCTTCGCCCTCGACGAAGCCGGCGTGCACTTCGCCCAGGCGTACGCCCTGCTCGCGGGCCGGGAGCGCACGCCGGCCGAGGACCGCGCGCTGATCGAGCTGCTCGTCGAGTGGAGCCTGGTCCACTTCTACCTGGGACGCTTCGGCGTGCTGCGCGAGCTGCTCGCGGCGCACGAGGAGCTCGCCGCGCGGCTCGGCGATCCCGAGCTCGAGGGCCTGTTCCTCGGCTGGCTCGGCTACGCGCTCTACCATCAGGAGGAGCTGCCCGCCTCCCTCGCGAAGCTCGAGCGCGCTTGTGCGCTCGGCGAGCGCTGCGGGAGCGAGCGCGTGCTTGCCTACGCCCGCACGTGGCAATCCCATACGCTCTTCCTGCTGGGCCGCTCCGCCGAGGGTCTGCGGGTAGCGGAGGCGGCCCGCGAACTGGCGCCGCGCTTCCCCTCCGGAGGCGACTACGTCTACTGCGAATCGCTTCTCGGCATCGGCCTGACGGCGTCTGCCTGCGGCGACCTCGAACGCACTCGCCGCATCGGGGAGGAGCTGCTCGCCTTCGCAAACGCAGGCAATTCCCGCGCCGCCGTGGTGGGCCACATCTGCCTGGCGCACCGGCATCTGCTTGCGAACGAGCACGAGCGGGCCAGCGAGGCGGCTCACGCCGCCCGGGAACGAGCCCAGGAGCCGCACGTCCGCGCGCTGGCGAGCGCCTACGAGGCGGTGGCCGGCGCGGCGCTTGGGCGTTTCGGTGAGAGCCGCGCGCTCGCGGAGGACGTGCTGGCGCACGCGCTACCCCATGGCGACCACGCGGTGGCGAGCCTGGCGAAGGCGGCCCTGGCGCTCGCGACCCTCGGGGAGGGCAGCCTCTCCAAGGGCATGCGGGAGCTCCTCGCGCTGCACGAGGACGCCGGGCGCCGCCGCTGCCTGTACAACCGGCGCTGGCTCGGTGCCGTGGTCGCTAGCGTCTACGCGCTGATCGCGCGCCGCGACCCCCGCGTCGAGCCGAAGCTGCGCGATCTGCTCCGCAATCCCGGCTTCTTGCTGCGCCACGCGCTTCCCGCCCGGCGCCACGCCCGGGCCTGGCTCGAGCGGGCCCTCGAGGAGTTCCCGGCCGGCGTCATCCAGGAGGGCACCGTGCGCCTCGAGCTTGCGCTCCTGCTCTCCCGCCACGATCCCACCATGGCGCGCGCTCATCTGGAGCGGGCACTCGCGGTGCTGGAGCGGCAGGGGGCGCAGACCGAGCTCCGGCGCGTGCGCCAGCTCGCTGTCGCACTGCAACACGGCGCGCCCTGCGGACTCACTCCGGCCGGGTGACGAGCGACCGGAAGCGCGCCACGCGTGCGTCGTTCGGATCGAGGATCCGCGAGAGCCGAGCGCGTAGCTCTGGCAGGCGGGGGTGAGAGCTGACACACTTGGGCAGATGACCCAGCGAGGCGGGACTCCCGAGATCGCCGTCCTCGGGGCGGGGCTGTCGGGCCTGTGCATGGGCATCCAGCTCAAGCGCGCCGGCATCGACTCGTTCACGATCCTCGAAAAGACGGACCAGGTCGGCGGCACCTGGCGCGACAACACCTACCCGGGTGTCGCGTGCGACGTGCCGTCGCACCTCTACTCCTATTCCTTCGAGCTGAACCCCGACTGGAGCCGCGTCTTCCCGCCGGGCTGGGAGATCCAGGAGTACTGCGAGCGCACGGCCACGAAGTACGGGCTCGGCCCGCACCTGCGCTTCCGAAGCGAGATCAAGCGGGTGGAGCACCACGACGGGCGCTGGCGCATCCAGCTCTCGGGCGGGAAGGAAGTGTCCGCCGACGTGGTGGTGAGCGCCCTCGGGGGTCTTCACAAGCCGAACGTCCCCAAGCTCCCCGGCCTCGACGCCTTCGCCGGCGTGCACTTCCACTCGGCGCAATGGAACCACGAGCACGACCTCACTGGCCGGCGCGTGGCGGTGATCGGAAGCGCCGCCAGCGCGATCCAGTTGGTGCCACAGATCGCGCCCGCGACCGAGAAGCTGTTCCTGTTCCAGCGCACGGCCAACTGGATCTTCCCGCGGAACGACCGACCGTATTCGCAGCGGGCCCGGCGGCGTTTCCGGCGCGTCCCCGGGCTGGCCCGCCTGCACCGTTGGATGATCTACGGGCTGCTCGAGAGCCGCTACCCAGCCTTCAAGAAAGGAAGCTGGATGAGCGGCTTCGTCGAGCGGCAATGTCGCAAGCATCTCGACGAGGCGATCTCCGATCCCGAGCTTCGCTCGCGGCTCACGCCCGACTACCCGCCCGGCTGCAAGCGGATCCTGATCTCGGACGACTTCTATGCGTCGCTCGAGCGTGAGAACCTCGAGCTGGTGACGAGCGGCATCGAGCGCATGGAGCCGGACGGAATCGTCACTGCGGACGGTGACAAGCACCACGTGGACACGATCGTCTTTGCCACGGGCTTCCAGCCCTTCAACTTCCTTTGGCCGCTCGAGGTGGTTGGGCCGGGCGGAGTCGCGCTCTCCGAGGTCTGGCGCGACGGCATCCGCGCGCATCGCACGCTCGCCGTGCCAGGCTTTCCCAACTTCTTCATGCTGCTCGGACCGAACAGCGGACTCGGTCACAACTCGGTGATCTTCATGATCGAGTCGCAGGTGGGCTACGTTGTCCAGTGCGTTCGGGCGCTCAGGGCCCGTAGGCTGGCGGCCCTGGCACCCCGAGCGGAAGCGGCGCAGCAGTTCGAAGCCGGAATCCGAGACGGCATGCAGAAGATGATCTGGGAAGGCAGCTGCAAGAGTTGGTACCAGGACGACAAGGGCCGCGTCTTTGCGCTCTGGCCCGGCTCGAGCCTGCGCTACTGGTGGAGCATGCGCCGGCCTCACCTCGACGAGTACGAGCAGCAGCCGAGCGACTAGCCGGCCCCTTCGAGGGCCGCGCGG
>JBFIML010000048.1:0-29934 GCA_041611735.1 Myxococcota bacterium | reverse complement strand
GCTCGATCATCCCCGCGCGAAGAAGAGCCAGTGGGTCTCTTGTTCCTCGAGGATGCGATTCTGGAAGGTCACGTGCTCCACGCGAACCTCCCGGAACACCCGGCCGAGCGCCTCTGCAAAGAGCGAGCTCTCGGCGTAGGACCACACGCCGAGCACCCCTTGCGGCGCGAGATGCTGCTTCGCCAGCGCGAGGCCTGCTTCGGTGTAGAAGGAGTCATTGGACGCGGCCAGGGTCTCGTCCGGAGCATGGTCGACGTCCACCAGGACCAGGTCGTGCTGCCGGTCCGGAGGCTCCGAGAGCCGGGCATACACGTCTCCCTGGCTCACCGCGAAGCGGGGATCTGCCCGCAGCTCCCCGGCCAGGGGCACGAGGCCGCGCTCGAACCAGGTGAGCACCTGCGGCAGGAACTCGACCACCTCCAGCCGGGAGACGCGGTCCGCGCGCAGCACCTCCCGGGCCGTGTACCCGAGGCCGAGTCCGCCCACGAGGACCGTGAGATCCTTCCCGGCGTGCAGGTCGAGGGCCCGGCGAGCCAGGGCTCGCTCCGAGGCGGAGTTGCAGCTGCTCATCAGCAACGTGTGGTCCAGGGTGATCTCGGTGACCATGCTTCCGGGCGCGGCGGGCAGCTCTCGTCGCCGCAGGCCGATCATGCCGATGGGGCTCGGCTCGTACGCCAGGATCTCGAGCTCCGACGCGACCCGGGCGTCAGCCGTCATACGAGATCCGCATCACGGCGTAGACCGCGCGACCCGCGGGTCGCTGCACCGTGACCTCGTCCCCCTCCCGCTTCCCGAGCAGCACGCGGCCGATGGGTGACTCCACGCTGATCAAGCCCCGGCCCACGTCGATCTCGTCGGGCCCGACCAGGCGATAGCGGTGCTCTGCGCCTTCCTGGTCCTCGAGCGTCACCCAGGCGCCGAAGAAGATCCGCTCGGGGTCCGCCACCTCTCCGGGACGCACCACCGCAAGCATCTCGAAGCGCTTGCGCAGGAAGCGGATGCGGCGATCGATCTCGCGCAGCCGCTTCTTGCCGTAGATGTACTCCGCGTTCTCGGAGCGGTCTCCATGGGCCGCAGCGAGGGAAACCTCCTGCGTGACCCGCGGCCGCTCGACCTTCCAGAGCTGCTCCAGCTCGGCCTGGAGCTTCTTCACCCCCTCCGGAGTGATGTAGGCCTTGCGCTTGCCCGCGGAGGTGGTCATGGGCGCGGAAGATGGCCCTGGGGACCGGCTTGGTCAATCCGCTGCGAGGATCGATCTCACGGCCCGCGAGATCGTGCGGTAGCGGGCTTCTGGTCGGCGCTGATCAAGCGTCGGAGCCGCGGGTCAGCTCGAGCAGTACCGCGTCGCCGTACCCTCCGGCGGAACGACCTCAGATCGAGGAGGCGTCCAGGAACCTGCTATGGCGCTCTTCGAGTAGGTCGGTGCGCGGTTGTTCCGCCCATCGTCGGGGCACGAGGATCCGGCGTTCGATGAAGTTCTCGTCAAAGTGGCGGCGAGCCTCCTCCGAGCTCTCCGCAACAGCTTCCAGCCTCTTGCCCCGCGGGACGGCAAACCGGTGCGTCTCCCAGGGCCGGCCGATCGCGGGCGGGTCGGGAGGAGCCGGTCAGTCGGCCGTCTCCGCGAGGCTCCGGAAATCCTCCAGCAGCTCCGCGAGCTCGTTCTCGAGGCGCTCCGGGATGCGGCCCCGGAGAGCCTCCAAGACGCCGTGGTAGTACCAGACCTGCTGGCCGGGCGTCCCGCTGAAGCGCTCCAGGTACTCGGTCCCGTGGGCCCAGACGTCGCCCGCCAGGGAGCCCAGGTTGTGGACCTTGTCGCAGGCCGCGACCAGCGCGGTGCGCGCGTCGGCCTCGGCGAGCTGGGCCAGGTAGCGGCTCTTGCGCGGGAGCCAGGGCGCCTTCTTGCCCTTGGTCTCGTGCTCCTGGGTGTCGGTGCAGCCTCGGACCAGGGCCAGGACGCCCGGACCGAACTCCTTCTCGATAATCGCCTCTCGCCCCTGACGCTCGCCCTCCTTTTCCGCGTCCTCGAGCGAATCGTGCAGGAAGCCGGCCACGGCCTGGTCCACGTCGCCCCCGTGCTCCAGGACGAGCCCCGCCACCTGGAGGAGGTGGCTCACATACGGAATCCGGGTGCCCTTGCGCGGCTGATCGCCGTGCCAGGCGAGGGCCAGGTCCAGGGCCTTCCGGAGCTGGTCCCGGTCGGTCTCGCTCAACGCCATGGGTCGCTCCTCACTTCCCGGCGAGCCGCCGCGCCAGGTCGAGCAGGCGCTCCCGGTCTTCGGGACGCATGCGGGCGAGCAGGACGCGGAGCTCCTTCAGGAGATCCGGGATCTCGGTCGGGCGGCGCAGCGAGGCATCGTCGGTGAGCGGCGCGTGCACGAAGTCGCCCGCCTCCACCGCCCAGCGCTCCGCCTGGGCCACGAGCTCCGAGACCGAGAGGTCGAGGGCCCGGGCCAGGGCCTCGAGCACCTGGGGGGAGGGCTGCTTGGTCCCGCCTTCGATCTCGGCCAGGTAGGAGTACGAGACGCCCGCCGCCTTGGCGAGGGCCTTGCGACTCAGGTCGCGCATGGCCCGGAGCACCTTGATGGCGCGCCCGAGCCCCTCGCCGAAGGGGGACTCCGGCTTGTCTCCCAGGGTCGAGGGATCCGGGTCCGGCGCCATCTGTCGAGGCTACCAGAAAGCACGCCTCAGGCCTTGAAAAGTCGCCGATAGCGTATATAATACGCTTTTAGCGTGATGAGCCAGGAGGAACCATGACGACCGCCATGCGCCCCCAGGCTTTCCGTGACCCGGCCACCGGCTTCTGCGGCTGGGTGGCGACCCTTCCCGGCCAGCGCGACCTCACCACGCCCGCCGTGGGTGAGGGCCGCGTCTTCCTGGGCGGGGGCTTCGGGAGCTACGACTTCCACGCCCTCGACGCAGTGACCGGCGTGCACGTCTGGAGTCGCCGCACCCGCGATGACGGCCCGACGGCCGCCGTCCTGGCCGAGACCTGCGTCGTCTTCAACACCGAGAGCTGCACGCTGACGGTGCTGCGCACCGCCACCGGTGAGCTCGTCTGGGAGCGCTGGCTCGGCGACCCGCTGCTCTCCCAGCCGGCCGTGGCCCACGGAGTGGTGGTGATGCACCACCCGACCCGCGACCACCACGACGTCCTGGCGGCCTTCCGCCTGGCGGACGGGCAGCCGCTCTGGAGCGTTCGACTCCCGGCGGGCGTCATCACGGCTCCGGTTGTGGCCGAGGGCGCCGTCTGGGTCTCCACCTACGACGGCCGGGTCTCGTGCCTGGACCTGGACTCCGGGGCCCTCCGCTGGCAGCGCGACGAGCGCGTCACCTCGGCGCCCTGGGTCTGGAAGGGGGAGGCCTTCGTCTCGGCTCGGGAGGAAGGGCAGGGGCCGGAGCTCTTCGAGCGCACGGCGGGGACGCGCCCGGAGCACCGACGCTGGATGCACGGGCCGCGCTCCGCCGACTACCTGCGCTCCAAGCGCGGCACTCCCTGGGAGAGCCTCCATCACGCCCGGGATGCGAGCGTCGGCTTCGGGACGGCCCCGGCGGCGGCCAAGCTCCACCAGGTGGAGGACCTCGTGGGCGAGACCACGGTGGCCGGCACCTTCCGCTACCAGGGCTCGCGGCCCTGTGTCTGGAACGGGCGCCTCTACGCCACGGCCGGCGATGTCCTGACCGCCACGGACCTGGCCACGAGCCAGGAGGTCTGGCGCTGGGAGGGAGGCTTCGAGGCCGATGGCGAGCGCGTGCTGAGCCCGCCCGCGGTGGCCAACGGCCGCGTCTGGGCCGGTAGTCGCGACGGGCGCATCCGCTCCTGGGACGCAGAGACCGGGGCGCTGCGCTGGGCCGTCCCGGTGGGCGCCTCGGCAGTCTCCCAGCCGACGCTCTGGCAGGGCCGGGTCTACGCGGGCCTGGACGGTGGACGCCTCGTCGCCTTTGCCACCCAGGACCCCGCCGACCACGGCTGGCCCATGTGGGGCGGCGGCCCGGGGCACAACGGGTGAGAAGGAGGAGCCATGGAAATGCTCGACTCAGCAATCATTCTGGACATCTACCACCGCCTGATCCTGGGCAAGCCTCCGCGCGAGAACGAGACCGAGGCGGAGCGGCGCTTCCGCAAGAAACTCGCCAAGGAGATGCGCGAGTTCGAGGAGGCGAATCCGGGGAAGGTCATCTGGGACGTTCCCTCGCTCTGAAGGAGACCGCCATGCCCGAGAAGCCCGTCCTGGTGCTGGCCCGGCCGGAAGACCTGGTGACCGACGAGCAGCTCGACGCCTTCATCCGCGCGCTCACCGGCGCGGCGGAGCCGTCGCAAGACGAGCCGTCGCAAGACGAGCCCTGATCGCGCTTCGCGGTACGATCCACATCCATGGCGAAGCCGCGGCGCAGGCATCCGGCCCTGAACGCGATCGAGGACAGTCCCCAGGGCCGGGAGTTTCTGGCCGTGATCTCCGACTACCTGGGCGACGCCATCGGCTACGAGCCGCTGGCGACCCTGGAGAAGCGCCGCCACCTGTTCCTCCTCAAGGGCTCCGGCGGGGTGGGCGTCCTGGCGGAGGCCTGGGAGGATCCCGAGGGATCCGAGGCGATCGGGCGCTGGGCGTTCACGACGGCCTTCCCGGAAGGCATCGAGCTGCATGCCAGCCTCGAGGCGCGCCGCTGGGACGCCGGCACGGAGCTCGCCCGAACCGGCCAGGAGCCGTTTCCGAAGCTGTCGAAGCCCAGGCGCAAGGAGCTCGAGCAGGAGCGCCGCAGCCGGATCGGCGCGGAGAAGGATCGGCTCTCGATCCTGCTGGCGAGCGCCCGCAACGCCTGGAGCGATCTCGCGGGGATCCCCCGAACGACCGTGGAGGAGGTGCTGCGCAAGAAGAACGTGGCGCTCGAGGCGGGCCTGCGCTCCAGGGCGCCCACCGAAGGGGCTGCCGAGGAGGGCGCCGACGATGCCGAAGACCCGTCCGTCGAGCGGACGCGGCGCACGGTGGAGACCGCCCTCACCGCCATGGTGGGCCAGGTGGAGCTCGACGCTCACGGTCGCCTCTCGTTCCCCGTCGGCTCGACGCGCGTCTTCGTGGAGGTGCGGCCGTGGCGCGATCCGGGCGGGCTGGTGACGGTCTTCGCCATCACCAACCGCGACGTCCCGAAGTCCGAGCAGCTCTACGAATACGTGGCTTCCCACTCCGAGGAGTACGTGTTCGGCCGGCTCGGGATCTGGTCCCAGCAGGACAAGGCCTGGGTGGTCTTCCGGCACACGCTGCTCGGGAGCACGCTCGACCCCGCGGAGCTCGAGCACGCGGTGGCCGCCGTGGCCAGCGTGGCGGATGACGTCGACGACGAGATCAAGAAGCGCTTCGGGGGCACGCTCTTCCACGAAGAGGCCGCACCGGGACCCGCGGCGCCGCCCAAGGAAACGCTGCCCACGGGCTTCTATCTGTGAGGTTTTCGCCCCTTGCGCGGCCCCGGACCGCTGCTATCGTTCCGGCTCAGAGAGGTCCGTCGATCGGTTCTCAGATCCTGGCATGACCCGCCTGTACTCGGAATCCCATCGAAGTCGCCTTTCGCGCTCCCGGTTCTCGGCATCCCAGCCGAAGCCGCGGGCGGTTTCCCATTGCGACGGGGCGTCTGCGTCCGGATAGTCCGGCCAGCCGAACCGCCGCCGGCCGCGCCCATGCCACGAGGCTGGGGCGGCAAAGGAAAAGAGTCAGTTGAGTAAGAAGTTGTACGTTGGAAATCTCCCCTTCTCGACCACCGAGGACGAGCTGCGTCAGCTCTTCGAGCGGCACGGAAGTGTCGGATCGGTGAACGTGATCACGGATCGCGAGACCGGCCGGCCGCGTGGCTTCGCCTTCGTCGAGATGGAGGATGCGGGCGCCGCGGACAAGGCGCAGCGCGCCCTCGACGGGACCGAGCTCGGGGGTCGCAACCTCCGGGTGAACGAGGCTGAGGAGCGCCAGCGCGGCGGCGGTGGGGGCGGCGGCTTCGGCCGCGGTCGCTACTAGACCGTCGTTTTCGAGCAGATCGGGACGGGAGGTCCTGCCTCCCGTCCCGTTTTGCTTCTGCCGGCGAAGTGGCATCGAAGGGGGGGCGCTGCTGATGACTGCCAAGCTCAAGGATCTCGCACGGGCGACGCTCCTCGTGAGCTGTGCCCGCTGCGGCAAGCTCCACTCGACGAAGCTCCCGCTGGAGTTTCATCCCGTCTGCAACCCGTGTACCATCCCGCCGGGGCGCTAGGCGATCCAGCTGACGGGCGGTCGCCTCCCTCCCCGAGGTGATCCGTGAGCCACGCCCGGGTCTACACCAGCTTCGACCTGGATCACGACAAGGATCTCCACGATCGGCTGATCGCCGAGTCGCGGGTCCACGGCTCGGGCTTCGAGGTGGTGGCCCGCTCCCAGGCGGGAGAGCCAGACGAGGCCTGGGAGGAGCGGGTGCGCCGCCGCATCCGCCAGGTGGATCAGGTGATCGTGATCTGCGGCGAGCATACGGACGTCTCGCCGCGCGTCAGCGCGGAGCTCCGCATCGCCCGCGAGCAGCAGAAGCCCTACTTCCTGCTCTGGGGCCGGCCGGAGATTCCGTGCACCAAGCCCGCGGGAGCGAAGTCCGCCGACGGCATGTACAGCTGGACGCCGGACACGCTGCGCGAGCACATCCGATCGACCCTGCGCAGCGCCCACTCCCTGGCTGCCGCGGCCCGCTACAAGCGCCACTCGTGAGCCAGTTCGCGGTCTGCGTGGGTCCCGACCGGAGCCCGCAGCGGGTATCCTGAGCCGGGAAGGACGCCCGTGTTTCCGATCCGCGACGACAATCCCCACTACCTGACCCCCGTCGTGACCTACGGCGTGATCGCGGTCAACGCCCTGGTCTGGGCGCTGGTGCAGGGGCTCGGGAGCCAGCCCTTGCTGACGCGCTCGGTGTGCGAACTCGGGCTGATCCCCGGCGAGCTGCTGGGTCTCGTGGCGCCCGGGACGATGGTTCCGCTGGGGCCCGGCGTGGCCTGCACCCTGGGCGCCACCTCCACCTGGTTCACGCCGCTCACCTCCATGTTCCTGCACGGCGGCTGGCTGCACATCGTGGGCAACATGTGGTTCCTCTGGATCTTCGGGAACAACGTCGAGGACTCCATGGGGCACGCGCGCTTCGTGGTCTTCTACCTGCTCTGCGGCCTGGCGGCGGCGGCCCTCCAGGTCTTCTTCAACCCGGGCTCGGCGGTGCCCATGGTGGGCGCCTCCGGGGCCATCGGCGGCGTGATGGGCGCCTACGTGGTGCTCTACCCGCGCGTGCGCGTGCACATGCTGCTGGTGCTGGGCTTCTACGTGACCCGCGTCGTCGTCCCGGCGATCTTCATGCTCGGCTACTGGTTCCTGCTCCAGCTCCTGGGCGGCGCGGGCTCGCTGGGGCGCGAGGGCGGGGGCGTGGCCTTCTGGGCGCACGTGGGCGGCTTCCTGGCCGGGGCCGTGCTGATCTTCCCGTTCCGCGACCGGAAGCTCGTGGCGCGTCATCCCTACCATGGCTGGTCGCAGCCCTCGCCGCGCGCCCCGGCCTGGCGCGGCCGCTGATGGAGCTCACGCCACGCCTTCGCGCACCAGCTCCTGGATCCCGACCATCTGGTACGCGAACCCGCCCAGGAAGTACGTGAGCCACTCGGTGTAGTCGCCGCTGGCGTCTGCGCTGCGCAGAGCGCGGTAGTAATCGTCGCGATTCTCGTCGTAGTAGCTCGACAGCTCGAAGTGGTACTTGAAGTCGTAGTCGCGCTGGTGGAGCAGCAGCGTGGTGAACATGCGGGCGGTGCGCCCGTTGCCGTCCACGAAGGGGTGGATCCAGACCAGGCGATGCTGGGCGATGCCGGCCTGGATGACCGGGTGCACCCAGGGGTCGTCGTCGCCGTCTCCCTTCTGCTTGGCGGCCTCGATCCACCGGAGCAGCGCCCGGGTCTCGGCCTCGACCCGCAGCCACGAGGGCGGGTGGTGATGGATCACGGTCGTGCCGCCCACCACGTCGCCCACCTTCACGTCCTCGCGGCGGAGCTCTCCCGCAAAGCGGTGGCCACCCCGCACGCCGTCCATCAGGATCCGATGCAGGTTCAGGAGGTCGCCCGGGGTGAGGACGGCATCCCGCGCCCCGCGCAGGCCGTCGATGGCCTCGAAGGCGCGCAGGTAGTTGCAGAACTCGCGCTCCGCGTTGCGCAGTTCGCGTGCCGGGAGCTCGCGCGCCAGGGCAAAGGCCTCCTCCAGGGTGAGCGAGTTGCCCTCGATCCGAAGGCTGGCCAGGGCCTCCTGGACCTGGATCCGGCTGCGCACCTGGGCGATCCACTCCGGCCGCAGCTGCACCGCCTTCAGGAAGCCGGTGGTCTGCTCGATGGCCTTGAGCTGGCGCAGCATCCGGGGGGTGACGCGGAAGCTCGGCGCGAAGTCCACGGCAGGCGCATCGGCCCGACGGGCCGCCGGCTGGACGGTCCGCCACCCGTCCCCTTCACCCCACGGGGCGGCAGACCGGTGCGTTTCCGGGCTGCGTTTCCGAGGGGATCGGCGTGACCGCTCCTGTCGCGGCCCTGGGGTAGCGTTCGGGCCGTGGCGGCGAGCCTCCTGCGCGCAAACGGGACGGAGCAACGCCTGGCCCGCGCCCGGGCGTGGCTGGCGGGCCGGCCGGCCGGCGAGCCGGTGCTGGTGGTGGCCGCGAGCCCCGAGGCGGGCGCGGAGCTCCTGCGGCGAGTGGCCCTCGACGCCACCGCCGGGGCGGCGTTCGGGTGGCAGCGGGAGACGCTCGGGCGGCTCGCGGCGGAGCTGGCGACGCCCGCCCTCGTGGAGCGCGAGCTGGCGTCGATCGGAGCGCTGGCGGCCGAGGCGGCGGTGGCCCGCGTGCTGCACGAGCTCCACGCGGCCGGGCGGCTCGGCCGCTACGCGGACGCCGTGGGGGGGCCCGGCCTTCCCCGCGCGGTGGCCCGGACGCTCGGCGAGCTGCGCCTCGCGTGCGTGGCGCCCGAGCGGCTGAACGACGTCGCCCCGGAGCTGGCGGCGATCGCCGTGGCCTACGCCGCGGAGCTCGAGCGGGCGCGCCTGGCGGACCGCGCCATCGTGTTCGAGCTCGCTACGCACGCGGCGCGCGATGCCCGCCACGAGCACGCACTGCTGGGCCTCCCCACGCTGTTCGTGGACGTGGCCATCGAGACGGCGGCGGACCGGGAGCTGGTGGCGGCGGTGGCGGCCCGCGCGCCGGAGATGCTGGCCACCCTCCCGCCCGGCGACGAGACCAGCGCCGCCCAGCTGGCGTCGGCCCTGGGCGCCAAGCTCAAGGAGCTCGCGCCGCGCGCCAGCGCCGAAGGGGCGCTCGCTCGCCTCCAGACCCATCTCTTCGAGGACAGCGCGCCGCCCGAGGGCGCCCTGGACGGCGAGGTGGTGGTCTTCTCGGCGCCCGGCGAGGGGCGCGAGTGCGTGGAGATCGCCCGGCGCCTGCACCGCTTCGCGGCCGAGGGGATCCCCTTCGACCGCATGGCCATCCTGCTGCGCTCGCCCGACGAGTACCGGCGCCACCTGGAGGAGGCCCTGGCGCGCGCCGACGTTCCCGCCTGGTTCGCCCGCGGCTCGACGAGGCCCGATCCGGCCGGTCGCGCCTTCCTGGCGCTGCTGGCCTGCGCCGCCGAGCGCTTGTCGGCGCGTCGCTTCGCCGAGTACCTCTCCCTGGCCCAGGTGCCCGACGCCGACCCGAGCGGCGCGCCGCCCGAGGCGCCGCCGCCTGGCGCGCGCTGGGTGGCCCCCGACGAGGAACTCGTCCCCGAGGTGGTGGCCGCGGCGCTGGCCGCCACGCCGCCGGCCGGGATCCAGCCCGAGGAAGCCGCGGATTCCGACACGCGCCCCGTCCGCGCCGGCACCCTGCGCGCCCCGCGTCGCTGGGAACGGCTCCTGATGGAGGCCGCAGTGATCGGCGGGCGCGAGCGCTGGGCGCGCCGGCTCACCGGCCTCGACCGGGAGCTGGCGCTGCAGCGCTCGGAGCTAGACGACCCGGACGATCCCCTGGCCGCACGGCTCGACCAGGAGCGGGAGCGCCTGACGGCGCTGCGCGACTTCGCCCTGCCGCTGGTGGACGCGCTGGCCGCGCTCCCGCAGCGCGCCAGCTGGGGCGATTGGCTCGACGCGCTCTCCGCCCTGGCCACCCGTACCCTGCGCCACCCGGAGCGCGTGCTCTCGGTCCTGGCGGAGCTCGCGCCCATGGCGGCCATCGGCCCGGTGGGCCTCGAGGAGGTGCAGCTCGTGCTCGGGCGG
This sequence comes from Myxococcota bacterium, assembly GCA_041611735.1. Lineage (GTDB taxonomy): Bacteria > Myxococcota_A > UBA9160 > UBA9160 > PR03 > JBFIML01. Next base: position 19,678 of record JBFIML010000048.1, on the reverse strand, counting down.
CGGCTGCTCGAGCTCGAGGTGAAGCCGCCCGAGAGCCGCCAGGGTCGCGTCCTGGTGGCACCCGCGGAGGCGGCGCGCGGCCTCGCCTTCGACGTGGTCTTCGTGCCGGGCCTGGCCGAGCGGCTCTTTCCGCGCAAGGTGCAGGAGGAGCCGATCCTGCTCGACGCGGACCGCACGCGCCTCGCTGCGGGCCTTCCCACCAACGAGACGCGGGTGGCCCGCGAGCGCCTGGCCCTGCGCCTGGCGGTGGGGGCGGCGCGCCAGCGCGCAGTCCTCTCCTATCCGCGCCTCGACCTCCAGCAGTCGCGTCCCCGGGTCCCGTCCTTCTACGCGCTCGAGGCGCTGCGCGCCGCCGAGGGGCGCCTGCCGGGCTTCGACGAGCTGGCGGCCCGCGCCGAGCAGGTGACGGAGGCGCGCGTGGGCTGGCCGGCGCCGCGCGCGCCCGAGGACGCCATCGACGCGGCGGAGCACGATCTCGCCCTGTTGAACGACGTCCTCGACCAGGACGAGGAGAAGAGCGTCGGGGCCGCGCACTACCTGCTCGAGGCGAACCCGCACCTCGGGCGTGCGCTCCGCTTCCGGGCCCGGCGCTGGCTCAAGCGCTGGACGGTGGCGGACGGGCTGGTGCCGGACGGCGACCTCGCCCAGGGAGCCCTCGAGGCCCTGGCCGGCCACGGCCTGGCCGCCCGGAGCTTCTCCCCGACGGCGCTCCAGAGCTTCGCGTCCTGCCCGTATCGCTTCTTCCTCTACACGGTGCACCGCCTGGCGCCGCGCGAGGTGCCCGAGGCGGTGGACGAGCTCGATCCGCTCCAGCGCGGTGCCCTGGTGCACGAGGTGCAGTACGAGCTCTTCCGGCGCCTGGCAGCCGAGCAGCACCTGCCCGTGCGGCCGGCCAATCTGGAGCCGGCCCGCGCAGCCCTCGACCAGGTGCTGGACGCCGTGGCGTCGCGCCATCGCGAGGAGCTGGCGCCGGCCATTCAGCGCGTCTGGCAGAACGGGATCGACTCGATCCGCGCCGACCTGCGCGAGTGGCTGCGGCGCAGCGCCGAGGACGACTCGGGCTTCGTGCCCTGGCGCTTCGAGCTGGGCTTCGGCCTGCCCGGGACGCGCGAGCGCGACCCCCACTCGGTGGCCGAGCCGGCCTCGCTCGACTGCGGTCTCCGGCTGCGGGGCTCGATCGACCTGGTGGAGAAGCGCGCGGACGGCACCCTGCGCGTGACCGACCACAAGACCGGCAGGGTGCGCTTCGAGGAGGGCCAGGTGATCGCGGGCGGCGAGACGCTCCAGCCGGTCCTGTACGCCCTGGCCGCCGAGAAGCTCTTTCCGGACCAGGAGGTCGAGTCGGGTCGCCTCTCCTACTGCACCTCCGCCGGGGGCTTCGTGGACCGGGTGGTCCGCCTGGACGCGACGGCGCGCGCCCGGGCGGAGGCCGTCGCCCGCGTGGTGGGGTCGGCCCTGGCGGATCCCTTCCTGCCGGCGCTCCCGGCCCGCAACGCCTGCCGCTTCTGCGACTACGCCACGGTGTGCGGGCCCTACGAGGAGCTGCGCACGCGCCGCAAGCCCAGGGACCACGAGCAGGTGCGCGCCCTCGAGCAGCTGCGGGGGCTCTCGTGAGCGCGGCGCGGCGCAAGCCCCTCAAGGACGCGGCGGCCCGCGCCCGCATCCGCGACGACCTCGACGCCACCCTCTTCGTGGAGGCGGCCGCCGGGACGGGCAAGACCACCGCCCTGGTGGGCCGCATGGTCTCGCTCCTGCGCTCTGGCCTCGGAACCCTGGACCGCATCGTGGCGGTGACCTTCACCGAGAAGGCCGCCGGGGAGATGAAGCTGCGCCTGCGTGCCGAGATCGAGACCGCGCGCAGCGCGGCGGAAGCCGCCGAGCGCACCCACCTGGACCGCGCCCTCGAGCAGCTCGAGCTGGCGCGCATCATGACCATCCATGCCTTCTGTGCGGACCTGCTGCACGAGCGCCCCATCGAGGCCGGCGTGGATCCCCTGTTCGAGATGGCGGACGAGGAGGAATCGGCGCGGCTGCTGGACCGCGCCTTCGAGGGCTGGTTCCAGGGCGTGCTCTCCGACCCGCCCGAGGGCGTGCGACGCCTGCTGCGCCGCCGGGCGCGCAACCGCGGCGAGATCGGCCCCCGCGAGCAGGTCCGCGCCGCGGTGGCGAAGCTGGCGGAGCACCGGGACTTCGCGGCGGCATGGCGACGCGACCCGGGCTTCGACCGCGACGCCGCCATCGACGCCGTGATGGAGGAGCTGGCGGCGGTCGCCGCGCTCGCCCACCAGGCGAGCTGGGCCGACGACTGGCTCGCCAAGAACCTGCGCAACCTGGGCGACTTCGTGGCGGAGACGCGGCTCGTGGAGGGTGTTCGCGGCGGGCGCGACTACGACGGGCTGGAGAGCGACCTCTGGCGCCTCGCCCGCCGCAATTCCGGGCCCAACAAGGTGGGCTGGACCTGGAAGGGAAGCGCGCGGACCTCGTTCGGCGAGCTCCACCGCGACGACGTGCTGGCGCGCCGGGACGCGATCAAGGAACGGCTGGACGAGCTCCTGGAGGCCTCCGAGGCGGACCTGGCCGCCCGTCTGCGCGAGGAGCTGCGCCCGGCGGTCAGGGCCTACGAGGCGCTCAAGGCGCGGGCCGGGAAGCTCGACTTCCTGGACCTCCTGGTGCGCGCCCGGGACCTGGTGCGCAGCGACGCCGTCGTGCGCAGCGAGTTCCAGCGCCGCTTCACCCACTTCTTCGTGGACGAGTTCCAGGACACCGACCCCGTGCAGGCGGAGCTGATCCTGCTGCTGGCGGCAGACGATCCCGCCACGACGGACTGGCGTCGGGTCGCCGTCGTGCCCGGCAAGCTCTTCATCGTGGGCGATCCGAAGCAGTCCATCTACCGCTTCCGCCGCGCCGACGTCATGACCTACGAGGCCGTGAAGCGCCAGCTCGCTGCGGGCGGCGCGGACGTCCTCCAGCTCAGCACGAGCTTCCGGGCGCTGCCGCCGCTGCAGGCCGCCGTGAACGCGGCCTTCGCGCCGGTGATCACTGCGAGCCAGGACGGCAGCCAGGCGGACTACGTATCCCTGGAGCGCTTCCGCGACGAGGTGGCGGGCCGCCCGTCCCTGGTGGCGCTGCCCGTGCCCCGGCCCTACGCGGACTACGGCAAGGTCGCGCACTGGAAGATCGAGGAGTCCTGTCCCGACGCGGTAGGCGCCTTCGTGGCCTGGCTGGTGCAGGAGAGCGGCTGGACCGTGCAGGATCCCATCACGCGGGAGTCGGTCCCCGTCCGGGCGCGGCACGTCTGCCTGCTGTTCCGCCGCTTCAGGAGCTTCGAACGCGACGTGACACGTCCCTACGTGCGCGCCCTGGAGGCGCGCCGCATGCCGCACGTGCTGGTGGGCGGGCGCTCCTTCCACGACCGCGAGGAGGTGCTGGCCATCCGCAACGCCCTGGGCGCCATCGAGTGGCCCGACGACGAGCTGCGCGTCTACGCCAGCTTGCGCGGGCCTCTCTTCGCGTTGGGGGACGACGCGCTGCTGGCCTATCGCCACCGGGTCGGCCGCTTCTTCACTCTGCGGCCGCACCCGCCCGCGCTGCTGGCGGAGCTGGACGCGCCGGAGCGCGAGGTGGCCGAGGCCCTCGAGCGCCTGGGGCGCCTGCACCGCCGGCGCAACCACCGCCCCATCGCCGACACGATCGCGCGGCTGCTGGCCGCCGTGCGCGCCCACGCCGGGATCGCCATCTGGCCCACCGGCGAGCAGGCGCTGGCCAACTGCCTGCGCACCGTGGACGTGGCGCGCCGCTTCGAGGCCAGGGGAGCGCCCTCCTTCCGGGCCTTCGTGGAGCACCTGGAGGCGGAGGCCGAGCGCGGCGAGGCCCAGGACGCCCCGGTGGTGGAGGAGGGCACCGAGGGGGTGCGCATCATGACCGTGCACAAGGCCAAGGGCCTCGAGTTTCCGGTGGTGGTGCTGGCGGACCCGACCTGCAACCTGGTGGGCCGCAACCCGACCCGCTTCGTGGACGCGGCGCGCGGGGTCTGGGCGGAGCCCCTGTGCGGCTGCGTGCCCCACGACCTGCGCGACGCCGAAGAGCGGGAGCGGCGCCACGACCGGGAGGAGTCGATCCGGCTCAGCTACGTGGCCGCCACCCGGGCGCGCGATCTCCTGATCGTGCCGGTGATCGGCGACCGGGACGGCCGCCCCGACGAACGCTGGCTCGGGATGCTGGATCCGGTGCTGTATCCGGCCCCGGAGAAGCGCCGCGACTCCCAGCCTGCGGCCGGATGTCCGGCCTTCGGCCCGGACTCGGTGCTCGAGCGGCCGGACGCCTGCAGCGGGGGCCCGGGCGGCTCGGTGCGGCCCGGCCTCGTGCGTCCCGAGGCCGGCGAGCACGAAGTCGTCTGGTGGGACCCGGCGGTTCTCGCGCTCGACGTGGAGGAGGGGGTGGGCCTGCGCCAGCAGCGGATCCTGCAGGCGGATGCCGGCGGAACGCGCTCCCAGGCCGGCATCCGGGCCCACGCGGCGTGGCAGCAGCGCCGCCAGGAGAGGCTCGAGCGCGGCGGCGTCGAATCGATCCGCGTGGCGCGGGTGGTGGACCTGGCGAAGCAGCAACCCGCCGCAGGGGAGGGCGAGGTCGCCGTCCACGAGGTGGCGTCCGAGCGCACCGGGCGTCCGGGCGGGCGTCGCTTCGGCACGCTCGTTCACGCCGTCCTCGCGACGGTGGATCTGGACGCCGACGCGGCCGGCGTCGGCGCGGCGGCGCGCATGCACGGCCGTCTGGTGGGCGCCTCCCAGCAGGAGATCGAGGCCGCCGCCCGCGCCGCCCACGCGGCGCTGGCCCATCCGCTCCTGCGCCGGGCCGCCGCCGCCGCCCGGCGCGGCGACTGCCGTCGCGAGACCCCGGTCCTCTTGCGGCTACCGGACGGCATCCTCGCCGAGGGCGTCGTCGACCTGGCCTTCCGCGAGAAGTCCGGCGCCGTCGCCCTCTGGACCGTGATCGACTTCAAGACCGACCGGGAGCTGGCCTCCCAGCGGCCGGTCTACGTGGCGCAGGTGGCCCTCTACGTGGAGGCCGTGCGCACCGCCACCGGCGAAGCCGCCACCGGCATCCTGCTGGTGGTGTGAGGCCCGCGGCCCTAGACGCCGGCCAGCCGCTTCTCCAGCAGCCGTTCGAGCTCTTCGAGGCTCGAAACGCGCTGCATCTCGTGGGCTGGGATCAGGGGCTCCAGGCGTCCCGGGCTCCGCTCCAGGAAGACCGCAGGGAGGGGGGTATCCGCGTGGTCCGGGAAGCGGCGCCGGAAGCTGCCCCGCAGGTGGAAGCGCGACTCCCCGGGGAGATCCCGCACGAAGCGCCGCCAGGCGGCCTTCTTGACCCAGCGCCCGTAGGTCACGTCGCACAGCCTGCACGGGTAGGTCTCCGGCGAGCGCAGCCGGTGCACGAAGTCCAGGGCCATGGCGAGCGGTGTGCCCTCCACGTTGTAGACGAAGTGCAGGGTCATCGCGGCAGTCTCGCTCAAAGGAGCTCCCCCTGGGCCACGCGCTCGTCCACAGCCTGCGGGAGGTCCCGCAGCCAGGCGACCCATTCCTCCGGGAGCCCGTGGTGCCGGGCGCCGCGCAGCAGGAGTTCCAGGTAGCGCCGCGAGGGCTTTCGCTCCGGGCGCCGGTGGGGCGAGACGTAGGTGAAGGCGTCGAGCCGCAGGTTGCCGTCGGCCTCGAGCGCGACGTCCACGCGCTGGTAGGAGCGCGGGACGCCTTCGGTGCGGTCCAGCCAGCGCGCGCCGGACTCGCTCAGCCGGTAGGCGACCCCGTGCACCCACTCGCCCGCCGTGGGCAGCAGGTTCGCCACACCGCGCTCGCCCTTTCCCACCGCGAGATCGAAGACGAGCCGGTACTCGCGCAGCAGAGCGGTGCGCGCCTCGTGCGGCTTCATCCGCCGCCGCCCGAGGAAGGTCTCCGGGTCGAGATTGCTCCCGTAGGCGAAGTACCAGAGCACCTCAATCTTCCACGAAGCGTCGCAGCGCCTGCCTGGCGCCGCCGATCCAGGGCTCCCCGTGCGCGAGCAGCAGGTGGTCGAACTCGAGGGCCAGGAGCCGCGCGTAGGCCGCCCGCAGGCCGCGCTTGATGGCCTCGGGCTCCTCGCCGAGCAGGGGATCCGGCACGAAGGCGAGGGGGCCGCGGCCGTCGCGTACCACGCCGTCCGCCACCGCCAGGGCGCCCTCCGCCACCGAGATGCGCAGGGCCGTCTCGTCCGGACACAGGACGCCCACGGGGTGGCTCTCGATCCCCCCCGGCAGCGGATCGCCCGCCCGGAAGGGCCGCACCGGCTCGCCTCGGGTGAACTCGTGCATGCCCTCGGCATTGCACCACACCGCGCAGCCGAAGGCCTCCTGGAACGCGCCGCTGTGGCGCCAGTGGTGGCGGTTGGTGAGGATCACGTGCTGCGGCAGCGGGGTCCGACCCCGGAACCACTCGATCCCCTGGGCGGGGAGCAGGGGATCGAGCAGCACGCCCGCCGGCTCCACCCAGTACGAACTCACCGCCATGCGGATCTTCGGGTGGACGGCGGTCCAGTGGAAGAGGCCGGGAAGGATCTCCTGCACGGCCCTCCATCCTACACCCTCCGGGCCGGGATCAGAGCAGCGGCGCAAGCACGCTGCGGTCGAAGTAGACCTCGTTGCGCTGGATCCGCTCGCCCCGGAAGACGACGAGGTCCATGCCGTCGGTCTCCACGGTCCCGGCGCGGTCCGGGCGCTGGAAGCTCGCCCGCCAGGTCACCGCGCAGCCGCCGCGTCCCTCGAAGGGGTGCACGTCCCGGAGCGTCCAGTGCATGCGCCAGCCGGCGAAGAGCTTGCGGAGGTAGCGCCGCATGGCATCGGGTCCCTTCACCTCGCCCTGGGTGTTGGGGTCGCGGTAGACGAGGTCGTCCGTGTAGCCGGCCAGCACCTCGTCCACGTCCTGGGCATTCCAGGCGTCCTGGACCCGCTGCTTGAGTGCGCGCATGGTGGCGTCGTCCATGGGGGTCCTCCTTCCGAAGGGGTGGGTGACTATGATGATCATCATACTCATACCATATAGGACGACCGTCATACAACTGCTACCCTGCCGCCATGGCACGCCGCTCCGACGCCCGCCAGAAGGCAATCCAGACCGCCTCTCGACTGTTCCAACGCCAGGGCTATCACGGGACCGGCCTGGCCCAGATCCTGGAGGAGAGCGGAGCCCCCCGGGGATCCTTCTACTTCCACTTCCCGCATGGGAAGCCCGAGCTGGCGGTGGAGGCGGTGCGCGGCTCGACCCGGGAGGTAGGGGAGCTGATCGGCTCCGCCCGGGCGCGCGCCCGGGACCCCGCCGCCTTCGTCCGCAAGCTCGCCCGCGGCCTGGCGCGCTGGCTGGAGCAGACCGACTTCACCGAGGGCTGCCCGGCGGCGGCCTTCACCCTGGAGAGCGTCCCCGAGTACCCGCCCCTCGCCGGGGCCTGCATCGAGGCCTACGACGACTGGCAGCGCCAGACCGCCGAGGCCCTGGAGCCGGCGTTCGCCGACCGCGCGCGGGCCGAGCAGGCCGCCACGCTGATCGTCGCTGCCTTCGAAGGGGCGCTGCTCATGGGGCGGGCCCGGCGCAGCGCGCAGCCCGTCCTGGTGGTGGGCGAGCAACTCGCCGGGTACGTCGCCGCGCTCTGATCAGCTCGCCAGGAAGGAGCGTACGATGCGGACCCACGCGTCGGGCTGCTCCTCGTGCACGAAGAGGCCCGCCCCGGGCACCGACTCGAAGCGCGTCGGCTCGGGCAGCATGCCGGCGAGCCGGCGACCCTGGGCCAGCGGGAAGAAGCGATCCTGCTCGCCCCAGATCAGGCACTTCGGCATGCGCAGCGCGTCGTATCGCTGGCCCACGGCGTCCACCTCGCCGAAGTCGAAGTCCAGCATGAACTTGCGATTGCACGCGAGCGCCTGCTCGCGTGCGTTCGGGGCGATCAAGTTGGCGAAGAACTCGTCGAAGTCGAAGGCGTTGAGGTTCGCGAAGCAGGAGCGCAGGCCCAGGGGGCTGCGCGCCAGGGTCCTGCTGCGGAAGGCGCTCCCGAGCAGCGCGGTGGCGCCGGGCAGGCGCGAGAGGCCCTGGATCAGCGTGACGAGCAGAGGTCGGTGGCCCGGGACCTCGGTGTCCGCCAGCACCAGGCGCCCGACGCGCCCCGGGTGCGCCACGGCGAAGCCGCGCGCCACGGAGCCGCCGGAGTCGTGGCCGATCAACGTGACGCGATCCAGGCCGAGGGCATCCACGAAGCCGGCCAGGAGCTGGGACTGGGCCGCCAGGCCGAGCTCGCGGTCCGGGTCCACCAGGCTCTCGCCGGCGCCGAGCAGATCCAGGGCGATGCAGCGGGCGCCCGCCTCGAGGCCGGGCACCACCTTGCGCCAGGTCAGGGACGCGAGTGGCCAGCCGTGCACGAGCAGTAGCGGCTCGCCGCTGCCCGCCTCGCGAAAGGCGACCTCGAGCTCACCCACCTTCACGCGACGCAGTCGATCGAAGCTCATGGGGATCCTCCCGGGCGCGCACCGGCAGGATACGCCAGCGCGCCGCGGCCGCCTGCGGGGCCTCGGTGCGGCTACGAAGCGTCCCCCTGGGAGCGCTCCACCAGCGCCACGATCGTGGCCACGTCCCCGGTGGCGCCGTAGGCGATGCGTCCCCAGGCGTCCAGCACGTAGACGAGCGGCGGATGGGTGACCTCGCCGCTCTGCGCGTCGCGGCTGCGGGCGACCCCCCAGGCGTCGAGCACGCGGTTCACCTGGTCCACCTGGCCCGAGAGCACGAACCCGTCCTCGTCCACGCCCCAGTGCTTCGCCAGGTGCGGCAGACGCGAGGGCGTGTCCCGCCACGGGTCCATGGTCAGGATGACGACGCGCGGGATCCGCGTGGCCTGCGTCTCTCCGGCAGCCGCCCGCGCGCGCAGCTGCTGCTGGGCCTCGAGCGTCTGCCGCACGAGGGCCGGGCAGAAGCTCCCGCAGTGCCCGAAGGCGAAGGTGACCAGGGCCGGTCGTCCTCGCAGCCGGGCCAGCTCGAGGCGCTCGCCGTGCTGGTCCACCAGGCCCAGGGCCGGGGCCTCGCGGTCCAGGCGCGGCCACCCGTCCAGGGGCGGGGCCCCCTGACCCAGGGCGAAGACCTCGCTGCGCTCCGCCGTGGTCACGCGCACGCCCGCCAGGGCGAGGCCCGCCACCAGCAGCAGGCCCGTCGCCCCGAGGGCCGTGCGCCCGGCGCTTCGCGCCGCGAGCGCGCGCAGTCCGGAGCGGACCGCGCGACCCCAGCCCGCCATGAGGACCGCCAGCATCCCGATCGGTTGCCCGACGAGCAGCAGCCAGCCGGAGACGTCCGGGAGCCCGTTGGGCGCGGCGTTGAAGCACACCCAGCGCGTGCGGGCCAGCCACTCCGGGGCCTCGGGCACGGGCCAAAGGGCGAGGGCCCACCATCCCGCCGTCACGGCCAACAGCGCGTAGAGGGCTGCCACGCCCATCTCAGCCCACCTTCCACACCACGGAGAGCAGCTTCCAGTTGACGAAGTAGTAGACCACGAAGGCCGCCAGGAAGACGATCACCAGCACCATCGTCCCCGGCACGTGTCCGAGCGGGTGGCGCGCCAGCGTCGTGTCGTCGTCGCCGGGCCCGAGCGCGCGCGGGGGCTGCACGATCCCGAGCGGGAGCCCCTTGCCGTGGGCGCCGACCCCGCTCTCCTCCGGCCCCAGGCGCCTGCCGAAGAAGACCGAGACGACCGTCACCAGGATGTAGATCGCTCCGCCCACGATCCCCACGATGCCGCCCACGGCCATCACGCCGATCACGAGGTCCACGGCCGGCGAGAACTCCACCTGGAAGGGGGCCCCGGAGAACGTGATGTCCCAGTGTCGCCGCGGCGCTCCGAAGGTGCCTGCGAAGGTCATGGCGATCGAGAAGATCGTCATGCCGATCGCGAACAGGTAGGGCTGGATCTGAGCCAGCCGGAAGAACGCGATCTCGCGCCGGAAGATCAGCGGGATCACGTAGTAGGTGACCCCCATGAAGGCGAGTGCCGTGCCCGCCACCACCGTGGCGTGGAAGTGGCCGGGGATGCGCAGCGTGTTGTGGGCGATGATGTTGATCTGCTCGGTCCCGAAGGTTACGCCGGTGATGCCGCCCACGAAGCCGAAGATCACCACCGAGAAGACGAGCGCGCTCCAGCCCGGGTCGCCCCAGGGCGCGTGCCGCAGCCAGCCGAACAGCCCCGCGGTCATGCCCCGCAGCCGCTGGCCCATCTCCACGCCGGCGGGCACCGTGAAGCCGTGGATCATGCTGGCCAGCACGGCCATGTACATGAAGTAGCTGGTGTTCCAGACCTTCCAGGAGGGGCCGAAGCCCGGGTCCACCAGCAGGTGGTGCGCCGAGGCCATGGAGATGAAGAGGATGTAGAGCGCGAAGGCGCCGCGGCTCACCTTCTCGTTGAGCACGACGCCGCCCACCGTGAGCGCGCCGAGCAGGTACCAGATCGACACCATGGCGGCGACGTTGATCTGCTGCGACGAGTGTCCGAGCCCCCACCAGACGAGCCGGTAGAACTCCGGGTCGATGTTCATCAAGCCCATGGACCAGAGCCAGGTCGGGATGTAGACGATGGCCCCGTGCAGGAGCGTGACGGCCGCGATGATGGCGGCGGTCAGCGCTCCGAAGGTCACCAGCGGCACGGAGCCCGTGTAGGTGCGCTCGCGCTTCGCCACCACAAGGATGGCGAAGAAGTGGCCCACCACCACCAGGGCGCCCACCGCGAAGAGGATCACACCCAGGTAGAAGGGCGGCTCTGCGCGCAGGGGCACGTACGACGTGAACAGCACGTCCGCCTTCCCCGTGAACATGGTCCACTCGACCAGGAGCGTCCCGACGACCATCAACCCGAAGGCCAGCCAGCCCACCTTCGGCGCCGGGATGCGGCAGCTCAAGAGCACCGCCGACGCGAAGTAGAGCACCGCCATCTCGAAGAAGATGATGTAGAAGATCAGCATGTTCATGCCGTGCACGGTGAGCAGCCGGTAGAACCACACCACGTCCAGAAGGTGCACGGCCTGCCAGCGCGTGAGCAGCACGCCGATGGCGGCCACGCCGCCCACCAGGAGGGCGACCGTGGCCACCACCGCATGGGCCTTGATGAGCGCGTCGGCCTGGTCGTGGACGCGCAGCCCCGTCGCCGGACACGTGCGCAGCTCCGCCTTCATCGGGCTCCCTCCGCGGCGGCGAGCGAGGGAGGCACCACCACGACCTTGCCGACCATCAGGTGGTGCCCGACGCCGCAGAACTCGTTGCAGATGATCTGAAACTCCCCCGCCGCGGTGGGGGTGACGCGCAGGCCGTAGTCGTAGCCCGGCACCACCTGGAAGTTCACGTTCAGGGGGAACAGGTGGAAGCCGTGGTTCACGTCCACGGAGGAGAGGTGGAGGATGTACTCGGCGCCCTGCTGGAGCCGCAGCACCGGCGTCCAGGACCACATGGCGGCCTGCAGGTAGACGTGGCTTCCGGGCGGAGGCTCCACCACCGGGAAGCCTCCGTCCGTCCCCACCTGGTACTGCGCGATGAACTCCCGCACCCGCGCCGAGTAGGCCGCGGGCTCGACCCGGTGACGGATGCCCGAGGGGTTCTGCCCGCCGCGCAGGTGCCAGAGCGGCATCATCGCGAAGAGCACCATGCACCAGGCGAAGGCGATGGCGGCCCAGATCTTCTCGCTGCCGTGGACGGGCTTCCACCACACGCCCTGGGGCGCTTGGATCCCGGTTTGGTAGGTGGCCATGACGTTCCTCGCCCCGCCGTCAGGGAAGCGGGGCCTCGGGGAGGGTGAAGATCTCCACGAGTCCCCAGCCCGTGAAGAAGACGAACATCACCACCATGCAGGCCACGAGCAGCAGGAACGGGCTGTCCAGCAGCCGCTGTCCCAGCGGGATCTCCTCCGGCGGCTCGCCGCCGGGACGCTCGGGCGGGCGCGCATGCGGATCGCCCATGAGGTACCTCCCGTTGGTCACTTCTCTTAGCATGCAGTCGCAATGAAGGGGAGACTCGGAGACGCCTCGCGCGCGCTTTTTCGGAGGCCTCTGGCCCGGGCCGACGCCGTGGCAAATCGCCTCTACGGCTGGCGCTACAACCCCCTCTACCAGTCGGGCACCCTGGCCGTGCTCGGCTTCGTGGTGATGCTCGCCACCGGGCTCTACCTGCTGCTCTTCTACCGGATCGGCGGCCCCTACGAGTCCATGGTCCGCCTGGAGGGCCAGGTCTGGGCGGGGCGCTGGATCCGTGCCCTGCATCGCTACGCGGCGGACCTCGCCGTGGCGGCGGCCGGGTTGCACGCCCTGCGCATGTTCCTCCAGCACCGCAGCTGGGGTCCGCGCACGCTGGCCTGGGTGAGCGGCCTGGTGCTCCTGTTCGGCACCTTCGTGTGCGGCTGGACCGGCTACGTAATGCTCTGGGACGAACAGGCGCTCGTCCTCGCCGTGGAGGGGGCGCGCCTGATGGACGCGCTGCCCATCTTCTCGGAGCCCCAGGCGCGCGCCTTCGTCGGCGAACGCCCGATCCCGAGCGCCTTCTTCTTCCTGAACCTGTTCCTCCACATCGCGCTTCCCGTGGGTCTCGCGCTGGTGCTCTGGATCCACGTCTCGCGGCTGGCGAGGCCGGTGCTCCTCCCGCCGCGGGGGCTTCTCTGGGGGAGCCTGGCGGCGCTCGTCGTCGTCTCGCTGCTCGTCCCCGCGCCGCTCGGGCCCAAGGCGGAGCCCCTGAGCGTCCCCGGCACGGTGGAGCTCGACGTCTTCTATGCCTTCTGGCTCCCCGCGAGCCGTGTGCTGGCGCCCGCGACCGCCTGGCTGCTGTTCCTGGGCTTCGCCGGCCTGCTCACGCTCGTGCCCTGGTGGACGCGCCCGCCCCGCGGGCAGCGTCCGGCTCCCTCCGCCTCCTCCGAGCGCCTCTGCACGGGCTGTCTCCAGTGCTCCCTGGACTGCCCCTACGGAGCCATCTCCATGCTCGAGCTGGCCGGGGAGCTGGCCCGCCGGGTAGCCCAGGTGGACCCCCGGCTATGCGTGAGCTGCGGCATCTGCACGGCTTCCTGCGCGCCCATGGCGGTGGGGCCCCCGCTCGAGACCGGCCGCGACGAGCTGGCCCGGGCCCGCGCCTTCGCGAACCAGCGCCGCCCCGCCGCCCTCGACGTGGTGCTGCTGGCCTGCCGCCGCGGCGCGGGCCGGCTCGCCGAGCGCGACACGGTGGACGGGGCGCTGGTCCACCCGGTGACCTGCGCCGGTCACCTGCACACGTCCGTGATCGAGTTCCTGCTGCGCTCGGGTGCCGGCGGCGTGCTGGTGGCCAGCTGTCCGCCCCGGGACTGCTGGGGCCGCGAGGGCCCCAAGTGGCTCCAGGAACGGCTCCACCACGGCCGCGAGGCAGAGCTGCGCGAGAGCGTGGACCGCCGACGTCTCGGGGTCGTCTACGCCGGCGAGGGCGAGCGCCGCGTGGTCCTGCAGGCGCTGGCGGAGCTGCGCCGCACCATCGAGGCGCTGGAGCAGGAGCCGGCGGAGGAGCGCGTCGAGGTGGAGCTCGAGTGCGAGCGGCCCCGGGCGGAGGCCTCGTGAGGGTGCTGGCGGCTGCCGCGGTCGCGCTGGGACTCGCCCTGGCCCTGGCCCTGTGCTCCCGCCTGCCTTTTGCGGTGGAGACCCGGGACGACGCGCGCATCCGGCTCTCCTGGCGGGCGCTGCCCGAGCGCATCGAGGAGTGCCGGGAGCCCAGCGCCGAGGAGCTGGCCAAGCTGCCGCCCCACATGCGGCGTCCGCGCATCTGCGAGGGACGCACGCTGCCCTTCCTGCTCCAGGTGACGCTGGACGGCGAGACGCGCCTGGACGCGCGCATCCAGCCGGCGGGCGTGCGCGGCGAGCGGCCGGCCTACGTCTTTCGCGAGCTTCGCGTGGCGCCCGGCGAGCACCGGCTCACGGTGCGCTTCGCGGCGCAACCCGACGGGCCTGCCCCGCAAGGCCTGCGCGCCCCGCTGGTCCTGGAGGAGACGGTGAGGCTCGCCCCGGGTAGCGTCCTGCTGGTGACCTACGATCCCGACACGGATCGGCTCCGGATCCGGACGTCCGGATAGCGCAGTGGATCTCTCCTTCCTGCCGGCGCTGAACGCCAGCCTGAACGCCCTGGCAGCGACGCTCCTGATCCTCGGCCTGGTCCGCATCCGGCGCGGGCACGTGGACGCCCATCGCCGGGCGATGGGGAGCGCCTTCGCCGCCTCGTCCCTCTTCCTGGTCCTGTACGTGCTCCACAAGGCCTGGCGGGGCTTCGAAAGCACGCCGTTCCACGGCCAGGGGGGGGTGCGGACCTTCTACCTGGCCATCCTCTTCAGCCATGTGACCCTGGCGGCGACGGTCCCGGTGCTGGCCATCCTCCTGATCCGTCTCGGTCTCGCCCGGCGCGACGAGGCACACCGTCGCCTCGCCCGGGTGGCCTGGCCCATCTGGATGTACGTCTCGGGCACGGGCGTCCTGATCTACGTGCTCCTCTACCACGTGAATCCGGCCCCGCACTGAGGCTCTTTGCCTCGCCGGGTCGCAAAGCTGACCCCAGGTCCCCCTCGGGTCTTGAGAATCGAGCGGCCTTTGGCTAACTCCCTGCCGGCGAAACTCATTCCAGCGGGCGACGACGTGGAGCCCGCGGACGGAACACCACAGACGGGATACCCCATGCTGGCGATCAGGCATCTCGCGGCCCTGGCCCTGACCGCGGTCGTGCTGGCGGGGCCGGCCGCCGCGCAGGACGGCGCCGAGCTCTTCGAGCTCTGCGTCCAGTGCCACGGGGCGCGGGGCGAGGGCAACCCGCTGGTGCTGGCTCCTTCGATCGCGGGCCTCCAGGAGTGGTACGTCGTCGCCCAGGTCGAGAACTTCAAGAGCGGCCTGCGCGGCATCCACCCCGAGGACGTGGCCGGGCTTCGGATGCACCCCATGGCCCGCGCGCTCAAGAGCGACGGCGAGATCCGGGCCGTGGCCGCCTACGTGGCGGGCCTGCCGCCGGTGTTTCCGGAACCCGTCGTCGAGGGCGGCGATCCGCAGCGTGGCGCCACCCTCTACGGCGCCTGCGCCGCCTGCCACGGCGTCGATGGCGTCGGCAACGAGACCCTGAAGGCGCCGGCCCTGCACAACGCCAGCGACTGGTACCTCTTTTCCTCGCTCCAGCGTTACAAGTCCGGGGTGCGGGCCGCGAACCCCGCCAACATGAATGCCCAGATCATGCGGGGCATGGCCTCTACGCTCCAGGACGAGCAGGCCATGAAAGACGTCGTCGCCTACATCATGACCCTTTCCGGCGGCCAGGCGAAGTAGGAGGTTCGATGGCAAAAGCGCGCTCGGCAGAGGATCTGGCGCTGCGTACCTTCCTGATCAGCATGGCGGGCGTCGGGACGTTCATCGCCGTGGTCTTCCTCTTCATCCTGTAACCACAACCGGGGACGGACGAAAGCATCATGCTCGAACGCCTGCCTTCCATGATCGACGGTCTCGTCCCGGCCGCCTCGACCTACGCCCGGGACATCGACGGCCTCTTCACGCTGATCTTCGTCTCCGTCGGCATCTGGTTCGTGGCCAGCCAGGTGATCTTCTTCTGGCTGATCTTCCGTTTCCGCAAGCGGGAGGGGGTGCCGGCCCAGTACATCGCCGGGGAGCAGAAGAGCGAGAAGAAGTGGATCACCTATCCCCACCTGGCCGTGCTGGTCTTCGACGTCGTCATCGTGGTGGCCGCGGTGCGCGTCTGGTACGACGTGAAGCAGGCCCTGCCCGAGCCGCAGCAGACGGTGCGGGTGATCGGCCAGCAGTGGGCCTGGACGTTCGTGCACCCGGGACCGGACCGGATCCTCGACACGCCGGACGACATCGCCAAGGTGAACGAGCTCCACTTGGAAGTCGACACCCTCTACCACTACAAGCTCGAGTCGAAGGACGTGCTGCACAGCTTCTCGGTGCCGGTGTTCCGTCTCAAGCAAGACGCCATCCCAGGCCGCGTGATCACGGGATGGTTCACGCCGACCCGGACCGGCGAGTGGGACATCCAGTGTGCCGAGATCTGCGGCATCGGCCACGGGCTGATGGGCGCCCGCATTCACATCGAGACGCCGGCCCAGCACGCCGCCTGGATCCAGCAGCAGACCGGGCAATCCCCGACCCCGATCGTCGCGGCCGCCAGGCCGCAGGCGCGGGAGGAGTAGCCATGGCCGAGACCGTTCCCTCCCACGGTCACGAAGAAGCCGGTCATCACGAGGAGGGCTGGGTCCGCAAGTACCTCTTCTCGACCGATCACAAGATCATCGCCATGCAGTACATGTTCACGGGCCTCTTCATGGGCCTGATCGGCGGCTTCTTCGCCTACGTCTTCCGCATGCAGCTGGCCTTCCCGGGCATCGAGGTGCCGCTGTTCGGCGTGGTCTCGCCCAACGAGTACAACGCGCTGATCACCAACCACGGCGCCATCATGATCTTCTGGGTGGCCATGCCGGTCCTGCTGGCCGCCTTCGGCAACTACCTGATCCCGCTCATGCTCGGCTGCGACGACATGGTGTTCCCGCGGCTGAACCGGCTCTCCTACCAGGTCTTCCTGCTCAGCGTAGTCGTCTTGCTGATCTCGTTCTTCGTGCCCGGGGGCGGCTTCGCCGGCGCCTGGACCATGTACCCACCCCTCTCCTCGATCGGCGCGTACAGCCTGACTCCCTTGGGCTCGACGCTCTTCGTCTTGGCCGTGGCGCTCGAATTCGTGGCCTTCCTCATGGGGGGCATCAACTTCGTCACCACCGCCATGAACTCCCGGGCGCCCGGAATGAAGATGTACGACATCCCCATCGTGGTCTGGATGATCGTCATCGCCAGCATCCTGTTCATGGCGTCCGTGGGGCCCCTCATCGCGGGCGCCATCATGCTGCTCTTCGACCAGAACCTCGGGACCGCTTTCTTCGACCCCCAGCGGGGCGGCGACCCAGTGCTCTGGCAGCACCTGTTCTGGTTCTTCGGCCACCCCGAGGTGTACGTGGTGCTGCTGCCCACGCTCGGCATCGTGGCGGAGATCATCACCGTCTTCGCGCGCAAGAAGCTCTTTGCCTACCGCACGATCCTCTACACCGTGTTCGCGACCGGCGTGCTCTCCTTCACGGTGTGGGCCCACCACCAGTTCGTGGCCGGCATCGATCCGCGCATGGCCCACGTGTTCACGGTCACGACGCTGCTGATCTCGATCCCGATCGCCGAGATGATGTTCGTCTACATCGCCACGCTGTACGGCGGATCCATCACCCTCAACACGCCGATGCTGTGGGCCCTCGCCTTCATCGCCGAGTTCCTGATCGGCGGCGTGACGGGCATCTTCCTGGGCGCCAGCGGCGAAGACATCTACATGCACGACACCTACTTCGTGCTGGCCCACTTCCACTACACCTTCTTCCCGATCACGATCATCGGGTTCTACGCCGGAATCAGCTACTGGTTCCCGAAGATGTTCGGAAGAATGATGAACGACAGGCTGGGCAAGATCCATTTCTGGGGCACCATCATCCCGTTCAACCTGATTTTCATCCCGCTCTTCGTGCTGGGGCTGGCCGGCCAGCACCGACGCATCTACGACTTCACCAACTATCCGGACCTGGCGGCCTACCAGCCCGTGCGGGTGCTGGCGACCTCGGCGCTGCTGGTGATGCTGGGCTTCCAGGTCGTGTTCCTCTACAACTTCATCGCGAGTCTGATCCGGGGCGAGAAGGCCCCCAAGAACCCCTGGCAGGCCAACACACTGGAGTGGACCGCGGACTCGCCGCCGCCCCACGGCAACTGGAAGGAGCTTCCGACCGTCTACCGCGGCCCCTACGAGTACAGCGTGCCCGGCCGCAAGTCGGACTACTGGCCCCAGAACGAGCCGGCGTAGAGGAGCCCATGTCTGCCCGACCGATTGCGACTACCCGTGAAACCGCGGGGATGCCCACCGGCCGACTGGCCGTGTGGTGGCTGATCGCCTCGGAGATCGTGATCTTCGGGGGGCTGCTGGCCTCCTACATCATGCACCGCCTGGCGCACGATGCCTGGTCCGAACAGGCGGCGCACACCAGCATGCCGATCGGCGCTTTCAACACCTTCGTGCTGCTCACCTCGAGCTACTTCGCGGTGCTGGGCCACAAGGCGGCGGAGGAGGGCGACGGCCCTCGGGCCGCCCGCATGTTGTGGCTCACCTTTGCCGGTGGGGCGATTTTCCTGCTGGTCAAGAGCTACGAGTGGACCATGGAGATCAGCCATGGTTTCACGATCACGGCCAGTACGTTCTGGTCGTTCTACTACACGGCCGCCGGGCTGCACGCCTCCCACGTGATCGCCGGCATCATCGTGATCGCCATCGTGGCCCGAAGTGCGGCGAAGAACGTGGATCTCCACCGCGTCGAGCTGGTGGGGATCTACTGGCACTTCGTCGACATCGTCTGGATCTTTCTCTTCCCGCTTCTCTACATCGCCAAGTGAACCAGGACGGTCCCGTCATGAACGAGACTCTCGACGAGCACTACACCCACGAATACGACGTCGGCCACCATCCCAACTACACCCGGATCTACGCGATCCTGCTGGTGTTGCTGGTCATCAGCATCGTGGGTCCGATGATCGGGATCCGCGTGGTCACGCTGATCACCGCCTTCGGCATCGCGGTGGTGAAGGCCTACCTGGTGGCCCGCAACTTCATGCACCTCAACGTCGCCCGGCGCTACGTCACCTACCTGGTCGCCACCTGCCTGGTCTTCATGCTGCTCTTCTTCGCCGGCGTGGCGCCCGACGTGATGAAGTCCGAAGGAACCCAGTGGGAGAAGCCGTCCTGGAAGGCGGCGGCGGCGGCCGCCGCCGCCGGGCACACCGGCGCCGGCGAGCATCACTAGCTACTTTCCATGGGGGAGGTCATGTCCCTGGCTTTGCGGGGAGCCAGTCGGCTGCGGGTCGCCTCCGGGGCGCGCAGCGACCAGCTCGTGCCGAGCCCCGTACTGGGCATGCTCATCTTCGTCCTGACGGAGGTGATGTTCTTCGCCGGCCTGATCAGCGCCTTCGCCATCATCCGCTCCGGCTCGCCCCTCTGGCCGCCGCCCGACCAGCCGCGCCTGCCGTTGGAGGAGACGGCCCTCAACACGGCGGCGCTCTTGGCCTCGGGGGTGCTCCTTCGCCTCACCCGTCGCAGCTTCCAGACCGATCGCGCGCGCGCGCGGCAGACGCTGCTCGGCGCGATCGCCCTCGGAGCCTTCTTCGTGGTCTTCCAGGGCGTCGAGTGGGTGGCGCTGGTCCGCCAGGGACTGACCCTCACCTCCAGCAGCCTCGGCAGCTTCTTCTACCTGATCATCGGTCTGCATGCCCTGCACGCGGTGATTGCGCTCGGCCTGTTGGCGGCCACCTGGCGGCGCCTGCGGGGCGGGTGGCTGGCGAGCAGCCAGCTCGCCACCGCCGAGGTCTTCTGGTACTTCGTGGTCGGCGTCTGGCCGGTCCTCTACCTGACGGTGTACCTGTGAGCGCCCTGGTCTGGCGAGCCGCGTTCGCCTGGGTGGCCAGCGCGCTGCTGGCCGGCGCGCCACGCATGGCCTCGGCCTGCTCCGTCTGCACGCCGGGACGCGACGACGAGACGCGGGTGGCCTTCCAGGTGACCACCCTCTTCCTGACCGT
>JBFIML010000047.1:0-30531 GCA_041611735.1 Myxococcota bacterium | reverse complement strand
GCTACGAGCGCCGCATCCCCACCCGCTGCCTGCCCCGCGGCCCCATCCACCGGGCCGTCTACGCCCGCTAGCCCGAGCCATCCCCCCGGATCGGGCCCCGGCCGGCCCCCCCCCAGGCGCAATCTTCGAACCACAAGCTAGAAGTCGAGACGGAGCAGGCGCCGAGATTCTGACTCGGGCAGCGCGCGCGCAGCCGTCTCGGTCGGCTCGGTCCCCGCCAGGAAGGCCTGGAAGACCGTCTCCTTCTCGTCGCCCTCGGCCAACAGCCCCGTCTCCCGGTCCACCCGCGCGAAGACGATGCCCGGCGGAACCGGGAAGCTCTGCTCCGGCCGCTCCGCCAGGGCAGTCTTCATCACGTCCATCCAGATCGGAAGCGCGGCGCGGCCCCCCGTCTCTCCAGGACCGAGCACGCGGCGCTCGTCGTATCCCACCCACACCCCGGTGGCGACGTCCGGTGAGAAGCCGACGAACCAGGCGTCGCCCTGGTCGTTGGTGGTTCCCGTCTTGCCGGCCAGCGCGTGGCCCAGGGAACGTGCCCGGCGCCCGGTTCCGTGCGGATCCTCGATGACGCCGCGCAACAGGTCCGTCACCAGGTAGGCCTCGGCTTCCGGGACGAGCTGGCCGTCGGGCAGCGCGGGCGGAGCCGCGAGGTCCGCCTCAGCCTCCAGCGAGGCAGGTTCCGGCTCGAGCGGCTGTGCATCGGCTTCGCCGAGAGGCAGGTTCTCCAGCAGGACGTTCCCGTCCCGGTCGCGGACGCGCACGATGAAGCGCGGCTCGACGCGGCGTCCCCCGGCGCCGAAGGCAGCGTAGGCCCGCGTCAGCTCGAGGAGGGAAACCGGGCTCGATCCGAGGGCCAGGGAGAGGTCGGCCTCCAGCGAGGCCCGAATGCCGAGACGGCGCGCCCGACGCACCACGTTCGCCACGCCCACGTCGCGGAGCAGGTGGATCGTGGCGTTGTTGACCGAGCGTGCCAGGGCCATGCGCAGGGGGATCGGCCCGAGGAAGCGGCGGCCGTAGTTCTCCGGTCGCCAGGTGAAGCCAGTCTCCGGATCCGAGTAGATCACGGGTCGGTCGTGGATGATGGTGACGGGCGTGTAGCCCCGAGACAACGCCGCAGAGTAGATGATCGGCTTGAACGCGGAGCCGGGCTGTCGGGAGGCCTGCACCGCGCGGTTGAACTCGCTGCGCGTGAAGTCGTATCCACCTACCATGGCGAGCACGTCGCCGGAACCGAGCTCGAAGGAGAGCACCGCCCCCTCCACACCGGGCTCCTGGTGGACCACGACGCGCGCTCCGGCGCCGTCGGAGGGCTCCTCGATCACTGCGAAGCGGGCGACGTCGCCCACCCGCAGCACCTGGTCGAGGGGCGTAGGGCGGCCGGACCCCTCGCGCCGCTGCTGTGCCCACTCGAGGTCCACGAGGTGCAGGTCCGCCTCGTGCTCGGGCCCCAGGGCCACGCGCGCGGTCTTCGTGCGGGAATCGACGTGCGTTACGACCCCGAGCAGCGGCCGGTCGGAGGGAAGCGCCCCCGGCGCGTGGTCAAGAGACTCGGCGAAGCCGTTCTCCTCGGCCAGGCGTTTCCGTTCGACAGGAATCTCCGTCGCCGGGACACGGCGCACGGGTCCGAGCCAGCCCTGGCGTCGATCGAGCGCCTCGAGGCCTCGGCGCAGTGCCGCCACCGCGGCGTGCTGCAGGTCCAGGTCCAGCGTGGTCTCCACCACCAGGCCCTCGCGCAGCACCCGCTCCCCGCCGATCTGCTCGAAGAGCCTCCGCCGCACCTCCTCCGTGAACCAGCGCGCCGCCTCGAAGTCGTCCTGCTCGGCGGGGCCCAGCAGTTCCGGCCGACTCGCCAGCGCCTCCTCGTAGGCCGCCGGGTCCAGATAGCCCTCCTCGAGCATGCGCCGCAGTACGTACTGGCGTCGTTTCTCGGCAGCCTCCGGACGAGCCATGGGCGAGAAGCGCGACGGGGCCTTGGGCAGACCCGCCAGAAGCGCGCCCTCCGAGACGTCCAGCTCCCGCACGGGTTTGCCGAAGTAGCTGCGCGCCGCCTCGCCGATGCCCCAAGCGCCGTTCCCGAAGTAGATCTGGTTCAGATACAGGTAGAGGATCTCCTCCTTGGTGAGCCGCTCCTCGAGACGGCGTGCCAGGATGAGCTCCTTGATCTTGCGGCTGAAGCGTCGCTCCGGGGTGAGCAGCAGCGTCTTTACGGTCTGCTGGGTGATGGTGCTCGCGCCCTGCCGGATCTCACCGCTGGTCAGGTCCACCCAGGCTGCTCGCACGATCGAGCGGTAGTCGATGCCCCGGTGCTCGAAGAAGGCGTCGTCCTCGCCGGCCACGAAGGCGAGGACCACGTGCTCGGGGACCTCCTCCAGGCTCACCAGGCGACGCCGCTCCTCGAAGAACTCGCCTACTGGCCGGCCATGGCGGTCCAGCACCACGGTGGCGAGCAGCGGCCGGTAGTCTGCGATTCCGTGCAGGTCGGGCAGGTCGCGCAGGAAGGTGACGTAGAAGGCCGCCCACGCGGCAGCCGCGCCGATCGCCAGCAGCCCGGCGCAGGCCGCCAGGCCGATCCAGATCGGCGAGCGCCGCCCCCCACGTCCTGCCATGGAATCCACTCCCGAGGGGACCCACCGTAGCCGACGGCCTCCCCCCTGCGCTACCGCTTCGGCCAGCCGGAGGCTCCGCTCCAGTGGCCCATCTCTCCCTCACCCTGGTCTTCTTGATGGACCCGATCGACACGATCGACATCGAGAAGGACACCACCTTCGTGCTCATGCTGGAGGCCCAGCGCCGGGGCCATCGGGTGCTCTACTGCGAGCTCGGGGACCTGACCGTGGACGACGGGCGGCTCCTGGCGCGGGTGCGCCCGGCGACCGTGCGCCGCGAGGCGGGGCGGCACGCCGATCTCGGTCCCCCGCGCACCGTGGTGCTGGACGACGAGGCGGACGTCCTGCTCCAGCGCAAGGACCCCCCCGTGGACGAGGCCTACATGGTGGCCACGCAGATGCTCATGCTGTGCCGCCGTTGCCTGGTCCTGAACCGGCCCGAAGCCATCCTGGCGGCGAACGAGAAGCTGTACACGCTCCACTTTGCCGACCTCATGCCCGAGAGCCGCGTGACGCGGAGCATTCCCGAGCTGGTGGACTTCATGGCCAAGGTCGGCGGTGAGATGATCGTGAAGCCCCTGGCGGGCAAGGGCGGCGAGGGCATCTTCCACGTCCGCCACGACGACCGGAACCTGTTCTCGATCCTCGAGACCGCGACGGGCTTCGGCCGGCGCTGGACCATGGCCCAGCGCTACCTCCCGGAGGTGCGCCAGGGCGACAAGCGCATCCTGCTCCTCGAGGGAGAGCCCCTCGGCGCGCTGCTCCGGGTCCCGGCGGAGAAGGAGACGCGGGCCAATCTGCACGTGGGTGGGCGCCCCGAGCGCACCGCCCTCGATGCCCACGACCTGCGCATCGTGGAGCGGATCGCCCCCCGCCTGAGGGCCGACGGGCTCTTCTTCGTCGGGATCGACGTGATCGGGGGGCTGCTCACCGAGGTCAACGTCACGAGCCCGACGGGCATGCAGGAGGTCGATGCCCTCGAGGGGGTGGTCCTCGAGGGCCGGGTCCTCGAGCGCCTCGAGGGGCGGGTGGCCGAGGCCCGCGCCCGGCGGGCGGCCAGCGGTTCCCCCGAAAAACGGATCTCGGCTCGCAAATCCGACCCCTAAACCCCCAGGAAAGCGTTGACACCGTCGGGCCAGGGCGTCATGCTTGCCCTGATGTCGCTCGCCTTCCTCCCGAGCGGCGTCACCTCCTTCCCCCCGTGAGAGGCTCGCGCATCCCCGTGCGAACCAGAACCCAGCATCGGAAGGAGAGGACTTCATGGCCAAGAAGATCGCCAGGACCGGCATCCGCCGGGAGAAGGGGTGGCTCTACTACCTCGACAAGCAAGGCGACGTCAGTCGAGCCCGCATGGCGCGGGCGGGCGGACGGGCGCCCCGGGGCCGCCCCCAGAAGGTGGTCCGCGTCGGCGTCGATCGCGAAGTGGGCATGCTCTACTTCGTGGATCGGGACGGCGACGTGGCATCCACCCGCATGGCGCGTCCCGGTTCGCGGCGCCGCCGGAGCAGCACGCGCACCAAGCGCGCGCCCGCTCGGCGCCGGGCCAGCGGCCGCACCGCTCGTCGCACGACGGCGCGGCGCGGCACGACACGGCGTCGCAAGGCCGCACGCCGCACCGCGCGGCGCCCGGCGCGCCGGACCACCGCGCGTCGGCGCACCACGGCCCGTCGCACGTCGGGTCGTCGCCGGGCACGCCGCTAGGACTGCGGCGTCTGGGAGGGCGGCAGGTCGAGGCCTGGCCCCGGCCTGCCGCCCGCGCCGGGCAGCGTCGGGCGCTTTTGGGCGGGGAGCCTTCGTTGGTATCCTTAGTCCGGCGTGCCCAGCGAACCCGATCTCCGCTCCCCCGCCCTCGTCGAAGCCGCCATCCAGCGCGGCGCCGAGGACCGTCCCTACGGGATCCTGCTCGTCGACGACGAGGAGGCCATCCTCGAGAGCCTGGAGCTCACCCTCCGCGACGACTACCGCGTCTTCACGGCGCGCACGGGGGAGGAAGGTCTTGCGATCCTCGAGCGCGAGGAAATCGCCCTCGTGATCGCGGACCAGATGATGCCGGGCATGACCGGCGTGGAGTTCCTGGAGAAGGTCCTCGAAAGGGCGCCGCGTACCATCCGCATGATGCTGGCCGGCTACGCGGATGTGGGATCGCTGGTCCGGGCCATCAACGCGGGGCGCATCTACCGCTACGTCCCGAAGCCCTGGGATCCCGACGAGCTACGCATCAACGTGAAGCGGGCCCTCGAGTCGTTCGGTCTCGCCGGCGAGAACCTCGAGCTGGCCGCGGCTCTGGCCGAGGCCAACGAGCGGCTGCGCCGCGAGAACCTCTACCTGCGCCGGGAGGTGGAGCGACGCTACGCCTTCGACCAGATCCTGGGCGAGAGCCAGGCCATGCACCGCGTGTTCGAGGTGATGGAGAAGGTGGCGCAGACCGACGCGACGGTGCTCATCACCGGCGAGACGGGCACCGGCAAGGACCTGGTGGCGCGCGCCATCCACTACACGGGACCGCGCCGCAGCCGTCGTTTCGTGGCCCAGAACTGCGCAGCGTTGCCGGACACGCTGCTGGAGAGCGAGCTTTTCGGGCACAAGCGCGGTGCCTTCACCGGTGCCCACGCCGACAAGAAGGGCCTCTTCGAAGCCGCCGACGGAGGCACGATCTTCCTGGACGAGATCGGCGAGACGAACCCGGGCATGCAGGTGCGATTGCTGCGCGTGCTCCAGGACGGAGAGATCCGTGCGCTGGGCTCCTCGGAGACGCGCAAGGTGGACGTGCGGGTCATGGCGGCCACGAACCGGGACCTGCGCCGGCTCGTGCAGGAGGGGCGTTTCCGGGAGGACCTCTACTACCGCCTGCGGGTGGTGGAGATCGATCTGCCGCCCCTGCGCGAGCGGCGCTCGGACATCCCGCTGCTGGCCCACCACTTCCTCGAGGAGAGCAACCGCAAGATGGGCCGCTCGCTCAAGGGGTTCACCAATGCGGCCATGGACCGCCTGACGGCCTACGACTGGAGCGGGAACGTGCGCGAGCTCGAGAACGAGATCGAGCGCGTCCTGGCCCTGGCCGGTGAGGCCGACTCGATTGGCGTCGAGATGCTCTCGGAGCACATCCGGGGTGGGAGTCCGGCCGCGGCGGCTGGGCCGCCCCGGGAAGACGGGGAGAGCTGGGATCTGAACCGCTCCGTGGACGAGCTCAAGCGCCGCATGATCCTGGCGGCGATCCGCGAGACCGGCAGCAAGAGCCGCGCGGCAGAGCGTCTCGGCATTCCGCGTCAATCGCTCCAGAAGATGATGAAACGACTCGGGATCGCCGACTAGCGCCCCGAGCCTGGCGGCTTTCGAGAGCGGGCCTGGGCTGGTATCGTCCTGGGCGGATGGAGATCGTCCACGTCGCCACGGTCGACTCCCCGATCGGGTCCGTGCGCCTCGCCTCCACCGCCAAGGGGCTCGCCTACCTGGAGTTGCCGCGGGCCAGCGGGCGCGGCTTCGCGGGCTGGCTGCGGCGCTTTGCGCCGGAGGCTGAGGTGAGCGAGGCGTTCGCACCCAACCGGGAGGCGGCACGCCAGGTCGTCGACTACCTGCAGGGCAAGCTGCGGCGCTTCGAGCTGCCCCTCGACCTGCGCGGCACGGCCTTCCAGCGCGCCGTCTACCGGGAGGTGGCGCGCATCCCCTACGGCGAGACCCGCTCCTACGGGGAGGTTGCACGCCGCATGGGGAGGCCGCGGGCGGTCCGGGCCGTGGGGGCGTCCAACGGCGCCAATCCGATTCCCCTGGTGGTGCCCTGCCACCGCGTCGTCGCGAGCGGGGGACGGCTCGGCGGCTACGGCGGCGGGCTCGCCCTGAAGCAGCGCCTCCTGGCGATGGAGAGTCCGGGGACGTTCGCGACTCGCTGACGTCTCCGCGTGGGGAGCTTCGAATCCCGCGGGGAGACCCATGGAAGTCAGGCAGTCGAGCAGGTCCCCATCCCATCAGGCAAGCGCCTGTTCCAGGTCGGCGATCAGGTCGTCCGCGTCCTCGATGCCGCACGCCAGGCGCACCAGCGAATCCGTGATGCCCAGGGCATAGCGCTCGTCCCGTGAGAGGTCCCAGTAGGACATGAGCGCCGGCATCTCGATCAGCGACTCGACGCCACCCAGGCTCGGCGCCAGGTACGGGATCCGGCAGCGGTCCACGAAACGCACGGTGGCGTCGAAGTCGGCGTCGAGCTCGAAGGTGACCACGCCGCCAAAGCCGCGCATCAGGCGCTTCGCCACCGGGTGGTCCGGGTGGCTGTCGAGGCCCGGGTAGAACACCTTCCGCACGCGCGGATGCGACTCGAGCCAGCGGGCCACGCACAGCCCGTTCTCGTTGTGACGTTCCATGCGCAGCGCCAGGGTCTTGAGGCCGCGCAGCAGGAGCCAGGCGGCGTGCGGATCGAGCACGCCCCCCAGCACGCCGACGGCCTCTCGCAGCTCGTCCACCAGGGCCGTGGATCCCACGGCTACTCCCGCCAGCAGGTCGTTGTGTCCGCCCAGGTACTTGGTGGCGCTGTGGATCACCAGGTCAGCGCCTTCGGTGAGCGGCTGCTGATTCACCGGCGTGGCGAAGGTGGAGTCCACCACCACCTTGACGCCACGCGCGTGGGCGACGCGTGCGGCCTCGGGAAGATCCATCACACGCAGATAGGGGTTGGTCGGGCTCTCGGTGAAGAAGAAGCGCGTCTTCGCTCCGATCGCCGCCTCGAGCTTCTCCGGGTCGGCGGGCTCGATCACGGTCGTCTCCACGTCGAGCTTGCTCAGGTACTGACGGATGAACTGCCGGGTGCGTCGGTAGCAATCGCTCGTCACGATCAGGTGCGACCCTCGCGGCAGCAGCGCCAGGAACAGGGTGGTGGCGGCGCACATCCCCGAGGCGAACAGCACCGCGGCTTCGCCTTGCTCGAGCTCGGCGAGCTTGGACTCCACAGCACGCCAGGTGGGGTTGCCGTATCGGCCGTACTCGTCCCGCCGCAGGCGCTTCTCCTGGTAGGCCCGCAGCTGGTCCGAGTCCTGGAACCAGAAGGTGGAGGTCTGGAAGATCGGGGTCGGGACGGCGTCGCTCTCGCGCTGGTCGCGTTCGCCGGCGTGCACCGAGCGCGTCGAATCGCCCGCCGGGTTGCGGCGTTCGGTCATGCGTCTCTCGCAGTCCGGAGGCGCTTAGCAGGTCGGGCGGAGCACCCGTCGGGTGGGTTGGCCGGGGGTCCGAGGGGTCCTGCAAGCGCCCGAAATCGACCCGATCCTTCGGACCCGCAGTCGCCCAGGGTAGACGCGTCCCCCGGAAGCCGTCAATGGCGCCGGCGGGGCGGCCGGCATAGGATCGCTCTTCGCCAAGGAGAACCCCATGAGCGACGAACTGGCCCGGCTCGATGCCACCGCCCAGGCCGAGCTCGTGCGCCGCGGCGAGGCCAAGCCCGCCGAGCTGGTCGCCGCCGCCATCGCGCGAATCGAGCGCCTGAATCCCGACCTGAACGCCGTCATCACGGAGCGCTTCGAGAAGGCGCGCACCGAGGCCGACGCCGCACCGGAGGGGCCCTTCCGGGGCGTCCCCTTCCTGCTGAAGGACCTGGATTCCCACTCGGCCGGGGATCCCTACCACGCGGGCATGACCTTCCTGAAGCAGCTGAACTGGGTCGAAGCGGAAGACACCTACCTGGTGCAACGGTTCCGCCGGGCGGGTCTCGTGCTGCTCGGCAAGACGAACACGCCCGAGCTCGGCACCCAGACCACTACCGAATCGCGCGCCTACGGTCGCACGCACAACCCGTGGGACCCCTCGCGCTCGGCGGGAGGCTCGAGCGGCGGGTCAGCGGCCGCGGTCGCGGCGGGCCTGGTGCCGGTGGCCCATGCCAGCGACGGGGGCGGTTCGATCCGCATTCCCGCCAGCGAGTGCGGGGTGATCGGACTCAAGCCGACCCGCGGGCGGCTACCCATCGGACCGGATGGCGGCGAGAAGTGGGCCGGCCTCGTGACCGAGGGGGTGGTGAGCCGCTCGGTGCGCGATACGGCCCGCATGTTGGACGCGCTGTCCGGACCGATGCCGGGGGACCCCTACTTCGCAGCGGTCCCCGCCCGTCCCTTCGCCTCGGAGGTGGTCGCCGGACCCGGGCGGCTGCGCATCGGGCTCCTAACCCGAGATCCGCGCGGGCAGGTCGAAGTCCACCGCGACGTCGTCGTCGCCGCGGACGCGGCGGCGCGACGGCTCGAATCCCTGGGGCATTGCGTCGAAGAGTCGCACCCGTCGGCCCTGGCGGACCCGGAGCTCGCGGAAGCGACCACCGCGCTCATTGCCGGCTGGACCGCCCGGAACCTCGATTACTGGAGCCGACGCACCGGGCGACGTATCGCAGCGGACGACGTGGAGCCGCACAACTGGGCGCTCGCCGAACTCGGACGCGAGATCCCGGCGACGCGCTACATCGAGGCCGTGAACGCGCTGCAGACCTTCTCCCGTCGCATGGCGCGCTGGTGGGAGGACGGCTACGACCTGCTCCTCACGCCGACCATCCCCGAGCCGCCGCCGCCGCTCGGCGACTTCGATCCGACGCCCGAGGAGCCGATGCGGGCCCTGTCTCGATCCACGAGCTTCGTCCTCTTCACGATCCCGTTCAACGTGACGGGCCAGCCCGCCATCTCGCTGCCGCTGCGCCGCAACGCGGCGGGTCTCCCGATTGGCGTGCAGCTCGTGGCGGCCTACGGGCGGGAGGACGTGCTCCTGCGCGTCGCTGCCCAGCTCGAGGAGACCGGGGACGTTGTAGGCTGATCGACTTCTTCCCCGGGGACGTCGGCCGCGGAGCCGTCTCGAAAAGTCAACTCGTCCACCACGTCCCGTCAGTCGCACTCCTGGACGTAGCCGAGGACGCGGAGCTTCTCGCACTCCTCGCGGCTGAGCTGGGCGGTCTCGCCCGCTCCCACGGCCCGGCTCTCGGCGAAGCGGCGCTGGGCCGCCGCCTCCTCGCGCAGGCGTGCCGCCACGTCGCCGTGGGTCCCGTCCAGGTTGCGCGTCTCGCCCGGGTCGCGCTGGATGGCGAACAGCTCGACGGGCGGCAGCCCGCGCGGGTTGCCCTGGTTCGCCTCGATCAGCTTCCACTCCCGCGTGCGTATCGCCGTGAGCACGTTGCCTTCGTGGTCCTCCTCGGCGAACACGACACGCTCCAAGGGGCCGCCCACCAGGTCGGTCCCCTGCATCGCCTCGGGCACCGGCGCTCCCGCGCGCGCAACGAGGGTCGGCGCCACGTCGAGCAGTCGAACGATCCGATCCCCCGTGCGTCCGTTCGCGTCCGCCGACCCTCGCGGCCACCGGACCAGCAGCGGGACGTGGATCTGCTCCTCGTAGAGGGTCTTGCCGTGCCACCAGCCGCCGTGCTCGTGGAACTCCTCGCCGTGGTCGGCCGTCAGCAGGATCAAGGTGTCGTCCGAGAGGCCGAGGTCGCGCAGGTGATCGAGGAGGCGCGCCACGTGCGTGTCGAGCCAGCGGATCTCCCCGTCGTACAAGCGGCGCATGGTCTCCGCCTGGGTCGGGTCGGGATGCTCGCGCTCCACGCGGGCCACGGCCGTCCCGTCGTAGGGGTGGGCGAAGTACGGGTCGTGCGGGTCCATGTAGTGCAGGAACAGGAAGAAGCGTGCGTTGCGATGCCGCTCCAGCCAGTCGAAGGCCACCCGGTTCACCGTCTCGGCGTCCTGGTAGAAGTTGTTGACTCGGTGCCCGGGCAAAAGCCGGAACCAGACCTTGCGGCCGATCTGGTACAGGACCAGCTTCGACGACGACTCCCGGGCCCCCGCCAGGTAGTCCGGTCCGAGGTAGTGGTACTCGTCCCAACCCTGATCGAACCCGAAGCTCGCGGTCATGTTGATGTTCGAGACGATGCCGCCGGTGGCGTAGCCGGCGCGCTGCATCACCTCGGAGACGAGGTCCACGTCCTGGGACAGGGCAGCCGTCTTGGAGACGGCTGCATGGCTCGAGGGCAGCAGTGACGAGAGCAGCGTCGCGGCGGCCGGCTTGGTCCAGGAGGCGTGGGAGAAGGCCAGGAAGCGGCTCCCGCCGTCGTCGCCGAGTCCGCAGATGGCGGGCGCCTGCACGCTGCCGCCGTAGCAGGAGAGGACGTCGGCCCGCAGGGTGTCCACCATGACCAGGATCACGTTGGGCCGCTCCGCCAGGGCCGCCGGTACCGCCCGCGGGGCCGGGAGCGGGGGCGACGGCGGGGCCACCACGCGAGCGCCCACGGCGCCCACCAGGGCGACCAGGGCGAGCGCAGCCAGGGCCCGCCCGGGCCGCACCCAGGCGCCCGCACGCCCGGCGAACCAGCGCGGGCCCGCCAGGAAGAGGCCCACGGCCAGGAGTCCGGCCACGGCGAGGATGGCCGCCAGCACCGGGATTGGCGGCATCTGCTCGTGGAACACGTCCCGACGCACGCGAAACAGCGTCACGGCGAGGCCGGGAGGGACCAGCAGCGCCAGCCAGGCGAGGCTCGGCGTCCAGCCGCGGATCTCGCGGCGCTCCATGGGGATCAGTCCCAGCACGAGGCCGCCCGCGAGCCCCGCCGCGCCGAGCACCGCCGCGTAGGCGAGCGGGCCGTACCAGAGCACCTGGGCCTCGCCGGCCACGCCGCCGCGCAGGATCACGAAGGCCTCGGCCAGGCCGAGCACGAGCCCTGCCACCACGCCGGCCCCGAGCCCGAGTCCTCCGCTCGTGGGCACCCGCTCCCGGAGCGGCGGCAGCTCGGCGGCCGGCCGCGCGGAGCGCCGCGTCCGGTCCTCCTCCGTCTCCAGGGCCAGCGCCGCGCGGGCCGCCGCGACGTAGTCCACCTGGTCGCCGTTCACCCGGCAGTACACCGGGCGGTAGTCCGGGCTGCGCACCCACCAGAAGACGCCGCCCATCAGCGTGAGGGCCTCGGCGGCCCAGAAGCCGAGCGCCGCCGACACGATCGCCGCCGCCGGGCCGATCAGGTTGCCGAGCAGCACGTACTGGGCCGCCTCGCGAATGCCCTCGCCGGCGATGGTGAAGGGGCTGATCACCGTGGCGAAGATCTGGATCGAGGAGCCGAAGGCGATCGGCCAGAACGCGGCGCCCTCCGCCGAGATGGCCACGGCCGTGAAGTAGTACATGGCCGCCGTGGTGAAGTGCACCACAAAGGACAGGAACAGGGCGCTGAGCACCAGCAGCTTCTTGTCCCGGTAGGCGGAGGCGGAGCGGGAGATCCGCATCACGAGCCCCTCCAGGCGCGCCTTGCCGGGCAGGGGCAGATGGTCCAGGAACCACTGGATGAAGCCCGGGAACCAGAGCGCGATCAGCAGACCGGCGATCAGGCCGAGGGCCACGGGGACGGTCAGGGACGCGATCAGCGGGCCCCGCGTCCCGAAGATCTGGATGCCGAAGGGCAGCGCCACCAGGAACGAGAGGAAGATCCCGGAGAAGCCGAGCACCTTCTCGACCACGGTGGCGGCGGTGGCCTCCACCGTGCGCCCGCTGAAGCGGGCCGCGTCGTAGAGCTTGTAGCCGTCGAGCCCGGCGGTGCTGGGCAGGAAGGTTCCGATGAAGCGCCCGATCAGGAAGGATCCAAAGATGTGGCGGAACGGAAGCTCGATGCGCTGGCCGAGCAGCAGCAGGCGCCAGCGCGTCATGGAGGCCAGGATGCCGACGAACTTCACGGCCGCGGCGAGCAACACGAAGGCCCAGAAGGTGCGCGCCTCGATCAGCCCGATCTGGGCGAGGATGAGACGCCACGCCGCCACGTGATGGGTGCCCTCGGGCACGACCCCGTCCAGGTGCAGGGCGGCGATCTGCGCCGGGTCCATGGCCACCTGGTGGGTGAGCAGCAGCCAGAAGGCCCGCACCGTCACGTAGGCCTTGAAGACGTTCAGGAGGCGGCCGCGCCAGGGCGGGGCCGTGAGGCGCGCGACGGCGAACGCCGCCGCGCCGACGACGAGGATCTCGAGGAGGATCGGCATGCTGGCTGTGGGGCCCTTCCGGATGGGTGCTCGAGGAAGCCCGGCAGGTTACGCCAACCTCGGGCCGGGGGCCCGACACCGCACTCGCCCCGCGGGGTCGATCAGGGTGGATTGGACGCGGGCTCGGGCTCCCCGCCCAGGAGCTCGCGGCGGCGGGCCTGATATTCCGCCTCCGTGAGCTCGCCACGGCGGCGCGCCTCCTCCAGGTCCGCCAGGGCGCGCAGCGTCGCCGGATCCAGGGCGTCTTCCACCCCGGCGCCCCCTTGCGGCGCCGCCGGCTCCGGTGCGCTCTCCATCAGGATGGTGCGTCGCAGCACCCGGCCCGTGGGTCCGACGCGCAGGCTGCGCGGGCTGCGGAAGCGAGGGTCCCGCCAGGTCACCGTCAGCGCCTGGGGACCCGCCGGCGTGATGCCCTCGGCAGACAGCACGCGGAAGCCCATGCGCGGGCGGTTCGCCCAGGGCTCGGGCAGCTCGTCCTTCTCCCCCCTCGGCACTTCCCAGTCCAGGTGTGAGAGGTGGAGCACCAGGTTCTCGCTCTCCACGTAGGCCACGAGTCCGGTCAGGAAGCGCCGCGTGAAGATCCCGAGGCGGCGCTCGCGCCGTACGGCGGTCACCACCACCTCCTGGCTCGAGTCGGCGCGGGCCAGCCCCCGGGCCAAGGCCTCGCCGATCGGGTAGAGGAGCTCCGTCGGGATGGCGAGCTGCCGCTCGTCCTCCTCGGTCTTCTCGAAGCGGACGTCGACGTTCGAGAGGATGTGGGCGAGGCGCACCGGGGAGATCGTGACCGGATGGGCGAAGCCGCGCTCGACGGGGTCTCCGCCCTGCCGTTGCCAGCGCACTCGCGCGACGATCTCGCCCTCCTGGAAGACGGTCTCGCGCACGAAGCGAGGACCGCAGCCCGGCAGGACGGCCAGCACGAGCGCCGCCAGCAGCGCGCCGCCCCGCCGCGTGGCGAGGGCCTTCATGCTAGGCGGCCGGCAGGCTCGCCTGCGGACGGCGCTGGAGCAGCATGACCAGGATCCCGAGCGCGGCCACGGCCAGCAGCACGCCCTGGAGACCGAGCCCTTCCAGGGTGGGATGGATACCGAGCCACTCGAAGCGCAGCACGGGCACGAAGGTGGCAGGCAGCCAGCCGGCCTCCTGGAGCGCCGCCACGCCGTGCCCCGCCAGCACGATGGCGAGGGCGTACAGCAGGGCCGAGCTCGCCGCGAAGAAGTGACGCATGGGCAGGCGCAGACCGAAGCGGAACACCACGGCCGCCAGCAGGCCGAGCAGCGCGACCCCGCCGGCCATGCCAGCCAGGATCGGCCGTGTGCCGCCGGGCCCCGCCTGGGCAAACAGCGCCTGGTAGAAGAGCACCGTCTCGAACGCCTCGCGGTAGACCGCCACGAACGAGACGCCGGCCAGCGTCCACAACGAACCGCGCGAGAGGGCGGAGTGCATGCGCTGGTGCAGGAACGTCTGCCAGCGCGCCACCTCCACCTTGGAGACGAGCCAGTAGCTCACATAGAAGAGGATGCCGGTGGCGAGCAGCGCCGTCACGCCCTCGATCACCTCGCGCCCGGCGCCCGAGATGCGCACCAGCTCCTGGGCGGTCCACCAGGTGACGGCCCCGGCGCCGAGGGCGGCCAGCCAGCCGGCGTGCACGTAACGAAGCCCCTCGCGGCGGCCGGCGCGGACGAGGATCGTGCACAGCGCGACCACCAGCAGCACGGCCTCGAGCCCTTCGCGGGTGGCGATGGCGAAGGAGCCCAGGAAGGCCGCGCTGCGTCCGAAGCGGGCTCCCTCCAGGCTCTGCTGGGCGGCGGCGAGACCCTCCTCGAGGCGCGTGAACACGCCCGCCACCTGCTCGGGGGGCTGGCCTTCGCGCAGCAGGCCGCGGTAGCGCAGGAAGTCGTCCTCGACGCGCAGCCGCAGCTCCCGATCGACGCTGGCCAGCGCCGGCTCCGCATGCTCGAAGCCGTCCAGGTAGGCCGAGATGGCCAGATCGAGGGCGCGGCGGCGGTCGCCCTCGCCGTAGGCCTGCCACGAGGCGCGCAGGCGGGCGCGCGCCACGTCCAGGGGCAGCTCCCCTTCCGCCAGCGCCTGGGGCCGCGTGCGCAGGTAGGCGACCACCTCCATGGTGGCCGGATCGATCCCGAGCTCCCGGGCTGGCCGCTGCGCCAGGTCGGCGAGGGTGGGAGTCGCGGCCCCGGCGAGGTCCCCGCCCCCCGCCAGGCGGGTGCGGCCCCGCGCCACCTCGTCCGGGTGGAATGCGAGAGAGCCCGAGAAGAAGGCGAGGTCCCAGCGAGCGCGCTCGTCGAGCGAGTCCGCGTAGCCGGCCATGCCCGTGCCCGCCACGCCGAAGGTGATGGTGCGGAACAGGCCCGCAGGACTGAGCGCCAGCATGCGCTCCCGGTCGGTGAGGTCCCCCGGAGCGGGATCGAGGGCGACGCCGGCGGGGCCGTCGCCCCGGCCCGCCGGCCCGTGACAGGAGGCGCAGTGCTCCGCGTAGAGGGCCCGGCCGCGCTCCACGGAGGGCGGTCGCGGCGGCAGGACCGAGACGTCGAAGCGGCGCACCAGCCGGTCGGAGAGCGACTGCGCGCCCTCGGCCACCCGCGAGGCCGCTGCTCGCGCCCGCACCGCCTCCTCCAGGGCGGCCAACCCGTCCCGCAGCGGATCGGCCTCGGGCACACCCAGGGTGTCCAGCTGCAGCGCCACTTCGGCCAGGAAGTCGAGCTGCTCGCGGTACTCGAGCTCGCTCACCACCCGGCCATCCTGGACGGCGGCCGGGTAGTCGATCGCCACGTACTCCAGCAGATGCACCGTGCGCTGGGCCACCTCGTCGCGGTCCTGCGCCGCGGCTCCGGGAAGCCCCAGCACCAGGGCGAGCCCGAGCGCCCCGAGTCGCCCGGCCCAGGCGGGCCGGGCGGCCGGGGAGGCGTCGCGGAGAGGTGCGGCGCGGTGGGGCACGGGTCTTTGGGGGCCTCGCAGGAACCCGGGAGAGAAAATGAAAATCGTTTTCGATTGGAAGGCTATCCGCCTGTGAGCCCTCGTCAATGGACGGGCGGACGGCCCGGGAGAAATTTGCGAACGCGTTCCTAGTGATCCTTCTCGCTGCGAAGCTGCCGCGTCATCAGGGCGTGTACGCCCTCCGCCGGCTCGAGCTCGCCGTCCAGCACGCTACGCACCATCTCCGCGATTGGCAGCTCCACGCCGAGCCGATCCGCCAGGGCACAGGCGGCCGCGGTCGTCCGCACCCCCTCGGCCACCTGGGTCATGCCGCCCAGGATCTCCTCCAGCTTGCGCCCCCGTCCCAGCTCGAGACCCACCTGCCGGTTGCGCGACAGGTCGCCCGTGCAGGTGAGGACCAGGTCGCCCATTCCCGACAAACCGAGGAAGGTGAGGGGATTTGCTCCCATGCGGACCCCCAGCCGGGTGATCTCCGCGAGCCCGCGGGTCATGGTGGCGGCCCGTGCATTGTGACCGAGGCCAAGGCCGTCGCTGATCCCGACCGCGATGGCCACTACGTTCTTGAGGGCGCCGCCCAGCTCCACGCCGAGCACGTCGGTGTGGGAGTAGATGCGGAACCAGGGGCAGGCCAGGGCGGTCTGCACCGCTACGGCGAAGGCCTCCTGCCGGCAGGCCACCGTCACCACGGTCGGCTTGCGCTGGGCCACCTCTCGTGCGAAGGAGGGTCCCGAGAGGAAGGTGAGCCGCGGGTGGTGGGCGGGGGCGAGCACCTCCGCCAGCACCTGGTCCATGGTCCGGCCCGTTTCCGTCTCGATCCCCTTCACCGTCGAGACGAGGATCGCGTCCGCTGCCATGTGCTCGCGGGCCCGTCCCATCACCTCCCGCACCCCGTGGCTCGGCACCGCCAGGATCACGATGCCCCGCTCCCGCAGGGCCTCTTCCAGGTCTTCCGTGGCGCGCAGGTTCGGGGGGCACTCCACGTCCGAGAGGTAGCGGGGGTTGAAGCGGGTGCGCTGGATGGCGTGCGCCAGGCGGGGGTCACGCGCCCAGAGCGTGACGTCGTGACCCTGCCAGGCGGAGAGCAGCGCCAGGCAGGTTCCGAAGCTGCCCGCGCCGATCACGCCTACCGGGAGCGACATGCGGCGAGTCTATCGCACGAGCGCATGCCCTTCGCCGCCGGATTTCTTGACCTTGCCAGGGGCCACGGCTACCGTCCAGCGCGTTTTCGCAAGCCACACGCGCGCTTGTGGCGTTCCCGGGCCTCGGGCGGTGCCAAGAGGGGAAGCATGCTCGCCGAGTACCGCGGCGTCGTGGTCATCCTCGCCATCGCGCTGGTCATGGCCGGCGCGCTGCTCGGAATCCACCTGCTCGTGGGTCCGCGCCGCCGCTTCGCAGAGAAGCTCGAGCCCTTCGAGTGCGGTGAACGGCAGCTCGTCTCGCCCCACCAGCGCTATTCGGTGAAGTTCTACCTGGTCGCCATGCTCTTCATCCTGTTCGACGTGGAGGCCGTCTTCCTCTACCCGTGGGGTGCGCTCTTCACGGAGCTCGGCTGGTTCGGCTTCATCGAGATGTTCACCTTCGTCGGCGTGTTGGCCGTCGGCCTGACCTACGTCTGGATGAAGGGAGCCCTCGAGTGGTGATCTCCGCACAGACGCGTACCGCCATCGAAGCCGAGATGGCGCGCTATCCCCACAAGCGGGGCGCGCTGCTCCTGGCCCTCCACCTGGTGCAACGGGAGCGCGGCCACATCGACCGCGAGGCCGCCAACGCCGTGGCATCGCTCTTCGGTCTACACCCCGTCGAGGTGATGGAGGTCGTCACCTTCTACAACATGTTCTACGACCAACCTCAAGGTCGGCACCACGTGTACGTGTGCACCAACCTGCCCTGTTCGCTGCGCGGTGCCCGGGGGCTGCTCCGTGCCCTCGAGACACACCTCGGCGTGCACGCCGGGGAGACGACGCGGGACGGCCGCATCACCCTGGGGCACGAGGAGTGTCTCGGGGCCTGCGGCTGGGCGCCCATGATGCGCGTGGACGGCACCTACCACGAGGATCTCGGTCCCGAGCGGGCCAAGCAGATCCTCGATGCGCTGGAGTAGGGCGCGCGGTGCAGAAGGTCCCCTGGGTCACCAGCTACCTGACCGAGCACTGCGCGGACGATGCCTTCGTCGGCCTGGAGGGCTACCGGGCGCACGGCGGATACGAGGCCGCGCATCGCGCCATCACGGAGATGCAGCCCGACGAGGTCACCGAGGCCGTCAAGGACGCCGGCCTCCAGGGCCGCGGCGGCGCCGGCTTCTCCACCGGGCTCAAGTGGTCCTTCATGCCGAAGGACGCCCACAAGCCCAAGTACCTGGTCTGCAACGCCGACGAGTCCGAGCCGGGATCCTTCAAGGACCGCTTCCTGATGGAGCGCACTCCCCACCAGATCCTCGAGGGGATCCTGATCGGGGCCCGGGCGACCGGGGCCGAGAAGACCTTCGTGTACGTGCGGGGGGAGTACGCCGGCCCCGGGGCCACGCTCCAGCGGGCCATCGAACAGGCCTACCGGGCCGGGGTGCTCGGCGACGACGTGCTCGGCACGGGCTTCCGGCACCACGTGGTCCTGACCTACGGCGCCGGCGCCTACATCTGCGGCGAGGAGACGGGGCTGCTCGAATCGCTGGAGGGAAAGAAGGGTCAGCCCCGCAAGAAGCCGCCCTTCCCGGCCCAGTACGGCGCCTTCGGCATGCCCACCACCGTGAACAACGTGGAGACCTTCTGCCACGTGCCGCACATCATCCGCCACGGACCGGACTGGTTCCGCGGCTTCGGCACCGACAAGAGCCCCGGCACGACGCTCTTCGGGGTGTCCGGCCACGTGAAGCGCCCCGGACTCTATGAGCTGTCCCTCGGCACGCGCCTGGACGAGATCGTCTTCGAGCACGCCGGCGGCGTCCCGGACGGCCGCCGAGTGAAGGGCGTGATCCCCGGCGGCATGTCCATGCCGATCCTGCCCGCCGACCAGCTCGACGTCCCGATGGCCAACGAGTTCCTCCGCGAGCGCAAGACCATGCTCGGCACCGGCGGCATCATGGTGATGGACGACACGACGTGCATGGTGCGCGTCGCCGCCGTGATCACCTGGTTCTTCCGCGACGAGTCCTGCGGACAGTGCACCCAGTGTCGGGAGGGGACGGGCTGGCTGCACAAGATCGTGCAACGCATCGAGCGGGGCGCCGGCGAGCCCCACGACCTGGACGTGCTGCTGGACGTGGCCGGCAAGATGGAGGGGCAGACCATCTGCGCCTTTTCCGATGCCGCCGCCTGGCCGGTCCAGGGTCTGCTGCGCCACTTCCGCTCGGACTTCGAGGCGCACCTCGAGCACGAGAAGTGCCCCTTCCCCCAGAGCTTCGAGCTCTGACGTGCAAGGCGCCACAGCCTTCGCGCAGCGATCCCTGGCCAGCAGAGTCCAGCGATGCGCATAACCGTCGACGGCCGGGAGCTCCAGGTGGTGGAGGGGCGCACGATCCTCCAGGCGCTCGACGACCTCGGCCTGCTCATGAGCGAGATCGAGGTCCCCCACTACTGCTGGCACCCGAAGCTCTCCATCGACGGCTCCTGCCGGCTGTGCCAGGTAGAGGTGGAAGGGATCCCCAAGCTCCAGATCGCCTGCAACACCCTGGTCCAGGAGGGCATGGTGATCCGTACCGACACGGAGCGGGTCAAGCAGGCCCGCGAGGGGGTGATGGAGCTCCTGCTGGTGAACCATCCCCTCGACTGCCCGATCTGCGACCAGGCCGGCGAGTGCAAGCTCCAGGACTACGCCTTTGCCTACGGCGTGGCCCACGCCCGCACGCGCGAGCCGCGGCGAGCGCTCAAGAAGCGGGTCGACCTCGGGCCGACCATCGTCTTCGACCAGGAGCGCTGCATTCTGTGCCGGCGCTGCGTGCGCTTCTGTCGCGAGGTGCCGAAGACCGGGGAGCTGGGCATCTTCGCGCGGGCCGATCGCTCGGTGATCGAGACGTTCCCCGGCACGGAGCTGGACAACCCCTACTCCATGAACGTGGCCGACATCTGCCCCGTCGGAGCGCTCACCACCAAGGACTTCCGCTTCCGGATCCGGGTCTGGTTCCTGGAGGACGTGCCCGGAGTCTGCACGGGGTGCGCCAACGGGTGCAACGTCCACGCCGGGGTCGCCAACAACAAGGTCTACCGCTACGTGCCGCGGCGCAACGACGCGGTGAACGAGACCTGGATGTGCGACGCGGGGCGTCTTTCCTACAAGGCGATCGGCGCGGCGGACCGGCTGCAACTGCCCCAGGTGCGGGGGCCGGAGGGGCGTCTTGAGGCCGTCCCCCTGGCGACGGCCGTCGCCGCCGCCGCGGCCCGTCTCGGGCGCCTGCTCCAGGCGCAGGGTCCCGGTGTCGTGGCCGCCCTGGCGTCCCCGCACGCGACCAACGAGGACCTCTTCGTGCTGCGCCGCCTGCTCGACGCCCTCGGCAGCGAGACGGCCGGGTTCGCGGTGGTGCGGGGCGAGGCGGACGACCTGCTGGTCCAGGCGGAGAAGGCCGCCAATGCGGCCGGCGCGCGCGCACTCGGCTTCGGGGATGCGGCGCCCGTGCTCGAGCGCCTGCGCAGCGGTGGCGTGCAGGGCCTGCTCGTCCTGGGCCACGACGTCCTGGACGCGGCCTACCTGGGCGAGGACCCGGCGGCCCTGAAGGGGCTCGACACCGTGATCTGGCTCGACACCCGCCACGCGCGGCTCGAGCAGGTGGCGCACGTGGTGATCCCGGTGCGTCACGCCGCCGAGAAGTACGGGACCCTCACCAACCACGCGGGCCGCGTGCAGCGGGTCCGGCCGGCGGTGGAGCCGCCCTTCGAGGCCCGCGCCGACGGCGAGGTGCTGTGGCTCCTCGGCGCCGAGCTCGGGCTGCCGGGCTTCGACGGACCCTACGACGTCCGGGCGGTCTCCCGGCGGCTCGCTGCGGAGCAGCCGGCGTTCCGGGGCCTGGATCTCGACGCGGTGGGGGACGAGGGCGTCCCGCTGCGCACGGCTCCGGGGGCGGAGGCCGGCGCCTGAGATGCTCCTCGAGACCATCCTCAAGACCGC
Source organism: Myxococcota bacterium (assembly GCA_041611735.1). GTDB lineage: Bacteria > Myxococcota_A > UBA9160 > UBA9160 > PR03 > JBFIML01. The sequence continues at coordinate 9,923 of JBFIML010000047.1, read as the reverse complement.
CTTCATCCTCGCCGTGGTGGTCGGCGCCTTCGCTCCCGTCATCACCTGGGTGGAGCGCAAGCAGAGCGCCGTGATGCAGGATCGCATCGGGGCCAACCGTGCCGACATCTTCGGCATCCGCTTGCTCGGGCTCTTCCATCCGCTCGCCGACGTGATCAAGCTCCTCACCAAGGAGGACGTGGTGCCCACGGGCGCCAACCGGGTCATGCACCTGGTGGCGCCGCTCATCGCGGCCATCCCGGCCCTGATCGCCTTCGCGGTGATCCCCTACGGATCCACCTACCGCTTCGGCGACCGCGAGCTCTCGCTGGTGGTGGCGGACCTGGACTGGGGGCTGCTCTACATCTTCGCCATCGGATCGATCGCGACCTACGGCACCGTGATCGCCGGCTGGGCCAGCAACAACAACTGGTCGCTGCTCGGCAGCCTGCGCGCCTCGGCCCAGATGATCTCCTACGAGGTCACCATGGGCCTCTCGGTGGTGGGCGTGTTCATGGTCTTCCAGACCCTGCGCATGACCGACATGGCCGTGGCCCAGGACGCGACCTTCCGCCTGTTCGGGTTCCTCGAGCACTTCGGCTGGGTACGGGACATCGGCTGGCTCGGCGTGCTTCAGCTCCCCTTCTGGGGGGTCTTCCTGCAGCCGCTGGCCTTCGTGATGTTCCTGGCCGCCGCCATGGCCGAGAACAAGCGGCCGCCCTTCGACATGCCGGAGGCCGAGTCGGAGCTGGTGGCGGGCTACTTCACCGAGTACTCGGGCATGCGGTTCGGGCTGTTCTACATGTCCGAGTTCATCGAGGTGGTGGTGATCGCCGGCCTGATGACGGCGATCTTCCTGGGCGGCTGGTCGATCCCCTGGCTGCCCCAGGCCACCCTGGTCGGGGCCATCGCACCGGTTCTTGGCGAGGGCTTCGCGAACCTCGCCTGCATGGTGCTGCACGTGGGGGCCTTCCTGTTCAAGGTGGTGGTCATGGTGTGGTTCCAGATGGCGCTGCGCTGGACCCTGCCGCGCTTCCGCTACGACCAGGTGATGGACCTGTGCTGGAAGATCATGCTGCCGCTCTCCCTGGCCAACGTGATGGTCACCGGCCTGGTGATCCTCGCGATCCTGGAGCTGCCATGAGCGAGGCCGTGTTCTTCTACTTCTTCGCCTTCCTGGCGGTGGCCTCGGCCCTGGGCATGGTCTTGAACTTGCGCAACACCGTGGCGGCCGCCATGAGCCTGGTGGTGACCATGGTGGCGCTCGGCGCCATCTACGTCCTGCTGGAGGCGCATCTGATCGCGGTGATCCAGATCATGGTCTACGCGGGGGCCATCGTCGTGCTGTTCCTGTTCGTGGTGATGCTGCTCAACCTGCGCCAGGACGCCTTCCCACCGCCGCGCCAGCGGGTGGTGAAGGGGCTCGGCGTGTTGCTAGCGGCGGCCGTCTGCGTGGCCTTCCTGGGCGCCCTGCCCGGCACGCTCCCGGACGCCGCGGTCACGCCGGAGGGTTTCGGGGGCTACCGGGAGGTGGGCCGCGTCCTCTTCACGGACTTCGTACTCCCCTTCGAGGTCACGTCGCTGCTGCTGCTCGCTGCCATGGTGGGATCGGTGGTGCTCGCCAAGCGGAGCCTCGACTGACCATGGTGCCCCTGGAGCACGTGATCGGTCTCTCCGCGATCCTGTTCGGGATCGGCACGGTCGGTGCCCTCACGCGTCGCAACCTGATCGTGATCCTGATGTCCATCGAGCTGATGCTGAACGCCGTGAACCTGGCCTTCGTGGGCTTCTCGCGGGCCTGGGGCAGCCTGGACGGCCAGATCTTCGTCCTGATGGTGATCACGGTGGCCGCCGCCGAGGTGGCCGTGGGGCTCGGCATCGTGATCGCGCTGTTCCGCAACCGCGAGTCCATCAACGTCGAGGACGTGAGCCTGCTGCGATGGTAGGCGCGGAGACCTCGCTGCTGCGCTGGATCGTGTTCCTGCCCGTGCTGGCGGCGGCCGTGCACGGCGTGATGCTCGGCCTCCTGCGGCGCGAGGCCCCGCGCGCCTTCGTGGTCGGCCTCTCCTGCGGCGCCGTGGGGCTCGCCTTCGTACTCGCCTGCGTGTCCCTCGGGCGACTGCTGACCCTGCCCGGAGAGGCGGGCTTCCTGGCCGACGAGGTGTGGAGCTGGATCGGAGCCGGCCGCTTCCACGCCGAGCTCGGCTTCCGGATGGATGCGCTCTCCGCGGTGATGACCCTGGTGGTGACGGGCGTCGGCTTCCTGATCCACGTCTACTCGGTTGGCTACATGGCCGAGGACCACCGCGACGACGGCGGCTTCCAGCGTTTCTTCTGCTACCTGAACCTGTTCACCTGCGCGATGCTGTTGCTCGTCCTGGGCGACAACCTGCTGGTCCTCTTCCTGGGCTGGGAGGGCGTCGGGCTCTGCTCCTACCTGCTGATCGGCTTCTGGTACGGCGACCGCTGGAACGCCTACTGCGGCAGCAAGGCGTTCATCGTCAACCGGATCGGGGACTTCGGCTTCCTGGTCGGCATCTTCCTGCTGGTCTGGGCCCTGCGCGACGTGGGCGTCGGCTCGATCGCGTTCCACGAGATCGAGGCCGGCTTCGGGGCCTTGGCCGAGCGCACGGTGCGGCTGCCGGACTGGCTCGGCTTCCTGCCCGGGGCGCCGGAGTGGCGCCTCGCCACCCTGATCGGTCTGTGCCTCTTCCTCGGTGCCTGCGGAAAGTCGGCGCAGATCCCGCTCTACACCTGGCTGCCCGACGCCATGGCCGGCCCGACGCCGGTCTCGGCCCTGATCCACGCCGCTACCATGGTGACGGCCGGCGTCTACATGGTTTGCCGGCTCTCGTTCGTCTACGAAGCGGGGCCGGGTGCGGCTGCCACGGTGGCCTGGACCGGCGGCGTGACGGCGCTGCTGGCCGCCACCATCGCCCTGGCCCAGACCGACATCAAGAAGGTCCTCGCCTACTCCACGGTGAGCCAGCTCGGCTACATGTTCGTGGCCGCCGGTTGCGGAGCCTACGGTGCCGCCATCTTTCACCTGGGGACGCACGCCTTCTTCAAGGCGCTGCTCTTCCTGGGCTCGGGCGCCGTGATCCTGGCCATGCACCACGAGCAGGACACGGACCGCATGGGCGGCCTGCGCCGGCGCCTGCCCCACACCCACCTCGTCTTCCTGGTGGGGGTGTTGGCGATCGCCGGCTTCCCGCCCCTGTCGGGCTTCTTCTCGAAGGACGAGATCCTGCTCTCCGCCTGGCTCGCCCACGACGTGCCCGGGCACCAGGCCCTCTGGGCCCTGGGCCTGGTCACCGCCGCGCTCACCGCCTTCTACATGTTCCGGCTCCACTTCCGGACCTTCGCGGGCGCGAGCCGTGTGCCCGAAGAGGTCCGCAATCACGTGCACGAGCCGAGCCAGGTGGTGCGGGTGCCCCTCTACGTGCTGGCCGCCTTCTCGGCGGTGGCGGGCCTGGCGGGCCTTCCCCAGGTGTACGGCGACGCCCTGGGGGTGAGCGATTCGAACAGCCTGGCCCACTTCCTCGCTCCGGTCCTCGCCGCCGAGGCCCACCACGTCTCCCACGCCGTGGAGCTCGGGCTCGCGGGTCTGGCGGTGGCCGCCGCCTCGCTCGGCACCCTGCTCGCCTGGTGGCTCTACGTGCACCGCCCGGGGCTGCCTGCGCGGCTGCGCGCCGGTCTGGGAGCGCTCTTCCGCCTGGTCCGCGACAAGTTCTACGTGGACGAGATCTACGATGCCCTGCTCGTGCGGCCCCTGGTGATCGCTTCGGACCGCGTGCTCTTCCGGGGCGTGGACGCCGGGCTGATCGACGCAGTGGGCGTCGACGGGACGGCGCGCGCGGTGCGCGCGCTGGCCGCCCGGGTCCTCAAGCACGCCCACTCCGGCCTCGCCCAGGGCTACCTCTTCGTCATGCTGCTCGGCACGCTGGCCGTGGTCGGCTGGCTGGTCCGCTAGGTCCATGATCGAACTGAACACCCATCTCCTTTCGGTCGTCACCTTCCTGCCGCTCGCCACGGCGCTCGGCCTGCTCCTCGTACACCGTCTCCCGGAGTCCGCCTGGCGCGGCATCTCGCTGGCCAGCACCACGGTCACCTTCCTGCTCTCGGTGCACCTCTTCCTGGGCTTCGATCCCGCCAAGGCGGGCTTCCAGTTCGTGGAGTACGCCGCCTGGCTGCCCTCCTACGGCATCCACTACTTCGTCGGGGTGGACGGCATCAGCCTGCTGCTGGTGCTGCTCACCACCTTCCTGATGCCGCTGGTGCTGCTCGCTTCCTGGACCGACATCACGCGGTCCGTGAAGGGCTTCGTCTTCTTCAATCTCTTCCTCGAAACGGGCATGCTCGGGGCCTTCGTCTCCCTGAACGTCTTCCAGTTCTACCTCTTCTGGGAGATCATGCTGATCCCGATGTACTTCATCATCGGGATCTGGGGCGGGCCGCGGCGCGTCTACGCCGCCATCAAGTTCTTCCTGTTCACCATGTTCGGGTCGCTCCTCATGCTGGTGGCGGTCCTGGTGCTCTACCTCCTCTTCTTCGAGCAGTACGGAGTGCTCAGCTTCGACCTGGTGCCGCCGCCCAGCGCCGTGGGCCCGGCGCTGCTGGACACGGCCGTCCCGCTGGCCGGCGAGGCCGTGTGGTGGAAGACCCAGACCTGGCTCTTCCTGGCCTTCGCGCTGGCCTTCGGCATCAAGGTGCCGATCGTTCCCTTCCACACCTGGTTGCCCGACGCCCACGTGGAGGCCCCCACGGCGGGCTCCGTGATCCTCGCCGGCGTGCTGCTCAAGATGGGAACCTACGGCTTCGTACGCTTCGCCCTGCCGCTCTTCCCGGAGGCGTCCTTCCAGTTCGCACCCCTCGCGTTCGGGCTCGGGCTGGTGGGCATCCTCTACGGCGCGCTCGTCGCCATGGTGCAGAGCGACATCAAGAAGCTCGTGGCCTACTCCTCGGTGGCCCACCTGGGCTTCGTCATGATCGGCATGTTCGCCTTCAACGAGGAGGGTCTGGAAGGCAGCGTGCTGCAGATGGTGAACCACGGTCTCTCCACCGGGGCGCTCTTCCTCCTGGTGGGGATGCTCTACGAGCGCCGCCACACCCGGCAGATCGCGGACCTGGGCGGCATCGCCCGACCCATGCCCGTCTTCGCCGCGTTCTTCGGAATCGTCACCATGTCGAGCATCGGTCTCCCGGCCCTGAACGGCTTCGTGGGCGAGTTCTTGATCCTGCTCGGCACCTTCCTGGTGAGCCCGGGGGTCGCCGTAGCCGCCACCTTCGGCGTGGTGCTGGCGGCGGCCTACATGCTCTGGATGTACCGGCGCGTCATGTTCGGGCCGGTGGAGAGTCCCGAGAACCGTTCGCTCATCGACCTGGGCCTGCGCGAGAAGGCGATCCTGGTGACGATCCTGATCCCGATCTTCTGGATCGGGCTGTATCCCAAGACCTTTCTGCGCCGGCTCGACGGACCCGTGAACGAGCTGGTGGATCGGCTAGAGCGCCACGGGGCGACGACGGCCCGGGCGACCGCGGCGCCGCCCCTCGCCGCGTTCCTGGCGCCGCCTGCCGGGCGTCCCGAAGAGGCCGGCCGGTGACGGCGCCGACCCTCGACTTGACCGCCGTGGCGCCCATCGGGTTCGTGGCCATCGGGGCCCTGGTGGTGCTGCTGGCCGAGGTGGTGCTCTCGCGCCGCAAGACCCTGCTCGGGCGCCCCGTCACCGACGTCTGGATCGGCGCCGTCCTGGCCATGATCGCGTCCGGCTTCCTGGCGCTCGCCCTCTACGCGAGCGCCCACGCCTTCTGGGCCGACACGTCGGCGGTCTTCCAGCTGGAGCGCCCCATGCTCAGGCTCGACCGCCTGGCGGCCTTCGTGACGGCGCTCGTGGCGGTGGCCTCGCTGCTGGTGTGCGTGCTCTCGGTCACGTACCTGGCCGAGGTCCGCATCAACCACGGCGAGTACTACGCGCTCCTGCTGCTCGCTACTTCGGGCATGATGCTGCTGGCCGGCTCCACGGACCTGATTACGCTGTTCCTGGGCCTCGAGCTCATGAGCATCCCCATCTACGTGCTGGCGGGCTTCGACCGCCGGCGCCTGCGCAGCAACGAGTCGGCGCTCAAGTACTTCCTGGTGGGCTCCTTCGCCAGCGCGATCCTGCTCTACGGCATGGCGCTCCTCTACGGGACCACCGGGCACACGGACTTCGACGGCATTCGCGCCGCCTTCCCGGCGGGCAACCCGCTGGCACTCACGGGGTTCGGGCTGCTGCTGGTGGGCTTCGCCTTCAAGATCTCCTCGGTGCCCTTCCACCAGTGGACGCCGGACGTTTACGAGGGCGCGCCCATCTCGGTCACCACCTACATGGCGGTGACGGTGAAGGTGGCGGCCTTCGGCGCCCTGCTGCGCACGCTCACGGTCGCCTTCGGCCCCTTCGCCGGCGAGCTGACGGGCCTGCTCTGGGTGCTGGCGGCCCTGACCATGCTGGTCGGGAACGTGATGGCCGTGATCCAGGACAACCTGAAGCGGCTGCTCGCCTACTCGAGCATCGCCCACGCCGGCTACGTGCTGGTGGGGCTGGTGGCGGGCACTCCCGAGGGCCACGCCGCCGTGCTGTTCTATCTGCTGGTCTACGTCTTCATGAACCTCGGTGCCTTCGCCGCGCTGGTGGCCCTCGCCAACCGCGGGCGCGACTGCGAGCGCATCGACGATCTGGCCGGCCTGGCGCGCTCGCGGCCGGCCCTGGCCGGGCTCCTGACGCTCTTCCTGCTGGCGCTGGCGGGGATGCCCGGGACGGGCGGCTTCATCGCCAAGTTCATGGTGTTCAAGGCGGCGGTGGGGGCCGGCTACGTCGGGCTCGCCATCCTGGGTGTACTCACCAGCGTGGTCTCCGTCTACTACTACCTGCGCATCCCGGTGGCCATGTACATGAGCGAGCCCGGCGAGGCGGCCCTGCGCGAGGAGAGCAGCAGCGGCGAGCGGTTGGTGCTGGCGGTGTGCGCGGTGGTGGTGCTGCTGCTCGGCATCTTCCCGGGTGCGGGACCGGGGCTGCTCGCGCACGTGCGCGCCCTCGAGTGGGCGCGTCAGTCGGTGGCGTTGCTGTACTGAACGCGCCCGGGCTTCGGCCGGGGCGTCGTCATTCCAGGCCCGCGCCGGGGCCAGTCGGCCCGAGCAGCGCCCAGCCGATCCAGACGCCCACGGCGAGCGCGCCGAGCACCAGGGCCCCCAGCGCCGCGGCCACACTCCCGAGCAGGAGCCGGCTGGCGACCGCCGTCCGCTGCGGCCGCGCCAGGGCCTCGTCCAGCAGCCGCACGTTGCGCTGGTTGGCCTTCCAGGCCATGTCGAACAGGTCGCCGGCCACGGGCAGGAGCCCGACCACGGCTTCCAGGGCCACGTTCGCCGCCATGCGCAGCAGCACGGCCCGCGGGGCGCCGAGGCGCCAGGCCTCGGCCAGGATGTAGCCGGAGAGCAGGGTCCCCACCGCGTCGCCCACGCCCGGCACCAGGCCGAGCAGCGCCTCGACGCCGATGCGCCAGCCCACGATCGGGATGCGGAGGGAGCTGTCGAGCAGCCAAGCCAGGCGCCGCAGCCGCCCGCGCCGGGCCTCGGCCCGCTCCGCATCGGGGCCGCCCACTTCCCTCACCCCAGCAGGACTCCCGCAATGCCGAGCAGGATCAACACGACCCCCGGAATCTGCCGCGCCACCTCCCGCTCCCGCCAGACCAGCAGGCCGAGCCCCACCGCCGCCGCCGCCTCGAGCTGGCCCACGGCCTTCACGTAGGCCACCAGAGCGATCGAGTAGGCCCAGAACCAGCACAGGCTGCCCGCGAAGCCGGTGGCCCCGATGGCGAGCATGCGGCGCCAGTGCACGCGCACGCGCCGGAGCTCCCCGGGCCGGAAGAGCAGCAGGGCGGCCGTGAGCAGGAGCACCTCCATCCAGGTGGTGTGGAAGAGCGTGTGCGCGGCGGCCTCGAAGCGGCCGGTGCCCACGCGCGGGTTCGCGTTGGCGAACTCGAGCGTCGCCTCCTTGAGCAGGAAGCTGGCGAAGACGAGCAGGAGGCCGCACGCCAAGGCGAGGCCGGCGCCGGCGTCCAGGTGGAACGCGCGCCGCCAGCCCGCCGGGCCCGTGGTGCGGCCGAGGTTGAGCAGCAGCACGCCTGCGCCGCAGGCCAGGATCCCGGCCCAGCCGAAAGCGCTCGGGAACTCGGCGAAGAACAGGACGCCCACGATGGCGGTGAACACCACCTCGAGCTTGTGGAGCACGATGGACTGGGCGAAGGGGGCCCGGTCGAAGGCTGCGATGAGCGCCACGTTGCCCAGCAGCTGGGTCCCCGCCGTCCCGAGGCAGAAACCGAAGAAGGCCGGCGGAAGCTGTGGCCAGCCCGCGGCCAGCACGAGCCCGGCCATGAGCAGGGCCGCAAACGGCAGGTTGAAGGCGAAGCGCGCCCAGCTGTTCAGGAGCGGGGAGACGCGACCGGCCAGGCTCCGCGCCAGGGCGTTGCGGGTGGTCTGGAAGCCCGTGGCGGCGAGGGCGATCGGGACCCACATGAAGGGCCCGCGATCCTAGCGGGGCCGCGCGCCTCGGATCAGGTGGGTCGGCCCATGCGCCCGCCGCCCCGGGCCAGCGGTCCGAGCGTGGGCTCGATGGAGCGCGGCGCGTGCAGCACGAGCAGCAGCAGGGCTCCGGCAGCGAAGGCCCACGCCATGCCGCGCTCGCCCAGCGTCCCCAGGGCGACGAGGCCGAGCACGCCGACGGACTCGGACAGCACCCAGGCGACCACGTAGGCGGTGGCCACCCGCTCGGCACCCCCGCGTCCGATCAGCACCGATCGCACCACGAAGCTCGCCACCGCCGTCATGGCGGCAATGGCGGCCAGGATGCCGAGCAGCAGCAGGCGCATCTCCACCAGCGGGCTCGGCGGCGGCTTCCAGAACACCGGGATTGCCGCGTAGACGGCCACCGCAGCCAGCATGGCCACCCAGAAGATGCGCAGCGAGGCCTCCATGGGGGGCCTTATCGGCCCCTTTGCAGCCCGGCTTAAGTCCCGGGCTGCGTCCCGCGCAGCACCCGCCGGTTGCCCACGCGCAGGGTCAGGCGCTCCCCATCGAAGAGCTCCATGAGCGGGACCGCGTGCTTGCGGGTGGTGCCGATCAGGTCCTTGTAGGCGGGGGTCTCCAGGGTTCCGTGGAGGCGCAGGTGGCCCACGACGCGCTCCCGCAGGGCGTCCACCGCGGCCCGGTCGAACCAGAGCTCGCCCGGCGCCCGCACCAGGACCCCCTCCCGAACCAGATGGGCCAGCAGGGGGCGCAGGCGCTCGGGCGCCTCTCCCAGGGCGGCCGCCCAGTCCCGCAGCGTGGGGGGCTCGAGCCCCGCTTCGTGCGCCTGCGCCCTCACTCGGGCGACCAGCGCCCGCTCGCGCTCCCCCAGTGCCGGCCGGTGCCCGGCACGCCGCAGCGTCTCGCCCTCCTCCTCCACCCGCCCCGCTGCCACCAGCCGCGCCAGGGCCAGGTCGGCCGCATCGCCGGGTACGTTGTCGGGCAGGGCTCCGCGCAGGGCTCCTCGCGGCATGCCCGGGCGCAGCGGCTCGCGCTCGTGGAAGTCGGCCAGGGCCGCCTCGGCGCGCCGCGCCAGCTCGGCGAGCGCCTCCTCGGCCAGGCACGTGCCCGCCGGCGTCCGGGCCAGCTGGCGCTTCTCCTCGAGGCCGCGCAGCAGCGCGTCGAGGCCGTCGAGACCCATCTCCCGGGCCAGCCCTTCCCGGCGGACCCCCGCGAGCCCGGCCCGCTCCACCCGGACCCGCACCTCGGTCTCGGGCTCCCGGTGCGCCAGGACCTCCAGGTCTCGGCGCAGGGCTGGATCGGTACGGCGCCGGTGCGGGGGGGCCACGTCGAGCACCACGCCGCCGCCGAGCGTCGTTCCCCCCGTGGTGGGGGGGGGGGGGGG
>JBFIML010000046.1:0-30687 GCA_041611735.1 Myxococcota bacterium | reverse complement strand
GGGGCATGGGGCCTCCGGACGTGAACCCCGGATGAAGGTAGCGAAGCCGCCGGGTCGCGCCCGGCGACGCCGCGGGGAACACTCCGTCGCCGGCGGGCCTCGCCGGCCCGAGGAGGGATGGCATGGACTGGGGCGAGTCGCCGGGCTGGATCGTCTTCGGGCTGCTCGGAAACGTCTGCTTCTTCTCACGCTTCCTGGTGCAGTGGATCGCGTCGGAGCGAGCCCGGCGAAGCTTAATCCCGCTCGCGTTCTGGCACCTGAGCGTCGTCGGCTCGCTGATCCTGCTGATCTACGCCGTACACCGGCGCGATCCGATCTTCACGCTTGCCTATCTGCCAAACTCGCTCGTCTACGTCCGCAACCTCATGCTCATCCGCCGGGAGAGAGACGGGGACGTTCTCGACTGATTGAATTCTTGCCCCGCGGAAGGCGGAGGGCGCGCGAAAAGTCAATCAGTCGAGAACGTCCCCCTCCAGACGGGCGGCGCGGCGGCGGAGGATGTCGCGCTGCTCCGGGTGGGTGAGGATGTACAGGGCGCCCCGCTCCATGCCCTGCACCACGCGTCGGGCCACCTCCTCGGGGGCGATCACGCCTCCCTTCATGGCACCCGCCGGCGGCGCTTCCAGGGGCGACGCTGCCGGCGCCTCGGCGCCCCGCAGGCGGGCCGAGTTCGCGTCGATCCCGGTGGCGACGATCATCGGACACAGCACGCTCACCCCGATGCCGTGGGGCCGCAGCTCGCGGTGGAGCGCCTCGCTGAGCCCCACCACGGCGAACTTCGAAGCGCAGTAGACGCCCAGCCACTGCATGCCCACCAGACCAGCCATGGAGGCGGTGTTCAGCACGTATCCGCCCTGCCCCTGGTCCAGCAGCCGCGGCACGAAGGCCTCGATGCCGTGGACCACGCCCCAGAAGTTCACGTCCATGGTGAGCGCCCAATCCTCGGGCGTGGCCTTCAGGAGCTCGCCCGCCAGCGCGATGCCGGCGTTGTTGCAGATCACGTGGGCGGCGCCGAAGCGCTTCCAGGTGGCGTCGGCCAGGGCGCGGACGCTGCCCCGCTCGCGCACGTCCGTCCGCACCGGGAGCACCTGTGCGCCGGCGGCCTCGAGCTCCGCCCGACGCGCGGCCAGCCCGGCCTCGTCGAGGTCGGCCAGGACGAGCCGCGCGCCCCGGGCGGCGAAGGCCCGGGCCAGGGCGAAGCCGATGCCCCCGGCTCCGCCGGTGATCACCGCCACCCGGTCGCGGAAGGGGTCCGGGCTCACGCGCTCTCCATCAGAACGGCGGGTCGTCGGACGACGGTGGCGGCCCGCCGGGCAGGGCCGCGTCCTCCTCGCCATCGCCGTCCGCAAACGCGCGGCTCGCCGCGAGACGCAGCACCGCGAGATAGCCCGGGGTGATGCAGGCCCCCGTGAGCGCGCCCCGCTCGCGGAGCAGTCGGTGCAGGCGGGGTAGCCGGTAATGGGGAACCGTCATGAGCAGATGGTGCTCCAGGTGGTAGTTCACCCGGTTCGGGGCCCAGAGCAGACGCTCCCACCAGCTGGCGACGGTCGTGCGCGTGTTGCGCAGCTCGTCGTCGGGTGAGGGCACCATGGCATGCTCCGCGATGGCCCGGACGCGCATGGCGAGGCTGTAGGTGGTGAACCAGGCGCCGACCCAGAGCGCGTAGAGCGCCGGGTGGCCGGCGGCGGCGAGGGCGGCAAAGAGCACGCCGTTCGTCAGCAGCATGCCGCGCAGCGCATGGCTGCCTGCGTCGTTGCGGCGACGCACCTTGCCCCGGGAGCGGCCGAGATCGCGCCGCAGGGTGGCGCGGGCGCGCTTCCAACCGGTCTGGCCCGAGAGGTCCCGCCAGATCTTGCGGCGCAGGCTGGCTCGCGTGATCGGGAACGGCATCACCAGGTTGAGGTCCGGATCCTCGGCCGTCCAGTTCTTGGCGTGGTGCTGGAGGTGATAGGGACGATAGGCACGCAGGTCGCTCCAGATGGGATACGCGCACAGCCACGCGCCCAGCGCGTCGTTCCAGCGCCGGTCGCGCAGCAGGATGCGGTGAGCGGCGTCGTGCATGAGGATCGCGAAGCCGAGCTGGCGTCCGCCGATCACGAAGAGGGCGGCCAGCCCCGTCACGGGATTCGGCGCCCAGGCCACCAGAGCGAAGGCGGCGGCCACGAGGCCCCAGTTCGTGACGAGGGAGAGCCAGGCCCGGGCGTCGCTCACCGCCAGCAGCTCGGCGAGCTCGCCGGGGGCCAGCGCCTCGCGCCAGGGCCGGGCCGCCGGGGCCGCCGCCGCCGTCACGCCGCCTGCTCCCGCGCCCACCCGGGCCTCCGCTCGGGCCCGTCGAAGCGCTTCAGGAAGCCGGTCCAGCAGGCCCGCCCCAGACGGTCGTAGCGGAGCATGGCGGACAGCAAGGCAGAGCGCTGCTTGGCCGCCACGATCGGCTCCGGGAGGAGCGGGTCGAGCACCAGCTGTCGGATCACCCGGCCCCCGAGCTGGAAGGATTCCACCAGGGCCTCGTCCTGTTCGAGACGGCCGAGGCGCGCGGCGCTCCGTCGCAGCGCCTCGCAGGATGCCCGGTAGCCGTCGACCAGGGTCTCCGCGTCCCACAGGCGGCGCGCCTGCATCTCGTGATGGGCATCGAGGTGCGCCACGGCGAAGACTGGAATCCCCGGGGCCAGGCCCAGGGCCTGCAGCTCGGCGCGTATCTCCTGGATGGGTGCCGCGAGGTTGTCCGGGCGCACGGCGAGCCCGGGCTTGAGCTCCCGGAAGCCCAGCAATCGCAGACCCCTCGTCTGGCGGCGCCGGGCGGCGCGGCCGGGAAGCGGCCGCACACCCGCCGTGTGCGCGGCCAGCCAGCCCCCCTCCCAGAGGCGCACGCGATCGTCGAGCCGACGCCAGCAGGCGACGCGGCGCTGCACCGCGGCGGCGGCGTTCCCCAATCGGTAGCGGGCGCGCCGGTCGCGCTCCACCAGCCCCGATCGGTGCAGGCGTGCCAGGGTGACCCGCACGCTGTTCTCCGCGATGCCAAAGAGCTCCCCCCCCGCCACCAGGACCCGCACCGGCATGGCCCCCTCGCGCAGGGTCGAGAGAAGCTCCAGGATCAGGGTCTTCGGCGTGGGGGACACGGGGAAAGATTACAGCCAGCTGCGGAATCGGGTCAACGGCTGTAATCTGCGCGATCGCCATGGACGTGGCCATTCTGCTCTTCGAGGGACTGACCCCCCTGGACGCCGTGGGCCCCTACGAGGTCCTGGCTCGTCTGCCCGGCGCCCGCGCCCACTTCGTCGCCCGGGAGCCGGGGCCCAAGCGCAGCGGCGACGGCAGCCTGGCCCTGGTGGCCGACCGGCCTCTCGCAGACCTCCCGCGCCCGGAGGTCCTGGTGGTGCCGGGGGGAGGCGCCGGCGTCGAGCTCGTCATGGCCGACGCCGCGGTGCTCGACTGGCTACGCGCCGCCCACGACCACTCCCGCTTCACCACGTCGGTCTGCACGGGATCCTTGATCCTCGGGGCGGCGGGCCTGCTGCGGGGCGTGCGCGCCACCACCCATTGGCGCGCCCGGGAGCGCCTGGAGGCCCTGGGCGCCATACCCACCGAGGCGCGGGTCGTCGAGGAGGGACGCCTCGTCACGGCGGCCGGCGTCTCGGCGGGAATCGACATGGCCCTGCGCCTCGCGGCCCGCCTGGGCGGTGACCAGGTGGCCCAGGCCATCCAGCTCGGCATCGAGTACGACCCGGAGCCGCCCTTCGACTCCGGCTCGCCGCGCAAGGCGACTCCGCAGGTGGTGGCCCTGGTGGAACGCGTCCTCGCCCGCCGGGCGCAGCCGCCCGTCCGCTGACTCACCCGCCCAGACGGCGGAAGATGCTCTCGGGGGTGGCGGGACGCTCCTCCTCCCCGTCCGGCTCGCCGGCCGGCAGTCCGGCGGCGAGCTGCTCGCAGAGCCTGCCCGCGTCCGCCACACCGCGACGGCGCAGCTCCTCGGGCAGCACCCGGCGCAGGACCACCTGCATCTGCCAGGCGCTCACGCTGCGTGCCTCGAGGCCGGCCTGCTTGAGCGCGAGCCGCACCGTGCCACGCGCCTCCAGGCGACCGAGCTCGGTCTCCCGTTCCAGGCGCGCCGCCACCCACTCGAAGGCCTCGGCCATGCCTACCCCCGGGCTCCGCGCCCCGCCGAGGCGAGCGCCCCGGGCCGGAAGCGCCGTCGCCAGGCCGGCGGCGGGAAGAAGGCGAGCCACAAGGCCAGGGACGCCACCAGCCCGAGCGCCGAGATGAGCAGCGCAGCGTCGTTGTCGAAGACGCCCGCGGTGGGGTTGCCTCCCGAGGCGCCCAGCAGGTTGACGAAAATCACCAGGAAGATGAGGAAGGCGCCCGCGGCGGCCAGCGCCCATAGCAGGAAGCGATTGGCGAGCAGCGGGTCCGCCAGGCCGTGGCGCATGCGACGCCGCATCAGGACGTAGTAGTTCAACGACTCGAAGGCGGCCCACCCGTAGCACAGGCTCCGGGCCCCGAATCCGCTCCAGTACCAGAAGCCGCGGAACTGACGGAAGGCGAAGCCGGTGGTCAGGGCCTCGTGCAGGTAGCTACTCATGGCCGCAGCGGCCGCGACGGCCACCAGGATCCCGGCCCAGGCCCGGTCCGGGCGGAACACGCGCCAGGTGAAGTACCAGAGGCAGATGGCGCCCAGGTTCAGGCACAGGGCCCCGAGGGAGGTGAGTGCTCCGCGGACCCCCGGGTCCTCCCCGAGGCGGGCACTGGCGAACATCAGCAGGTAGCCGAGGCCTCCCCCCAGCAGCAGGGCCAGGCCCACGGCCAGCTCCGGCATCTCGCCGCGGCGCCGTGCCAGGCCGAGCAGGCGCAGCCCGACCAGGAAGCTCACGGCGACGAACGAAACCACGCCGGCTGCGCGGATCGGATCCATGGAGACGGCTCCCCGCCGGGCCCGGCGGCCCGAAGGCTCATCGGAAGCGCGCAGGACACGCTTGAGGCGGCGATCCTGGCCGCTACTCGCGCTAGCCGTAGGTCCGCGTCACGAACCAGAACAGGCCGAGGCCGCAGATGCCGGCGGAGGCCCACTCGGCCACGCCCCGATGCCAGCGCGCGGCGGCCCTCGACTCCAGGGCATGCAGCAGCGGCCAGACGACGACCACGACGCCGAGCTGTCCCAGCTCGACGCCGACGTTGAAGCCGAAGAGCGCTGGAACGAGACGCATCCTCGGTAGCTCCAGCTCCGCCAGAACGCCGGCGAAGCCGAAGCCGTGCACCAGCCCGAAGCCGAACGCCACCGCCGCGCGCAGCACGGCCGGTCGCTCTGCGCGGCGGAGCAGTGCGAAGTGGCAGGCCGTGAAGAGCGCGAGGCCGAGCAGGGTGGCGGGGGCCAGGCCGCCGTGGCCTGCCGCGGCGCCGGCCGCGAGGGCCAGCAGCGCCCCGATCGAGGCGGCCGGCACCAGGCGGTCGCGGCCCGCCAGCAGCCATGCGTTCTCGGCTGCCACCAGGGCGATCGAGAAACCGATCAGCGCCTCGACGGCCGAAGGCTCCGGTCGCACCACGCCCAGGGTGGCGAGCCCGAGCGTCAAGCTGTGGGCGACCGTGAAGGCCGTGACCAGGCCCGTCACCTCGCGCAGCGTCCGGGCCAGGAGCAGGAGCGCCAGCACGAAGGCCACGTGGTCCCACCCCGTCACGATGTGCTCGATGCCGAGGGCGAGGTAGCCGGTCAGGGGAGTTCCCCGGGCTCCTTCGCTCGCGTCCGTCCCGGCCGCCGGGGCCAGGGCCCAGCTCGGCTCGGCCTCCGAGAGCACCCGTTCGCGCAGCGCCCCGTCGGGCAGGCGCACCCGCGCGAAGTGCAGGTGGGAAGGCGCCACGTCCAGGAAGAGCGCGCTTCGCAGCGCGCGCGGCGCATCCGGATCGGCACACCGCACTCGCCACTCGAAGGACACCCATCCCTCGGGCGCCACCAGCGCCCGGGGCAACCGGGTGGGCACGCAGGGCTGGTCCGCCGCGACCAGCTCGAGGCGGGCGGTCAGATAGCCGCCCACGTCGCCCAGCCGCTCCGGCGGAAGGCGGGTCAGCTCGAGCTGCGGCAATCGCACGCGCACCTGGGCACCGAGGCGCGACACCTCCCAGGTGGAGTAGGAGAGGCTGCGCCCGTGGGCGCCCGCCGCCATCGGCGCGAGCCCGGCCGCGAGGGTCAGGGCAAGCATCGCCGCGATCCGGGCGCTCCTCACGGAAGCGGCTCCGCCAGACGCACGTCCGCCTGGCGACGCAGCTCCTCCAGGTACTCGCGCAGGGCACGGTCCCCCACGCGCCGGCGCAGCTCCGCGCGCACCTCGTGCTCGATCTCCTCGAGGGGCGGAATCCGCTCGGACTCGCGCTCCACGAGCAGCAGCACGTGGAAGCTGCTGGAGGAGCGCACCGGGTCGCTCACCTGCCCGGGCTCGAGCTCGAGCACCGCGCGCAGGGGGGTCGGGCCCAGATACTCGCGCAGCTTGGTGGGGGGCAGGAGGTCGTCCGGAACGGGCGGCAGCTCGGGATCGCCGAGCTCGTGCGCCACGGTCTCCAGGGGCTCGCCCGCGCGCAGGCGCGCCGTGGCCTGCCGGGCGCGGCTGAGCGCCTCCTCGGCGCTGCGGCGGCCATCGGCCTGGACCACCACCTGCCGCACGCGCAGGCGGCCCGGCGCCGTGAAGTAGTCGGCGTTCTCCCGGTGGAAGCGGGCCAGCTCCGAGCGGCTCGGCTCACGGTCCGCCACGTCGGCCAGCACCGACTCGATCATGGCATGCACCAGGTCGCTGCGGACGCGCCGGTCGAGGCGCGCGAGACCGAGTTCGAGCCCGCGCTGCACGAGGAGCTCCTCCTCGATCAGCCGGTCGAGGGCACGCGCGCGCTCTTCGTCGGTCATCGGATTGCGGCGGTCGCTGACGAGGCCGGCCAGGGTCCGCTCCCAGGTCTGGCGCCGGATCGGGACCCCGTTCACCGTGGCCACGAGGTCGGCGGGGAGTCCCTCGCCCTCGACGACCAGCAGCTGGGTGACCGCGAGCGCGAGGCCCGCTGCCGCTCCGAGCGCCAGCGCCACGCGCGCCCGCCGCTCGCTCACGGGCCGTCGCCGTCCTCCGGCCGAAGGTAGATGGGCGACGACCAGGCGCGCTCCTCGTTGGGGGCGAGGCAGTCGTCGTCGAAGGGGGTGCGGTAGTCCCCGAAGCAGGGCCGCACCCGCAGGCAGCGGCCGGCCTCGTCGCGCTGGCAGCGCAGCCCGCCGGCGTTCACCGCCGGGGTCGGCTCCTGGATGGCCCGGACGTAGTAGACCACCTCCCGCCCGGACTCCGGGAAGGCCGGGTCCGAGAACTCGACCGTGCAGCCTGCCGGGCCCGGGGGGCAGTCGAGGCTCCGCCAGGGGTCCTCGATGAGGGCTGCGATCGGCTCCTCGGGGGCGGTCTGCGGCCGGATGCGGATCACCTCGATGCGCGAGATGCGCCGGCGCTCGTCGCCCGGATGGTAGCACTCGCCGCGGCACAGGAACTCGAGGCGCTCGGCACCCAGGGCGTGCAACGAGTGCTCCGGGCAGCCGGGCTGCTGCACGAAGCCACCGGCGGCGCGGACCCGGAAGCGGGGGACTCCTGCGAGGGAGGTCTCCGAGCCCATTGGAAGCCTTCCCTGCGGTCCGTTCAGCAGGTCGAACCAGAGCAGGATCCGCTCGCCGCTGGTGCCATAGACCTCGCGGCGGCGCAACGCCTCCCAGACCGCGTCCCGGTCGCGGCCTTCGGCGTGCAGCGCCACCAGCCCTCCGGTCAGGAAGAAGGACATCTGACGCTCCAACTCGGCCAGCAGGAAGGGCTGCGCCACCTCGATGGCTTCCGGCGGGATCGCTGCGGGTCCCGGCTCCGCAGTCGGGCCCCACAAGCGCTCCCGCCAGGAGGCGTCGCGCGCTCCGGTGGCCTCGGTCATGCGCCGCCGCCCGTACTCCTTGTAGCCAGTGCCGGGCCGGGCGGTATGGTTGTCGCTCGAGGCGAGGAAGCCGAAGCGGAAGCGACGGGGCGCCGCGTTGCCGTCGAAGCGGCTCAGCGCCAGGGCGTACTGGCCGGAGCCCCCCGGCCGGTAGTTGAAGGCCGGGTTGAAGCAGTCGCGACACTGGCCGCAGTCGAGCCAGTCCTCCACCTCGGCGCCCGGCACCGTCAGGTGCCCGGCCACCCCCGCCTCCAGATGCCGACGACGCGCTTCCTCCACCCGCTGCTCGCACTCGACGGAGTCCGCCTCCTCGCAGCGCGAGCGGATGATCTCGCCGGCCCGCCAGCAGCAGGGCAGGTAGTCCTCGCTGGGCGCCGGGCAGCGCGCCTCCCCATCGGGTCCGATCTCGGCGGCCCGCCACGGCCGGTGCTCCTCGGAGTTGCCGTGGCCCGAGAAGATCTCGAACAGACCCTGACGCTCGGGATCGTGCTGCGCGGGATCGAGCTGCTTGTCCAGTCGCGCTGCCGGCGGCGTGTACAAGCCCCAGGTCGTTCCATGGGGGATCACGAGGGAGTCGAAGCCCCACTGGTCGAGCTTCTCGAACAGGGTCTCCGGCGTGGAGGCCACTTCGTGGCAGTCGGTCGGGAGCTGGCGCACGTCCACGCCCTCGGGGCACAGGGGGACGTCGCGGATCTCGCGCAGGAAGCGGGCGCGCTCCAGGTAGCGCTGGCGGTTCCCGAAGTCCCGCACCAGGAACCCGAGGCGCGCGCGCAGCGGCAGGTCCTGGAGCAGGGCCCCCACCAGGCGGTCGTTGCGGGCGCTGATGGGACGCTTCGGGATCCGTTCGGGTGAGAGTTCGCGGAGGATCACGTTCTTGTGGCCCCAGTGGGTCTCCGGGGTCTCACCCACCTGGGTCCACTCCCAGCCCAGGAACGCCACCACGTCCGGATCGCGCGGATCACCCGCCACGGCGTTGCACTGGCGTAGGGCCTCCTGGGTCTCCTGCCAGTGGCGCGGCGTCAAACCCTCCGCGTGGTCGTTGATGCTCCAGAAGTCGAGGTCGGAGCAGTAACGCGCGAAGTCGCAGGCATCGGCCGGCGGATGGGCTCCCTCTCCCTGGAGGAAGGGGAGCGAACGATTGAAGGCGTCGACCGAGAAGGTGGTGTGGACGTGGAGATCTCCGAACAGGATCTGGCGGGCACGCGGCGCTGCCACCTCCGCCTGCCGGGCAGCGCGCGCCTCGACGACGTGGCGCGGCACCTCGACGGGCGTCACCTGGCCCGGGTCCTCGTGGCGGCCCCGGCACCCGACGGCGAGCAGCCCTGCCGCCAGCCACGCGGCCGCCACGGCCCTTCCTCGCGCCATGGCTCCGGACGCTACGCCAACTTGCGTTCGCGCGGCAAGCGCCGTAGAAGGAAGAGGTGCCGAAACTTCCCGACCCGCGGCCCGCCCGCTTCCGCTTCTATGCGGTGGAGGTCTCGTACTTCTCCGCCAAGGTGCGCCCGGCGCTGCGCTACAAGGGCGTGCCCTACGTCGAGCTGCTGAGCGACCCGAAGGCCTATCGCGACGTCATCGTGCCACGGACGGGTTTCGCCTTCATACCCGTGATCGTGACCCCCGAGGACGAGACCTGGCAGGACTCGAGCGACATCCTCGACGCCCTCGAAGCGCGCTTCCCCACGCCGCCGCTCGTGCCGGCCGGCCCGCTGCAGCGGCTGGTGGCGCTGCTCGTGGAGCTCTACGCGGACGAGTTCCTGCTGCTCCCCGCCATGCACTACCGCTGGAACTTCCCCGAAAGCGAGGCGAAGGCCCGCGGCGACTTCGCGGCGGTGACGGGAGACTCGGAAGCTTCCGGGGGCTTCGCGGACCGCATGAAGAGCTTCGTCCCCGCGCTCGGCGTGCAGCCGGAGACGGTCCCCGCCATCGAAGCGCACACCCGCGAGCTGCTGGACGGGCTCTCCGCGCACTTCGCGCGCCACGGCTACCTGCTCGGGGAGCGTCCGTCCGTGGCGGACTGTGCGCTCATGGGCCCCCTCTATGCCCATCTGTACCTGGACGTGGCCCCGGGCCGCCTGCTGCGGGAGCGGGCCCCGCGCGTCTGCCACTGGATCGAGCGCATGAACCACCCGGATCCCGACGGGTCGGGAGAGTGGCTGGCCGGCGACGCGCTGCCCGAGACCCTGCGGCCGATCCTCGAGCGGATCGGCGCCGACGCCGTCCCGCTGGTCCTCGACACCTTGCGCGCCTACGAGGCCTGGGCCGATACACGACCCCCCGATCTCGAGGGCCCACCGCGGGCGGTCGGAACGCACCGCACGCGCCTGCGGGGCGTCGAGTTCGAGCGCTACACGAGCGCCTACACGCTCTGGATGGCGCAGCGCTCCTGGGACGCGTACCGGGGCCTCGCGCCGGAGGCACGCCGGGCCGTGGACCGGGCCCTGGCCGGCACCGGCTGCGAGGCCCTGCTGGCCCATCCAGCACGTCATCGGCTCGGAAAGCGGCGCTTCCGGCTCGTCTTCGAAGCGGCCTCGCCGGCCCCGACCTGAAGCCGGCCCGTTCCCCGCATCGGCCTGCGCCGGCTACGAGGGCATGGCGCCGGCCGGCGGCTTCGGGGAGCTGCCGGAGCGGAAGGCGTACAGCGCTGCGCCTGCCACCACCGCGCTCGTGAGTCCCACGGCACCGGGTGTGCCGCCGAGCCTCTCGCCGAGCATCCAGAGGCCGGGCGCCACGAGCAGGCAGCCAAAGAAGAGCAGAGCGCGAAGCTGGGGATTCATGGAAGGTTCCTCTCCATCCCGGAGACGGCGGCACGCCCTTCGGCGGCCGCGCCGTGCGGCCGTGCCGGGGTGCCGGGAGATCGGCAGCGCGCGGTGGCACCACGCGCTCGGAGCGCACGCGGGCGCGCTCCGTCCCCGGCTAGGGAATTGCCGTGGCCGTACTGTGGGAGAGGCACCAGCGCCGGAGCGCGGCCTGGGGAAGGCTCGCCGGCTCCAGGACGCAGCGGGCGACCGGAAGCGCCGTGTCGCCGAACCTGCGAACCCCGCTTGCCGGTCCGGCCTGGCGTTCGCAGGGTGTCGTGGTGGAAGGCGCGCCTTCGCGCGGCACCGCCCAGGCGGGGTCGGGGCTGCCCGCCTCCAGTCCGGCCGCTCCGAGCAGGACCGAAGGTTCTCCCGGCTCCGCAGCCGCCGGGGACAGGGCCGCAAGCGCGCCTGCCCCGAACACGACGGCCACCCCGAGCTTCAGCGAACCCAGCATGGCGGGAATCCACCGCACGCTTCGCACGCCTCGACGAGCGTCGAACGCGCTCCCGGCAGGATAACGCCCGGAATGGAGGGCAGGTACTCGGCCCCCGGGCGAATATCGGCGTCCGGGCCGACGTCCGACCTTGCGCGGGTGCGATCCCGCGGGGGGAGGGGAGGATGCGGGCCTGGATCCGCCGGGCGCTGTGCGTGCTCGCGCTGCTGGGCGCGTCGGCTGCCGCGCTGCCGGCCGAGGCCTCCGAGTCCCTGCGCCTGCGGGTGCTGGTCGTCGTCTACCGGCACACCTTCACCGACCGGGCAACGCGAGGCGAGATCGCCAACCTGCGTCGCGAGGTGGACCAGGCGGCGCGCGCCCTGTGGCGCGGGAGCCGCTCGCGGCTCCACGTGGCCGTGGACTGGGTGACCGTCGAGCGCGTCGTTCCGGAGACCGACTTCATGCGCGGGACGCAGCGCGGACACTACTGGCTGAGCGACCGCTCTCGCGCCGGACGCGTGGTCGAGAGGGACCTGACCCGGCTCGGGGTGCCCCGCGACGTCCATGACGTGATCGGCGTCTTCTACGCCTGGCGCAACGGACCGGGACACCGCAGCTCCTACGGCGGCGCCTCCTGGGGCGTGAACCGGCTGATGGGGAAGGCAGCCTACTTCGCCATCCCCATGGCCTGGAAGCGCGACACGCTGGACCGCTACTTCGAGCACGAGCTGCTGCACACGCTGATGGCCATCTTCCGGGCCAACGGCCACCCCGCGCCGGACGTGGACTACACGCGAACGGCCCGGCGCGCATGGGTCCTCCAGGACCTCCCGGACGCGTACTTCACCTCCAGCGGGCGCTGGGGAACGCCCGAGCCCCGCGCGCTGGCCGTCGCCGCCAGCGAGGCCCGCGATGCGCGGCTCGCCCGGCGCGCGGCCGGCGTCCCGTGGCCGTGAGCCTCGCCCTCGGGTCGACTCCCCTGCCTGGGGGAGAACTTCTCCGCTCCCGGCGCCGGATCAGTGGAAGAGCGGCCCGTGGAGCCAGCGCAGGGTGAGGGTGAGCAGGACCCCGGCGAGCACGCCCAGCGGCGGGAGCTCGCGCAGGCCCCGCAGGGTCTCGCGCCCCGTGAAGGGCAGGAAGGGCGTCGCGGCGTGCCAGGCGCGGAAGCTCTCCCCCGCCGTGACCAGCTTGCGGCGGTCCTGGTGCCAGGCACCCACCACCGAGAAGAGGGTGAAGCCCGCGAAGAACACCCCGTCCGCGGCGAACACCGCCGGCATCAGCGCGAGGTGCAGGGCACCGAACAGGGCGAGCCCCATGAAGAGCGGGTGTCGGGTCAGCAGGTGGGCTCCCCGGACCCGGGTGTCGCCGGATGCTCCCACCAGCACCGGGCTCGGCTGAACCAGCGAGACGACCACCAGCACCCAGGCGACGCCCATGCCCGCGTAGAGGGCCCAGCGCAGCAGCGGCCCCGGTGCCAGGGTCCAGAGCAGCGCACCGGCGTGGCGGCTCTCCCAGTAGAACCACACCAGCGGGACGAACGTGGCGAAGGCCACCAGCGAGTAGAAGCCGAGGAAGCCGGACTCGCCCAGGCGCGCCACCAGCCGCGGCCGCAGCCGCTGGCTCGAGAGCCCCATGTGGGAAGCGGCAAAGGCGAGCCACAGCGCGGCGATGATCCCGGTCGCGCCCATGAGCGATCCTCCCGACCCCATTGTACGATCTCGCCCACGTCGAGGGAGGGCATGAAGGGCATCCTTCTCGCAGGCGGCTCGGGCACGCGGCTCTACCCGATCACGCGCGGGGTGAGCAAGCAGCTGCTTCCCATCTACGACAAGCCCATGGTCTACTACCCGCTCGCCACGCTGATGCTGGCGGGCATCCGGGAGATCCTGCTCATCTCGACCCCGGAGGACCAGGCGGCCTTCCAGCGCCTGCTCGGCGACGGCTCCCACCTGGGTCTGGACGTCCGTTACGCGGCCCAGCCGCGCCCCGAGGGCATCGCCCAGGCCTTCCTGATCGGACGCGAATTCATCGGCTCGCAGCGGGTGGCCCTGGCCCTGGGAGACAACATCTTCTACGGCCACGGCTTTCCCACGGTGCTCGAGCGGGCGGCAGCCCGGGAGCGCGGCGGAACCGTATTCGGCTACTGGGTGCGCGACCCGGAGCGCTACGGCGTGGTGGAGTTCTCCGAGGACGGCCGCGTAGTGGGTCTCGAGGAGAAACCCAAGGTGCCGCGTTCCAGCTACGCGGTGACGGGCCTCTACTTCTACGATGCGCGGGTCGTCGACATCGCCGCCGGGCTGCGCCCTTCCCGGCGCGGCGAGCTCGAGATCACCGACGTGAACCTGGACTACCTGCGGGCCGGGGAGCTGCAGGTGGAGCTGCTGGGGCGCGGCATCGCCTGGCTCGACACGGGAACCCTGGAGTCGCTGCTCCAGGCCTCCAACTTCATCCAGGCGGTGCAGGAGCGCCAGGGGCTCAAGATCTCCTCGCCGGAGGAGATCGCCTTCCGCAAGGGCTGGCTCAGCCGCGAGGACCTGCTGCGCATGTCCCACGAGATGCGCAAGAACTCCTACGGCGAGTACCTGGCCCGGCTGGCCAAGGACGAGCGCTGAGCCGTGAAGTTCCGTCCCACGGAGATCCCCGACGTGGTGGTGGTCGAGCCCGACGTCTACCGGGACGCGCGCGGCTTCTTCCTGGAGACCTGGCATGCGGTCAAGTACGCCGAGGCGGGGATCCCGGCCCGCTTCGTGCAGGACAACTTCTCACGGTCCGTGGGGGACACGGTGCGGGGCCTGCACGCACAGCGCCACCGCCCGCAGGGGAAGCTGATGCGGGTCGTGACCGGTGAGGTATACGACGTGGCCGTGGACCTGCGGCGCGGCTCGCCCAGCTTCGCCCGCTTCGTGGCGGTGCGCCTCTCGGGCGAGAATTTCCGCCAGCTCTGGGTTCCGCCCGGCTTTGCCCACGGCTTCGCGGTGCTTAGCGAGGTGGCGGAAGTGGAATACAAGTGCACCGAGCTCTACGACGCGGCCGACGAGTTCGCGGTGGCGTGGAACGACCCACGCATCGGCATCCCCTGGCCGGTGCGTGAGCCCCTGCTCTCCGAAAAGGACCGCGGCGCCCCGCGCCTCGACGAGGTGGAGGCGCTGCTGCCGCGCTGGGAGGGGCCGGAGCGGTGAGGGTGCTCGTGAGCGGCGCCGGCGGCCAGCTCGGCCGGGCCATCCAGGCGACCTGGACGCGGCACGTCGTGATTGCGGCTCCGCACGCGGAGCTCGACGTGTGCGAGCTGCGAGCGGTGCGCGCGCGTCTCGACGCCGAGCGGCCGGACCTCGTCTTGAATGCGGCCGCCTACACCGACGTGGACGGGGCAGAGCGCGATCCGGCAGCGGCCTTCGCGGGCAACGCCGTCGCGCCGCGCATCCTGGCCCTGGCCACGGCCGAGCGCGGCATTCCCCTGGTGCACCTCTCGAGCGACTATGTCTTCGACGGGGAGGCGGGCCGCGCCTACCACGAGTTCGACGCGCCCGCGCCCCTGTCCGTGTACGGGCGCAGCAAGCTGGCCGGCGAGCAGGAGACGCGGGCCATGAACCCGCGCCACTTCGTGGTGCGCTCGGCCTGGCTCTACGGGCCGGTGGGCCGCAACTTCGCCCTCACCATGCGGTCGCTCGCCGAGCGGGCGGAGGTCGCGGTGGTGAGCGACCAGTTCGGCTCACCCACCTATGCACCACACCTGGCCGCGGCGCTCGAGCGGCTGATCGAGACCGGGAGCTACGGCACCTACCACCTGGTGAACCGTGGGGTGGCGAGCTGGTACGAGCTCGCCTGCGCGATCTTCCGGGAGCTCGGTCTGGGGACGCCCGTGCGTCCGGTGCCCACCCCGGCGGTGCCGCGGCCGGCACGTCGGCCCCGCTTCTCGGCGCTCACCTCGCTGCAGCGCCCCTTGATTCCGCTGCCGCCCTGGCCGGAGGGCGTGAAGGAGTTCGCAGCCGCGCTGGGTGCCTAGCAGCGCGGTGGGGGTCCCAGCGGATCCCGGTGCTGGCCGGAGGCGCGCTGGCCTCATGGCCCCGCGGGGGCCTCAGGAGGCGCCGGTCTCGTCCTCGCCACCCCGCAGGTGGCTGCGCCCGATGCGCTCGTAGAGCTCGTCGATCTGCTTCAGGATCTCGGGGACCTGCTCCGAGAAGCGGACCCCCATGCCCGAGCGGTGCGTGTCGAGGCTCGGCCCCACGTGGTTCGTGACCACGACCCCGGCCACGTCGAGCTCGCTCCCGGTGGTCCCGATCTGGATGCGCAGCTGCAGCCGGGTCCCCACGGGCAGCGGCGCGCTCGTCAGGATGAAGACGCCGCCCCGCGACAGGTTGGTGATGCGGGCCTGCTCGAAGCTTCCGAGGGAGTCGAAGCTGCAGGCCAGGCGGGTGGGGACGCGGAGTGAATCCCGGCGCTCCCGGGCCGCGGGGTCAGCGCCGAAGTGCTCGCCGAGGGCACGTTTGAGCTCGCTCCAGCGTTCGAGCTCCGCCACCGACAGCCCTTCCTGGGTCCGCCGGCGGTCCAGGTGCACGTACTCGAGGAAGAGGTTGCCGACGTCCGCCATCCCGCCGGAGTCATCGGCGCACCGAGCAGGCCGGTTTAGGGCCGGTCGAAGCCCTCGGCGATGCGCTCGTCCTCCTTCATGAGAGACTCCACATCCACCTCGGCGAAACCCAGGATGCCCATGTTGGCATAAGCTCGGCGGATCCTGGGACCCCACAGCCCGATGTCCTTCATGGTGGGGACGATGCGGCTGAAGAGGCGCGAGCGGAACTCGCGCATGCTCTGGGAGCCGTCCACGAAGGCGACGCACCGCTCCACGGGGAGCCCCACCGCCTCCCACACCTCCTCGGCCAGGAAGCGGTCCCGCATCAGGTAGCAGGCCTCCACCGCGAACTCCTCGCGCTCGTCGCGCTCCTTGTGGGTGAGCTGGGGGTAGTACTCGCGCAGGGCGATGCGCCCGAACGCCACGTGCCGGGCCTCGTCCTGCATCACGTAGGCATTGACCTGGGCGGCCAGCGGGTTCCGGGCGCTGTCGCGGATCTGCTGGAAGGCGGCCAGGGCCAGTCCCTCGATCAGCACCTGCATGCCCAGGTAGGTCATGTCCCAGCGGGCGTCTGCCAGGACGTCGTTCAGCAGGTGCTTCAAGTGCGGGTTGATCGGGTAGGCGAGCTCGAACTTGTCGTGCAGGAGGCGTGAGTAGGCCTCCACGTGCCGGGCCTCGTCGATCACCTGGGTGGCGGCGTAGTACTTGGCGTCCATGCGCGGCACCTGCTGCACGATCTTGGCCGAGCAGATCAGCGCTCCCTGCTCTCCGTGCAGGAACTGGGAGAGCTGCCAGGCCTGGCTGTGGCGGCGAAGGCGGGCCCTCTCCTCGCGGGTGAGGCACTCCCAGACTTCGGAGCCGTAGATGGAGATGGAGTCGTCGGGCATCTCCTGGGGATTCTCGGGATCCAGATCGAGGGACCAGTCGATGCGTCGTGCGGCGTCCCACTGGAGGGACTTGCCCTTGGCGTAGAGGCCGAGCAGGGCGTCGGTGCCGTCCTGGTATTCCCAGCGGAAGGTCGTCTCGAAGGACTCGGGGACCTGCCAGTCGCCGTCCTCGCTCGGGATCACGTAGCGGTCGCGCGTCGCCATCGTGCCTCCTGCCCCCGGTTGGATTATGCCAGACCCGGGAAGGGCGTGAAGAAGACGGTCGGGGAGACCGGCTTCGATCCATCACGGGCCGGCGACACCGGGCGGGGAAGCCGGTTGACAGTCTCACGCGCTCCTCGTCGGAGAGGGTTCGAAGGGAGGCGGCGAGCCCGGTTTCCTGCGAGATGGAACGAGGACGGAGCTCAGTCCAGGCGCTCGAGGGCCGTGTTGCGGCAGCCGGGCGGGGCGCTCACGGGGTTGCAGCGGGCGGGAGCGCCGCCCGGGATCGTGACCTGGTAGCCCGTGCCGAAGCGGGGGTCCGGCTCCGGGTAGTCGCTGCTCACGAACTGCGCGCCGCTGGCCAGGGCCGCGTCCCGCTGGGTCGTGTCGCCCAGCCGCGCCTCCAGGGTGTCCGCGTCGGCGCGGGTCCGCACCACGTAGCCGGCGGCCACCAGCTCCGAGATGCGGGCGCCGTCGGCGATCGGGTTGTTGAGCTTCACGAAGGCGGCGTCCGCATCGCCCGGGACCGCGTTGGTGAAGAGCACGCGTCCCTCCAGGGAGGGGCGCCCCTGCCGGTAGATGCTGCGCTTCGCGCCCCCATTGTCGAGCGCGAAGAGCACGCGCCCGCGCACGTCGGCGAGCACCGGCCAGCCGTCCAGGAGCACCGCCTCCTCCAGGGTCGCGCGCCCGCCGCGCACGTCGTCGGGCGTGAGGAGCTGGCCCGCCGGGAAGACGGAGCGGATCTCGGCGTCGAGGGTGTCGAAGGCCGCCGCGTCGAACAGGAGCGGCCGCACGAAGCCGATCCCCAGCGGGTCCGGGATCGGATCGTCCTTCACTTCCACGAGGATCGTGAGGGGCAGGTGCCCCGGGTGGGCGTCGGACCACGCCTTCACCACCTGGAGGCACGCGACCAACGTGGGGCAGCGGGTCTCGAAGTCGAGATCCTGCACGTGGAGCACCTTCAAGCCGGGGGGCTCCAGCTCCGGAATGCGCTGGTTCGGGTCCTGCTGCACCGCGAACAGGCCGAAGGGCTGGGCGTACAGGCCCCCCTGCGGGTCGTGGAAGACGTCCAGCTCGATCTGGCGGATGCCCTGGCGCTCGAACTGCTGATCCAGGGGCAGGTGGGTGTACTCCCAGGCCAGGAACTGGTCGTCGAAGATCAGGAGCAGCCGCAGCAGCTCCGGCACCGGTTCCACGTGATAGCTGTTGTGGGTGCCCAGGACCTGCAGGTGGTTCAACGCCACGCAGCGGTCCGCGTAGTGGCCCTCGAGCGCTTGCAGCGCCTGGCGGCGCGCCCGCTCCAGGAGACCCCGCCCGACACCCTGGCCCGGGTGGGTCCCCAGCAGGGCGAGCAGCCGCTCGGCCGCCTGGCAGTCGAAGCCGCGGCCCCGTCCGGGGGCCGCGTGGGCCGATGCGGTGGGTAGCAGGCCCAGGGCGAAGGTCAGAACCAGCAGGAGCGTTCGTCGCAGCACGCAAGAAACCTCACGGTGTGGGCACCAGATCGAGGAACACCGACATGAACTGGCCCTGATTCGAGACCTCGATCCCCTGCAGGCTCAGCCCCAGGAAGTCCGGCAGCGGGAAGCTGCCCAGGGCGTCGGTCAGACTCGGCAGCACGAAGGCGAGCAGGCTGGGGAGGATCGTGAGCAGGGAGACTTCGTTGGTATTGATGCGGTTCTCGAGGATCGCGACGGTGATGTTCGCCGGGTTCACCGTGCCCAGGGTCACGGAGAGGCCGCCTGCGACCTCGTCGAAGGCGAAGTTCAGGCCGACCCGGGCGTCCACCTGCATCTCGATCCAGGGCGTCGCGCCCGGCGAGTCGGTCACGACGTCGAGCTTGAGGGCGCCGATCCGCATCTCCCCCAGCTCTCCGCCCGGTCCCGGGTTCCCGGTCAGGGCGGGCGCCAGGGTCGGTCGCAGCCGGATCACGAGCGGTACGTTCGGGTCGAGCGTGCCGAACTCCGGCACGAAGAGGGCCAGCGTCCCGGCGTTGATCGGGATCGGGCCCCCGCCGAAGTCGAACTGCGTCAGGTCGACGCGCAGCAGGCCGCACTCGGTCTCCGCCTTGAGGAGCTGATTGAAGGCCGAGGGCGAGATGCACAGCCCGAGGCCGTAGGGCAGCCCTCCCACGGGCGTCGTGGCTCCGAAGCTCGGGAAGCTCGTCACCACGTGGTAGGAGGCGGCGAGGTCCGGAGCGCCGGCCGGCGGCTGGCACTGGCCCGGCCCGCTCCCGATGCTGGAGACGACGCGCGCATCGTTGTCGAAGGTCAGGCCATCTACGTCCTCGAAGATGTCGAAGATCGGGGTCTCCAGGTTCACGCCGAGACCTTCGCCGATCGGCCCGGTGATCTCGACCGCCGCCAGCGCCTCCTCGATGGCATCGGCGATCGGTCCATCCGCCGGACCCGCCCCGTCGGGATCGTCCAGGAAGTCCTCGAGCCCCTGGCGCACGTCGTTCTGGATGTCGCCGATGATGAGCTGGATCAGGTCGCCGATCAGCGGGAAGTCGCACAGGCCGCTGGTGAACTGCTGGTTGAAGTTGGAGAAGGAGACGCTCACGCCCCCCATCTGGTTCACGTCCACCTGGGTCGGGATGACCGGATCGCCCGTCAGGTCGTAGTCGCCCAGGATGCTGGTGGTCGTGGCGGTGAGCCGCAGACCGCAGGAGGGCGCGAGGCCCGAGCCGATCAGGTTGAGATCGACCCTCAGGTTCTGGATCGCGATGTCTCCGGCCACCGCGTTGGTCATCGAGTCCACGTCGATCCCGAAGCCGGTGATCGAGGGCGGTGGATTCGTGACCACCGCGTCCACCCGACCCAGGCAGCCGAAGATGCTGTCGATGGCGCAGAAGTTGCGGATCACCACCGTGCCCACCGGCATCAGCGAGGCGATGTCCAGATCCACCAGGTCTTCCACGGTCGGCTCGATGGCGTCGAGCCCCGAGTCGTTGATGCGCATGGCGACGCTCTGCGGCGAGAAGAGCCCGTCCGCCACCGACGGGCCCGCGACCACCGTGACGCGAGCGCGCTTCTTCAGGTTGGCGCTGTTGGTGGCCGTCAGCTCGGCCAGGATCGGGTTGAAGATCTTGGCCGGGTCCAGGGCGACTACGGCCGAGAAGCTGCGGTCGGGCTGCACCGGCACCTGGACCCCGTTCACCTTCACGATCGCGGTCGCGACCGAGATGCTCTGGACCTCCCCGGTCACCGTCACCTGGGCGTCGAGGGAGAAGCTGCCGTGGGTCGGGGAATGGATCACGATGCTGGGTGGCCGGAAGGCGCCCGCCCGGGCCTGCGTGCCCAGCAGCAGGGTGAGCAGCACGGCGCTGGCGACCGAGGCCACGGCGCGCACCCGGACGACCGGGGAGGATCCACGAGCTTGCATGGCGCTTCCCGTTCGGTGGAGAGGGGCGGCACGCGAGGCCAGCGGGAAGTCGGCGCGCACCACGCCGTCCCCGGCACCCCAACGAACTTTTCTAACTCGGCTCTGGAAGCCGGGTCAAGCGGCGAATCGCCGGGGTCCCCGAGCGCGACCCTCGGCCCCCGGGGATCGACCCTCGGGATCCGTCTAGCCGGCCTCGTCCTGGGAGGGGGAGGCCTCCCGCCAGCGCACACGCCACTCGGCGGGCGAGAGCGTCTCGGGCCGGCGTCCCTCGGCAGCAAGCCCGACCTCGACGGCGCGGAAGCGCCGCTCGAAGCCGGCGTTGGCCTCCCGCAGCGCCTGCTCCGGGTCGAGATCCAGGTGGCGCGCCAGGCTGGCTGCGGCGAACAGCAGCTCCCCGAGCGCCCGCGATCCTCGGGCGCGGGTCCCGCCGTGACGGACCGCCGCCACCAGCGCCATGGCCGCCTGCTCGAGGCGAGCCGGGGCGTCGCCCGTCTCCGGCCAATCGAGGCCGCTGCGCGCGGCGCGCCGCTGGAGCTTGGCGGCCCGCAGGAGCGCCGGCAGGCCCCGGGCCAGGTGGTCCAGGGCGCTCGGGCTCCGAGCCGGGCCCGCGCGTCGCCCGCGCTCGGCGGCCTTGTGGTCCTCCCAGGCCCGCAGCTGCGCCTCGGCGCTCCCGATCTCGGCATCCGCGAACACGTGCGGGTGGCGTCGCACCAGCTTCTGGCAGATCGCCTCCACCACGCCGTCGAACCCGAAGTGGCCGGCCTCCCGGGCCATCTGGGCGTGGAAGACGACCTGGAGCAGCAGGTCCCCGAGCTCGTCGCGCAGGTCGTCCAGATCCCCGCGGCGGATGGCGTCCTCGACCTCGTAGGCCTCTTCGATGGTGTAGGGGGCGATGCTCGCGAAGTCCTGCTCCAGGTCCCAGGGGCAGCCGCCCTGCGGGTCCCGCAGCCGCGCCATGATCGCGAGCAGCCGTTCGATTCCCGCCACGGGCGGAGTATCCGGTCGCGGACGGACGCCTGCAATCGCCGTATGATCACCGCATGGCCCGGGCGGAGGAGGACGTCATGTCGATGCAGACGGCGCGAGGGTCCTGCCTGTGCGGAGGGGTCCGCTTCGAGGTGGGGTCCCCGAGCCGTGTCTGCGCGCACTGCCACTGCTCCCAGTGCCGCAAGGCCCATGCTGCCCCGTACGTGACGTGGCTGCGCCTGCCGCGCGATCGCTTCCGCTGGCTCACCGGCAGCGAGGCGGTGGTCCGCTACCGCTCCTCGGACCACGGGACGCGCAGCTTCTGCGGGCGCTGCGGGAGCTCGCTCCTGTGCGAGTCGTCGCGCACTCCCGGGGACCTGGACGTGGCCTACGCCTGCCTGGACGAGCCGGCGGACCGCCATCCCCAGCTCCACGTCTTCTTCGACGACCGCGCCGAGTGGGTGGAGGTGGGCGACGCGCTCCCGCGCCTGGGCGGCGCCACGGGCCTGGAGCCGCCCGCGTGAGTGGCGCTCCGCGCACGGCGCTGGTGCTGTCCGGGGGCGGGGCGCGCGGCGCCTACCAGGTGGGCGCCCTGCGCGGCCTGCTGGACCTCGGGATCCTTCCCGGGGCCGCCAGCGCCTTCGACGTCCTGGTGGGGTCCAGCGCCGGCTCCATCAACGCCGCCGTGCTGGCGGCCCACGCCGACCGTCTTGCGGAGGGGGTGGAGCGGCTGGAGGGGATCTGGGGCGGGATCCGGGCCGAACAGGTGTTCCGCACCGATCTGCGCTCGCTGGGCGGCATCGGGTGGCGCTGGGTGCGGGACCTCTCCTTCGGGGGCATGCTGCGCCGCGTGGCGCCCAAGGCGCTGCTCGACACCGCGCCCCTGCGCACCCTGCTGGACGAGGGCGTTCCCTTCGACCGCATCGCCGGGCACCTGCGAAGCGGTGCGCTCCGGGCGCTCGCCGTGCCCGCCACGAACCTCTACACCTCCGATGGGGTCGTCTTCGTGCAAGCCGGGCCGGACGTGCCGCTGTGGCAACGCGGCCGCTGGAGCGTGGAGCGCACGCCGATCGGTGTGGACCACCTGATGGCCTCCAGCGCGATTCCGATCCTGTTCCCTTCCGTCGAGATCCAAGGGCGTCACCTGGGCGACGGCTGCATCCGCAACACGGCTCCGCTCAGCCCCGCCATCAACCTCGGCGCCGACCGCGTCGTGGCAGTCGGGGTCCGGCAAGCCGGCCGCGCCGTTGAGCTGCCGGGCGTCTCCGGCCGGCCGCCGCCGACGGTCGCCCAGATCGCGGGCGTGCTGCTGGACGCGGTGATGCTCGACGCCATCGAGACCGATGTCGAGCACAGCGAGCGGGTCAACCGGAGCGTGCTCACCTGCCCCACCGGGGACCCCGCCAATCCCTTCCGCTGGGTCGACGTGCTCTGGCTCAGCCCCTCGCGCGACTTCGGCTCGATCGCGGCGGAGCTGCGCCATCGCATACCGGCCATCGTCCGCTACCTGATGCGCGGCCTCGGCACGGACGAGTCGATCACCGAGCTGGCGAGCTACCTGCTCTTCGACACGCAGTTCTGCGGACGGCTGATGGAGCTGGGGCGCGACGACGTGCGGGCCCAGCGGGATGCGGTGGAGAAGTTCTTCGCCGGGTCACCGGCCTGAGGACCCGCGTGCTCCGGGAGCCGCCATGAGCCGCGTCGCGGCGGTCCTCGCGGGCCTGGTGCTCGCAGTCCTGGCGGTGGGCTTCGCATGGCGAGCGCTCTCGCGCCGGCGCTCCCTCCCCTGTCCGCCCTGGCTCGCGCCCCTGCTCGAGAATCCCTACGTGGAGGCCCTGGCCGGCAGCGCCAAGCTGCTCGAGCGGGCCCGGGTGGGGCCCGGCATGCGCGTCCTCGACGTGGGCTGCGGGCCCGGACGCCTGACGCTACCGGCCGCCGAGCGGGTCGGGCCCTGCGGCGAGGTGGTTGCCCTCGACATCCAGCCGGGCATGATCCGCCGCCTCGAGGAACGCATCACCCGCAGCGGATGCCGCAACGTGCGGACCCTCCTGGGGGGTGCTGGAGAGGGTCGGGTCGAGCGCGGCGTCTTCGACCGCGCGTTCCTGGTCACGGTGCTCGGCGAGATCCCGGACCAGGACGCGGCGCTTCGGGAGATTCACGCGGCGCTCAAGCCCGGCGGTCTCCTCTCCGTGACCGAGGTGCTGCCCGATCCGCACTACCAGCAAGCGTCCCGGGTGCTGCGACTCGCGCAGGCGGCGGGCTTCGTCCCCGAGCAGCGCCTCGGCCCCCCCTGGGCCTTCACCCTCAACTTCGTGAAGCCCGGCTAGCGCGGCTCAGTTCCCTCCCGCCCCGCTGTTGCGGGCCTTCTCGCCGTCGTGGGCGACCCGCTCGATGGCGGCCGCGTCGGAGGCGTCGGCGTGGGCGGGGGGCGCCGGCAGCCCGAGCCCGAACACGAGCGCGAAGAGGGCGAGCAAGCCCTTGCGGGTGGCCTCCCGCAGCCAGCGCCGCGGACCGCTGCGCCAGAAGCGCTTGCCCTCCACGGCGCCGGTCCACTCGGCCTGGTGCAGGTAGCGGGCGAGATCGTCCTTCATGGCCTCCTCCATGTTCTTGCGCGCCGTCGCCAGCTCACCGAGCCAGTACTCCGCACGCCGTAGATCCCCCGCATCCACCGCGCGCTGGGCCAGATTGACGTAGGGGAAGTAGGTGGACTGGTCCAGGATGACGGCGCGCCGGAACGCCTTCTCGGCGCGCTCCAGGTGGTCGGCGACCCAGCAACCCGAGTCGGGAGAGCAGTCCCACAGGGTCTGGCCGCGCGCGTTCCAGAGCAGGGAGCGCACGCGTGGTGCCTCGGCGATGGCGAGCCCCTCCTTCAGGGTCTCGTCCGACTCCCGCAGCAGGCCCCGGGCGCGCAGCACGTGACCCTCGTTCAGGTGGAAGTAGGGCTCCTCGCCGCGGAACTCGCGCTCCACGGCCCGCAGCTCCCGCCACGCCTCCGGCGAGGCCGCGTCCCGGTTCACGAGCTCGCGCAGGCGCGCGAGCCCCGCCGGCGCCTCACCCACCAGCAGCAGCCGGTCCTCGTGGAGCCGGTAGCCCACCTGGTAGGCGAGCTTCGCCACCTCGCTGATCCAGGTCCGCACCGTGGCGTGATTCACGCCGAAGCGCCGCGCGTAGTCCGCGGCGTTGCCCTCCAGCTTGACCTTCACCCACCAGTAGGCGGAGAGCTTGCGGCGCCACAGCTCCGCGTCGCCCTTGCGCGCGGCCTCGCGTTCGATCTGCTCCCAGAGCGCGCACCCCTGCCGGGTGCGCTGGATCTCGATCAGCTCCCGCCTGCGCAGCGCCTCCTGCTGCTCTCTCTCCTCCGCCTGCGAGCCCCGGAAGCGGGGCTCCGGAGGATCCACCGCCGAGGCGGGTCCCTCCCAGTGGAGCGTCAGGATCTCCGGGTAGGCGACCCCCGAATCGTCGCGGGAGCTGGTCATGGCGCGCCCTCCCCCTGGCCAATCCACCCCCCCACCGGAGATCCGGTGTGGGGCGCCGGGACCCAACAGCCCCGGACCCGCCAGTCTGCTTCGACCCCGGGCCTCGCGGGGAGATTCATGGGGGTCCGGCCCCTGCCCCCCCGGCCGCCCGAACCCCCGGGGCGCTCGGCACGCCGCCGCCCGCCGGCCGCTACGCTCTGCACAGGTCGAAGCCATGGCCGAGACATCCGTGCCCGCGTCCGTCTACGAACTGGATGCCGCCGACTGCATCTCCTTCGTGAGCGAGAGCTGGCTCGATTTCGCGCGCGGGAATGGAGCCCCGGAGCTCACGCGCGAGCGCGTGCTCGGCCATCCGCTCTGGGCATTCGTGGCCGGAGACGAGACCCGCCGGGTCTACGAGGCGATCTTCGAACGGGTGCGCCGCATGGAGCGCCCCGTCGTGGTCCCCTTCCGCTGCGACTCGCCCGACCGCTTCCGCTTCATGGAGCTCGCCATCCAGCCCTCCGCGGCCGGCCGCATGGAGTGCCGGGCGACGCTGGTGCGCGAGCAGACGCGCCCCTTCTTCTCGATCCTGGACCGGGCCTTTCCGCGTTCCGAACGCAGTCTGCCCATGTGCAGCTTCTGCCGGCGCATCCTCGTCGCGGGCGCCGAGTGGCTCGAGGCGGAAGCCGCCGTGGCGCGGCTCGACCTGTTCGATTCCACTCGCCTGCCCCGGCTCGAGTACCGGGTCTGCGATGGCTGCGCCGCCTTGGCGCGCCCCGGCGGCGACGACGAGCGGCTGGCCGGCTGACCTAGCGGTCCGCCTTCCCGGGACGCTCGCGCAGGGTTTCGAGCTGGTTCCGGAAGCGCTCGCAGGGGTCCTGATCGTCGACCCGCGCCGTGAACCACACCCAGTCGAAGGGCGCCGGCGCGCCGAACCCTGCGAGGGCCCGGGCGGCGCCGCTCCGCGCCCGCGGCACCTCCAGGAACACGAGGCTCGCCGCCCGCGTGCCCGGAGCGAGGCGCTCCAGATGGCGGGGCACCCCCAGGTCGCGTCGCACGTGGCCCGTCCCGGCCACGAGCACGGCGCCGTCAGCCTGGGACCGCGGCTCGTGCGTCGCGCCGAGCACCGCGCTGGCCAGATGCGCGTCGCGCAGCCACTGGGCCGCCACCAGATCGTCGAGGCGTGCCTCGGGAAGGTGCCCGCAGTGGGCCTCCCGGATCTCCGCTTGGAGGGCGCGGCGCACCGGCTCCGGAAGCGGCGCGTCCAGGTCGAGACGCTCGGCCAGGGGACGCGACAGGACCGCGAGCCCGCCGCGGGCGACGGCGTGCAGGGTCGCGCGGGGTGCATCCGCGGCGACCAGCGGGAGCCCGGCCCGCAGCCCTGCTGCGAAGACGGGCTCGTAGAGCGAGAACGCGGGCCAGCCGCTCGTGTCCCAGCGCACGGCCCGGCGCACGGCGTCGGCGCTGGGATCCGGGCGGGCCAGGGCCGCGGCCAGGTCCGGCGCCACGTCGGCGGAGAGCATCTCGAAGGCCAGGGCCGGTCGCCGGCCGCGCGCCACCAGCTCCTCCACGACCCGCGCCTGGAGCCGATGGTGGTCCGGGTTGTCGTGCTTCTCCCCGAGCAGCACCAGGGGGAAGTCGGCCAGCCGCGAGAGCAGCGCTTCGGGAGTCACGAAGGCGCCGGCGCGCACCGCCCAGATGCGGCCGGCCAGCGGGTGGCGGTGGCCGAGGGGAGCCTCCCAGACGTCCGATCCCCCGGCACAGGACGCGGCCAGCAGCGGGGTGAGCAGGAGCCCGAGCCAGGACGGGGTGCGGAGGCTGCGTGAGACGACCCCGCTGCCTCTCAGGGCGGAGATCGTCCCGGTAGCCCCGCAAGGGGTCGTCCTGTCCCTCGGTCTGGCCATGTGACGCGTTCCTTGGGGCGGTCCCGCCGAGAGCCCCGAGCGAGACAGGCTCCCCGTGGGGCAGGCTCCCACTCGAGTCAACGCTGGGGACGCGATCCGCCGGCCCCGCGCAGGCGGGACCGGGCCCGCTCCAGTTCGCCCAGGCCCGAGCGGGCGGTCCCCGGGCGGAGCACCTCGATCGGGTCGCGGAGATCGTCCACGTAGCCGAGGGCGTAGGCGCCCCGGGCGTAGCCCATGAGCCGCAGCAGGGGCTCCGGAAGCTCGCGCGCCACCTCGAAGGGCACCGAGAGATACTGGTTCTCCTCCTGGCGCAGCCAGGCCACCGCGTAGGTGAGGTTCAGCCCGAAGCGCGGCGCGTCGGAGCGATTGGCGCCGGCGCCGTGGTAGAGCGCGCCGGTGTAGAAGAGCACGGAGCCCGCCTCCATCTCCGCCGCCTCCGTGTCCGCCTCGGTGAAGGCGAGCCGGTCCTCTAAGCGATGGCTGCCCGGGATCACTCGCGTGGCGCCGTTGCCGGCCGTGAACTCCGTCATGGCCCAGAGCGTGTTGCACTGGACCTCGTAGCCCTTGGGGAAGGGGAAGAAGTCGAAGGCCCACTGGTCGCGATGGATGGCCTGGGCGGCCTCGCCGGCCCCGAGCGCGATCACCTGGGTCAGGTGCAGCTGGAAGTGGGTGGCGTGGCCGAGCACCCCGCCGACGGCGCCGAGCACCAGCGGGTGGGTGACGAGCTCCCGGGCCGTCGGGGAGCGCGCGATGAGGGCGCCCGTGCGCTGCGTGCGGCGGCCGCTGAAGTCGTCCCGGCCGGGCTCCGTCGCCTGGAGCCACGGCGCGATCTCGTCCCGCACCCGCCCCAGCGTCTCCCCCGGGACGAGCCGGTCCACCACCACGCAGCCGTCGCGGGCCAGGACCTCGGCGACGCGCTCGGATCCGTCGGACGCAGCCAGATGCTGGAGCGGCATGGCCGATCTCCCCGGAGCTCGGCCCCAGGATGCCAGGCCTGCGGACCCGCGGCGAGCGGTCAGTTCGGGCGCGCGAAGCGTCCGTGCGGGGCGTCGGCCAGCAGGGTGCGGAACGCCTCCCCCGACACGTGCACCAGCTCCTCGTGGTCACCGGCCTCGAAGTAGAGGTCCGGCAGGCGCAGCACGCTGTCGTCCACCACCGTCGGGATCCCGTAAGCCGACCCCATGGGCGGCACGGCCCCGAGCTCGCAGTCGCGGAAGAGCGGGCCGAGCTCCGGCTCGCTGGCCAGCTCGAGCCGACGATGCAGCTGCTGCCGGATCTCGCGCAGGTCGACCCGGCACGAGGCCGGGATCACCACCATCACGTAGCCGCGCTCGTCCTCGAGAAGCACGCACTTGGCAACCCGTCCGCCTGGCAGGTGGGCTGCCCGCGCCGTCTCCAGACTGCGGGTCGCGTGGTCGTGATGGACCAGCTCGTAGTCCACACCGTGGCTCTCGAGGTACCACTTGAGTCGTGCGGCGATCGACATGGGATTCCTCCTGTGCGTCGCCCAGGGGTGGGGAACGAGCACGTCTCGGAGCGGCGGCAGGGGCCGGAAGAGGCGCCGGAGCGGCCACGGGAGCGGCAGACCGGCAGACGGGGCGACCGCTCCATTCTGCACCCGGAAGCCCGGCGCCGCAAGCGTGCCTTTCGTTTCGATGACGCCCGGGCTAGGCTCGGCGAGTCCGCGCCCGCCCGAAGGACGCCATGGCTCCGCCTCCCGTCGATCTGCCGCTCGAATACAGCCGCGAGGAGCTGCTGGAGAGTGGCCCGTACACCGAGCCGTTGATCGCCGGCGGCGTGCGCTGTCACGGCGGCTTCGAGCCCGACGGACGCTACCGCTCGCCCCGCAGCGTCCACCGCGCGCCGGCGATCCGCGCCTGGCAGGCGCGCCTCGAGCGCGACGGGCACCCGCTCGTCGCCATCGACCCGGCTCTCATGCCGCCCCAGTATCCGAACGTCGCCCAGGCCACGCTCCTGCTCCAGGAAGGCGTGCGCGACCCGGTGGTGCGCCGCCTCACCATCATCTCCATCGTCGAGGGCTTCGGGGCCATCATCCGGGACGTCCGGGTGCCCGACCTCGCCGGCCTGGTGGTCGAGCCGATCGGCGGCACGGCCCTGGCCCACCTGGCCGGCGGCCTGTTCGAGGCCCACGCCCGCGACGAGGCCGGCTACCGGGACGAAGGCGGCCACAAGCAGATGTGGGAGGCCGCCCGCGACCTCGCCCTGGAGCGGCCCAGGATCCCCGGCGACGTGCTGCTGCGCATGATGGGTCAGGGGCCTGGCCGACGCCGGGAGCGCCGGCGCGTCCTGCCGCAGCTCGACGAGGATCTCGAGCGGATGCTCGCCACCATGGTCCAGGTGCTCGCCGTGGAGGTGTTCGCCATGGGGGCCTTCGACTGGGGGGAGCGGCTGCTCTCGGATGCCTCGGTCTCGGCGGATCCGGAGGCTGCCGGCCGGATGATCCGCTTCATCCGCAGCGACGAGAGCCCCCACGTGGAGTACCTGCGCACGGCGCTCTCGGAGCTGGCCGCGCGGACGCTGCGTCGCGTCGACGGGAAGACCGTTCCCGGTCGCCAGGTGGTGCAGGGTCTCCTCCACCGCACACTGCGAGGCCTGACCCACGAGCGCCGCGAAGAGCAGCGCGCCGACATCCGCCAGAGCGTCGTCGACTCCATGCGCGTGCACCGCGATCCCGCCGGCCTGCTGGAGCGCTTCGACGCCCTGGAGACGCCGTGGACGCCCCCCGAGCGCACGGGCTTCGAGGCAGCCGCCCCGGACGCGGGTTGAACCTCCTCGTCCGCGCCTGGCGCAGCCTGCGCATCGGCGCCACCGCCGCGGCGATCTATCTGCTCTACAAGCTGCCGGGCGCGCTGCGCCGGCTGGCGCGCCGGCCTCCCCCCGCCAGCCGGGATGCCACCCACGAGCGCGCGGCGCGCCTGCTGCTGCGCACCGCCCTCGCGCTGCGCGGGGTCACCATCAAGTTCTGCCAGGTGGTGGCCACCCGGGCCGACCTGTTTCCGCCGCCGGTGATCGAGGTCCTGAAGCAGTGCCACGACGCCGTGCCGCCCCACCCCTTCCCGGAGATCCGCGGCCAGGTGGAGCGGGAGCTCGGCCAGCCCCTGGATGCCGTCTTCCGGGAGTTCGCGCCGGAGCCCATGGCGGCGGCGTCCCTGGCCCAGGTGCACCGGGCGGTCCTGCTGGACGGCCGCCCCGTGGCGGTGAAGGTCCAGTATCCGGACATCGAGCGCATCGTGCAGACGGACCTGGCCAACATGCGCCGCGTGTGCCGGATCTACGCGCGCCTCGACCGCCAGCCCCTGGAGCTGCTCCCGCTCGTGACCGAGTTCACCCGGCACCTGGCCCTGGAGCTCGACTTCGAGCGCGAGGCCGACTGCGCCGACCGCGTGCGCGAGCTCTTCGTCCGGGACGGGACGGTGGTGGTGCCGGCCATCCACCGCGAGTGGTCCACCCGGCGCGTCCTCACCATGGAGCTGGTGGGGGGCATCAAGATCACCGAGAGGGCGCGGATCGAGGCGGCGGGCCTGCGGCCGGCATTGGTGGTGCAGGAGCTGATGCGCATCTACACGCGCATGATCCTGGCGGCGGGCTTCTTCCAGGCGGATCCCCACCCGGGCAACCTGTTCGTCCAGCCCGACGGGAAGATCGTGCTGCTCGACTTCGGGCTCTCCAAGGAGCTGCCCGCGGGCTTCGGGCTCGGGCTCTTCGAGCTCATGTTCTCCATGATGACGCTCAACGAGTCGGCCATGATCCGCGCCTTCCAGGAGCTCGGCTTCGAGACCCGCAGCGGCGACCCCGCCACCTTCGTGGCCATCGCCCGGCGCATGATGGCGCGCAGCGAGAGCGGGCGCTTCGAGGGCGAGTTCACCGAGGAGATGACCGGCGAGCTGTTCGAGGCCATTCGCGAGAACCCGGTGGTGCGGGTTCCCAGCGACTTCGTGCTGGTGGGCCGGGTCTTCTCGCTGCTCTCCGGGATCGCCCACAGCCTGGGCGCCCGGGCCAACGTCCTCGAGGCCCTGGGCGCCTCCACCGGCGCCAGCGGCTAGACCCCGATGGAGCCGGTGGCTCCATCGGGTCCTCGCTCACCACCATTCGTAGATCAGCGAGACGGCGATCAGGTGGGCGTCGTAGTCGGGGCTCAGATTGCC
>JBFIML010000045.1:0-31168 GCA_041611735.1 Myxococcota bacterium | reverse complement strand
GCAAGCGGCACGCGGGCCCCCAGGCCCGCCGCACGGGCGGCGGACCATCGGCCGAGCCGACCTAGAGGTCGACCGGCTTCAGGGTCTTGCGCTTGTTGCCCAGGGCGCGCTGCTCGGCCTGGCCGAGCAGGTTGCGCACGTGCTTGTCGAGCGCTCCGTAGAAGTCGCCCCCCACGTTGCACTTCCGCACGGCGGCCTTGGTGCGGGACTTCGAGATGATGAGATCGCCCGCGCTCTTCGACGCTCGTCGAGCGGCGGCCTTCCTTCTCGCTGCCATCCTTCCCCCCTGCGTCGCGCTTGGGCGCGACCGGTGCTCGGCGCACGCTGCGCCTTGCTTGCGAGGGCGCATCATACGGCTTCCCGACCGCCAGCGAAAGGGAAAACCGGGTCGCGCGGCCGCCCCGCCCTGGGCCCGGCTGTGGTATCCAGACGTGCGCGGGTAGCGGGCCGGGCGGCAGACCCGGCCGGGAGGAGAGCCCGATGCAGCGAAGACCCACGCCGGAGGACGCGGCCGCCGCCCTGCTCCGCAGGCCGCTCACGGAGCTGGTCGCCTTGCTGGCCCGCCGGGAGCTGTCTCCGGTCGACCTGATGGAGGCGACCCTGGCTCGTATCGCCGCCGCGGACGAGCCGCTCAATGCGCTCACCACCCTGCGCGACGCCGATGCGCTCCGGGCGGAGGCTCGCGCCGCCGCCGAGCGCTTTGCCCGCGGCGAGGCCCGTCCGCTGGAGGGCGTGCCCCTGGCGGTCAAGGACCTGGAGGACGTAGCGGGGCTCGTCACCTCGCACGGTTCGCTGCCGTTCAAGGACAACCTGGCGTCGCGTCATTCGGTCCAGGTGGAGCGGCTGGTGGCGGCCGGAGCCATCGTCGTCGGCAAGACCAACGCGCCCGAGTTCGGCTATACGGCCATCACCAAGAACCTGCTGTTCGGCGTGACGCGCAACCCGTGGAATCTGGAGCGCACGCCCGGCGGCTCGAGCGGAGGCTCCTCGGCAGCCATCGCCGGGGCCCTGGTCCCGCTGGTGACGGCCAGCGACGGGGGCGGTTCGATCCGAATCCCGGCCTCCTTCACCGGCTGCTTCGGTCTGAAGCCGAGCTACGGCCGCATCCCCCACGGCCCCGATGCGCTGTGGGCCATGGACGACACCTCGGTGGTCGGCCCGCTCACGCGCAGCGTCGAGGATGCGGCCCTGCACCTCGATCTGACCGTCGGGGCACACCCGCTCGACCCGAACTCCCTGCCGCATCCCGGGCTGAGCTATCGGGAGCGGTTGCGTGCCCTGCCCGACCACCTGCGCATCGCCTTCTCGCCGGACCTGGGCTACGCGGTGGTGCAGTCCGACGTGGCGGAGCGGGTGGCAGAAGCCGTACGGGTGTTCGAGAAGCTCGGCCACGCGGTCGAGCCGCTCGCCGCCGGCCCGCCCGAGCCGGCGCGCGACTGGGGGTTGATCAACGTCTTCCAGCTCCTCGGCCACCTGTCGCCGCTGCTCCCGGAGCACGAGTCCGAGTTCGGGCGCGCCTTCCTGTGGGCGGTGAAGCAGGGGGCCCGGATGACGCCGGAGCGCTACGCGGAGTTCCGTCGCCGGCGTGAGGAGCTGAACCGCTGGTGCGCGGACCTCTTCGAGCACCACGATCTGCTCCTGACGCCGACCGTCCCCTACGACCCGCCCCCGGCCAAGGGCCCCCTCACCGAGGAGGTGGAGGGGCGACGCCAGCCGGCTGCGAACGTGGGCAGCTTCAGCATGCCTTTCAATCTGTCCTGGCATCCGGCGGCGACGGTGCGCGCCGGATTCTCGAAGGCGGGTCTTCCGGTGGGCCTGCAGATCGTCGGCCCGCGCCACCGGGACGACTTGGTGCTGCAGGCGGCCTGGGCCTTCGAGCAGGAGCGGCCCTGGGCCGCCCACTGGCCGACGCTCTAGCAGGCCAGCCGCTTCGAGAGCACGCGTCTGGCGAGTTCGGGCAGCAGTTGCTCCACCGGCGCCTCGAGCTTCCAGCTCGCCTCCGCGTCGAAGGGAGTCTCCGAGGCGGTCAGGATGGCCGTCGTCGCGCCGGCCTGCTCGGCTGCCGCAAACATCCCGTTCACCGGACCGACCCCCAGCGAAGTGCCCGCGGCCACGAAGAGGTCGCAGGCCGACGCCTCCCGAAGAGCACGCTCCAGGTCTTCGGGCACGAGGCGCTGGCCGAAGGAGATGGTGGCGGGCTTCCAGAAGCCGCCGCAGGTGCAGCGCGGCACGGCCGTGCCGGACTCCCATTGCTCCTGGGCGAGCTCCCGGGGCTCGCGGCGTCCGCACGAGAGGCAGACGACCGCGGCGTCCGTCCCGTGGATCGTGACGAGGTGCTCGGGGAGGAAACCGCTGCGCTCGTGCAGACCGTCCACGTTCTGGGTGACGAGCAGGTGCACGCGTCGGGCGCGGCCGAGCTCCGCCAGGGCGCGATGGGCGGCGTTCGGCTGGGCGGCCCGGATCAGCCGCCAGGTTTCCCCTTTGTAGCGCCAGTAGTCCTCCCGGGCCGAGGCCCGGGCCAGGAAGTCCGCGAACGGGACCGGCTGGTAGCGCTCCCAGCGTCCGCCCGGCGAGCGGAAGTCGGGGATGCCGGAAGCCGTGGAGAGGCCGGCCCCGGTGAGCACCACCACGCTGCGAGCGCCACGCCAGCAGGTCGCGAGCGCGCCGAGGGCCTGCTCCAATGGAGCGTCCT
Source organism: Myxococcota bacterium (assembly GCA_041611735.1). Classification (GTDB taxonomy): domain Bacteria; phylum Myxococcota_A; class UBA9160; order UBA9160; family PR03; genus JBFIML01. Next base: position 28,476 of record JBFIML010000045.1, on the reverse strand, counting down.
CCTGCCCAGGAAACGTCGGGAACATAGGACAGCGCGGGGCGACACCCACGCCGGCTCCGCGGCGGGCGTCGTCACCCGTGAGCCCAGGACTCGTCCCCGCCGCGAGCCAGCGGGCGAAGGTCCGCTGCTAGGCTCGCGCTCCATGCAGGTCGTGGTGGGCGGCGGCTCCGTGGGTCTCTTGGTGGCCGCACGGCTGGCGGAGGCTGGCCACCCGCTCCTGCTGGTCACGCGCTCCCCGGAGCAGGCGAACCGCATCGCCCACGAGGGCGTCCAGGTGGAGGATCCGGCCAGCCACGACGTCCGCGCCCAGGCCGTGGCCTGCGCGGCAGGGCTCGAGGCCGCGGCGGACCGGATCGGCCCGGAGCCGGTCCTGCTGTGCGTGCGCTCGACCCAGACCCGCGAGGTGGCGGATGCCCTGGCACGGGCGGCGCCCGGTGCACTCCCGGTCTCGGTCCAGAACGGGGTGGAGAACGAAGCCCTCCTGGCCGAGCGCTTCCCGAGCGTGCTCGGCGCCGTCTTCCGTCCGACCTGCACGCGCATCGGCTCGCATCGGGTGCGTGCGCTTCCCGGCGGGCGCATCGTGGTGGGGCTGCATCCGGCGGGCCATCATCCGGCCGCCGACGCACTCGCGGCGACCTTGCGAGAGGCCGGCTGGGACGCGGGCGTCTCGTCCTGCATCCAGGCCGACAAGTGGCTCAAGCTGTGCATCAACCTGATGAGCGCACCCAACGCGCTGGTGCGTCGCGAGGACCACGCGACCCCGGCCTTCGTCTCGGTGAAGGTCCGGCTCCTGGAGGAAGCGCGGGACGTGCTGCGCGCGGCCCGCGTGGAGGCGCGCTCCGGCGACGGGCGCGACCGCTCCCTGGACGACGAGATCGCCTGGCAGCGCAGCGCCCTGGCCCGCGGCGCGAGCGCCCGCCGCCTGCCGCTCTACAACCACGTCTGGACTGCGCTTCGGCACGGGCGCCCGCTCGAGTCGGACCGCTTCCACGAGCAGATCGCGGCCCTGGGCGCCGCCCATGGCGTCGCGACCCCGGTCAACGAGCGGGTGCTCCGCCATCTGCGCGAGGCCGCCGCGCGCGGGGCCGGGCCGGAATCGTGCAGCGCGGCAGATCTCCTCGGCGAGCGGGGCGCGGCGGTCTAGGCGCCGCCCACCACGGCCCGGACACTCGCGGAGAGCACCTCGAGCAGCCGCTCCAGGTCGTCGTCGGAGATCGTCAATGCCGGGGTGACGTAGACCACGTTGCCGAGCGGGCGCAGGTAGGCCCCACGGCGGCGCGCCTCCTCGAAGACGCGCCAGCCCGCCCGGGCCAGGTAGCCCTCGTCGCCCGCCAGGTCGAGGGCGCCGATCATCCCCAGCGACCGCGTGCGGCGGACGCCGGGAAGGTCCGCCAGGGCCTCGAAGGCGCGCGCCACGCGCGCCGCCTTGGGCTTCGCACGCTCCAGGATGTGCTCGTCCTGGAACACGCGCAGCACCTCACCGGCCACCGCCGCCCCGAGCGGATTGCCGCAGAAGGAGTGGCCGTACCAGAAGGTGCGCTCCCGCCCGCCCACGAAGCCCTCGAAGATGCGACGGGTGGCCAGGGTCGCCGCCATGGGGAGCATTCCGCCCGAGAATCCCTTGGCCGTGCACAGGAGATCCGGGGCGATTCCGGCGTGCTGGCAAGCCCACAGCAGACCGGTCCGGCCGTAGCCCGTGAAGACCTCGTCCGCCACCAGGAAGACGTCGTGGGCATCGCACAGGGTGCGCGCCGCGCGCAGGTAGGCCGGGTCGTAGATGCGCATGCCGGCAGCGCCCTGCACCAGGGGCTCGAGCACCAGCGCGGCCACCCGGTGCGCCTCCCGCTCCAGGCACTGCTCCAGCTCGGCGATGGCCCGCTCGAGGCCGACCTCCGGGTCTCCCGGCGACGGCAGATGCAGACACGGCGCCAGGATCGCTTCGAAGGGGCGCCGGAACACCTCGACGCCGCCCAGCGCCGCCACGCCGAGGGTCTCGCCGTGAAAGGCCCCCTCCAGCGCCACGAAGGCCTGCCGCTGCGGGCGGCCGTTCTGGGCCCAGTACTGGAGCGCGAGCTTTAGGGCCACCTCCACCGCCGTGGAACCGTCGTCGCTGAAGAAGACGTGCTCCAACCCCTCGGGCGCCACGGCACACAGGGCTTCGGCCAGCTCCGCTGCCGGCGCGTGGGTGATCCCGGCCAGGGCCGTGTGGCAGAGGCGGTCCGCCTGCCGTTTGAGCGCCGCCACCAGGCGAGGGTGGTTGTGGCCCAGAGTCGCGACCCACCAGGAGGCGTTCCCGTCCAGGTACTCGCGGCCGTCCACGTCCACCAGGCGCGCGCCCGCCGCGCGCTCGATCACCAGGGGATCGACCGCGAGGCGGTACTCGTCCATGGGCGTGTAGGGATGCCAGACCCGCCGCTTGTCCAGCTCGACGATGCGCCCCCGCCGGGAGTTCGACACGTGGGGCTAGAGGGCGAGCTCGGCCAGGGTGCGGAGCGCCTCGGGCTGGCCGGCGCCGACGAGAAGCGTCCGCACGGGCGAGGCCTTCCACGCCTCGAGCCGATCCCGGATGCGCTCGGGCGGCCCCACCAGCGCGATCTCGTCCACCAGCCGGTCCGGCACCGCCGCCATGGCCTCGGCCTTCTTGCCGTCCAGGTAGAGGTCCTGGATCCTGCGCGCCTCGGCCTCGTAGCCGAACCGCGTGGCATAGTCGTTGTAGAAGTTCTTGCCGCGAGCACCCATGCCGCCGATGTAGAGCGCCAGCATGCCCTTCACCGGCATGCGGCACTTCTCCACGTCGTCGCCCAGGATGCAGGTGACGAAGGGCGCGATGTCGAAGTCCGCGAGGTTCTTACCGCCTCCGGCCCGGGCGAAGCCCGCCTGGAGGTGGGGCTCGAAGAGATCGAAGCGCTCCGGGTTCATCCACACCGGGATCAAGCCGTCCGCCACCTCGGCGCTGCACTCGATGCCCTTCGGCCCGATCGAGGCGGTGTAGATCTCCATGTCGGCGCGGCCGTGCAAGATGCTCTTCAGGGGCTTGCCGAGGCCGCTGGCCGCCTCGCCCCGGTACGGGATCTCGTAGTGCACGCCCTTGTGCTCCAGGGGCGCCTCGCGCGCAAAGATCTGGCGCAGGATCGCCACGTACTCGCGGGTGCGCGTGAGGGGCTTGCCGTAGGGGACGCCGTGCCAACCCTCCACCACCTGCGGACCCGACGGCCCGAGCCCGAGGATGAAGCGCCCTCCCGACAGCGCATCCAGGGTCATGGCCGTCATGGCGGTCATGGCCGGCGTGCGGGCCGGCATCTGCATGATGGCCGTGCCGAGGCGGATGCGCGTGGTGCGGGCGGCAATGTAGGCGAGCGGGGAGACCGCGTCGGAGCCGTACGCCTCGGCGGTCCAGACCGAGTCGAAGCCGAGGCGCTCCGCCTCGAGGATCAGGTCGAGGTCGAGCCGGTACTTGGCTCCGGAGTAGCCGGTGGTGAGGCCGAGCCGGATCGAGGACATGGGGGGCTCCTGGGGCTGGGGCGGGAGGCGCTCCCGCGCCGGGGGCGTCTAGCCTACGCGTCCGCGAGCGTCGCGTCGAGGGGCAGCTCGATCACGAAGGTCGTGCCTTGCCCGGGCGCCGACCCCACCAGCATGCGGCCGCCGTGGCGCTCGACGATGCCGTGGGAGAGGGAGAGCCCGAGGCCGGTGCCCTTGCCCACCTCCTTGGTGGTGAAGAAGGGCTCGAACACGCGGTCCTGCAGGTCCGGCGGGATGCCCGGGCCGTCGTCGTGGAACTCGAGCCGCACTCCCTCGTCGAGGGCGCGGGTGCGGATGCGGATGCGGCCCTTCCCCTCCAGGGCGTCGCAGGCGTTCATGAGCAGATTCAGGAAGACCTGGTTGATCTGACCCGCGTAGCAACGCACCGGCGGGAGCTCGCCGAAGTCGCGCTCCACGCGGATCCCGGACCGCAGCCGTGGCTCCATCAGGGAGAGGGTGCCCTCGATCTCGCGGTTGAGATCCACCTCGACGAGATCCGCCCGGTCCATGCGCGAAAAGGTGCGCAGGTCCTGCACGATCTTCTTGACCCGCTGCGTCCCTTCGCGGCTGCGGACGAGCAGCCGCGTGATCGCCTCCTCGGCGCGCACCGCCTCTTCGCCGTGTTCCGGGGCGGAGAGCAGCCTCCCCACGAAGTCCTCGAGCAGCTGCAGATTCGCGTGCACGAATCCGATCGGATTGTTGAGCTCGTGGGCCACGCCCGCCACGAGCTGGCCGAGCGAACGCATCTTCTCGCTGTGCACGAGCTGCGTCTGCGCGTCCTGGAGCTCGCGGGTGCGACGCTCGACGCGCCCCTCGAGGGTCTCGTTCAGTCGTGCGATCTGATCGAAGGCCCGGGCGTTCTCGATGGCGCTCGAGCTCTGGTTGGCGAGCGTGCGTAGCAGCTGGCGGTCGTCCCAGGTGAGGCGCTCGCCGGAGATCTTCTGGGAAACCGCGATGGCGCCCAGGAGCTCCGCTCCGAAGAGGATCGGCACCAGGAGCTCGACCTCGAGGGTGTCGAAGACGTCGCGGCACGCCTCGCGTCGCTCCGGGTCGGTCACGGCGTCGGAATCGATGCGGGCGAGCTCCCGCCGCTCGCTTTGAAGCCGCTCCCAGAGCGGGTGGGCCAGAGGGATCCTCGCCACCAGGGCTTCGGGGTCGCACTCGCCGCGCGAAGCCACCACCTGGAGCGCCTCGCCCTCTTCGTCCTGCAGCAGAACCAGCGCCCGCTCCACCCCCATGGTGTCCGTGAGCGCCACCAGGATGCGGTCCACGATCTCCTTGGTGGAGAGCATGGAGACCATGGCCTCGGAGATCTCGCGCAGCGCCTTGCGGTAGAGCGAGCGGTCCCGGTCGAAGACGCGGTCCACGAGCTGCTGCAGCCGGTCGCGCAGGGGATTGAAGGCGAGGATCGCGAAGAACAAGAAGACCACCGAGAACCAGGGCGATTGGGCGTTCACGTCGAAGCGCGCCACCACGGTGCTGGCGAAGGTGATCAGGAAGGCGTAGAGGCCGGTGATGGCGAGCGTCGCCGCCCCGTAGACGACGGAGGACTTCGCCACCACCCGCACGTCGAAGAGCTGCCGCCGCACGATGCCGTAGCCGACGGCGACCGGGAAGAACACGAACCACAGGAAGGCCAGGTACCAGGGCAGCGAGGTCTGGAACAGGTTCTGGAGCACGAGCACCAGTAGCACGGGCAGGAAGCTCACCAGCGCCCCGAAGAACAGCACGTCGGCGCGAGCGGCGAGGGTGGTCTCCCGGAGGCGGCGGCGCGCCCGGGCCGCCAGCAGGAAGCAGAAGCATGCGATGGTGATGGTGAAGTAGAAGGCCGCGGTCTTGAGGACGCCCGGCGGGGCACCCAGCGAACCCTCGGCCAGGGCCAGTCCGCCGAGCAGCAGCGCGACGCCGTAGGCCAGGGGACGCAGCCCCCGGTAACGCACCATCCACTCGGGCTCGACCGGGTAGGTGGTGAAGAGATGGAACACCGTGGCCCCGATCAACGGGATGCTGAGCCAGGCGATGCCCCAGGCAGGACCGCCGAGCGGCCGGGCCACGAAGAGATCGGCGGCCATCGCCGAGCAGAACAGCAGCAGCGCCCAGGACGCCTCGCGGCCCGGGCGCAGCCCCCAGACCAGGCAGCCGATCGCCAGGTACACGGCTCCCACCAGGGGCAGCGTGAGCGCCACGAAGGTGAGCAGCGGAGGAGAGATCTCAGTGCGCCGGACCGTCGGAAGCGTCACCTCGAACTGGCGGCCTGCCGTGGAGCGGATCCGGTAGTGGTTCTCCTGCCCGGCTCGGAAGCGACGGCCCCAGGTCAGCATGGCCAGGTCCACGGACGCGCCGTCCACCGCCAGCACCCGATCCCCGGGCGCAACGCCCGCGGCCGCCGCCAGGGGACTCACCTGCTCGATGCGCCAGGGGTCACCGGCGAAGCCCGCCAGCAGGAAGGGCGGATGCAGGGCCTCGTCGGCGAGCAGCCAACCACGCGCCGCGAGGCCGAGGGCGAGCAGCGCCCAGGCCACGGCCAGCAGCGCCGTGGCCTGCCGGAAGCGCGCGGTCGAGTTCGGAGTCATGGGTTCCGGCTCGCTCACACCATAGGGAGCGCCGGGAGCGGCTGTCAAAACGCTGGGCGGGCGTCTATTCGGATCCGCCGCCGCGGGCGATGGCCTCGAAGCGGAGCAGCAGCGGGTCGGGGATGGACGGGTCGCCGCCGTAGTTGTAGCCACGCCCGTTCAGCACCACGACGTCGGATCCCGAGCCACGCCTGGCCTCCTCCGCCAGGCGGCTGCGCAGCAGGGCCTGGAGCTCTACGCGCCGAGCGGCCGAGGCGACGGGGTCCTCGACCCGGCAGATGCCGCCGTCCGTCGCCGTCTCCTCCGCATGCCCCTCCGCCGCGTGCGTCACGCGCACGCCATGGGGCGTGAGCAGCAAGGGGGCTGCCAGGGCGGAGCCCAGGGCGAGGAGGCGAAGGGGACTGCGACGGGGCATGGGTCCTCTCCGTGTTACGCTCCGCAGCCATGAATCGGCCGGACGGCCGGACGGCTTGAGGCTCGTCGGAGGGGGTCCGTTGAAGGCGCACGCGCGAGTCCTGGAGCGGGAGCGGTCGGTGCTCCTGGTGATCGACTTGCAGGAGTCCTACCGCGGCAAACTGCACGAGGAGGAGCGGGTGGTGCAGGCCGCGAGCCGGCTGCTCGATGCCGCCGCCGTCCTCGACCTCCCGGTGCTGCTCACCGAGCAGTACCCGAAGGGCCTCGGCGCGACCCGCCCGGAGGTAGCGGGGCACCTGCCCGAGCAAACCGTGCGCTTCGAGAAGACCTGCTTCTCGGCCCTGGGTGCCCCGGGGCTGCGCGAACGGCTCGCCGAGCTCGGACGGGACCAGGTGGTGGTGGCGGGCATCGAGACCCACGTGTGCGTGAGCCAGACCGTGCACGCGCTCCTGGCCGAGGGCCACGGGGTGCACGTGGTGCGCGACGCGATCAGTGCCCGCTTCGCCCTGGAGGACGAGGTGGGCTGGCGCAAGATGCTCGACTCCGGCGCCGTGCCGGGCAGTGTCGAGAGCGTGCTGTTCGAATGGCTCCGGGACGCCCGCGCGCCCGAGTTCAAGGCGATCCACCGCCTGGTGCTGTAGCGGCCCGGGGGCTCAGCGCGCGGCGAGCGGCTGGTAGCGGATCAGGACCCGGTCGCGGGAGGCGTGGCCGCTCCGCATGCGCGGCTCCCAGCGCCCGATCTCGGCCGGATACTTCTCCCGGTAGAGCGCAAGCAGCCGGTCGAGGAGCGCCGGGTCGTCCACCAACCCGGCCCGGGCCACGAAGCTCGGTCCGGCCCGGAAGGCTTCGTTGCGGCCGAGGAAGCGCTTCCAACGCCCATAGTCGCCCACCCACAGACGGGCCCGGTCGAGACCGCGGGCCACGGCCCGCGCCTTCCAGGTGCCGGTGCTCGTGGTGAGCACCACCGCGCCGTCGAGCCAGCCGTACCAGACCTCGCCGTGGCAGCGGCTCTCGGCGCCATCGGCGCGAAGCGGGGACACGTACACGTAGGGACTGCTACGGAGGAGCTCCTCGGTGGCCTCGGGAAGCGTCCAGGAAGCAGCCGCCTCGCCCCGCGCCCGGCCCGGCAGCAGGAGCAGGGCACCGAGACCCAGCAGGAAGCTGCGCCGGTCGAGGCCCGTCGCCGCCGCCGCGCTAGATGCCCGAGCCCTCGAACTCCTCGCCCGCATGGATGCCGCACTCCTTCGTATCCGCATGCTCCCACCACCAGCGGCCGGCACGAGCCTCTTCACCCGGGCGGATGGCGCGCGAGCAGGGGTCGCAGCCCACCGAAGGGTAGCCCTCGGCATGGAGCCGGTTGACGGGGACGTCGTGGCTGCGGACGTACTGTGTCACCTGCTCCGTGTGCCAGTCGGCCAGGGGATTCAGCTTCACCAGGCCGCCGTGCAGGTCGTCGAGGGCCACCTTGGAGGCGTCCTGGCGCGTCACGTTCTGGTCGCGCCGCAGGCCCGAGACCCAGGCGTCGAGGCCCGCCTCGGCCAGGTAGCGTCGCATGGGCTCCACCTTGCGCACGCGGCAGCAGAGCTGCCGCTTGTCCACGGACTCGTAGAAGAGGTTCAAGCCGTGCTGGCGCACCATGGCCTGCACGGCCGCGGCGTCCGGGAACACCACCTCCACCGGCTTCCCATAGCGGTCCCGCACCCGGTCGATCAGGTCGTAGGTCGCCTGGGGGAGGCGCCCGGTATCCAGCACGAAGACCCGCGAGGCGGGTTCCAGGCGGTGCATCATGTCGAGCAGCACGAGCCCCTCGGGCGCCCCGAAGGAGCACGACAAGGCGATTCGCGGATGAAAATTCTTGATCCCCCAGGAAAGGATTTCCTGGGCGTTCAGGGACTCCAGCTGGCCCGAGCGGATCTGCCCAAGTATTAGATCTGAATAGGCTTTTCTATCAGATGCCAGGGGGGCGGGGGCTGCCATGACGAACATCCTACTGGAATCCGGGCCGGGAGCAAGCCGATTCCCGCGGCTGCCATCGGAATCGGGAAGCAATTCTTGAGTGTTGGAATCAGGAGCCTTCGAGCCGCTCCTCCACCGAGCGCAGCTTCTCTTCCATGGCGACGGGGCGATCCCGACGATCGTCGATCTTGATCACCGTGGACACCCGCTGCGCCCCTGCCGCGAAGACCGCCTCCTGCATGCGCCGAACCAGGGCGAGCACCTCGTCCAGGTCGCCCTCCAGGGTCGTGAACATGGGATCCAGCCGATAGCGCACCCGCTGCTGGGCCCGCACGACGCGCAGCGCCTCGGCCACGAAGCGGCCCACCCCGGGGCCCTCGCCGATGGGCGAGATGCTCACGGCGACGATCGCCATGCGCCCTCCTCTTCGCGCCAGAGCCGCACCGCCGCCGGATCGCGGCAGCGCGCGGCAAGCCCGGCGATGGGTTCGCCGAGGCTCGGGTGCACGAGCTCCGGCGCGAGCTCGCAGAGCGGCTCGAGCACGAAGGCCCGCTCGGCGAGGCGCGGGTGCGGCACCACCAGGCCGGGCTCCTCCAGACGCAGGTCGCCGTAGAGCAGGAGGTCCAGATCCAGGGGCCGGGGAGCGTTGCGCTCGGCACCCCGCACGCGGCCCGCTCGCACTTCGAGGGCAAGGAGCTCCTGGAGCAGCCGCCGGGGCGGGAGCTCCGTGCGCAGCTGCGCCACCGCGTTGAGGAAGGCGCCCTGGGGCGGCCCGCCCACCGGCGACGTCTCGTAGAGGGGCGAGACGGCCACGAGCTCCGTCTTCGGCAGGGCGCCGAGCGCCCGCAGCGCTTCCCGCAGCCGCGCCACCCGGTCGCCCAGGTTCGAGCCGAGGCCCACGTAGACCTCGGCAGGGCCTCGGGGGTGGGGCCCCGTCGGGCGGCTCATCGCGCCGCCTCCGGCGCCAGCGGAATGCCCGTTTCCAGGCTCTCGTCGCCGCGCGTGGCGCGCTCCAGGGAGATGGGAAGGCGGCGCGCGACCGGCGCCGAGCGCACCGGGCAATCGGGCATCGCGCAGCTCGGGCAGTGGCGCGGGCGGCAGGGATCGAAGTGGACGATCGTGTCGCCGGGCATGCCCGAGGCGCCGTGGATGGCCCGGGCCACGCCGTGGTGGATGCCGTGCAGCCGGTCGGCGTCGAAGTAGCGCGGCACCACCAGATGGAGGTCCGCGTGCCAGACGGCCCCCGAGCGCCAGGCCCGCAGGCTGTGCACGTCGATCCACCAGGGCGCCCGGCACTCCTCGAGCTCCGCGGCCACGCGGCCCAGCAGGACCTCGTCCGCCTCGTCCATCAGGCCCGCCACCGCCTGACGCACCAGCCGCCAGCCGGTGTACAGGATGTTGAGCGCCACGAGAATGGCGATCAGCGGATCGAGCAGGACCCAACCCGTGAGCCAGACGGCGGCCAGGGCCAGGATCACGCCGACGCTGGTCGCCACGTCGGTCAGGATGTGGCGGCCGTCGGCCACCAGGGCCAGCGAGTGGGTGCGGCGCCCGACGCGCACCAGGTAGAGACCCAGGGCGGCGTTGGCGGCGGCCGCCAGGCTGACCAGCAGGATTCCGCCCTCGAGGCGCCGCAGCTCGGGTCCCACCGCCAGCTGGCGCAGCGCCTCGATCAGGATCAGCGTGGCGGCCAGGGCGATCAGCGTGCCCTCCACGCCCGCCGAGAAGAACTCGACCTTGCCGTGACCGTAGGGGTGGTTGCGATCCGCCGGACGGGCAGCGAGCCGCAGGCTCCAGACCAGGAGCGCCGCCGCCGCCACGTTCACCACCGATTCCAGGGCGTCCGACAGGACGGCGCTCGATCCGGTGATGTACCAGGCCACGAGCTTGCCGGCGAAGATCGCAGTGCCGGCCACCAGGGAGACGAGCCCCGCGCGGGCTCGCGCCGCGCGGTCGCGGGGGTCGTCCAGCGCGCTCCCAGCGGCCACGAAAGCGAGTGTACAGCGCGGCGGAACGCCCTGCCCCGCGCGCGACGTGGCGTTGCGCGGCTACAATCGTCGCGTGTCGGCCCTCCCCTGCCTGCCTCCCGAGCTCGTGACGGAGCTTCCCGGGCCGCGCTCGCGCGCCCTGGCCGCGCGCCTGCGTCAGGTCGAGAGCCGCAACGTGACGTGCCTAGCCCCCACGCCGCCCGTCTTCTGGGAGCGCGCGTGCGGGACGAACGTGTGGGACGTGGACGGCAACCGCTTCCTCGACCTGGGCGGCGCCTTCGGCGTGGCGAACGTGGGCCACGCCCATCCACGCGTGGTGGCCGCCGTGCAGGAGGCGGCCGAGCGGCTGCTGCACGCCATGGGCGACGTGCACCCGCCGGCCGCGAAGGTGGCGCTCCTCGAGGCCCTCGCGGCACGCTTCCCGGGCGGGGGCCCGGCGCGTGCCGTGCTCGGATCGTCCGGGGCGGACGCGGTGGAGGCGGCGCTCAAGACGGCGCTCTTGGCCAGCGGACGCCCGGGGGTCGTGGCCTTCGAGGGGGCCTACCACGGGCTCGCCCTGGGCGCCCTGGACGCCACCTGGCGCCGCGACTTCCGGCAGCCCTTCGCCGCACGCCTGCCCGGCGCCACGGTCTTCGCGCGCTACGGCGACGCCGAGGACGTGCGTCGCGCGGCGGGCGCGTCGCCGCTCCCGGTGGGTGCAGTGCTGGTCGAGCCGGTGCAGGGCCGGGGAGGAGTCCGCATCCCGCCGGACGGATTCCTGGCCGCGTTGCGCGCGCTCTGCGACCGGGAGGGGTGGCTCCTCGTCCTCGACGAGATCTACACGGGCTTCGGACGCACGGGGCGCTGGTTCGCGTGCGAGCACGCGGGCGTGGTGCCCGACCTCCTCTGCGTCGGCAAGGGCCTGGCCTCGGGCATGCCGCTCTCCGCCTGCCTGGGCCGGGCCGAGACGATGGACGCCTGGCCGATCTCCCGAGGCGAGGCGCTCCACACCCAGACCTTCCTCGGGCACCCGCCGAGCTGCGCGGCGGCCCTGGCCTGCCTCGCGGTGCTGGCGGAGGAGAAGCTGGTGGAACGCTCCGCAGAGCTCGGTGCCTTCGCCCTCGCCCACCTGCGGGCGCATCTGGCGTCCCGGAAGGGCGTCCACGAGGTGCGCGGCCTCGGCCTCATGATCGGGATCGAGTGTGACGGCCCGGAGCGGGCGGCCCGCGCTTGCGCCGACGCCCTCCGGCGCGGCGTGATCCTGCTGCCGTCGGGGGACGACGGGCGCGTGCTGTGCGTCACACCGCCCCTCACGATCGATCGCGAAGCCTTGCGCCTCGGTCTCGACCGCCTCGTGGAGACGCTGGCATGAGCCGGCCCGACGCGGAGCGGGCCGACCTGGAGGCGCGCATCCTCGCCTGGATGCGGGACCCAGCCTGGCACCGGGACGAGGCCCGCTTCGATACCCTCGCCCGGGCGCTGTTCGCCTGGCAGCTCGAGCACTGCACGCCCTATGCGCGCTTCTGCCGGGCCCGGGGGCGTACGCCCGACCGGGTGACGAGCTGGCGCGAGCTCCCGCCGGTTCCGACCGGCGCCTTCAAGGAGGTGGAGCTGCGCTGCTTCCCGGCCGAGCGTACGCTGAAGACCTTCCGCACCAGCGGCACGGCCACCGAGCGGCGCGGGGCGCTGCACCTGGACACCCTGGAACTCTACGAGGCCTCGCTCCTCCCGAGCTTCCGTCGCTTCCTGCTTCCGGACGCGGCGCGCCTTCCCATCCGCGTGCTGGCGCCCCCGCCCGAAGAGGTGCCCGACTCCTCGCTCTCCCACATGCTCGGCTGCGTGGTGCGCAAGCTCGGGGCCCCGGGCAGCGGCTTCGACGTGAAGGGCGGGCGGCTGCGCGTCGAGCCGCTGCTCGACGTCCTCGAGCAGACGGTGGCCCGCGACACGCCGCTGCTGCTGGCCGGCACGGCCTTCGGCTTCGTGCACCTGCTCGATGCCCTGCAGGAGCAGCGGCTGGTCTGGAGGCTCCCCGCCGGCTCCCGGGTGATGGAGACCGGGGGCTTCAAGGGCCGCTCGCGCGAGCTCGGGCGCGAGGCGCTCCGCGCCGCACTCGGCGAGCGCCTTGGCGTGCCGCCCACCCACGTCGTGAACCAGTACGGCATGACGGAGCTCGGCAGCCAGTTCTACGACTCTTCGCTGTGCGAGCCCGGCGCGCCGCGCCGCAAGCTCGGCCCGCCCTGGACCCGGGTGCGCATCGTGGACCCGCAGAGCGGCGAGGACGCCCGTCCCGGAGAGGTGGGGATCGTCGTCGTCGTGGACCTCGCCAACACCGGGAGCGTGCTCGCGCTCCAGACTGCCGACCTGGGACGTCGGGTGGAGGACGGCTTCGAGGTGCTGGGCCGCGCACCCGGGGCCGAGGCGCGCGGCTGCTCGATGGCGGCGGACGCCATGCTCGGCGAGACGGAGCCCTGAGCGGCGAGGCGGCAGCGGACGGGATCGCCGCGGCGCTCACGCGCCTGCGCGCGGCGGGGCGGCGCCTGCGCCGGCGCCCGGCCCGGGAGACCCTCGACGTCCTGGCGCGGGTGCTCGACGCCTGGAGTGCGCCCAGCTCGCCGCTGCGCGACGCCCTGGCCCGGGAGCTGCCTGCAGCCAGCGGCTTTGCCCAGGCGACCGTGCGGGAGGGGCTGGCTCGGGGCCTGGCGCCCTATTCCGGCGACTCCCTGCGACGCCTGGTGGACCGCGAGCTCGGCGGGATCGAGCTCCTGGATGCCAGCGGCCCGCGCGTGCTGGCTGGGTACGAGACCACCGCCGTGGTGCTGGCCGGCGCGCTCCCGACGCCGGTCTTCCCGACCCTCCTGCTGCCCCTCGTGCTGCGCTCGCCCGTCCTCGCCAAGACCTCCCGCCACGATCGGCTGACGGCGCGCGCCGTGGCGCGATCCCTGGCCGAGGCGGACCCGGAGCTCGGCGCCTGCCTGACGGTCGTGGACGTGGCCGGCGACGACCGGGCCGGCATGGACGCCGTCCTCGCCGCCGACTGCGTGGTGGCCACGGGCGCCGACGCCACCGTGGCCGAGGTGGCGGCGCGGGTGCGGCCGCCCCGGCGACTCGTGGCGCACGGGCACCGCCTCTCGGTGGCGGTGCTCGGCCCCGAGGCGAGCACCGGGAGCGCCCTGGCCCGGGCCGCGGAGGGGCTGGCCCTGGACGTGGCGCTCTGGGATCAGCTCGGCTGCCTCTCGCCCCTGGCGGTGTACGTGGCCGGGGGCGACCAGGCCCCGGACCGGGTGGCCGAGGCCCTGGCGGGAGCCCTCGCCCGGGCCGAGGCGCGTTGGCCACGCGGGCGCGTGGAGGTGACCGTCGCCGCGGCCGGTGCGCGCGAGCGGGCTGAGGCGGAGATGCGGGCGGCGGCGGGGCGGAGCGTGTCGGTGCACGCCGCCCCGGGCTGGACGGTGGTGCGCGAGGCCGACGCCGCCTGGCGCCCGGCGCCGCTGGAACGCTTCCTGCGCGTCCACCCGCTGGCGGACGCCGGCGAGCTGGACCGGGCGCTCGCCCCGCTGGCGGCCCACCTGGCGGGCGTGGCCCTGGCCGGCTGGGGCGACCGGACCGGCGCCGTGGCGCGCCGGCTCATCGAGCTCGGGGCCTCCCGGGTGTGCGCGCCGGGCCGGCTCCAGACCCCCCCCCTCGACTGGCCCCAGGACGGCGGTCCGCTGCTGATCCCGCTAGCCCGCTGGGCAGCCGTCGAGCTGACCTGAGGCTGCGCTGGCCGCTCCCGGGAGATCCACCTCGAAGCGCGCACCGCTGCCCCTGCGAGGCAGGCAGCGCGCGTCACCGCCGTGCTGGCGAGCCACCTGACGCACCAGGGCGAGGCCGAGGCCCACGCCCCCGTCGGCGCCCGGGCGCTGCACCACGGCACGGTAGAAGGGCTCGAAGATGCGCTCGCGCTCCGTGTCCGGGACGCCGGGCCCCCGATCGACGACGAGCAGCCGCGCCCCGGCGCCGAGAGGCTCGACGCATGCCTCCACCTGGACGCCCTGGCCGTGGACGCGCGCATTCTCGAGCAGGTTGCGCACCAGGCGGCGCAGGGCGCGCGGGTCGCCCGGGATCGTGATCGAGGCGCCGCGCGTCGCCACACCGAAGCGCGCCGCCTCCTCCTGCACCAGCGCCAGGAGGTCCAGGGGCTCGACGCGGTCGAGGCGGCCGCGCGCCTCCAGACGACCCACCAGCAGCAGGTCGTCGATCAGCTCGTTCAGCTCCTCGATGTCGGTCTCCGACTCCTCGATCAGCTTGCGGCGCGCCCCCTCGTCCAGCTCGCCGGTCGCCTCGCCGTCCGCGGCGTCGCCCAGCAGGGCCAGGCGAAGACGCAGGCGGGTCAGGGGCGTGCGCAGCTCGTGGGAGGCGCCCGCGAGCATGCGGCGGTTGGCCCCCACCAGACCCTCGATGCGCTCCGCCGCCCGGTTGAAGCTGCGCGCCAGCTGCGCAACCTCGTCTTCCCCCTCGACCGGGACGCGACTGGCCAGGTCGCCGGAGCCGAGCTCCTCCACACCCCGCTGCAGTCGTTCGAGGCGTCGCGTGATGCGACGCGCCAGGGGGTAGGAGCCGACGGCGATCGAGACGAGCAGCAGCACCAGGAAGATCTGTGCCTGCTGCAGATCGATGGGGCGCGACTTGGACTGCTCGGTGACGAGGCAGCGTCCGTCGGGGAGCGGCAACACCAGGGCGAGACGCTGGCTCGGACCGAGACCGAGCCAACCGGATCCCGCGTCCTTCTGCGGCGCGCATCGCTCCGACGCCGGGAAGGGAAGCACCTCTCCCACCGCCGCCAGCAGCGTGCCGTCGGCGCTCCACACCGCGGCGTCCACCGCCAGGCGCTCCTGCAGCGCCACCAGCTCCCGCTGGAGCTCCTCGGGCGTCGCTCCCGCAGACAGCGCCCCGGTGAGGGGTAGCCAGGGGCCGCCGAGCCCGGGGAGAGCGGGAGCCGCCCGCCAGGGGGGGTCGGCGAAGACGACCACCATCAGCTCCCCACACAGGAGCGCGGCGATCAGGAAGCCGACGTAGACCTGGAAGTAGAGGCGACGCTTCAACCCGCGCCCCCGTCCTCCGGTGCACGCGTCAGGACGTACCCGACGCCCCGCACCGTCAGGATGCGGCGCGGGTCGCGGGGATCGTCCTCGATGCTGGCGCGGATCCGCGACATGTGGACGTCGATGCTGCGCTCCACCGCCGGGGAGCCGTCCGCTCGGGCCAGGGACATGAGCTCCTCGCGGGACAGGGGACGCCCCGCGTTGTCGGCGAGCACGCGGAGCAGCTCGAACTGATAGCTGGTGAGCGCGCAGGGCCGGCCATCGAGGCGAGCCTGGCGGGCGTCCGGATCGATCTCGAGCCGGCCGAAGCGCAGCACCGGTCGCCGCTGCTCGGGAGAGGCTGTTCCGCGGCGCAGCACGGCGCGGATGCGCGCCAGCAGCTCACGCGGGTTGAAGGGCTTCGGCAGGTAGTCGTCCGCCCCGAGCTCCAGGCCGACGATGCGGTCCTCCTCGTCGCCGCGTGCCGTCAGGATCACGATGGGGACCTGCGACGAGGCGCGGATGCGCCGGCACACCTCGAAGCCGTCCAGGTCCGGCAGCATCAGGTCGAGGATCACTGCGTCGAAGACGCGCCGCTCGAGCGCGGCCAGCCCCTCCCCGGCGCTGGCGGCCGCGGTGACTTCGAAGCCGCGGCCCTCCAGGTACTTAGAGAGCATCTGGCAGAGCGGCTGATCATCCTCGATGATCAGGATCGGCTGCATGGATTCCCCACGGCTCCGGCGCAGGTGGAGGGGTGCGCCACGGCGAGAGCATACCTCAGCGCGGATCCCCGCGGGCAGCAAGCAGGTGCCCGTTCTCTCCGGCTGGGCATGCTGGCTGGCCCGCTCGACTCCCCATGACGCGACCCGCGACGCCCCTTCGAGCGCTCGCCCTGGCTGCCGTCAACCTCGGGTTCCTTCTCGGGCTGGGCCGCGGGCTGGCCGAGGTGGCCCGGCAGGGGCACCTGGAGCACGGCCTCGGGCGGCTCGCCGTGGTCGCCCTGCCCCGCAGCCTCGGCGCAGCCATGCTCGGCTGCGCCCTCCTCCTGCTGGGAGTGGCCCTGGTGGCGCGCTTCGTGGCGGCGCAGCGGGACGCCGGGCCCGCCTGGCGGCGGCTCGGGCTGCTGGCGCTCGGGGTGGCGCTGCTGCTGCCCCTCTGCTCCCGGCTGGCCGGGCCGGTCCTGGACGATCTGTACCTGGCCAGCGAGGAGCAGCCCCTCTGGCGCACCCTGTCCGGGGCGGCTCGCCTGGAAACCACCTGGGCGGCGCTGCTGGTGGTGGCCGCGGTAGGTCTCCGGGCGCTGGTCTCCCGCTGGCGTCCCCGCACCCCGACGCTCCCGGCGCGGGCGCGGCGGGGCCTCGCCCGGCTGGGGGCGCCGGGGCCGGCCCTGGCCGCGGGCCTCGCGACGCTCGCCCTGACCGCCGGCGTCGCCCTGGACCGCCACCTCGCTCCCCCGGCGGGCCCGAACCTCGTCCTGATCGTCGTCGACACCCTGCGGGCCGACCACCTGGGCGTCTACGGCTACTCCCGCGACGTCTCGCCCCACATCGACGCCCTGGCGGCGGACGGCGTCGTGTTCCGCAATGCCCAGAGCCCGGCGCCCTGGACCACCCCGTCCCTCGCCTCCGTGCTGAGCGGACGGCACCCGACCCGTCTGGGCTTCGTGGACCGGCCGCTGCGCCTGCCGCCCGATATGGTCCTGCTGACGGAGCTGCTGCGTGCCCGCAACTACCGGACCCATGCGATCGTGTCGAACCTGTTCGCCTCGAGTGCGGTCGGCTTCGAGCAGGGCTTCGACGGCTTCGACGAGGACAACGCCCAGGGCCACCTGCACGTGTCCTCCGCCTCGGTCACCGCCAAGGCGCTCGCCTTCCTGGACGGGCACGCCCGGCAGCCGTTCTTCCTCTTCCTGCACTACTTCGATCCCCACTATGCCTACCGGCTGCACCCACCCGACGACTACCCGGACTATGCGGGGCGGCTCCACGACGGGATGCCGATCGTCGAGCTGCGCGCCCAGGCGCCGCAGCTCGGCGAGGGCGATGCGCGCTACCTGCGGGCGCTCTACGACTCCGAGATCCGCTTCACGGACCGCCACCTGGGGGCGGTGTTCGAGCGCTTGCGCGAGCTCGGCCTCTACGAGGATGCGCTGATCGTATTCCTGGCCGACCACGGCGAGGAGTTCCTGGAGCGCGGCGACCACTGGATCGGGCACACCCGCACGCTCTACGAGGAGCAGCTCCGGGTGCCGCTGATCCTGAAGCTGCCCGGAGGCCGGGGCGCCGGCACGCGGGTGGACGCGCGGGTGAGTCTCGTCGACGTGGCGCCGACGGTGCTGGCCCTGCTCGGCCTCGCCTTCCCGGGAGGCTACGCGCTGGATGGCGTAGCGCTCGATCCCGAGCGCGCCGCCTCGCGCCTGGTGGTGGCGGAGACCCGGCGTTGGGCGAACCTGCGCGCCGTCTACGAAGACGCCTGGAAGCTGATCCGGGACCTGGACTCGGGCCGGGTCGAGCTCTACCGCCTCGACCAGGACCCGGGCGAGCGCGTGAACCTGGCCGCCAGCCACCCGGAGCCGCGCCAGCGGCTGGAACAGGCGCTCCAGGCCTGGGGCGATGCCATGGGGAACGGGGGAGCGCCGGTCGACGAGGGCGCCTTCACGCCCGAGGAGATCGAGCAGCTCCGCTCGCTCGGCTACGTGGAGTAGGGATCCGCGACTCTCACTGGACGTAGCCGAGCGCGCGCAGCGCCTGCTCCGCCTGGGGTGTGAGCGGGGCGGCGTCCTCGAAGCCGCCCGGTGCCGCCAGCGTGGGAAGCTGCGCACGGAGCGGCTCTGCCAACCCCGGCTCGACGCCGAAGCGGTCGTTCCGCTCGGCGGCATCCTGGTCCAGGCGATACAGCTCGAGGCGGCCGGCGTGCTCGATCAGCTTGACGCTGCCGTGCACCACGGCGCGCGCCGGCTCCCCGGCCAGGGCGCCGAACTCCTCCACCTTGCGCGGCTGCCCGAAGAACTCGATCTGGACCGGCGCCGGGCCGTCCTCCGGCTGGCGCAGGTCGCGCCCCACGCCGAAGGGACTGCCCGTGGCCACCGCCGCCACCGTGGCCGTCACGTCGAGCAGGCTCACGGCTCCGGACTCCGGGGGCAGGCGCTCCCCCCGCGGCGGACGGATCAGGAGCGGCACGTGGGTCACCTCGCCGTAGACGGTGGTGCCGTGCTCCGTCACCCCGTGCTCGCCGAAGGCCTCGCCGTGGTCGGACGTGATCACGAGCCAGGAGCGATCCAGCGTGCCGCGCCGCTCCAGGGCCTCGAGGAGCTCGCCCAGGGCCGCGTCCAGGGCGAGGATCTCCTCGTCGTAGCGGTCCACGAGCCCCTCCAGTGTGGCCCGGGACTGGCCCAGCTTCGCCGGGCCGAGCTCGTCGACGCGGTTGCGCGCGAACACCCCGGCGTGGGGAGCCTCGGCGCGATAGGGGGCGTGGGCCTCCATGTAGTTCGCCACCACGAAGCAGGGAGCCGGCTCGCAGGCGTCGAGGAAGCGCAGGATGCGGTCGTTGATGGTGCGCGCCTGCGGAATCCAGTGGGCCTGCTTCAGGTACCACTCCGGCGTGATGCGGCGCCGCAGCTGCTCTCCCACCAGCAGGACGCCGCGCGAGGCCAGCGGCGGGTTGTTCCAGTCGAAGCCGCGGCCGACCCCCGGCATCTCCGCGAGGGCGCCGTTGGCCAGGATCAGGGCGGTCCGGTAGCCGTGCTCGCGGAGCCGTTCGGCGAGGGTTTGATCCGCCCGCAGCGCCTGCATGCGCAGGCTTCCCCCGGCGAACATGGTGCCCTCGTGGACCCCGTGGCTGGAAGGCAGCGTGCCGGCGAACAGCGAGGCGTGGGCGGGATAGGTCCAGGTGGCCGGCGAGTGGGCGAAGGAGTAGAGCACGGCGCCCTCGCTGCGCTCGAGGAACGCCCGCAGCCGCGGCGTGGTCTCGCGTGCATAGCCGTAGAGCGAGGTGTGCTGCGCCCCGACCGTGTCGAGGATCAGCACGAGGATCGAGGCGTGCTCCCCCGCCGGCGCCGCCCGGGCATAGACCGGGACGTTGCGGTCCGGGTGCGCGCGCATGGATGCGAAGACGCAGGCGAAGAGCGCGGCCAGGATCCCGAGCGTCGCCAGGCCTGGAGGTGGGACGAAGCGCAGCGAGCGGCGCAGGGGAGCCAGGGCGAGCAGGACGCCCAGGCTGGCGCCGTACACGAGGGTCGGCAGGAGCACGTCCCGCAGCAGGGACGCGGACGGAGGCGGGAGCACAGCCGCCGTCCACGGCCAGAAGACCAGCGCGATCCACAGGGCCCCGACCACGGGAAGCGCCCGAGCGAGCGCGCGGCGGTCGGGATCCGGGCCGAGGGAGAGCAGCGCGTAGCTGGTCAGCCCGAAGCTGAGGCCGGCCGCGAAGTGGAGCACCAGGAAGCCGTGCAGGGCGGCCCACAGGGCCAGGGCGAGCCGGGCGCGTAGCGGGGCGAGGACCGCCACGGCAACCAGCAGGAGCGCCGCCGCCAGGGTGAACGCGGCGCACAGCACCAGGTAGCCGGGCGAGCGCTCCGTCACGAGGATCGGGTAGTAGAGGGCCTCCAGGAGGACCGACACCCCCGCCGCCACGAGGACGGCGAGGAGCGGCGGCGTGAGCGCTCGGCGGCCCGCCACGGCGCGCCTCAGGCCCCGGCCCGCAAGGCGGCCCGGTCCAGGCGATCGGGCCGCGGTCGGAGCCGAGCGGGGTCCCGCAGCTCCCACCCGATCCAGGCTGCCAGGGCCGCCGGCACCAGCACCAGGGGCTGGAAACCCAGGGCCGGTGCGGTCTGGTGCAGGGGCAGGACGAAGTACCCCGCCACCAGGGCCAGGCGCTCCACGCCACCGAGGGGCCGGCCCCGGGCCAGGCGGTGGTCCACCAGCAGCAGGACCGGCAGCAGCAGGAGCGCAATCTCGTAGAACTGGGCGTGGGGGCCGATCAGGAGCATCACCGGCACCACCAGGGCCCATTGCAGGGCGAAGTCGTCCCGTTCCGGCCGGGCGCGCCGCCACGCAAAGATCAGCAGGGCGATTCCCGCCACGACGGCGGCAACCGCCAACCCGGTGGCCAGGGGCGCCAGCCACGCGGACGCCGGATGGCCCTCGAAGCGCAGCACGAGCCCGTAGTCCAGGACCTCGGGCAGGGCGATGTGCCGGGCGCCGTTGGCCACGCGCTCGCCGCTCCGGAACGGCCCCTGCAAGGCCTCGAACATGCGCAGGGGCCAGCTCCAGCCGCAGGCCAGCGCTCCCGCCAGGTACGAGAGGCCGGCCACGGCACCGAATCCGCCCACCGCCCGCCAGCGCCGGCGCAGGAGCAGGAGGCCGGCGAAGGGGAGCGCGTACTGCGGCTTGAAGAGCAGCAGGCCCAGGGCGACGCCGGCCGCAGCCTCGCGGCCAGAGCGCAGCGCGGCGTAGGCCACAGCCAGGAGCGCGAAGCTGGCCGCCCCGTTCTGCCCGCTGGCCACGGCCAGCAGCATGGGAAGCCAGGCCAGGCCGAGCAGCGCCACGGTGCCTGCGTGGGGCCCCAGGGCTGGAAGCTGCCCAAGCAGAACGCGCACGCCCAGCAGGAACAGGAGCGCCATGCCGGCCGCGTGCAGCGCGAAGGCCGCCTCGTAGGGCAGCGTCGCCAGAGCCGCATAGAGCGGTGCCAGGGAGGCCGGGTTCACGAAGGGGAGCAGCCCGTCGAACGCCTGCGGCGCCAGGATCTCGTCCTGCACCCGCTTCTGGAGCGCGAAGTCGTAGAGACGCGCTCCCTCGCCCTCCAGCACGATGCGGCCGGCGCCGTAGAAGGCCAGGAAGTCGCGCCCCGCCACCACGTCGTCGTGCCAGACGCGCTCCCGGTGAGTCGCATACTGGAAGGCGAGACCGAGGACGCTCAGCAGCAGCAGGCTGGCTGCGAAGATCCGCAGCACGGGGGGCGCCGTGAGGCGGGACAGGCGGCCGGAGGCCATGGCAGCGCCCGCATCGGGGTCAGACCTTCAAGCCCTGGAACTGGGGCAGGACCCGGAAATCCTGCTGGTAGTCCTCGGCCCGCTCGCCGATCTGCTCGATGCGCTCCGCCTCCACGTTGCCGAGGAAGCGCCCGGCCCACGCCAGGTAGCGGACCCGGACCGGATCGATCCGCATCAGCCGCGCGCAGGTGGCGTCCACCGCCGCGAAGTCGTCGCCCAGGATCAGCGCTCCCAACCGCCGGGGATCGCCCTGGATCGGGCCGTTGCCCTCCATGCCGAGGATGCCGTCCACGATGGCGAAGCGGGGCGTGGGGAGCGTGCTGGCGATGTCCACGATGCTCCCGTCGATGCCCGCCCAGTGCAGCGCGTTCTTGGGCCAGCCGTAGACCGAGCCCGGGATCACGCCGAACAGGTTCTTCATGGAGAGGGTGACGCCCGCCCAGTGGTGGGTCTTGAGCTTCGGCATCGAGACGAGCAGGTCCGCCTCCAGCACGGTCTTCGGGAAGTAGAGGCGGCCGAGCTCCGTGAAGTCGCTGCGCAGGGCCAGGGGAAGCACGTCGTCGTAGTTCAGATCGACGTAGCGCACGCGGCGCTCGCGCAGCACCGGGAGCAGGCCCGATCTGGAGAGGATGTACTCGTTGTCGCGCCGGTGGCCGGGCCCCTCGGCGACCACCACCTCCCGGGCGCCCAGCCCCAGGAAGGCCTCCACGGCCGCGGCGATCACCGCCGGATGGGTGTTGATGACGCTGTTGGGATCGAACTCCACCAGGTTCGGCTTGAGCACGACCCGGCGTCCCTGCAGGTCGAGGCCGAACAGGCGCAGCCCGTGGCGGAGCCGCTCCGAGAGCGCCACCTCGTAGCTCGGCGCCTCCAGCACCGCCACGCGCGAGCGGGCTTGCTTGCGCCACGCGGCCGCCTGCCAGGAGGGCTCGCGCCCGCAGGAGCCGGCGAGCGGAAGCAGCCCCGCTCCTGCGCCGAGTCTCAGGAACTGGCGGCGGTCCAGCATCGCGTCTCACACCCGCAGCCATGCAGTGGCGTCGGTCCAGGCGAGGGCGGCCAGGGCGACGCTGCGCGTCTCGCCCAGGAAGCCGGTCTGCTCCCAGCGCGCGCTCAGCAGCTCGCGCCAGCGCGCCGCCTCGCGCCCGTGGAGGGACAGACACAGCATCGACCAGCCCAGGCTCAGACCCGACGCGCTCTCGGCCAGCATGGCCTGGAGCCGCTCGAGGCTGCGCGCCACGTCGGGGTCGGCGGCGCGGTCCTGGAGCGCCAGCAGCGCCACCGCGGTCACCTCGGGATACGGCTGCAGGATCTCGCCGAGCACGCGCCGGTTGCCGTAGTTCCAGCCGCCGCCCTCGCACATGCGATCGGCGAGCAGGAGCTCTCCCTGGCGGATGCGCGCGGTGGCGTCGCCTGCATCGAGCGTGCCCGACAGCTTCTTGAGCAGGAGGACGGCGAAGGCCGTCGGCTCCACCCAGCTGAAGCTTCCCCGGCGCCAGGGCCAGCCCACCAGCTCGTGACTCACCTGAACCTTGCGTTCCTCGGGCAGGAGCCGCAGCAGCAGCCGCTGCCACCAGGACATGCGGTGCCCCTCGAGGGCCAGCAGCCAGCGGGCGCCGCGGCGGATGCGCTCCGGGCTCCGCTCCAGGTCCAGCAGGGCCAGGCAGACGAGGGGCGTGGCCCAGGTGCCTTCGTCCAGCCCCTCCGCGAAGGACCAGGCCCCGTCCGGCCGCTGGCGGCGCTCGAGCCAGTCGACGCCCCGGGCCAGACGCTGCGCCTGGTCCGGGGCAGGAAGCTGCCGGAGGGCGACCAGGGCGAGGGCGGTGGCCTCCGCGTTGCTCGTCTGCCCGCGCCGGCCTCCCCAGCCCCCGTCCGGGTTCTGGGATGCGACGAGGAAGGCCTCGAGGCTGCCTAGGAGCTGTCGCACGCCGTTCGCTCTCCCGGTGGGCTCGGCCGCGCCCCCTGGCGCCAAGGCTCAGTATAGACGTGGCACCCCGGCCGGCCTCCGTTACGGGCCAGAGCGCCCACTTCGCGGGAACCTCCCCCCAGTCCGACGTCTCGGCTGGCCCCGCGGAGAACCGGCAAGCGACTCTGGATCCGTCGATTCGATCAGGGCTTCTCCCCGTCCGTCCCGGGCCTAGCAGACCGCGGGAGGGACGCCCCGCAGGAACCGACTGGCCTGCCGAGGTAATTAATTCTTGACATCTTTGCATACTAACTTGACACAAGGCTCGATTCTTAAGAAGATCGCTGCTGCGATACCCCAGCCCCCCCCCATCGAAGGGGATCGCGGTCGATTCCCAACATGCGGGCGGGCTGGGGCGTCACCTCGATGTGCCACAGGGGCACGTTCGAGGAGTGTAGAATGGGGCGTGAGACGTCGTTTGCAGAGGCAAGCGACCCAGGCTTGCGCCCCCTCGCGCAAAGGTCTGGAGGAAGAGGAACATGTGGAACGGAATCAAGCAGTTCGTGCGTGAGGAGCAGGGCCTCGAGACGGTCGAGTGGGCCGTCGTGGGCACCGCAGTGGTGATTGCGGCGATTGCCGCCTTCCAGCTCCTCGGGCAGAACACCAGCGCGGCGATGCAGAGCATCGCGACCCAGATCCCGGCCGGCGGCGGCGGCGGCTCCTAAGAAGAGAAGGATGCAGACGCTTGCGCTCAGTCCGTCCGAGCCCCGCGCAACAGCGCCCCGGAGCCAGAAGCCGGGGAGGCTGAGCACGGGGCACGTACGCAGCCAGGCGGCCGCGCTCGGTACGGCCGCGCTGGTGGGCGCAGGCGTCATCGCCACGGCAGGTCAAGCGCCGCTGCCCGCCTTCGGGTGGGCAGCGGCCTTCGTCTTTCTCGCCGTAGAGCGCGACGTGCGCGAGCGGCGCATTCCCAACTGGCTCACATTTCCGGCCTTCGGCCTGGCCCTCGTGCACGGGGCCCTCGGGGGCGGGGCGGCGGGCCTCGCCACGGCGCTGCTCGGGGCGGTCTGCGCCCTGGCGATCCTGGTTCTTCCCTACTCCAGGGGCTGGTTCGGCGCCGGCGACGTGAAGGCCGTCATGGTCCTCGGGGCGCTCTGGGGCCCGGGGGTCCTGGTTCCGGTGCTCACCTGGGCGATGCTGTGGGGGGGCGTGGTGGCCCTCGCCTGGCTGGCGGTCCGCGGCGGCCTCCCGGACCTCCTGGCGCGCTGGTGGGGGAGCCTGGTCCTGACCCTCGCCAACCGGCGCCTCACCCGGCTGCCTCCGGTGCCCGGGTCCGTGGCCGCCGGGGGCATCCCCTTCGCCGTCACCCTGGGGCTGGCGATCGGCACCTACCAACTGTGGGGGAGCCCATGGGCTTGAACAGCACCGATACGGCCTGCCGCCGCAGCGCGCGGCGACGCCGCAGCGAACGGGGAACGTCCATGGTCGAGATGGCCATCGTGGCCCCGATCCTGCTGCTGCTCTTGTTCGGGATCGCCGAGTTCGGGATTGCGTTCGCCCAGTGGCAGACGCTCTCCAATGCGGCTCGCGAGGGAGCGCGCGTGGGCGTCGTCTTCCGCGCGCCCTGCAACGCGGCCAACGTCCGGACCGCCATCACGAACACGGTGCAGAGCTACGCATCCTCGGTGGTCTCCGCTACAGTGAGCGTCACCACCAACAACTTGGAGTGCGTGCGCGGGCAGGGTCTGCAGGTGCAGGCCACCGCCCCGTATCAGTTCCAGGCCCTGCCGGGCCTCGCCGGGATCTCCTCGAGCATCACGCTCGTGGGGACCTCGACCATGCGCAACGAGTAGGCCGGATCCCAACCCAACGGATCCGGAGGGGAGAAGCGAATCATGCAGAACCGACGTGGACTGCTCTTCCTCGGGCTGGCCATCCTGCTCGGCGTCGTGGCGGCCCTCGGGGCGGAGCGCTGGCTGTCCAGCCAGACCCCCGAGGCACCCGGTTCCGTCGAGATGGCCCAGGTGGTGGTGGCGCGGGTGGACCTGCCCATCGCCGCGCAGCTGAACAGCCGCCAGCTCGACACCGTCGCCTGGCCGGCGGCCTTCGTACCGGGCGGTGCCTACCGCAGCCTCGAGCAGGCGGAGGGACGCGTGCTCAAGCGGCCGCTCCAGGCCGGGGAGCCGGTGCTGGAGACCGCGCTCCTCGAGCAAGGCGCCCAGGGCGGCCTGCCGGCCGTGATCTCCCCCAACCACCGCGCCCTCTCCGTCAAGGTGGACGCGGTGATCGGGGTGGCCGGCTTCGTGAAGCCGGGCGCGCGGGTCGACGTGCTCGCCACCCTGCGCCGGGTCGATCAGGAGAAGGCCCTGCCCTACACGAAGGCCATCCTCCAGGACGTGCGCGTCCTCGCGGTGGACCAGAAGCTCGAGCGCGCCCGCGAAGGCGAGCCGGAGCTCGTCAACGTGGTGACGCTCGAGGTCGATCCGGAGCAGGCGGAGAAGCTCACCTACGCCGCCCACGAAGGGAACCTGCAGCTGGCGCTGCGCAACCCGGCCGACACGGAGACCGTGGAGACCCTGGCGGTGGGCGTGGTGGACCTGCTCGGCCACCGCAAGCGCCCGGCGCCCCAGAGCCGCGTGGCCCGGGCCACCGTGGACGTGCAGGTGATCAAGGGGTCGGACGTCCAGGTCAAGTCCTTCTAAGCAGCAGCAGAAACGTCTTCTGGCTGATGCGAACATGGAGAGAGGCATGCACCATCTGCCGGTGAATCGAATCGCAACGGGGACGCGACCGGCGCTGCGGGGGGCCGCGGCGGTCGTACTCCTGGGCCTTGTGGCCCTCGGAAACCTGCCCGGGACCGAAGCCCGGGCCCAGGCCCTGGCGGAGCAGGCTCCGCTCGTGGTGGCGGCGCGATCGCCCGTCCGCGAGCTCGTGCCCTCGCCCGGGCGCGCCACCATCGAGCTCGTCCCGGTCTCGCAGGACGAGGACGTGCTGCGCACGCTCGAGCTGGAGCGCGGCAAGTCGGTGCGGGTGCGGACGAGCTACGCCGTGAAGCGGGTCTCGGTGGGCGATCCCAAGGTGCTCGAGGTGGTGGTGCTGAGCCCCCGCGAGCTCCAGCTGGTGCCCACCCAGGTCGGCGACACCAACATCGTGATCTGGGACGCCCAGGGCGAGCCCCAGGCCGCCATCGACGTCCACGTGGGCACCTCCCACGCCAAGATGGAGCGTCAGCTGCGCCGTGCCCTCGGGGTGGAGGAGATCCACGTGGAGGGCGCCGGCCCGGCGGTGGTGCTGCGCGGCACGGTTCCCAGCCCCGTGGCCGCCGAGCGGGCCGTGGCCATGGCCAGCGCCTACTTCGAGAAGGACGCCGAGAAGCGGGTGGTGAACATGCTCGAGGTGGGCGGCAACCAGCAGGTGATGATCGAGGTGATCATCGCCGAGATGTCCCGCAACGCGACGCGACGCCTCACCTCGAACCTGGCCACGGCGATCCAGAGCGGGGACCAGACCTTCCAGTTCTTCAACTTCCTCGACAGCCTGGCCCGGCTGGACGAGGACCTGAGCACCGCGCAAGCGCTGCTCTTGACGGACCGTGTCGGCCTGATCGGCCAGTTCGTGGACGAGGACTTCGCCCTGACGGCTCTGTTCGAGGTCTTCAACGAGGACGGCCTGGCCAAGATCCTGGCCCAGCCGACGCTCCTGGCGCGCAGCGGCCAGGCGGCCAGCTTCCTGGCCGGCGGCGAGGTGCCGATCCCCGTGTCCCAGGGCGGCGCCTTCGGCTCCATCACCATCGAGTTCAAGCAGTTCGGCGTGGGGGTCCAGTTCACCCCCACGGTGCTCGGCCCGGACCGCATCCACCTGCAGGTGGCGCCGGAGGTGAGCGAGCCGGACTTCACCCTCGGCATCTCCGTCGGCGGGCAGACGACACCGGGCTTCATCACCCGCCGGGCCTCCACGGCCGTGGAGCTCGGCGACGGGCAGAGCTTCGCCATCGCGGGTCTGCTCGACGAGCGGGTGCGCGAGTCGATCAAGAAGTACCCGCTGCTGGGCGACATCCCGATCCTCGGGGCGCTGTTCCGCAGCTCCCAGTTCCAGAAGGACGAGACGGAGCTGGTCCTGATCGTGACGCCGCGGCTCGTGAAGCCCCTGCCGCCCGGCCCGCACCCGCTGCCGACGGACAGCTTCATCGAGCCGAACGATTTCGAGTTCTATCTCCTGGGCGCCCTCGAGTCGCAGCGGGGCCTGGCCGGCGCCGCTGGCTCCGGGGCGGCGGGAGGGCTGATCGGCCCCGCCGGGCACCGCGTCCCGGCGGAGGTGGAGAGGAGCACGCCGTGAATCGCACGACCCTGTTCTCGCTGTTGTTCCTGGGCGCCGGTGCGCTCCTGGTCGGGGGCTGCCAGTCGTGGCAGCACCACTCCCTGGTGGACGAGTACTGGGGCAGCGCCCAGCGCGCCAACGTGGAGGCCATGATCGCGAACCCGGATGCGCCGCCCTGGGGCACGGGCCCCGTGGGACTCGACCCGGGCTCGGCGGAGCGGGTGGCCCGGCGCTACTACGAGGGCCAGCAGAAGGGGCAGACCGAGCAGGCCAGGCCGGTGGTCGTGATCGGCCAGGAGTAGGTTCCAAGCGGGGGGCGAGGCAAACGAAAGGTCCCGTCATGAAGCCGGAAACCGGACGACAAGCGGAGCTGCATCGAAGCAGGCGCCAGCAGGGCACGGTGCTCATGCTGATGGTGGTGGGCATGCTCGGCATGCTGGCCGTGGCCGCGCTCGCCACCGACGTCGGGCACGTGTGGGCCGCTCGCACGGAGCTGCAGGCCTCCAACGACTCGGCGGCCCTGGCCGGCGCCGCCAACCTGTACGACCCGACCACCCAGAGCGTGACCCTGGGCGCTGCCACGGCGGCCGTCCAGAGCTACGCCAATGCGAACGACGCGGACCAGAAGACCGTCAACGTGCCGCCCGCGAACATCACCTTCGGGAACTGGATCCTGGCCACGCGGACCTTCGATCCGAGCGTGGACCTCACCAACCCGAACCTGGTGACCGCCGTCCAGGTGAACACCGACCTGGCCACCGGCGGCAACGGACCGGTGCGG
>JBFIML010000044.1:0-37235 GCA_041611735.1 Myxococcota bacterium | reverse complement strand
CAAACCCTGGGATCGCGATGGAAAACGCAGGCCGGGTTCGGACAGAACGGCGGCGGACGCGACGGAGCCGGGCGCGGCATCCCCGCACCTCAAGCACATCCCGTGCCAGACCCAGAAGTCGCACCACAAGCTAGAGTTTGGCGGGGGGCGTCCGTTTCTCCATCACGCGCTGCGCCAGCAGCAACAAGACCGTCCGTGGCAGCAGCCGCGCGCCCGCGTTGGCCCGCAGCCAGTTCCACCACCCCGAGAGCACGGAAGGCTGGCGGCCCAGCCGCTCCAGGGCGAGCGCCACCACCCGCTCCGCCGGCTCCCCGGCGTGCGCGATCTCTCCGGCCACCGCCTGGAACTCGCTCTCCGTGGCACCGGGCTCGAGCACCAGCACGTCCACCCCGCTGCCGCGCAGCTCGGCCCACAAGGCCTCTCCCAGGAATCCATCGAAGGCCTTGGTGGCGGCGTAGACGGCATGCAGCGGGAGCGGTTGCCGGCCCGCCGCAGAGCCGGTGAAGATCACCGCACCGCGTCCGCGCGCGCGCATGCCCGGCAACAGCCGGGCCGTGAGGACCACCGGGGCCACACAGTTGAGCTGCACCATCTCCCGCAGTCGGCGGCCTTCCTGCCGGTGGAAACGGCCCTGCCAGCCGAAGCCCGCGTTGTTCACCAGCATGCCCACCTCGAGGTCCGCCACGCGCTCGACCAGCACATCGGCCCCATCCGGCGCGGTCAGGTCCACGACCACCACGCGGGTCGCCACCGCGTGAGTCTTCTCGAGCTCCGCGGCGAGCTGGCGCAGCCGGTCTTCCCGGCGCGCCGTGAGGACGACCGAGAATCCCTCTCGAGCCAGGGCCCGGGCAAAGGCGGCCCCGATCCCCGCCGAAGCGCCGGTCACCAGCGCCCACTCCCCGTAGCGGCCCCGCAGCGGAGGCCGCTCCGCCTGGAAGTGCGGACGCGCGCGCCACAGCGCCACGGCCAGGGCCCCGAGCGGGAGGGAGGTGGCCCCCGCGATCGCCAGCGATGGCCACGCCCCCTCGTAGGACACGAACGACCAGACGACCATGCTCAGTGCCACGTAGGCGGCGTACACGGCCGCCCAGGGCCACATCCAGCGTTTGCTGTGCCACAAGCCGTAGGCGGCGAGTCCGTAGACGATCCCGTGCAGCGGGGTGGTGAGCTTGGCGGCCCAGCCGTGCACGACGAAGCCGAACCAGGCCTGCTCGTCGTGTGCCACGGGCTTGGCCAGCAGATCCCACGGCACGTAGACGAAGGCCATGTAGGCGCAGAAGCCGAGCAGCAGGTTCAACCACAGTGGCCGGCGGCGAAGCTGATCGCGGAGCCAATCGCCCATTCCGTATCCTCCCCACCGAGCGGCACCCAGTCTATCTTCGCGGCGTCCTCCGCGCTGCGGACCCGGGGGGACGGCTTGCGTCCGCCGCGGGGCTTCCTACCGTATGCACCTCGCCAGGGGGGTCGATGAAACGATCGTTGGTTCGCCGCGCGCCTGCCATTCTGGCAGCGCCGTCGTGGATCCTGTTCGGCGCCGCACTGGGACTCGGCTGCACCTACCAGCGCTACGTGACCGAGACGCCCCGCTCGGCCACCGAGCAGCTCCTCGTCCACCGAGCTGCGGAGCGCGCCCTCGACGCCCTCACCTGGCCGGACCTCGAGGGGCGCGCGGTGGCGGTGGAGGTGGCGGCCCTGAACGGCGCCGATGCACCCTACGCCCAGGCTCTGGCCGAGGCCCGCGCGCGAACGCTGGGAGCGCGGGTGGTGGCTCTCGAGCAGGCAGAGTGGGTGCTGGTGCTGCTGGCGGGAGGCCTCGGCACCGCCTCACGCAACACGAGCTTCGGAGTTCCAGCGCTCCCGATTCCCGGCGGCTCCACCCCGGAGATTCCGTTCGCCCGCGTACTGAAGCAGCGCGGCTACGCCCAGCTGCGACTGGTGGCCCACGACCGCAGCGGGGCGAGCGTGGCCGACAGCGAGGGCGTGCTCGGCCGCGCCTCCTTCGAGACCTACAGTCTCTTCTTCCTGGTGATCCGCCGCAACGACATCTACCCCGGCGAGCAGTCCAGTTTCGGCATCGACTGAGGGGAGAAGGCCCCCCTTGGTGGCCGCAGGAGGGTGACCCTGATGAGCAGCGGTACGCGCATCGCCGCCGTGGCGGCCCTGGTGCTGTTCGCGGTCGCATGCGCCGGACGCGGCGGAGCGCTGCGCCCGGAGCATTGCGAGATCCGCGTGGTGCAAGTCGCGCAGTGGGACGTGCGGCCGGGCTCGGTGCGGGCGGCGTGGACCGTCCAGGGCCGCGCCGGCTCGCCGGCGAAGGCGTGGCTCGCAGCCCGCAACCCCTCTGGCAGCTTCGTCTCCGGCGAGGGCCGGCCCGTGGGCCCGGGGCCCTTCACGGCTCGCATCGGCCTCGATCTGGACCGGACGCCGCAGAAGTACGTGGCCGTACTGGAGGTCGCCGGCCGCCGCTGCACCGCCGATGCCCGGATTCCACGCTGAGCGGCGCGGCACCGCCACGCCAGGCAGCCGGGGCTCGCGCGCGCGGCGCCGGCGTCGCAGGATCGGGTGCTAGCCTAGCGCGCCATGACTCGAGCCCTGTGCGTGATCTTGGGGGCGCTCGTGGTGAGCGCCAGCGCCGCCGACGGGTGGTCGCCCCTGCACCTGCTCGGCGAGGTGGTGGTGCCGGGCGAGGCGCGGCCGCTCGCCCTGGTGGCCAGCGAGTCGTTCGTGGGCGACTCGCTGCCCACGCCCGTCTTCGTGCTGCGCGGCATGCAGTCCGGGCCGGCCTTGTGCCTCACGGCGGGCGTCCACGGCGACGAGGTGAACGGCGTCGAGATCGTGCGGCAGGTAGTCGAGAAAGTGGATCCCGTGAAGCTCTCGGGCACCGTCATCGCGGTGCCCATCGTGAACCTGCACGGCTTCCGCCGCGGCTCCCGGTACCTTCCGGATCGGCGCGACCTGAATCGCTATTTCCCCGGCAATCCCCACGGCAGTTCGGCATCACGCATCGCGCACGCCTTCTTCGACGGCGTGATCCGGCACTGCGACATGCTGGTGGACCTGCACACGGGCTCCTTCCATCGTACCAACGTGCCCCAGGTGCGCGCCGATCTGCGCGAGCCGAAGGTGACCGAGCTGGCCGTTGCCTTCGGGGCCGAGATCGTGGTGCACTCCGTCGGCACCCCGGGTACCCTGCGGCGAGCGGCCGTGTCGGCAACGATTCCGGCCATCACCTACGAAGCCGGCGAGCCCACGCGCTTCCAGCGCGAGGAAGTGGAACGCGGGGTGCAGGGAGTGCGTAGCGTCATGCGCTCTCTCGAGATGCTGGACGAACGTGGCTCGTGGTTGCGGGGCAACCAGCGCGTCTACTATCGCTCGCGCTGGGTGCGTGTGGACGACGGGGGCATTCTGCGTGCCCGGGTTTCGGTGGGCGACGTGGTGGCCGAGGGCGAGGTGCTCGGCATCGTGATCGACCCCCTCTCCAACGAGCGAGCCGTGGTGCGCGCCCCCCAACGCGGCCGGGTGATCGGCATGGCGGTGGACCAGATCGTGATCCCCGGCTACGCGGCCTTCCACATCGGAATCGAACCGGACTACTCCGAGGGCACCATCCTCACCTCGGACGAGGAAGCCGACGGGACGGCCCCGGACGCAGGCGGTGACGGTTCCTTCGAGGTGGACGAGCGGCCCGAGTAGGCCGGCGAAGACGCCATGAACCCCGCGGCACGCTGGACCGGGATCGCCCTGCTCCTGTTCGGAAGCACCGTCTTCCTCTGGAAGGTGCTGGCGCTGGATCTGCCCCTCGTGCCCTCCGATCCCCAGGGACTGTGGCGGGTGGATCTGACCATCACGGCGCGCGGCACGGGGCGCCGGGGCAGCGTTCAGGCGCCTCTGCCTTCCTCGGGGACCGGCCAGGTCGTGTTCGACGAACGATCCGTCTCGGACCGCCTGGTGTTCAGCATCCGCAGCGACGACGACCGCCGTACCGGCGTCTGGAGTGGCCGCTTCCGGGGGGTGCACGAGATCGTGCACGGGTTCCGGGTCCAGCTCTCCGAGGTCGAGACGCTGCTGCCGGAGCCGCCGGTGGCGCCGCCGCCCGCGTCCGTCGCCCGCGAGTACGGCGAGCCGAGCGCCGACTTCCCCTCCTACGCCCCGGAGATGCGAGGCGTTCTGGAGACCCTGCCGCTCCCCCCTCTCGAGGATCCCGTGGGGCGGCTGCGCACGATCTTCGCCTTCGTGAGCGACGAGATCGCCACCGCCTCCACGGGCAGCGACGACGCCTTCCTCACCCTGGCTGCCCGGGAAGGCAACGAAGAAGGCAAGTCGCGCCTGCTGGTGACCTTGCTCCGCACGGCGGGCATTCCGGCCCGACCCGTGCTCGGGCTGCGCCTGCGCGGCGATGCGGAGCCCCAGCTCGCTGCCTGGGCCGAGGCCTGGCTCGGGCGGAGCTGGATCTCGCTCTCGCCCGTGGAGGGATTCTTCGGGCGTCGCCCTGCCGATCGCCTGGTGCTCCAGGCCGGTTCGCTCCAGGGCATCCGGGCCACGGGAATCCAGGCCGTCGCGTTCCGCTACGACGCCCTGCGCCAGCGGCTGCGCCCGGAGGAGCTGGCCGTCATGATGGTGCCACCCAACCCCGTGGTGGCCTCCCTCTCCCTCTACCGCCTTCCCGTGGCGACGCAACGCGTAATGCGGCTGCTGCTGGTGATCCCCCTGGGCACGCTGGTCGTGGCTGCTTTCCGCAACGTGGTGGGCGTTCCCACCTTCGGCACCTTCATGCCGGTGCTGATCGCCCTCGCGTTGCGGGAAAGCTCGCTCGGTCTGGGCCTTGCCATGGTGGCGGCGGTGATCGCCATCGGGATCCTGGGGCGCGTGTTGCTGGAACGCTTGCGACTCCTGCTGGTGCCGCGGCTCTCGATCCTGCTGTGCCTGGTCATCCTGGGCGTCACGGCCCTGGCGATCCTGGGCCGCAGCAGCGAGAGCCGCCAGCTCGTCCAGGGTGTGCTCTTTCCCATCGTCATCCTCACCATGCTGATCGAACGATTCTCCATCGTCATGGCCGAGGAGGGCTTGCGCGAGGCGCTGATCCGCGCCATGTGGTCCACACTCGTGGCCGTGAGCGCCTATCCGGTGTTCCAGAGCCGCTTCGCCCAGCACGTCATGTTCGGCTTTCCGGAGCTCGTCTTCTGTGTGATGGGCTTGCTCGTCCTGATGGGCAGCTATACCGGCTACCGGGTCAGCGATCTGATCCGCTTCCGCGTCTTCAGCCGTCCCGCGGGAGGCGCCACGCCGTGAGGCTGCTTCGCACCTTGCGCCGCGAGGGCGTGCTCGGCATCAACCGCCGCAACGCGCAGTACACCCTGCGCGTGAATCCCCGGCGCTTCTACCCTCGCGTGGACGACAAGCTCCTGTCCAAGCGCCTGTGCCAGGCGGCCGGGATCCCGGTCCCCGCACTGTATGCCGTGGCCCGCCACCACTTCGAGCTGCGCGACCTCCCGCATCGGCTTGCGGCGCACGCTTCCTTCGTGATGAAGCCGGCGCACGGCGCCCAGGGAGACGGGATCCTGGTGATCTGGGACCGTCGCGAGGACCGTCTGCTCCGCTCGGGCGGGCTTTGGATCCGCACCGCCGACCTGGTCTACCACGCCTCGGGCATCATCTCGGGTCTGTATGCCCTGGGCGGCCAGACGGACCAGGTACTGGTGGAAGAGCGTCTGGAGGTGCACCCGGAGCTGGCGGAGATCACGTTCGAGGGGGTCCCGGACGTGCGCGTGATCGTCTACCGCGGGATTCCGGTCATGGTCATGACGCGCCTCCCGACGCGGCGCTCCGGGGGGCGTGCGAACCTCCATCAGGGCGCCATCGGGGCCGGCGTGAGCCTGGCGGATGGACGCACCCTCCACGCAGTGGTGCGCAACGATCCGATCCACGTCCATCCGGACACCGGACGACCCCTGCTCGGGCGCACGATCCCGGACTTCACGCGTCTGCTCGAGATCGCCGTGCAGGCGTCCGAACAGACCGGCCTCGGCTACGTGGGCTGCGACGTGGTGGTGGACACCCGCCGCGGCCCCGTGGTGCTCGAGCTGAACGCGCGCCCGGGCCTGGCGATCCAGATCGCAAACCGGGCGGGGCTGCTCCCCCGCCTCGATGCGGTGGACCGGCTCGGGGAAGCCGAACGCGCCCTTCCCCTGGCGGAGCGCGTGGCGCTCGGCCGGCAGATCGCGGCGGGCCGCACACCGTGAGATCCGGGCTGCTGGCAGCCGGGGTGGCGACCGCGCTTCTCGTCGGCGCCCTCCCCACGGCGGCCCAGGAGACGCGCTACCACGTACTCTACGACGTGCGCCTCGTTCCCACCGAGAAGGTGGCCCGCGTCTCGATCCAGCTCGGCGATGGGGCGCAGCAGCTCCGACGCATCCGCTTCAAGATCGATCCGGAGCGGCACCGCGACTTCGAGGGATCGGGCGAGGTCGCGGTGGAAGGCAGCGAAGTCGAATGGACCCCGCCGTCGGTGGGCGGCAGCCTCCGCTACCGCTTCCGCATCGACCATCTGCGCGACCGGCGCTCCTACGACTCCCGCTGCGCGGCCAACTGGGCGTTGTTCCGCGGCGACGATCTCGTACCGCCGGCGCGCGTGGTGACCCGGGTGGGGGCGCTCTCGCGCTCCCGGCTTCGGCTGCGCCTGCCCGAGGGATGGTCGGTGGCCGTACCCTACGCCCGCGCCGCCGACGGGACCTTCACGTTGGACCACCCGGATCGGGGCTTCGACCGGCCCATCGGCTGGTTCGTGGCCGGCAAGCTCGGCGTGGTGCGCGAGCGGATCGCGGGCACGCGGGTGTCGGTGGCCGGTCCGACCCGCCAGGGACTGCGGCGTCTGGACCTGCTGGCCCTGCTGCGCTGGACGCTACCCGAGCTGCGCGACGCCCTCGGCACGCTCCCCGAGCGACTCCTGGTGGTGGGGGCCGGAGATCCCATGTGGCGTGGAGGCCTGTCTGGCCCGAACTCCCTCTACGTACACGCTGCCCGTCCGCTGATCTCGAGCGACGGGACGAGTCCGCTGCTGCACGAGCTGGTCCACTCGGTGCTGCGTGCGCGACCGGCCGCCGACGCGGACTGGATCATCGAGGGGCTGGCCGAGTACTACTCGCTGCAGCTCCTGGTCCGATCGCGCACCGTGAGCCGGAGGCGCTACCAGAAGACCCTGGCGCGGCTGACGGCGCGCGGGGAGCGGGCGTCGAAGCTGAGGATCGCCGAGGCTTCGGGGGCGACCACCGCACGCGCCGTGGCGGTGCTCGACCGCTTGAACGGAGCCATCGAGAAGGCCAGCGACGGCGAGAACGATCTGGACGACGTGCTGCGGGCGCTTCTGGAGGAGCGTAGCCCGATCACCACGGAGCGCTTCCGCGTGCTGGCGGAGCAGGCGGCCGGCCGCTCGCTGAAGAGCTTCTTCGAGCGCTACGTGCCGTGACTCGCCGCCCGGAGGGAAGGGGATGAGGCGACTGGCCGCGGTGCACGGGCGCCGGCGCGGCGCCGTCGTGCTGGCGCTCGGGCTCTGGCTCGCGGGAGGCGCAGGAGCGGCCGAAGGCGAGCTCGTCGTCGGCGTGAAGGAGGCGCCGCCCTTCGCCCTGCGAAGCCCCGAGGGCGTCTGGAGTGGACTTGCGGTCGAGCTGTGGCGGGATCTCGCGACGCGGCTCGAGCGGAGCTTCCGGCTGGAGCCCCTCGACCTCGAGCCCCTGCTCGACGGCGTCGCCTCGGGCTCCCTGGATGCAGGGCTCGGGGCGCTGACCGTCACGGGTGAGCGCGAGGAGCGCATGGATTTCACGCATCCCTTCTACGGCTCGGGGCTGGGCGTGGTCGTGGCGGCGCGGGGGCAGGGAAGCTGGCGCGGCGCCCTGGCGCGGCTCGCGTC
Source organism: Myxococcota bacterium (assembly GCA_041611735.1). Taxonomy (GTDB): domain Bacteria; phylum Myxococcota_A; class UBA9160; order UBA9160; family PR03; genus JBFIML01. The sequence goes on along the minus strand of JBFIML010000044.1, from coordinate 29,332 downwards.
GTCCGCCTTCCTGCGCGCCCTGTGGGCCCTCGCCGTGGCCCTGTTCCTGGCCGGCCTGGCGGTGTGGGCCTTGGAGCGGCGCCGCAACCCCGAGCAGTTCGGGGGTGGCACCGCTCAGGGGATCGGCTCCGGCTTCTGGTGGGCGGCCGTGACCATGACCACCGTGGGCTACGGGGACAAGGCGCCGCGCACCTTCGCCGGGCGCACGCTGGCCCTGTTCTGGATGTTCTTCAGCATCGTCACGATCTCGGGCTTCACGGCGGCGATCGCCTCGGCCCTCACCCTCTCGCAGCTCGAGTCGTCGATTCGCGGCCCCCGGGACCTGGCCCGGGTGCGCGTCGCCTCGGTGGCCCGCACCACGAGCGGGCGCTGGCTCGAGCGGGAGGGCATCGGCTTCCGTGCCTACCCGGGGGTGCGCGACGCCCTGCAGGCGGTGGTCGCGGGCCGGGCCGACGCGGCGGTCTACGACGCCCCGATCCTCCGCCACCTGGTCAAGACCGAATGGCCGGGCGAGCTGCGCACGCTGCCCTTCGACCTCGAGCGTCAGGACTATGCGATCGCGCTTCCGCCGGGCAGTCCGCTGCGCGAGCCCCTCAACCGGACGCTCCTCCAGCGCATCGACGATCCGGGCTGGAAGGCGAAGCTGCGCGAGTACCTGGGCGACGACGCCGGCTGACCGCGTCGCTCACGGGGCGTTCGGGCCGGAAGCGCCGCTCTTCTCGCGTGCGCCCTCCCCGACCTGGCGCACCGAGACCCGCACCCGCGTGGGCTCCACGGCCACCACCGTCAGGCCCGGTGGGCGTCGCACCCGCTCCGGCTCCACGTCGAAGGTGCGGCGACCGAGCTTCACCAGCAGCGCGTCGATGGGAACGCTGAGGGCGGCGCGGTCGCGGAAGACGAGGTCCCGGCGGCGCCCCGACAGCACCACCTGCACCTCGGAAGGCTCCACGGCGTCGAGCACGAACCCTTCGGGCAGGTTCTCCACGCGGACGAGCGCCGTGCGCTCCACCTCCGTGACCGTGGACCCCGGCACCACCAGCACCCACACGCCGGCGGCCGCCACCACGGCGGCCAGGGCCTCGCGCCATCCCGTAACCAGTCGGCGCCAGACCGACGCCACGTCCGCGGCCGGCACCGCCGTCTCGGTCTGGAAGCGCCGCAGCTCCCCGGCCAGGTCCTCGGGGCGACGCAGCCGGCGCAGACGCCCCTCCCGGGCCACCGACACGCTTCCCCGCTCCTCGGAGACAACCACGCAGAGCGCGTCGGTGCGCTCGGCCAGGCCGAGCCCGGCCGCGTGACGGGTCCCGGTGGCTGCGAGCTGCGCGCGGTCGCTCGAGAGCGGCAGGTGCAGTGCGAATCGCATCACCCGATCTCCGCCCACCACGACCGCCCCATCGTGGCCCGGAGAGTGCGGATCGAACAGGCTCAGCAACAGCGGCTCGCTCAAGCGGCCGTCGAGGAGAATGCCTCCCTCCACGTGTCGGTCCAGGGGCTCGCGGCCGGGCAGCACCAGCAAGGCGCCGGTCCGCGTCGCAGCCAGCCGTGCCACGGTCCGCGCCAGGATGTCCAACGCCTGGGGCGGTGCCGGGGGCGTCTGACGGCGCAGGCCCCAGACGGCGATCTGCTCGAACAGCCGCCGCAGGTCCTCCTGGAACACCACCACCAGCACGATCACGAAGACGGCGAAGAAGCCCTGCAGGATCCAGGCGGTGAGCCGCAGGTCGAGCTCCCGGGCCAGCAGATACACCCCGCCCACGATCGCGAGACCCGCGAGCGCCAGGCGGGCGCGCGTGCGGCGGACCCATAGGACGAGGGCCCAGAAGAGCAGCGCCACGACCATCAGGTCCGCGAGCGCGCGGAGATCGATCTCGATCAGCGATCGCAGGAAAGACAAGGACGCCCCCCAATCCCGTCCTACCTTGCCCCGTCCTACCTTGCGAGCCCTACCTTGCGAGCGTCGTGCCCTAGAAACGTCCGGTGGCGGATGTTACCATCTGCCGGCTCGATGGTCCGCCCGGCACCTTCCCGCGACTCCAGGCCCCGCCGCTCGTCTCCGGGGGACGTGCGCTTCGCACGCGTCGTGATCGAGAACGTATCGCCGTGCGTGGACGGCGGGCGTCATGCCGTGAAGCGGCTCGTGGGGGACGAGTTCGAGGTGGGCGCCGACCTCTACAAGGATGGGCACGACCGCCTCGGCGCCCGCATCCGCTATCGGGGCCCCGCCGACCGCGACTGGCGCCACGCGCCGCTCGTCCATCACTTCGATCCGGACCGCTGGTACGGCTCGTTCGTGCTCGACTGCATCGGCCACTGGCAGTACACGGTGGAAGCCTGGCCGGACCCCTGGCGAACCTGGCGCGAGGACCTGCGCAAGCGCATCGACGTGGGGCAGGACGTGGCCAGTGAGCTGCTGGAGGGCGCGGGGCTGCTGGAGCGCGCCGCCGGCGCGGCCCGGGCCTCCGCGGCGCGGCGGCTTCGGGAGCAGGCGCAACGTCTCGGCGACGCCTCCCTGCCCGAGGACGAGCGCCTGGCGGTGGCCTTCTCCGACGAGCTGCTCGCCCTCCTCCAGGGCCCCATCGACCCCGTGGAGCTGACCCGGTACGACGGGGTCCTGGCGGTGATCGTGGACCCGGTGCCGGCGGGTTTCGGCGCGTGGTACGAGCTGTTCCCGCGCTCCCAGGCCCGGGTGCCCGGCCGCCATGGCACCTTCGCCGACGCCGAGCGACGGCTCCCGGAGCTGGCCGAGCTCGGCTTCGACGTGATCTACCTGCCCCCGATCCACCCGATCGGGCGCACCCACCGCAAGGGCCCGAACAACAAACCCGGCGCCGGCCCCCTCGACCCGGGCAGCCCCTGGGCAATCGGCGGCCCGGAAGGCGGGCACACGGCCGTGCACCCGGAGCTCGGGACGCTGCGGGACTTCGAGCACTTCGTGCAGACCGCCAAGAGCCTGAGCCTCGAGGTGGCCCTCGACTACGCCTTGCAGTGCTCGCCGGATCACCCCTGGGTGCGGGAGCACCCGGAGTGGTTCCACGTCCGCCCCGACGGGACGATTCGCTACGCGGAGAATCCCCCCAAGAAGTACCAGGACATCTATCCGCTCAACCTCTGGTGCGAGGACCGCGAGGGCCTCTGGAACGCGTGCCGCGACGTGTTGCTGTTCTGGATCGAGCGGGGCGTCCAGATCTTCCGGGTGGACAACCCACACACCAAGCCGCTGGCGTTCTGGGAGTGGATGATCGCGGACGTGAAGCGCCGGCATCCGGAGACCCTCTTCCTCGCCGAGGCCTTCACGCGTCCCAAGCGCATGAAGGGCCTGGCCAAGCTCGGCTTCACGCAGTCGTACACCTATTTCACCTGGAAGAACACGGCCTGGGAGCTGCGCGAGTACCTGACCGAGCTGACCCGCACGGACATGACCGAGTACTTCCGGCCCAACTTCTTCGCCAACACGCCGGACATCCTGCACGAGTACCTGCAGACCGGCGGCCGCGCCGCGTTCCGGGTTCGCCTCGTGCTGGCCGCCACCCTGTCACCCCTCTACGGAATCTATAGCGGCTTCGAGCTGTGCGAGAACGTCCCCGTGCGACCTGGGAGCGAGGAGTACCTCGACTCGGAGAAATACCAGATCCGCCAGCGAGACTGGGACGCGCCCGGCAACTTGAAGGCCGAGATCCGCCGGCTGAACCAGATCCGCCGCGAGAACCCGGCGTTCCGACAGCTGGCCAACCTGGAGTTCCTGGCCAGCGAGAACGAGCACATCCTCTGCTACCGCAAGTCCGCGCCGGGCAACGAGCTGCTGGTGACCGTCAACCTCGACCCCCAGCGTCCCCAGGAGACCCTGGTCCATCTGCCGCTCCCGGACCTGGGCCTGACGCCCGAGGATCCCTTTCCGGTCGAGGACCTGATCACGGGCGAGCGCTACACCTGGCGGGGCGTACGCAACTACGTGCGGCTCGATCCCGGCGACAAGGTGGCCCACGTGCTGCGCCTGCCCGCGCCCGCCCGTCCTGCCGCCGCATGAGCGACGACGCCCTCTGGTACAAGGACGCGGTCATCTACCAGCTCCGCGTCCGCTCCTTCTACGACAGCGACGACGACGGGATCGGCGACCTGCGCGGGCTGACCGAGAAGCTCGACTACCTGCAGGATCTGGGCGTCACGGCCTTGTGGCTGCTGCCCTTCTATCCTTCGCCGCTCCGGGACGACGGCTACGACATCGCCGACTACGGCGCGGTGGATCCCCAGTGCGGCACCCTGCGCGACTTCCGAGCCTTTCTGCGAGCGGCCCATCGCCGCGATCTGCGCGTGATCACCGAGCTGGTGATCAACCACACCTCGGATCAGCACCCCTGGTTCCAGCGCGCCCGCCACGCCCCTCCCGGCAGCCGCTGGCGCGACTTCTACGTGTGGAGCGACGCGCCGGACCGCTACCGCGAGGCGCGCATCATCTTCAAGGACTTCGAGCACTCGAACTGGGCCTGGGACCCGGTGGCGAAGGCCTACTACTGGCACCGCTTCTACTCCCACCAGCCGGATCTGAACTTCGACAACGCCGAGGTCCGGAGGGCCGTCTTCCAGGTGCTCGACTTCTGGCTGGACATGGGGGTCGATGGTCTACGACTCGATGCGGTGCCCTACCTGTTCGAGCGGGAGGGCACGTCCTGCGAGAACCTGCCCGAGACCCACGCCTTCCTGAGCGAGCTGCGGGCCCACGTGGACCGCCACCATGCCAACCGCATGCTGCTGGCGGAGGCCAACCAGTGGCCCGAGGACGCGGCCGCCTATTTCGGCAAGGGCGATGAGTGCCACATGGCCTTCCACTTCCCGATCATGCCGCGCCTGTTCATGGCCATCCACATGGAGGACCGTTACCCGATCCTCGACATCCTGGAGCAGACCCCGGCGATCCCGGACACCGCCCAGTGGGCGATCTTCCTGCGCAACCACGACGAGCTCACGCTCGAGATGGTCACGGACGAAGAGCGTGACTACATGTGGCGCGTATACGCGCGCGACCCGCGCGCGCGGATCAACCTGGGCATCCGGCGCCGGCTGGCCCCCCTGCTCGAGAACAACCGGCGCCGCATCGAGCTCATGAAGGCACTTCTGCTGTCCCTGCCCGGCACGCCCGTGATCTACTACGGCGACGAGATCGGCATGGGCGACAACGTGTACCTGGGCGACCGGAACGGTGTGCGGACGCCGATGCAGTGGAGCCCTGACCGCAACGCCGGCTTCTCGCGCGCCAATCCGCAGCGCCTCGTCCTGCCCCTCATCATGGACCCGGAGTACCACTTCGAGGCCGTGAACGTGGAGGTCCAGCAGGCCAATCCGAGCTCGCTCCTGTGGTGGACCAAGCGCGTCCTGGCGCTCCGCAAGCAGTTCCGCGCTCTCGGAAGCGGACGCTTCGAGGCCCTGAACCCGGAGAATCGCAAGGTGCTGGCCTTCCTGCGCCGGCACGGCGAGGAAGTGGTGCTGGTGGTCGCGAACCTGTCGCGCTTCCCCCAGTACGTGGAGCTGGATCTGCGCGAGTTCAAGGGCCTCGCGCCGGTGGAGCTGTTCGGACACGCGGAGTTTCCGTCCATCGGCGAGCTTCCGTACCTGCTGACCCTCGGCCCCCATGCCTTCTACTGGTTCGCCCTGGAGGCTCCCCGGGGCCGGGGCGCCGGGGAGCCCGCCGCCACGGGTCGGGAGCTCCCGGTGCTGGAGGCGGGAGAGCGCTGGGCGACGCTCTTCCAGGAGTCCCGGCACAGCGCTCTGGAACGCATCCTGCCCGACTGGCTGCCCGCCCAGCGCTGGTTCCGGTCCAAGGCGCGGCAGGTGCGCAACGTGCGGCTGCTCGACGTCGTCCCCGTCGACGAGTGGGAGTCCGGATGCCTGGCCTTCGCCGGGGTGGAGTACGCCGAGGGCGAGCCCGAGACCTACGTGCTGCCCCTGGCCTGGCGTCCGGGCCCGGAGCCCGCCGAGCGGGCGCTCGCCCGAGTGCGGCTGCGGGGCGGAGCCGAGGGCAGCCTCGTGGAAGCCTCCGGAGAGCCGGGCTTCGCCGCCGCCCTGCTCGACCTGGCGGCCCGCCGTCGCCGCACGCGCGGGCGACAGGCAGAGATCCGCGGTCAGCCCGCGGGGCTGCTGCGCCGCCTGGGACGCGGCGACGAGCTGAGCTCGCTCCCGGCGCGCCTGCTCGGCGCCGAGCAGAGCAACACGTCCTGGATCTTCGGCGATCGCCTGGTCGGCAAGCTGCTGCGTCGCCTGGATGAAGGCATCAACCCGGAGCTCGAGATCACCGCGCGGCTCACCGAAGCGGAATTCCCCCACGTGCCCGCCCTGGCGGGTCACCTGGAGGTGCGCCTGGACCGCGAGCGCACGGCAACGCTCGCCCTCTTCCAGGCCTACGTCCCCAACGAGGGCGACGCCTGGCGCTTCACCCTCGACGAGATCGAGCGCTGCTTCGAGACCGTCATCACCCGACATCGGGAGGCGCCCGGTCCCACCCCGCCCCGCGATCTGCTGGAGCGGGCCGGCGCGACGCCCGACCCCTCCCAGGTGGCCCCCTTCGCGGCCTACCTGGACCTGGCGGAGCTCCTGGGCCGGCGGACCGCGGAGCTGCACCGGACGCTGGCCAGCTGCCCCGACGACGCGGCGTTCTCCCCCGAGCAGTTCACGCCCTTCTCCCGGCGCTCCTTCTACCAGTCGCTGCGCAACCTGGGCATGCGCGTCCTCGACATCCTGCGCGACCAGCTGGCCGACCTTCCGGAAGGCGTACGGCCCCTGGCCGAGCGGGTGCTCGCGGCGGAGGACGAGATCTTCGGCCGCTTCCACCGGGTCACGGATCGCCCGCTCGGGGGCCGCCTGATCCGCTGTCACGGGGACTATCACCTCGGGCAGGTGTTGTGGACGGGCCGGGACTTCGTCGTGATCGACTTCGAGGGCGAGCCGGCGCGCAGCCTGGGTGAACGGCGCCGCAAGCGCTCTCCCCTCACGGACGTGGCCGGCATGCTGCGCTCCTTCGACTACGCGGCGGAGAGCGCCCTGGCAGCGGGCACACGCCACGCCCATCGTCCCGAGGACCGGCCCGTGCTGCAGCCCTGGGCGCGCCTGTGGGCCCAGTGGGTGAGCGCGCGCTTCCTGGCCACCTACCTGGAAGACGTGCGTCCCGCACAGATCCTTCCCGAAGATGGCGCCGAGCTCGGCCTGCTCCTGGACGTCCACCTGCTGGAGAAGGCCCTCTACGAGGTCGGCTACGAGCTCAACAACCGCCCGACGTGGGTCGCGATCCCCCTGCGCGGCATCCACGACGTGCTCGGCCTGCCGTGAACGGCGCGCAAGCGCTCCCCGGCGTCGGCGTGCGCTTCTCCGTGTGGGCCCCCCACGCGACGCACGTGGCCGTGGAGCTGCTGGGCGGCGCTCCGCGCTGCGTACCCCTGGCGCCCGCGCCGGGGCAGCCGGGGGTCTTCGAGGCGCTGGTGGACGACGTCGGCGCCGGGGACGACTACCGGTTCCGTCTCGACGACCGGCTCGTGCGCGCCGACCCGGCCAGCCGCCACCAGCCGCAGGGCGTGCACGGCGCGTCGCGGGTGGTCGATCCCACCGCCTTCGCGTGGTCCGACGGCGGGTGGACAGGCGTTTCGCGTGCGGACCTCGTCTTCTACGAGCTCCACGTGGGGACCTTCACGGAGGCCGGGACCTTCGACGCAGCGATCGCCCATCTGCCGGCGCTGCGCGAGCTGGGCATCACCGCCGTCGAGCTCATGCCGGTCGCGCAGTTCCCCGGCGCGCGCAACTGGGGCTACGACGGCGTCTTCCCCTACGCGCCCCAGAACAGCTACGGGGGCCCACAGGGCCTGCGGCGTCTGGTGGATGCGGCCCACGGCTTCGGGCTCGCCGTGGTGCTGGACGTCGTGTACAACCACCTGGGACCCGAGGGCAACGTGCTCGCCGATTTCGGACCATATTTCACCGACGCCTACCGCACGCCGTGGGGGGCGGCGGTCAACTTCGACGGGTCGGACAGCGACGGGGTGCGCGCCTACTTCCTGGACAACGCGCGTCACTGGCTCGAGGAGTATCATCTCGATGGGCTGCGACTCGACGCGGTGCACGCCATCCACGACGAGAGCGCCCGCCCCTTCCTGGCCGAGCTGGCCGAGACCGTGCGGGCATGCGAGAAGCGCCGCGGGCACACCCTGCACGTCGTGGCGGAAAGCGACGCGAACGACTCGCGGCTCGTCCGCGAGGTGCGACACGGCGGTCTGGGCCTGGACGCGGTCTGGAACGACGACTACCACCACGCCGTCCACGCCGCGTTGACCGGCGAGCGCACGGGCTACTACGAGGACTTCGGAGGCGTCGAGCCGGTGGCGCGGGCCCTGGCGGAACGCTTCGTCTACGACGGGCGCTACTCCGTCCATCGGCGACGCCGCCACGGCGCGCCGGCCCGCGACGTGCCTGCGGATCGCTTCGTGGTCTTCGTGCAGAACCACGACCAGATCGGAAACCGCGCCCTCGGCGAGCGCCTGGCCGCCCTGGTGGGACCGGCGCGCCTGCGACTGGCGGCGAGCCTGCTGCTGCTCGCTCCCGGGCTTCCGCTGCTCTTCATGGGCGAGGAGTACGGGGAGACGAACCCGTTCCTCTACTTCGTGAGCCACGGGGACCCGGCGCTGCTGGACGCAGTGCGCGGCGGACGCCGGCGCGAGTTCGCCGCCTTCGTGGGCGAGGCCGCGGTCCCCGACCCGGCGGCGGAGGACACCTTCCAGCGCTCGCGCCTGGACCGCGCGCGCGCGTCGGGCCCCCAGCCGGCGGGCCTGCTGGCGCTGCACCGTGCCCTGCTGCGCCTGCGCCGGGAGGAGCCGGCGCTGCGCCCCGGCGCCGCGGAGGTGCGCGTCCAGCACGATGCCGAAGCCGGCTGGATCCGCGTCCACTACGTTCCGGAGCGCGGGCGCCCGGGACTGGCGGCCTTCCACCTGGGCCGGACGCCGGAGGCGAAGCTGCCGCTTCCGGCCGGCAGGCACCCCTGGCGCCTGCGGATCGACAGCCAGGATGGCGACTTCGGCGGGCCCGGGAGCGCCGCGCCGCGCCGCCTGGCGGCGGGGGCGCCGGCCCTGCCCCTGGCCCCGGAGAGCGCCGTCTACTACGCGGGCGAGACCGCCTGATGCGCGCCTGGCCCGGCTCACCCCAGCCCCTGGGCGCCAACTGGGATGGGGAGGGGGTGAACTTCGCGCTGTTCTCCGAGCACGCCACCGCGGTGGAGCTGTGCCTGTTCGACGCGGCCGACGCGGCGGTGGAGTTCGAGCGCATCCGCTTCTCGGAGCGCACCAACCGCATCTGGCATGCGTACCTGCCGGACCTGCGTCCGGGCCAGCTCTACGGCTACCGGGTGCACGGTCCCTGGGACCCGGACCGCGGCCACCGCTTCAACCCGAACAAGTTGCTCCTGGACCCCTATGGGAAGGCGATCTCCGGCCGGGTCGATTGGAGCAACGCCCAGTTCGCCTACCGGATCGGCCACCCGGAGGAGGACCTCTCCTTCGACAAAGCCGACAGCGCCGCGGAGATGCCCAAGAGCATCGTCCTCGACACGGCCTTCAGCTGGGGGAACGACCGCCGGCCGCACACGCCCTGGAGCCGATCGATCCTGTACGAGTGCCACGTGAAGGGCATGACGGCACGCCACCCGGGTGTGCCGGAACATCTGCGCGGAACCTATCTGGGCCTGGCCTCGGACCCGATCCTGGACCACCTCCTCGGGCTGGGCGTCACCGCCGTCGAACTGCTCCCCATCCAGCACATGGTGATCGACCGCCACCTGGTGGAGGCCCAGCTCACCAACTACTGGGGCTACAACACGATCGGCTTCTTTGCGCCGGACCCCCGCTACGCCACCGGCGCCCTCGGCCAGCAGGTGACCGAGTTCAAGTCCATGGTGAAGGCCTTCCACCGCGTCGGGATCGAAGTCCTCCTGGACGTGGTCTACAACCATTCGGGCGAAGGCAATCACCTGGGCCCCAACCTATGCTTCCGGGGCGTGGACAACGCCTCCTACTACCTGCTCCAGCGCGACCACCCCCGCTACTACCTGGACTTCACCGGCTGCGGAAACACGTTGCGGACCAGCCATCCCCGCGTCCTCCAGCTGGTCCTGGACAGCCTGCGCTACTGGGTCACCGAGATGCACGTGGACGGATTCCGCTTCGACCTGGCCTCGAGCCTGGGCCGGGACCCGTACGACTTCGAGCGCTTCGGCCGTTTCTTCGCCACGGTGCAGCAGGACCCCGTGCTGGCGGGTGTGAAGCTCATCGCCGAGCCCTGGGACCTCGGGCACGGGGGCTACCAGCTGGGCCGGTTCCCGCCGGGCTGGGCCGAATGGAACGGACGCTATCGGGACACCGCGCGTCGCTTCTGGCGCGGCGACCCCGGCCACATCCCCGAGCTGGCGTCGCGCCTGTCGGGCTCGAGCGACCTGTTCCACGCCAACGACCGCGGCCCGTACGCCAGCATCAACTTCGTCACCTGCCACGACGGCTTCACGCTCCACGACCTCGTCAGCTACGAGCGCAAGCACAACCAGGCAAACGGCGAGGACAATCGCGACGGCGACGATGCCAACTGGAGCCGCAACTGGGGCGCCGAGGGCGAGACGGAGTCCCTGCGCGTGAACCACCTGCGCGACCGGGTGAAGCGGGCCCTGCTGGCCAGCCTCGCCTTCTCCCAGGGCGTGCCCATGCTCTCCCACGGCGACGAGCTCGGGCGAACCCAGCGCGGCAACAACAACGCCTACTGCCAGGACAACGAGCTCACCTGGATCGACTGGAACCTGGACGAATCCCGACGCCAGCTGCTGGAGTTCTGCTGCCACGTCTTCCGCATCCGTCACGAGAATCCCGTCTTCCGGCGCCGCCGCTTCTTCGCGGGCGGACCGGTCACCGAGGCCGGTGCCAAGGACGTGTCCTGGATCCGGCCCGATGGCCAGGAGATGACCCACGAGGACTGGCACGAGGAGAAGAACCGCGTGCTCGGGATGCTGATCCATGGCGAGGCCTCCGACGAGGTGGACGAACGCGGGCGCGCGAATCGCGGGCACACGCTGCTCCTGCTCGTGAACGGCGGCAGCCGCTCGCGCTTCTTCCAGCTCCCGACGCGTCCCCCGAACGGCCGCTGGCGGGAGATCGTGAACACGTCCCGCGCCTCGAGCCGTGTGCTGCGGGGCGGAGGCCTCAATCTGACCGGACACACCCTGATCCTGCTACGGCACGAGAGGAACCGATGACACAGAAGGACGCGACCCACGGCGGCGTGAAGTCGGCGGTGCTCGCCGTCTCTCCGGCGGATGCCCGGGCCCTGCGCCACGGCGAACACCACGAGCCCCACCGCGTCCTGGGAGCCCACCCCGCACGGGCCGCCGACCGCGACGGCGTGGTAGTGCGCGCCTTCCATCCGGACGCCAGCGGAGCCGAGTGCCTGCTGGAGGATTCCGAGCCCCGGGCCATGGCGCCGCTGGGTGACGGGCTGTTCGGCGTATTCCTGGCCGACCACAGCCTGCCCCTGCGCTACCGGCTCCGCTTCCGCTTCGCCCACGGCGACGTGTGGGAGCGCGACGACCCCTATCGCTTCTGGCCGACGCTCGGGGACGTGGATCTGCACCTGTTCAACGAGGGGACCCATCGCCGGCTGTGGCAGGTGCTCGGCGCGCACTTTCGGAGCGTGGACGGCGTGCCGGGCACCTCGTTCGCCGTGTGGGCCCCCAGTGCCCGGCGCGTCAGCGTGGTGGGCGACTTCTGCGGCTGGGACGGCCGGCTCCTGCCCATGCGCTCCATGGGCCGCTCCGGGATCTTCGAACTGTTCGTGCCCGGCGTGGAGCCGGGAGCCTTCTACAAGTACGAGATCCGCACCCGCGAGGGAGCCCTGCGCCTCAAGACGGACCCGTTCGCGTTCGCCATGGAGCGTCCTCCGGGCACCGCCTCACGGGTGCATGCGTCGAGCTTCGCCTGGAGCGATGGCGAGTGGATGGCACAGCGGACGCGACGCGAACCCGCCCGCGAGCCCCTCTCCATCTGCGAGGTGCATCTCGGGTCCTTCGCGCGCGTCGTGGAGGAGGGCAACCGCTTCCTCACCTACCGGGAGATCGCCCCGCGTCTGGTGGAGTACGCGCAGCGCTACGGGTACACCCACATCGAGTTCCTGCCCCTGGCGGAGCACCCCTTCTACGGCTCCTGGGGCTATCAGGTGACGGGCTACTTCGCTCCCACTTCGCGCTACGGCTCGCCAGACGACCTGCGCTTCCTGGTGAACCACCTCCACCGCCATGGCGTCGGGGTGATCCTCGACTGGGTACCCGCCCACTTCCCCAAGGACGACTTCTCCCTGCGCCGCTTCGATGGAACCCCACTCTACGAGCACGAGGATCCACGCCTCGGCGAGCACCCGGACTGGGGCACCTTGATCTTCAACTATGGCCGGACCGAGGTCCGCAACTTCCTGATCTCGAATGCGCTGTACTGGCTGCGCGAGTTTCACGTGGACGGCCTGCGTGTCGATGCGGTGGCTTCCATGCTCTACCTGGATTACGGCCGTCGCGAAGGCGAGTGGATCCCGAACGTTTATGGGGGACGCGAGAATCTGGAGGCGGTCGAGTTCCTGCGTTTCCTCAACCAGACCCTGCACGACGACATGCCCGGGGTCCTGACCGTCGCCGAGGAGTCGACCGCCTGGGGCGGCGTGACGAGCCCGCCGCAGGAGGGCGGCCTCGGCTTCTCCTTCAAGTGGAACATGGGGTGGATGCACGACACGCTCGAGTACTTCGAGCGGCCTCCCGTGCATCGATCCTGGCATCAGGATCAGCTCAGCTTCGCCATGGTGTACGAGTACACCGAGCGCTTCCTCAATCCCCTCTCCCATGACGAGATCGTCCACGGCAAGAGATCGCTGCTCGAGAAGATGCCCGGTGACCCGTGGCAGAAGTTCGCCCACCTGCGCGCGCTCCTGGCCTACCAGTTCCTGCGGCCCGGGAAGCAGCTCCTGTTCATGGGGGCGGAGCTCGCACCGCATCGGGAGTGGGACCACGACATGAGCCTGGACTGGCACCTGGCCGGCGACCCCATGCGCCAGGGGTTGGCCACCTTCCTGGCGGACCTGGGGCGGCTGTATCGGGAGGCGCCTCCCTTCTGGCGCCGCGATCCGGATCCCGAGGGCTTCGCCTGGATCGACTGCTCGGATCGCGAGAACTCGGTCTTCGCCTTCCTGCGCCGCGACGGGGACGACCACCGGGTCGTGGTCCTCAACCTGACGCCGGTGCCGCGGGACGACTACCGGATCGGCGTCCCGTCCCCGGGGCGCTATCGCCAGGTGCTTTGCAGCGACGACGGGCGCTACGCCGGAAGCGGCTATCCCACCCGGGGCGAGCTGGAGGCGGAGCCCGTGCCGCTGCACGGCCATCTCCAGTCCCTGTGCCTGCGGCTCGCTCCGCTGGCAGTGCTGGTCCTCGCGCCGGCGCGCTAGCGTGGCGCGGCGCCCGGCCCTGCGCGCCCTGGCCGACCGGCTGGGCATCCTGCCGGCCTACCAGGCGGCCGGAAGCGGCCGGCGCCGCGTCACCTCGGACGCCACGCGGGTGGCGCTGCTGGCGGCCCTGGGGATCGACGCCGGCGACGAGTCCGCCGCCCGCCACGCCCTGGAGGCCCTCGAGGCGGAGCAGCAGGCGCAGGCCCTCGACCCGGTGCAGCTGGTGGGTGCCGGGCGGCGCGCACGCCTGCGGCTACGCCAGCCCGGGGCGATGCCGGTCCGCTGGGAGCTCCAGGTGCAGGAGGAGGACGGCCCGGTGCACGCGGCCGAGGGACGCTGGCGGCGCGGCGCGGCGGGACCCCGCCTGCCGCGGCTGCCGCCGGGCGTGCACGAGGTTCGGCTGGTGCTGCACGGCCCGGGCACGCTGCGTCACGCCAGCCAGACCCTCGTGGTGGCACCCGCCGCCTGCTGCGACGTCGCCGAGCTCCTGGGCCGCCGCCGTGTCTTCGGACTCTGGACCCACCTCTACACCCTGCGCGGCACCCGAGACCTCGGCGTGGGGAACCTGACCGACCTGTGCGCACTGGCGCGCTTCGCGGGCCGCATCGGCGCCGCCTTCGTGGGCCTGAATCCGCTCCACGCCGTCCGCAACCGCATGCCCGAGATCAGCCCCTACTCGCCGGTGAGCCGGCTGTTCCGCAATCCCCTCTACCTGGACCCCACCGCCACGCCGGAGTGGAAGCAGGGCGCCGGGGCGCGGCTCGTCCCCCCCGCCCGGGTGCGGGAGCTGACCGCCCTGCGCCGCGCAGGACGCGTTCGCTACGAACGGGTGAACGCCCTGCAGCGTCCCCTGCTGGCCGAGCTCCACCGCCGCTTCCGCCGCATCCACGGGCGCGGCGCCACGCCGCGGGGTCGCGCCTTCGCGACCTTCTGCGCCCGGGGAGGGGAGCTGCTCCGGCAGTTCGCGATCTTCTCGGCCCTGGAGGAGCACCTGGCCGCGCGCGGTCACGCCCGCGACTGGCGCAGCTGGCCGCGCGGCTATCGGGAGCCCGCTGCGCCGGGCGTGCGCGACTTCGCCGCGGCCCACGCCCGTGCGGTGGAGCGCGAGGCCTGGATCCAGTTCGAGCTGGACCGCCAGCTCGGTGAGGCGGCGCGTACGGCGCGGCGGGCCGGCCTCGCCCTGGGCCTCTACCAGGACCTCGCCCTGGGGAGCATCGCCTCCGGCTTCGACGCCTGGGCCTTTCCGGGCCTCTTCGTGGACGGCGCCTCCCTGGGCGCGCCCCCCGACGAGTACTCGACCACGGGCCAGGACTGGGGGCTTCCGCCCCTCGCACCCCGGCGCCTGGCGGCTCAGGGCTTCCGCTACTGGACCCTGCTGCTGCGCGCGGCCTTCGCACATGCCGGCGCCCTTCGCATCGATCACGTGATGGGCCTGTTCCGTCAGTGGTGGATCCCGGCGGGCCGACCCGCCAGCGAGGGCGCCTACGTGCGCTTCCCCGCCGACGCGCTGCTGGCCGTCCTCGCCCTGGAGAGCCGTCGCCACGGCGCTCTGGTGGTGGGCGAGGACCTGGGGACGGTCCCGCGCGGGCTGCCGGCGCGTCTGGCCCGGGCCGGCGTGCTCTCCTCACGGGTGCTCCTGTTCGAACGCGACCGACGTGGCCGCTTCCGGCCTGCGTCGCGCTACTCGAGGCGGGCCCTGGTCACCGCCAACACCCACGATCTCCCCACCCTGGCGGGCTTCTGGGAGGGCCGCGATCTCGTCGATCGCCGCACCGTGGGCGCCATCCCGGACGCTGCCGCCTTCCGCGAGGCGCAACGCCAGCGCGCGTGGGAGCGTCGCGCCCTGCTGCGGCGCCTGGCGGCGGAGGGGCTGGCGGGCCGGACGGACCCGCCGCCGGCCTACCCGGAGCTCTCGGCAGCCGTGCACGCCTTCCTGTGTCGCACGCCGGCGCCCCTGGTCGGCGTGGCGCTCGACGACCTGAGCGGCGAGACCGAGGCGCTCAATCTCCCCGGCGTGTCTCCGGAGCGCCACCCGAGCTGGACACGGCGCATGCGGCTGCGGGTGGACGCGCTGGGTCGCGACCCGGGCGTGCGTCGCGCCCTGGCGGGCCTGGCCTCCCGGGCCTCCCGGTGATCCCGTTGCGGGCCAGCTACCGCCTGCAGCTGCGCGGGGGGCTGACCCTGGCCCGGGTGCGCCCGCTGCTTGCCTACCTGGCCCGGCTCGGCGTGAGCCATCTCTACCTCTCGCCCATCCAGCAGGCGCGCCCCGCAAGCCCCCATGGGTACGACGGGGTGGACCCGACCCGCGTCGACCCGGTCCTGGGCGGGCTGCCGGCGCTGGTGCGCCTCGCGGCGGCGGCGCGGCGACTTCACCTGGGGCTGCTCCTCGACGTGGTGCCCAATCACCTGGCCGCGGATCCGGCCAATCCCGCCTTCGACGACGTGCTCGCCCACGGTCCGGCCTCCCGCTGGGCCCGCTGGTTCGATGTGGACTGGGGTCCCCCCGGCGCCCGCCGCCACCGCCCGCTGCTGCTTCCCGTCCTGGAGCGACCCCTGGCCGAGGCCCTGGCCCGGGACGAGTTCACCCTGGTCTGCGTGGACGGCGTCTTGCGCCTGCGCCGCCACGCATCGTCCTGGCCGCTCGACCCGGCCACCTGGCCCCAGGCGTTCGCCGCCCGCACCGTCGGGCGCCGACGGCAGACGGGCGCCGCCCTGGAAGCGCTCCTCGCTCCCCTGCGCCAGCTGCCCCCGCGCACGCGGACGGATGGCGCCGCGCTGAGGGCCCGCGCCGAGGCCAGCGCCCGGGCCCGGCGTCGCCTGCGCGCGCTCGTGGGCCGCAGCCCCCGGGCGCTGCAGGCCGCCGCCCGGCAGCTGCGCGGCGACGCCGCCGCGCGGCGGCGTCTCGCGGCGCTGCTGGCGCGCCAGGCCTGGCGGCCCGCGCCCTGGAAGAGCGCCCGGCATCGCCTCAACTACCGGCGCTTCTTCGACGTGAACGAGCTGATCGGGATCCGGGTGGAGGATGCCCGCGTGTTCGCGGCGAGCCACGTCCTCTGGCTCGATCTGGCTGCGCGCGATCTCGTGGACGGCCTTCGCATCGACCACGTGGACGGGCTGCTCGACCCGGCCGACTACCTGCGGCGGCTACGACGCGCCCTGGGGCACCGGCTGGGGGCCGAGCGGGGTCGCCGTTTCGTGCTGCTGGTGGAGAAGATCCTGGCTGCCGACGAGCGCCTGCCTCGCTCATGGCCCGTGCAGGGAACCACGGGCTACGAGTTCCTGAACCAGCTGGAGGACGCGCTTCTCGATCCGCACGGGGCCCGGGCGCTGGAGCGGAGCGGGGCCCGGGCGACCGGGACGCGGCATTCGTTCGCTGCGGCAGGGCGGGCGGGCAAGCGGCTCGTCCTGCGCGAGCTCCTGCGCGCCGACGTGCGTCGCCTCGCCGCGGACCTCGCGCCTCACGCGCCGGGCGTCACCCCGGCGGAGCTGCGCACGGCGATCGCCGAGACGATCGTGCACCTCCCGGTCTACCGCACCTACGCAGACCGCCGCGGCCGGCTCTCGCGCACCGATCGGGCCCGGCTCGCCCGGGCCCTGGCGGACGCCCGGCGCAGCGGGCGCGCCGCGCCCCGGGCCCTGGCTCGCGTCCGCCAGGGGCTGCTCGGCGCCTCGCTGCCGGGCGCTCCGTCTCGGAGCGTGCGCGTCGCCTTCCTGCGCCGCTTCCAGCAGACCTCCGGACCCGCCGCCGCCAAGGGCATCGAGGACACGGCCCACTACGCCCACGCCCCGCTGCTCTCCCGCAACGAGGTGGGCGGCGAGCCGGGCCACGGGCTGGAGGGCGCCGTGGCCGAGCTGCACGCCCGCAACCGGGAGCGGGCGCGGCACTGGCCCGGCACGCTGTTGGCGGCGAGCACCCACGACACCAAGCGCAGCGCCGACGTGCGCGCACGCCTCGACGTGCTCACGGAGCTCCCCACGGACTGGGCTCGCGCCGTGGCGCGCTGGCGACGCACGAACCGGGTCTTGCGCCCGCGGGTCGGGCGCCGCCGGCTTCCGGACGCGAATACCGAGCGGTTCCTCTACCAGACCCTGGTGGGCGTGTGGCCCCTGGGGCCCCGCGCGCCCGGGCCGCCGGCCCGGGCGCGCCTGGCCGCCCGCGCGGAGGCGTATCTCGTCAAAGCCGCCCGGGAGGCCAAGCGCGAGACGAGCTGGATCGACCCGGACCCGGCCTTCGAGGCGGCCCTGCGCTCCTTCGTGCGCGCCCTCCTGGCCGCCGCTCCGCGCGGCGCGGCGGCGGCGTTCCAGCGCGACCTGGCCGCCTTCGTGGCGGAGGTGGCGCGTCCGGGCCTGTGGAACGCGCTCTCGCGGACCCTGGTTCAGCTCAGCGCGCCCGGGGTGCCCGACCTCTACCAGGGCGACGAGCTCTGGACCTTCAGCCTGGTGGATCCGGACAACCGCGGGCCGGTCGACTTCGCGCACCGGGCGCGGTTGCTGGCCCGGGCGGAGCACGCCTTCCGAGCGGCCGGGCGACGGCGCAGCGCCTTCCTGCGCGGACTCCTGGCCCGAGCCGAGGACGGCCGCCTGAAGCTCCACGCGATCCATGCGGCCCTCGCCGCGCGGCAGCGCCATCCGCGGCTATTCGCGGAGGGCGACTACCGGCCCCTGCGTGCCCGGGGCGAGCACGCGCGGCACGTGATCGCCTTCGTGCGCCGTAGCGGGCGCCGCGCGGCCTTGAGCGTGGTGCCGCGGCTCCCGCGCACACTCACCGGGGACGCGACGCGCGCCCCGGTGGGCCCGGCGGTGTGGGGCGCCACGCGGATCCGGCTGCCCTCGGACCTGGCCGGGCGCACGCTGCGCGATGCGCTCACCGGCCGGCGCCGGCGGGTGCCTCGAGCCCCCGCGCGTCCCGAGCTCGCGCTGGCCGAGCTGCTGGAGGAGCTGCCGGTCGCGCTGCTGCTGGGCTAGCGACGCGCTTCTTCCAGGCGACGTTCGAGGTGCAGCCAGGCCAGATAGGCCAGCACGTGGTGGGGCTCGCCGCGGGTCGGGTGGAGGTCTTCCGCGAGCGTCTCGACGCCGAGTCGGAATGCCCGCGCCTGCTCGCCGTCGAGCAGCTCGCCGCAGGCCGCCTGGAGGCGCCGCTGCGCCGTGGGGAGCACGAGCCCCGCCCGGCCGACGCGAACGTCGCGGATGCAGAGCAGCAGGGCGAAGCCGCCCAGCAGGGCGCACTCCTCCCCGTCGAGCTCCAGTCCCGGTTCGCGCACCCGGGTGGCCAGGGCCTCCACCGAGCGCAGGGGCTGCGGGGAGGAACCGAGCCGCAGGGACCCCTGCACGTCGCCCTCCCAGACCAGACGGGGGACGCTCAAGCCGCGTACAGGGCCTCGATCTCGCGGGCGTACTTCTCGGCGATGGGCTTGCGCTTGAGCTTCATGGTGGGGGTGAGCTCGTCGCCGCCGGGCAGCCAGTCGCCGGGCAGGATCGTGAACTTCTTGACCTGCTCGACCCGGGCGAGCTTGGCGTTCGCCGCCTCGACGCCCGCGGCGACCGCCTGCCGGACCTTCTCCTCCCCGGCGAGCTGCTCCAGGGAGCGTCTCGCCAGACCGTGCTGCTCCGCCCAGGCCGGCACGAAGTCCGCGTCCAGCACGATCAACGCCGTGTTGTAGGGCCGCCGGTCTCCGATCACGCAGGCCTGCCCGATCAGGGGGCTCGAGGCCTTCAGCGTGCCCTCGATGTTGGCCGGCGACATGTTCTTGCCAGCGGCGTTGATGATGAGCTCCTTCTTGCGGTCGATGATGCGCAGGTAGCCCTCTTCGTCGAACTCCCCGATGTCGCCGGTGGCGAGCCAGCCGTCCGCGGCGAAGGCCTCACGGGTCTTGTCCGGGAGGTTTCGGTAGCCGGGCATGATGCAGTCGCCGCGGATCAGGATCTCGCCGTCGGCGGCAAGCTTGATCTCGACGCCCGGCACGGGACGGCCCACGGTGCCGATGCGCACCTGGCCCGGCGGGTTCACCGTGCCGGTCCCCGAGGTCTCGGACATCCCCCACAGCTCGCCGAGCTCGATGCCGAGGGCATGGAAGAACTCGATCACCTCCGGCGGGGTCGGCGCCGCGCCGGCGGCGACGGCCTGGGCCTGGTCGAGGCCGAGCATGGTGCGCAGGCCCGAGAAGATCGCCGCGTCCGCCGCCGCCACCTTCTCGGCCAGCTCCCGGGGCACGGGCCGGCCGGCCTGCTGGAGGCGCACCTTCTCCAGGGCGGCGGCGAGCGCCGCCTCGATGCCCTGGCGCTGGGCCTCGGGCAGCGCCGCCAGGCGCGCCTCGAGGCCGGCCTTCATCTTCTCCCAGATGCGCGGCACCGCGAAGAACCAGTTCGGCCGCACCTTCGGCAGCACCGACACGATCTCGCGCGGGTTCGAGCAGGTGGTGATCGTGAAGCCGAAGGCGATCGGGAGGTAATGGTGGGCGGCCCGCTCGGCGATGTGGGCAGCGGGCAGCCAGGAGATGACGCGGGCCTGCGACGGGAAGCCGATCACCTCGCGCGCGGCGCGGATCGATGCCAGCAGGTTGCGGTGCGTGAGCTGGACGCCCTTGGGCGGCCCGGTGGTGCCGGAGGTATAGATCAGCGTCAAGAGGTCGTCGGGTCCGATGCGCCGCCAGGCGGAGGCCACGTCGAAGCCCGGGTTCGAACCCTCCACCTCCGACAGGCGCAGCGTACCGCCCTCCCCCTCGCCGTCGATCACCAGCACGTTCTCCACGGCGGGAAGGTTCTGCCGCGCCTTCATGAACGACTCGAAGTAGGCGCGCTCGATCACGGCCAGGCGTGCGCCGGAGTCGCCGACCACGTACTCGATCTGCTCCGGCGTGAGGGTCTGGTAGATGGAGAACGGGACCGCGCCGAGCGTCATGGCGGCGAGATCCACCAGGTGGAACTCGGGCCGGTTGGCGAGCATGAGCGCCACGCTGTCACCGTGGCGGACGCCGAGGCGCGCGAGCCCGCCCGCCAGCGCATCGACCCGGTCCGCCAGCTCGCGCCAGGTGAGCGCCCCCCCTTCCTCCAGGGTGCGGACCGCCACGCGCTCCGGGTGGGCGGCGACGGTGCGCCGGAAGGCCTCTGCCAGGGAGGCGGGCTCGGGACCCGCCTGCTTCTCCTGATCGGCTCGCTCGGCCATGGACGCTCCCTGGTGGCTCCCCCGGCGAGTACGCTACCACCCGCCGTCATGTCGGCAAAGCCCGGCCCCCGGGCGGGGCGCGCCCTCGTCGTGCTCCTCGCCGCGCTCGCACTCCTCCCGGGCTGCGCCGAGCGGGTCCGCGACCCGCGGCCCGGGGTGGTCGTCTCGATCCTGCCCCTGGCCTTCTTCGTGGAGCGCATCGCCGGCGAGCGGGTGCGCGTCGAGGTGATGCTCCCGCCCGGCGCGAGCCCGGCCACCTACGAGCCGACCCTCGAGCAGCTGCGGGCGGTGGCCGAGGCCGCGCTCTTCGTTAAGGTCGGGCACGAGCACCTCTCCTTCGAGCGCACCTGGCTCGAGGATCTCCTGGCCGACTACCCGGGGCTCCCGGTGGTGGACAGCACGCAGGCGGTCGGGCGCGACCGCGACGATCCGCACGTCTGGCTCTCCCCGGCCCGGGTGCGGGTGCTGGCGGAGCGCCTGGAGGAGGCCCTGGCGCCCCGGGTCCCCGCGGACGCGGTCGCGCTCGCCGCGAACCGGCGCCGCTTCCAGGCGGAGATCGACGAGCTCGACGCCGAGATCCGCGGCCTGCTGGCGCAGGCCCGGGGGCACCGCTTCTTCGTCTTCCACCCGGCCTGGGGCTACTTTGCCGACGACTACGGCCTGGTTCAGGTGGCGATCGAGCAGGAAGGCAAGGCGCCGGACGTGCGAAGGCTTGCACACTTGATGCGGCAGGCCCGGGAGGCGCAGGTCACGGTGATCTTCTCGTCGCCGCAGTTCGACGCAGCGAGTGCCGAGGTCGTCGCCGCGGAGGTCGGAGCGCGCGTGGAGTCGCTGGATCCCCTGGCCCGCGACTGGATCGCGAACCTGCGCCACGTGGCGCGCCGCATCGCCGCGGCGGCCGTTCCGTGAGTACCCCGGCCCTCGAGCTCACCGGCGTCTCCCTGGCGCGACGCGGCCTGCCCGTCCTCGAAGACGTGAGCCTCGTGCTCGAGCGCCACGACTACCTGGCCATCCTGGGACCGAACGGAAGCGGCAAGACGACGCTGCTCAAGGTGATCCTGGGCCTGCTGCAGCCGGACCGGGGCCAGGTGCGCGTGCTGGGGCGAAGCCCGGCGGACGCGCGGGGGCGGCTCGGCTACGTCCCGCAGCGCTTCGAGTTCGACCTGGACTTCCCGATCCGGGTGCTGGACGTAGCCCTCATGGGCCGGCTCGCTGCGCGCCCCCGGCTGCGGCCCTTCACGCGCGCCGACCGCGAGCGCGCCCACGCCGCGCTCGCGCGGGTCGAGATGGCGGACCTGGCCGGACGCCCGATCGGGACGCTCTCCGGCGGCCAGCTCCAGCGCGTGCTGATCGCCCGGGCGCTCGCCATGCAGCCCGAGCTGCTGCTCCTCGACGAGCCCACGGCGAGCCTCGACGAACGGATCGGGCGCAGCGTGTGGGAGCTGTTCGAGGAGCTGGCCCGGGACATGACCGTCGTGATCGTGTCCCACGACGTGGGCGCCATCTCCAAGTACGTGCGCAGCGTGGCCTGCCTGAACCGCCGCCTCTTCTTCCATCCCTCCCGGCAGCTCACGCCGGAGATGTTCGAGGCGACCTACGGCTGCCCGGTGGACCTGCTCGCCCACGGCCATCCGCACCGGGTGCTGCCCCGGCACGAGGGCCCGCGGAGGGAGACGTGATCGAGGCGCTCGAGCTGCCGTTCTTCCGCCGCGTGCTGCTGGCCGGGCTGCTGGCGAGCATCGCGTGCGGGGTGATCGGCACCTACGTGGTAGCCAAGCGGCTGGCCTCGCTCTCGGGCGGGCTGTCCCACGCGGCCTTCGGCGGGGTCGGCTTCGGGTACCTGGTCGGCTTCCATCCCATGCTCGGTGCCGCCGGCTTCGGTCTGCTGGCGGGGCTCCTGGTGGGCATCGCGCACCGGCGCCTGCCTTCCGGCTTCGACACGCTCGTGTCCATGGTGTGGGCGGTGGGCATGGCGCTCGGGATCGTCTTCGTGGCCTTCGCACCGGGCTACGCCCCGGACCTGACCAGCTACCTGTTCGGGAGCCTGCTCTTCGTGCCCTGGGGCTACGTGGAGCTGGTGGCGGTCCTCGACGTGGTGATCGTCGCCGTGGTGGCTCTGCTCTGGAAGGAGCTGCAGGCGGTGTCCTTCGACGAGGAGTTCGCCGAGGTGGCGGGGGTGCCCGTGGAAGCGGTCTTGCTGACCCTGCTGGCCCTCACGTCGCTGGCGATCGTCACCCTGATCCGGGTGGTGGGCGTCATCCTGGCCATCGCCCTGCTCACGGTGCCGGCGGCGGTGGGCCGCCAGTGGACGAGTGGCCTGCGCGCCATGATGGCGGTGGCCACGGCGGTGAGCGCGCTCTGCACGACGGCCGGGCTCTTCCTGTCCTGGGGTCTCTCCGACGCCTTCGGCCTGTCGGCCCCCCCCGGCCCGCTCATCGTCCTGCTCGCCGCCCTCGTCTACGGCCTCTCCGCCCTGCTCCGCCGGGGACGTTCTTGACGTCAAGAACGTCGCCGGACGCAGCGGGGGCAGACGGGGTTCGTCTCGGGCACGAACGGCAGCGGGTGCAAACGCCCGCAGCGGATGCAGCTCACGAAGAGGCGGGGCGGCTGGTTCAAGGGGGTTCCTTCCGTCCGGACGGAGACCCCCCATCGGTGGCCCCGTGCGCTGGGTTGAGGGTCCATGGCTCGCGGGCCAGTTCCCGCTCTGCCACCTCGAGCCGCCGGGAGCCCGTCCGTGCGCCGCGGCAGCGCCCCCCTGAAGCTCCCCAGGCGCCAGCTTCGACGGATGCGCCCGTGCAGCGGGTGATCCGGCTCACACGGTTGGGGGCGAGCCCTGTGGATAGACTGATGGAGCCGTGAACAGCGCCGCCCATGCCGTCCTCGGAGTCGCGCTCCTCGCCCGAGGCCCCGACCGCCGGCACGTTGCGCCGGTCCTGACCGGCTCGCTGCTGCCGGACCTGCCCCTCTTCCTCTTCTACGGCTGGCAGAAGCTCGTCCTCGGCGCGCCCGAGTCCCACGTCTGGGGCGCTGCGTACTTCGAGAGCTCCTGGCAGGCCTTCTTCGACCTCTTCAACTCGATTCCCCTGGCCGCGCTCGGCTTCGGCGCGTCCCTCTGGACCCGGAGCCGCGGCGCCGCCCTGTTCTGCGCGGCCCTGCTGCTCCACGCCCTGGGCGACCTGCCGCTGCATCGCGAGGACGCCCACGGCCATCTGTATCCGTTGAGTGACTGGCGCTTCGTGAGCCCGTTCTCCTACTGGGACCCCCGACACCATGGGGCCCGGGTGGGGCTCGCCGAGCTCCTCGCCATGGCCGCGGCCTCGTGGGTGTTGTGGCGACGCTTCCAACATCGGCTCGGTAGGGTGGGGCTCGTGGCGGTGAACGCCCTCTCGCTCGCCGCCTGGATCGCCTTCCACGGGCTCCAGATCGGCTGGGGGAGCGAGGCGGGACCCGCCGGCCGAAGCGGATGGAACGCTGAACCCTTGGGTCCCCCGGCTGCCGCCCCGTGGGACCCCCCGGCGAATAGGGCGAGGAGGACGGCGGTCGAATCCGGTAAGCTGAGACTCGAAGAGACGAGCTCGGCAGAAAGGCAAGGGGGGTTCCCATGGCGACCCACATGAGCGTCTCGAGAACGGCTGCGCGCGCGACTCTGGCGGTCTTCGCGCTGGGGGCGTGGATGCTCCTCGCCCCGGCCTCGGCCCAGGCCAAGGACGAGTTCGAGCGCGGCTTCAAGGACGAGCTGGGCCGGATCACGGCCCACGAGGCGGTGAACGCCGGCAAGCACGTGGTTGGCGCGATCTTGTACGGCGGCCCGCATCACGGCGGTCATGCACCGTACGGGTACGGGCGCTACGAGCGGCACGACGGCTACGCGCACGTGCCGCCCGGGCACCGCAAGCACTGGAAGCACCACCACAAGCGCTGGAAGCACCATCACCGGCACCGGGGCCACGGCTACCATGCCGGCTATGGGTATGCGCCGGTTCGGGTCGTGCACCACGAGCACCACCACTACCACCACGGGGCGCCGTGCGCGTCCGGCTACGGCCCGTGGGCGGGGTACGACGACTAGTCCGCGCGCGCCGGGATGCCGCGTCGTGTGCGAGCCGACTCGCCCATGACGCGGCTCCCGCATGCTGCCCTCCCCATCGGGAACGTCTGCTACGGCACCTGCGGCTGGACCGACCCTTCCCTGCTCGCCTCCGGTCGCTTCTATCCCCGCGACGTCCGCACACCCGCCGCACGGCTCCGCCACTACGCGCGGCATTTTCCCCTGGTGGAGGTGGACTCCACCTACTATGCCCCGCCCTCGGCGCGCAACGCGCGGCTCTGGGTGGAGCGCACCCCCCCCGGCTTCCGCTTCGACGTGAAGGCCTACGGGCTGCTGACCCGGCACCCGGTGGCCACCGGAAGCCTTCCGCCGGAGGTGCGCGCGCTCCTCTCGAAGAGCGCGCGCGCGAAGGAGCGCGTCTACCTCTCCGCCGTCCCGCCGGCGGGCCGCGAGCGGCTCTGGGCGCTCCACGACGAGGCCCTACGTCCCCTGGCCGAGGCGGGCCGCCTCGGCTGCGTGCTCTTCCAGTTCCCGCGCTGGTTCCGACGCTCGCAGGCGAGCCGGCGCACCCTGCACGAGCTCGCGGAGCGGCTCCCCGGGCCCCTCGCCGTGGAGTTCCGGGGAGGCGGCTGGATGGAGGAGGACGCCCGCGGCGACACCCTGGCCCTCCTGGAGCGCCTGGGCCTGGCCTACGTGGTGGTGGACGAGCCCCAGGGCTTCCGCTCCTCGACGCCGCCGGTGGTGGCGTGCACGGCACCGCTCGCCCTGATCCGCTTCCACGGCCGCAACGCCGAGACCTGGGAGGCGTCGGGCCTGACGGCGGCGGAGCGCTTCCGGTATCTCTACTCGGAGGCGGAGCTGCGCGAGTGGCTGGAGCCGGCCAGGCGCCTCGCTGCCCAGGCCCAGCAGGTCCACGTGCTCATGAACAACTGCTACGGCGACTACGCGGTGCGCAACGCCCTCGACTTCGCCAGACTGCTCGGCGAAGCGTCTGCGACGGGTACGGGTCCCCCAGCCGACCCTTCGGCCAGGGCGTCGTCGGGCCCTTGTCACGACGATCCGCGTGCCTAGCTTCAGCGTGGAGGGCCGGGCACTCGAAAGGTTGTGCCCGAGGTCCGCTCACAGGCGGTTCATGGACGCTCGAACGGCCCTCCGCTCACGCCCCGCTTCGGCGGGGCGTCTTGGTTGCGAGGCCGCGACGAAGCGGCCCGCGTGGCGTAGGCTCCGGGGTGGACTCCTGCGGGGAGGAGAATGAGTGGAAGCCGAGGCTACGCGTCGGGGACGCCGGCTGCGCGCCCTCGCCAAGGTGTGCCGGGAGTCGGCGCAGCTCGATCCGCTGGGCCGGGAGCTCCTGTGGGAGATCGAGTCCCTGGCCGGCCAGCTCTTCGGCTTCGAGGACCCGGAGGGCACCGAGGACGAGCTGCGGCAGCGGATCCTGCGGCTGCGCCGGGAGAGCCACGAGGTCTCGTACTGAGCGGGCGCCGGGTCCGAGGCGCCCCCGAGGGAGGGTCGCCACCGTCCCGCCCTTCCGACCACTTTTCGGAAGGGACGCAAGCCGCCGATGCGCATCGCCGCGACTCTCCTGCTGCTGCTCTGGCCCGCCCTGGCCGGCGCGGTCCCCCTCAACGTGGGGCACCGGGGCTACTCGGCCGCCTTCCCGGAGAACACCCTGGCCGCCCTGCGCGGGGCCTTCGAGGCCGGCGCCGACTGGGTGGAGATCGACCTGCAGAAGAGCCAGGACGGCCAGGTGGTGATCTTCCACGACGACACCCTGGAGCGGACCTCCGACGGGAGCGGTCTGGTCGGCGCCCACACCCTGGCGGAGCTGCGCCAGCTCGACGCCGGCTCCTGGTTCGGCGCGGGCTTCGCGGACGAGCCGATCCCGACCCTGGAGGAAGCCCTGCTCGAGGCGCGCGCCCGGGGGCCGCTGCTGCTGGACCAGAAGTCGAGCCTCCTGTTCGGGAGCGAGATCGCCGCGGCGCTTGCCACCACCGCCTTCCCCCTGGAGCACCTGTGGGTGACGGCCTGGAACGACGCCCAGGTGGCGGACGTGCGCGCCGCGCTGCCGGGCGCGCGCATCCTGTGGACCGCCACCACGTTCGGGATCGGCCCGTCCGACTTCCTGGACCACATGCAGGCCGTGGGGGTGGACGGGATCTCGCTCGTCTTCGAGAACTACACCAACACGTTTCCGGGTCTGCTGGCCGACGCCCAGGGCCGCGGGCTTCTGGCCTTCGCCTGGAACCTGGAGCCCTTCCTCCCGGAGACCCCCGCCAAGATGGCCCAGGCCGTGCAGCTCGGCCTGGACGGCTACATCGTGAACGACCCGGCCCTGTTCGCGCTCCTCGTGCCGGAGCCCGGCACGGGCCTGCTGCTCGGCCTCGGCCTCGCGCTCCTGGCCGGGCGACGGCGCGCGCCTGTCTAGAAGACGCGGGGCAGGCGCACGAGCGGCCCCGCCAGGAGCAGATCGGCGGGCCCCATGGCCTCCCGCGCCGCCACCAGCCGCCCCTCCAGGCCGAGCAGCGCATCCGCCAGGGCGATCATGCGCCGGTTCGGCTGGGCGTGGGGAGCGACCCGGCGCAGCCGCTCGGCCGCCTCCGCCTCGCGGCCCGGGTTCGCGAGGGCCAGGGCCACCAACGCCGCTGCCGGGGAGCGGCTGACCCCCGCCATGCAGTGCAGCAGCAGACTCTCGTCGGGACCCGCGTCGCGCAGGAAGTCCACCAGCTCCGCCAGGTGATGGGCCTCGGGCGCGAGCATCCCCTCCACGGGCTGCGTGATGTCGTGCAGGCCGACACGCAGGTGGAGCTCCGCGCGGATCTCGGGGGGCGTGGGCGGCTGCTCCTCGGGCGCCAGCAGCGAGACGAGCCGCCCGGGCCGCAGTGCCCGCACGTGGCCCGCCATCTCCTCGAGGCTGCAGATGTAGATCACGACGAGCGAGGGTACACGAGCGGGCCGTCCGGCCCGCGTCCCACTAGACTCGGGGGTGTCCGTCCTGCCCGCCCTCGCCCCGAAGCTCCGCCCGCTCCTCGGCATCGACCTGCGCACGCTCGCTCTCTTCCGGGTCGCCCTCGCGCTGCTGCTCCTCGTCGACGGGATCCAGCGCGCCGCCGACCTGGAGGCCTTCTACACCGACTTCGGCGTGCTACCGCGCGCGGCCCACGCGGAGTTCGTGGGGGCGGCGGGGCCGCTCTGGTCCATCCACCTGTGGACCGGGAGCGTGGCCGGGCAGGCGACGCTCTTCGTCCTGGCCGGCCTGGGCGCCGCGGCACTGCTGGTGGGCTGGCACACGCGCCTGGCAACGCTCCTTTCCTGGCTCCTGCTGATCTCGCTGCACACCAGGAACCCCCTGGTCAACACTGGGGGCGACGTGGTGCTGCGCCTGCTGCTCTTCTGGTCGATCTTCCTGCCCCTGGGCGCGCACGCCTCTCTGGACGCGCGGCGACGGGCCGGGAAGGGCGGCGAAGGGAACCCCGTCGTCTCGGTGGCGAGTGCGGCCCTGCTGCTCCAGGTGGCGCTCATCTACCCGCTCGCCGCCCTCTTCAAGCTCCGCGAGGCACCCTGGCAGGAGCTCACCTTCCTGGCCCAGGCCATGAGCGTGGAGGGAGTGGCGACGCCCCTGGGCCGCCAGCTGCTGCGCTGGCCGGAGGCGCTTCCGGTCCTGAGCTGGCTCGCCCTCCAGCTGGAGCGCTGGGGGGTGCTGCTCGCCTTCTTCCCGTTCTGGACGCCGCAGCTCCGCACCCTCGCCGTGGCCGTCTTCGCGAGCTTCCATCTGGTCGGGATCGGGGCCACTTTCGAGATCGGACTCTTCCCGGTGGTGATGGCCGTGGCCTGGATCCCCTTCCTGCCGGGATGGCTGTGGGACCGCCTGGGAGTCCCGATCCCGCCAGCGGCTCCGGCGCGACGTCGCGGGCTCCGGCTGGCCGCGAATGCCCTGGCCGCCTACCTGCTGGCGTGCGTCCTGCTCCACAACCTCTACACCCTGGACCGCCCGGCCCGGCGCGTCTGGACCCCAACGCCGATGTGGACCACCACCTGGCTGCTGCGCCTGGACCAGCGTTGGGAGCTCTGGACGCGCCCCATGACGAACCGCTACGCGGTCTTCGCGGCGACGCTCGAGGACGGCAGCCGCGTGGACCTGCATCGCGACGGAGCGCCCCTCGACTGGGATCAGCCGCGTCGCCGCTCCCGCAACAACCGCTGGTGGAAGTACCAGCTCAACCTGGCCCGCCGCTCGCATGCGCCGCAGCGGGCGCTCTACGCCGACTGGCTGGTGCGGCGCTGGAACCGCGCGCATCCCGAGCGGCGGGTGGCCTCCCTCGAGCTCTGGCTCCTGGACCGGCCCTGGAGGTGGCCGGCCGACGCCCCCCTGCGCCGCACGCGTTTGTACCCCGCCCGGGAGCCGTGATAGGGTGCACTCTGTCGGGAAAAGGCCCCGGGGGAGAGCACCATGCGCCTACGTCGAGTCGGAGCTTGTCTCCTCGTCCTCGCCACCTTCGCCGCGGCTCCCGCCGGCGCGGCCACGTTGGCCTTCACGGGCACCCTCACCCTCCAGCTCGTGCACTCCAATCCGAATACGGTCGTCCCGGTGGCCGGGTCCGGCCTCGCCCAGGTGACGGGGGGCCTGCACCTGAGCT
>JBFIML010000043.1:0-37775 GCA_041611735.1 Myxococcota bacterium | reverse complement strand
GCCGACGGCTCCGGCGCCTCGTTCCGCAACTCGGTGGCGCCGGTCTACTTCGGCCTGGTGGACGTGCTGCTGCGGCGGGCCTCCGCCGCAGCGGATCCGAGCCAGGCTCGTGCGCTTCGCGTGCGCGCGCGCGACACCGTGGAGCTCCTGAAGGCGGCGGAGCTGCGCGACTACTTCCGCGACGACTGCGTCGACGCCCTCCAGCAGAAGGTCCGCGGAGTCGAAGGCGTATCGCTCCAGGCGGCCGTCGTCTACCCGATCCCCCTGCCCGACCGCATCGAGCTCCTCCTGAGCCTGCCCGGCGGCTCGCTCGAGCAGTTCTCCGTGCCGGTCTCCGAGGAGCGCCTGCGCCAGGAGGTGCGCGACTTCCGGCGCTTCCTCGAGCGACCCACCACCCGCCAGTACCTGCCCCACGCGCGCCGCCTCTACGACTGGCTGATCCGTCCCCTGGAGCCCCGCCTGGCCGTGGAGACCCTGGTCTTCGTCCCCGATGGCCCGCTCCGCACCATCCCCATGTCGGCCCTGCACGACGGCGAGCGCTTCCTGATCGAGCGCCATGCCGTGGCCATCACACCGGGCGTGGAGCTGACGGACCCGCGGCCCCTGGACCGCGCGGCCCTGGAGCCCCTGCTGAGCGGGCTCAGCGAGCCGGTCGAGGACTTTCCGCCCCTCGCCCACGTGCCCGCGGAGCTCGGGACGATCCGCGAGCTCCTGGGCGGCGAGGTGCTGCTGGACGAGGCGTTCCGGCGCGATCAGGTGCGGGAGCGGCTCGACGAGCCGCGCTTCAGCGTCGTGCACGTGGCGACGCACGGCGAGTTCCGGAGCGACTTCGCGGAGAGCTTCCTGCTCACCTGGGACGGGCGCTTGACCGGCGACGAGCTCGCCGACACGATCGGCGCCTTCCGCTTCCGGGAGCGTCCCCTCGAGCTCCTGACGCTCAGCGCCTGCGAGACCGCAAGGGGCGACGAGCGTGCCGCCCTCGGCCTCTCGGGCATCGCCGTCAAGGCGGGGGCGCGCAGCGCCATCGGCACGCTCTGGAAGGTGAACGACGTGGCCGCCTCGCAGCTCATGATCGAGTTCTACCGCCAGCTGGCCCAGGAGGGCGTCTCGCGCGCCGCCGCGCTCCAGCGCGCCCAGCGCGCGCTCCTCGCCGACCCGCGCTACGCGCACCCCGGCTTCTGGGCCGCCTTCCTGATGATCAGCAGCTGGCTCTAGGAGCCGTCGCCCAGGCGCAGTGGCGCCATGGAGAAGGCGTCGGGCATGGCGCTCGGGAGGCCGTCGCGCCCGGTGAGGAGCAGGCTTCCCTGCGGGCTCCCCGTCCCGCGCGCCGCGCACTGCTCGCGCAGCAGCGAGGCCGCATCCACGAAGTCCTGGGGCAGCGCCGTGAGGGTGCCGGCGATGTCCACCTCCGGGGCGTCGATGTTGATGGTGCCGTCGATGCCCAGCGCGGAGGAGGCGTCGATGACGCTGGCCGGCGTGGCGAACAGGAAGTCGGTGGTGATCGAGATGTCGCCCCCGCTGCCCCGGAATGCCCGGGCCTCGATCGTGCCCTCGTCGAGGACCACGAAGACGGGATCGATGGTGATGTCGCCCCCGTTGCCCTCCTCGTCCGCGACGGAGGTCTTGATCGCGCCCTCCTCCAGGTACAGCAGGGCCCCCACCTGGAGATCCACCTCGCCGGCGTTCGCCCGCTTCGTCTCGACGGTGACCAGGCCCTTCGGGCCGATGCGCATGGTGTCGTGGACGGTGATGCGGACGTCCCCGGAGCGGCCGGCGTCGGTGTTGCGGTCGCCCGCGATCTTCTCGAGCAGGGCCGCCTGGCAGCTCTCGCTGCTCGCCGAGATGTCTGCGTCCTGGATGTCGACCCGATGCGCCGTGATCGACACGTTCCCGCCCTGGCCGATGGCGAGCGTGCGATCCTGCACGATGTTCCCGATCTGGGAGGTGCGGCCGTCCGCGCCACCGCGCAGGATCAGGTCTCCGGTCGTCAGGTCGAGATCGCCGCCATTCCCGGGACCGAAGGTGAGCATGGCGATGCGCCCATCCGCCATCCGGACCGAGGGCGCTACGAGGACGAGATCTCCGGCGTCGCCACTCCCGCGTGAGCGCAGGATGATGCCCGCGCCGGAGCCCTCTCCGCCCCCGCCCCCGCCGCCCCCGCCGGCGTCCACGGCGTCTTCGGCGGCGCGGTTCTTCGCCTCGATGCGCCCGTCCTCCATCCGCAGCACCGGGCTCGACAGCAGGATCTCGCCGAGCCGTCCCGACGAGTTCTTCTCGGCCTCGAGCACGAGCGTACTGCGATCGCCCGAGCCTTCCGCCCTCCCGCCCAGGAAGACGCGACCGGTGGTCTCGACCTCGATGGAGGCCCCCTCGACCGGCCCCCGCGTGTCGCTCTCGACCCGCCCTCCGCTGGAGAGGCTCAGGTCTCCAGCGACGATGCGAATGCGTCCCGACTCTCCTTCCACGACTTCGACCGGACTTCCGCCCCCTTGACCACCCTGGTTGCCGCCGCCACCGCCGCCACCGCCACCGCCACCGCCGCCGCCGCCACCATCGCCACCATCACCGTCCGCGTCCGCGCAGTCGGGCGGGTCCGGGCGCTCTCGGTCGTCGTCTACACGGGGGGCGAAGCCCTCGATCAGGATCGCCTGGCTCGCATCCACGTGCAGGCTACCGGTGGCGCCGCCCGCCTTCGTCCTGCTCTCGATCCTCCCACCGTCCCGGAGCACGAGCCGGGCAACCTCCAGCCTCACGTCCGCCGCGTCCCCGTCCCCGCTGGTCAGCGTCCGAAGCACGCCGTCCGCACCGACCACGAAGTCGCCGTCGAGCTCGGCTTCGATGCTCCCCCCGTCGCTGGCTCCGGAGTTCTCGATGCGGATCTCCGCGTCCTCGAGGGAGAGCGTCGCGCCGCGCAGCAGCACGAAGCCAGCCTGGCTGGCATCCACCCGCGTCCCCTGCGCCAGGGAGATCGCGCCCAGCCGCTCGAAGCCGTCGGCACGCAGGACGGGACCCGCGCCGTCGGCGCCGGAGACCACCTCGCCCGGCGATCCGACGCTCGCGATCCGAATCACCCCGCCCGGAGCGTCGAGCGAGCCGCCCCGAATCTGGACGTCACCGCCCACGAGCGAGAGCTCCGGAGCATCGCCTCCGAGCATGAGCAGGGCTCCGTCGATCACGAGAGCCGCCGGCGCGTCGTTCGCGAAGCCATAGATGGTCTTCTCGCCCACGCTGACGGTATCGGCCGTGGTGGCGTGGAAGGAGCCCGGGACGTCGAGGCGGGCGCCCGGGCCGAAGACGATGCCGTTCGGGTTCATCAGGTAGAGGTTCGGGACGTCGGGCGAGGCGATGGTCCCGTCGATGGAGGAGGCCTCGGCGCCCGTCACGCGGGCGAGCAGATTCCGGAACCGGGCGGGGGTCGCCACGAACGTCACCACCTCGCCCGCCGGGACGTGGAAGCGCTCGAAGCTGTGGTGGAGGCTGTCGCCTCGCGGGTCCCCCATGCGCTCGGTGATGGGCATCCCGCTCACGTCGAGGGGACCGCCTCCGACGCTCCCATCGCGTACGACGTAGGGAGCCGCGGGCTGCGCCTGGACGGCGGGCGCAGCGAGGGCGAGGGTCCCGAGCAGGAGGCAGCCGACGGCGATTCTCCGCCGAGGGCAGGGGCTGGGCCAGGCGGCCGGCATCCTTCGTCCTGACTACGCGTCCGGAGCCCCGCGTGTCAAGCCGCAGGCCTCTTGAGCGTCCCGCCGAGCCAGCTCCGATCGTGCCGGAAGAGCTGGCCGAACTCGGTGGAAGGGGCCACGGCCTCGATCCGGTCGAAGCGGCCGGCACCGCGAAACGGCGTGTTGCAGCTCCCGCATCGGACGTCCCGGAGACGTGCGGGGGAAAGACAGCGGCGGCAGTAGGCCGGGGCGTTTCCGTCGTTCGGCTGGATGGCGACCATGGCGGCTCCTCCCGTCGGGCTCTCAGCCAGGGAGTCCTTCGCGGCCGGTGAATCGGTCCACCGGATTGGATTGGGGTGGGTCCAGGGCCCGCGCCCCGCGAGCGCCCCTGGGGACGCTCCTCCCGACCCGGGTGATCCGAACGGCGGCCCTCGCCGCACTCCCGGGGCAGGAGGACGAGACGCCATGGCCGCTCTCACCCGACCGACCCCGAGGGAGCCCAACCCCCCGGCCCGCTTCACCACCCTGCTGGCGCTCGTGCAGAACGTGCAGCGCGAGACGGGCTCCGAGCAGGAGGTCGTCGAGACCGTCGCGCACCTGGTGAACGACGGGGACGTGGTGCTGACCGGGAACTTCGCGGGCCAGCGGCTCGAGCTCGCGTGAGGCGGCCATGGCCCGATCCATCCGGTACACCATCTCCGACAGCGCACTGGGCCGCATGCTGGTGGCGGCCAGCGAACGCGGCGTCTGCCTGCTGCGTTTCGGCGAAGAGGACTGCGCCCTCGAAGAGGAGCTCCGCACCGAGTTCCCCTTTGC
The DNA here is from genome assembly GCA_041611735.1 of Myxococcota bacterium. Classification (GTDB taxonomy): domain Bacteria; phylum Myxococcota_A; class UBA9160; order UBA9160; family PR03; genus JBFIML01. The sequence goes on along the minus strand of JBFIML010000043.1, from coordinate 33,297 downwards.
ACACTTCCGCCGGGACGGCCCCGCCCTCGCCGCCTGGAGCACGCAGGTCAAGCGCTACGTGGCGGGAGAGCTGCCCGAGCTTCGACTGCCCCTCGACGTGCGAGCGAGCCGCTACCGCTGCCGGATCTGGCACGCGCTTCGCAACGTGATCGATCCGGGACGCGGTGTGCGACGCGTGAGCGGCCTGCTCGCCGAATCGGGCTGACCGCCCGGCGGCCAGCGCCGCGTGGTAGGATGCGAGGTCTCCCGGGGGGTGTGGCGGGGGGGATGCGTCGAGACCGCCACAGGCTGCGACTCGACCCCAAGTGGATCGCCCTGGTTGCCCTCCTGGCCACGCCGGCAGAGGCTCAAGTCGTCGTTCCCGACGCGCCCGTGCAGGGCATTCCCCTCGACCGGCCCGCGGAGCGGGAGCGCGAGCTCCCGGAGATCGAGCGGCCCCGGGTGCCGGTGCTCCCGCCCGCGCCCCCGCCGCGTCCCGAGCGGCGCGACGAGCTGGCGAGCGGTCTGCGGGTTCGGGTGCGCGAGTTCCGCTTCGAGGGCAACACCGTGTTCGACGACCAGGAGCTCGCCCAGGTGGCGGCTCCCTACCTGGGGCGCGAGCTCGGCGCGGAGGACCTGCGGGCACTGCGCGACGCCCTGACCCTCCACTATGCCCGCTCCGGCTACGTGAACTCCGGCGCGATCCTGCCGGACCAGGAGGTGGGAGCGGGGGTCGTCGTCTACCGGATCGTGGAGGGGCGCCTGGCTGCGGTCGAGATCGAGGGCAACCGCCACTTCCGCCCGGGCTACCTGCGCAGCCGGCTCGATCTGGGACGGGACGAGCCCCTTCGCATCCAGGCCCTGGAGGAGCGGCTCCAGGTCCTGCTCCAGGACGACCGCATCCGGCGCCTCGACGCCCAGCTCGGGCCGGGAGACCGGCTGGGCGAGGCGGTGCTCGACGTGCAGGTGGAGGAGACGTCGCCCTGGCGGGCCTGGCTCGAGGCGAGCAACCACCAGTCGCCGAGCATCGGGGCGGAGCGCGGGCGGGTCCATTTCGCGCACCGCAATCTCACCGGGAACGGCGACGTGTTGGGCGGGTTCTACGGCCTGACCGAAGGCCTGGACGACGTGGAGCTGGCCTACGAGCTGCCGATCACCGCCCGCGATACGCGGCTGCGGCTGCGCTTCCGACACAGCGACAGCGACGTGGTCGAGGAGCCCTTCGACGACATCGACATCGAGAGCCGCTCGATGACCTGGGAGCTGGGCGTGCGCCACCCGCTCCGCCGCACGGCGACGAGCGAGCTGGCCTTGGGGCTGAGCGGGGAGTGGCGCGAGAGCCGGAGCTACCTGCTCGGGAGCCGCTTCTCCTTCTCGGAGGGCGCCGAGAACGGGAAGTCGCGGGTGAGCGTGCTGCGCTTCCTCCAGGAATGGGTGCGCCGGGACGGCTCGCAGGTGCTCGCGCTGCGCTCCACCCTGAGCTGGGGGCTCGATGCCTTCGGGGCCACGGTGCAGGGCGGCTCCACCGAGGACGGCCAGTTCCTGGCCTGGCTCGGGCAGTTCCAATGGGCGCGCCGCTTCGAGCCCTGGGCCATCGAGGGGATCGTGCGCACCGATCTCCAGCTCGCCAGCGACCCGCTGCTCCCCCTGGAGCAGTTCTCGGTGGGTGGAGCCGCGAGCGTGCGCGGCTACCGGGAGAACCAGCTGGTGCGCGACATGGGCTTCGCGAGCTCCCTGGAGCTGCGGATCCCGCTCTGGCGGTCCCGGGAAGGAGGCTCGTCCGTGCAGCTGGCGCCCTTCGTGGACGTGGGCCGCGCCTGGAACACGAAGCGCTCCACGCCAGGCCCGAAGACGCTCTCGAGCGCCGGCGTCGGCCTGCGCGTGGCGCTCTTCCGGCGCCTGCGCGGGGAGCTCTACTGGGCCGAGGAGATCCGCGGCGTGAACGAGCCGAGCGACCGCGATCTCCAGGACACGGGCGTCCACTTCCGCCTGGCGGTGGATCTGTTCTAGGAAGCCCCGGTGCCCTCTGGACTTCGGCGACCGATCCGGGAGGCGGTCCGGATGGGACGCCGGGTGCGGCGGGGCGCGCGCGCCCGGACGTCCTCCTGCGGTCCGGAGGCCCCGAAGCAGCACCGGGAGGCAGCCGAGAAGCTGGTGCGAAAGCTGGTACGCTACTACGCTAGGCTGGTGGAGGTCCCATGATGTCCGCATCTTTCCTCCTGAATCCGAAGAAGCACGACCGCAAGTACCCCGACGAGCGTTCCCGCGAGGTGATGCGGAAGACCATCGCGTTCTTCGAACGCAAGGGCCTGCGGCGAGTGAAGGAGGACGACCACGCGGCGGTCTGGTACCAGGACTTCCTGGACTTCGTCCGCGACGAGCGGATCTTCGCCACCCTGTGCACACCCGCCGCCTACGGAGCGGAGGACGCGCGCTGGGACACCTGGCGGATCTGCGAGTTCGCCGAGATCCTGGGCTTCTACGGGCTCCAATACTGGTACACCTGGCAGGTCTCGGTGCTGGGTCTCGGCCCGATCTGGATGAGCGGCAACGAGGCCGTGAAGCGCAAGACCGCCGGACTGCTCGAGGACGGCGGGATCTTTGCCTTCGGGCTCTCCGAGCGCGCGCACGGCGCCGACCTCTACTCCACCGAAATGGCGCTCACGCCCCAGGGCGACGGCACCTGGCGCGCCAACGGGCGCAAGTACTACATCGGAAACGGGAATCGCGCGGCGCTCGTCTCCACCTTCGGGAAGATCACCGACACCGGCGAATACGTCTTCTTCGCGGTGGACACCCAGCACCCGGGCTACGAGTGCATCCAGAACGTCTGCCACAGCCAGAACTTCGTCTCGGAGTTCGCGCTGCACGATTACCCCGTGCGCGAGGAGGACCTCCTGCACCGCGGCGACGAGGCCTGGAACGCGGCGCTCAACACCGTGAACATCGGCAAGTTCAACCTGGGCTGGGCCTCGATTGGGATCTGCACCCATGCCTTCTACGAGGCGCTCCACCACGCGGCGCACCGCGAGCTCTACGGCATGCACGTGACGGACATGCCGCACGCCAAACAGCTCTTCACGGACGCCTACGCCCGGCTCGTGGCCATGAAGCTCGTGGCCCTGCGGGCCGCCGACTACATGCGCTCGGCCAGCGCCGAGGACCGTCGCTATCTGCTCTACAACCCGGTCGTCAAGATGAAGGTCACTACCCAGGGCGAGGACGTGATCAACCACATGTGGGACGTGATCGCGGCCCGCGGCTTCGAGAAGGACATCTACTTCGAGATGGCGGCGCGCGACATCCGGGCACTCCCCAAGCTCGAGGGCACCGTGCACGTGAACATCGCCCTGATCGTGAAGTTCCTGGCCAACTACTTCTTCCGGCCCGCCGAGCTGCCTCACGTTCCTCAGCGCAGCGATCCCCGCAACGACGACTTCCTGTTCCAGCAGGGGCCGACGCGGGGCCTCGGCAAGATTCGCTTCCACGACCCGGAGCCGGTCTTCGAGCGTTGGGATCTCCCCAACGTGCGGATCTTCCGGGAGCAGACCGGGGTGTTCAAAGAGCTGCTGGCCGGGGCCGCGCCCGACGCAGCCCAGCAGCGGGACGTGGACTTCCTGCTGGCTCTCGGCGAGATCTTCACGGGGGTGGTCTACGCCCAGCTGCTGCTGGAGAACGCCGAGATCTACGAGATCGATCCGGCGCTGGTGGACCAGATCTTCGATGTGCTGGTGCGGGACTTCTCGCGCTTCGCCGTGCAGCTGCATGGCAAGCCCCGCAGCACCGAGGCCCAGATGGCCTTCTGTCTGCGCATGATCCGCAAGCCGGTGGTGGACGAGGGGCGCTACGAGCGCGTCTGGCGCGAGCACGTCCACGCCCTGCGCGACGCCTACGAGATGACCCCGTGAGCTCGCGGGACCGGGAGCACACGGAGCTCCCGCTTCCGGACGGGTGGTTCGCGGTGGCCTGGAGCCGGGATCTGGTGCCCGGCGACGTACGGCGGCTGCGCTACTTCGGCGAGGAGCTGGTGTTGTTCCGCTCCCGCAGCGGCACGCCGCGGGTGCTCGACGCCTACTGTGCGCACCTGGGAGCGCACCTGGGCGAGGGCGGCCGCGTGGTGGGCGAGACGATCCGCTGTCCGTTCCACGGCTGGCAGTACGACGGCACCGGGACCTGCGTGGCCATCCCCTACTGCAAGAAGATCCCGCCCAAGGCGCGGATGCGCGCGTGGGACGTGACAGAGCGCAACCGCATGATCTTCGTGTGGCGGCACTCGGAAGGGAAGCCACCCGACTGGGAGGTCCCAACCATGCCGGAGCTGGAAGACCCGGAGTGGACCGAGCCGCGCACCTTCGAGCTCCGGGTTCCGGTCCACATGCAGGACATGGCCGAGAACAACTGCGACCCGGTCCACTTCCAGTTCGTGCACAAGAGCGCCGCGGCGCCGGCCTCGGAGATGAGCTACGGCGAGGGCGGCCGTTTCTTCCGCATCTCGAGCCAGGTCGAGCAGCAGACCCCCTTCGGAACCTTCCAGACCGAGCTCGAACGGGACACCTGGGGTCTCGGGCTCTCGAGCGTGCGGCTCAAGGGGCTGGCGGACGCCGGGCTCTTGATGTTCTCCTCGACCTCGCCGATCGATCGCCGCAACTCGCATTCGCGCTGGATCTTCGCCACCAGCCGAAACATGGCCGACCAGGCCGGCGAGGAGTTCATCGATTGGCTCTCCTCGGGCGTGCTCCAGGACATGCGGATCTGGGAGAACAAGATCCACCGGGCGCGCCCGGTCTTGTGCGAAGCGGACAAGGACCTGGCCGAGTTCCGGAAGTGGGCGCGGCAGTTCTACTCGGAAGGAAGCAACGGATGAGTCGGTATCTGGTGATCTCCTCGGACTGCCACGCGGGCCTCCTGCCGGAGAAGTACCGCGACTACCTCGACCCCAAGTACCGCGAGATCTTCGACGTGGCGCTCCCGATCCAGATCGCAGAGACGAAGAAGGCGGCGGAGAAGTTCCTGGTGGCCGAGATCAACGCCGAATGGCGCAAGGGACGCGAGCGCGAGCTGTCCGGCGCGTGGGACTCCGACGAGCGCCTCAAGGTGCTGGACGCGGACGGCGTGGCGGGCGAGGTGATCTTCCCGGATGGGATCACGGAGCTGAACATGCCCCCCTTCGGCGCGGCGCTGTCGCTGCCTACCGAGGGGATCGACCCCGAGCTCCAGTGGGCCGGCGCCCGGGCGCACAATCGCTGGCTCGCGGAGTTCTGCCAGATGGCCCCGGAGCGCCGGGCCGGGATCGCCATCGCGCCGATCCTGTGGGACGTGGAGGAGGCCGTGAAGGAGATCCGCTGGGCGCGCGAGAACGGCCTGCGCGGGATCTTGATCCCATCCATGTGGGGCAAGCAGGATCCGGTTCACCACCCGAAGTACGAGCCGGTCTGGGCCGCGTGCGAGGACCTGGGGATGATCGTCCACCTGCACTCGGGCGCGGCGCCGATGACCGACTACGGCGATCACACCGGGATGATGGGGATCTACATCTCCGAGGTGGTCTGGTGGTCCGCGCGGCCGATCTGGTTCCTGATCTGGGGCGGCGTCTTCGAACGGCACCCGAAGCTGCGGCTGGCGATCACCGAGTCCACCTGCGTGTGGGTGCCGGAGACGCTGGCGCTGCTGGACTTCCGCTACGAGGACACTCCGTACGCGGCCAAGCTGGGCGACTATCGCAGCCACCTCTCGATGAAGCCGAGCGAGTACTTCCACCGCAACGTCTTCCTGGGCGCCTCGTGCATGCCGCGGCGCGAGGTGGAGATGCGGCACCAGATCGGGCTCGCAAACATCATGTGGGGCACCGACTTCCCGCATCCCGAGGGGAGCTGGCCCGAGACCCGTCAGCAGATGATCGCCTCCTTCCGCGGCATCCCGGAGCACGAGCTCGCGGCGATGCTGGGCGGGAACGCGGCGCGCCTCTACGGGTTCGACGTGGGGAAGCTGGCGCCCCTCGCGGCCCGGATCGGCCCCGAGAAGCAGTGGTTCGAGTAGGAGATCCCCATGGCCCGCCTCCGCTACGCCAAGACCCTGGAGCAGGTGAAGCAGGCCCGGGAGTCGAACCCGGAGTTCCTGAACAGCACGGTGCAGTCGATTCGCTGCGTCTACGAGACGGAGCCGGGGCTCACGGCGGCCGTGGTGCCGAAACCGCTCGAGCCGACGGAGCGGCCCGAGGTGTGCGTCACGCTCTCGAACGTGGCGATCCACCTCACCCCGGAGCTCACCATCGAGATCGGCTCGGGCGTCTTCGGGGTGAGAGCCCGCTACGACGGGGTCGAGGGCATCTATCTGATCACGATGCCCATGACGACGGAGCAGGCGGTGGTGCCCGGTCGCGAGACCTATGGAGAGCCCAAGAAGATCGCGCAGGTCGCGTTCGGCAAGAAAGCCGACCGGGTGGAAGCGACCGTGACGCGCATGGGCATTCCCTACCTCGGGGCCCGGGGACGGCTCGGCGCTGCGCTCGGGCCCCGCGAGTTCACCGAGTACGCCTGGTGCTACAAGGCGCTGCCCTCGTGCGAGAGGGACCGCGACTTCGACGGCGACCCCCTGCTCGTGCGCCTCGCGTGGAAGCACACGCACGAGACGGTGCAAGCGCTCGAGGACGGCGAGGTGATCCTGCGCGAGTCGCCCTTCGACCCAGTGGCGGACCTTCCGGTGCGGCGGCTGGTGCGGATGGAGTACGAGCGCGGCACCACGGAGAGCCAGGGGAAGGTGCTCCGGAGCGTGCCCGGCGACTGGCTGCTCCCGTTCCTGCACCAGCGCTACGACGACCCCACCGCGCCCGGCATCGAGATCACCGCGCCGGGAGGGTAAGACTCGTTCCACGAGAGTGGAAAACGATTTCCCTTCGTCCTCTGCGCAAAATTCCAAGTAGCTGAAATCTCTTGGCGTTTCTGGGCGGCTCGAAACTTGCTTGAGTGCGGGGGGTGCAAGGGGACCCGCGAGCGGGTCGTCAGCCAGCTCCTGCTGCACGAACGAGCCTTCAACTCCTGATCCGGTACTGCCCGCGCGTCCCCCCTCCGGCGTCGAGGGTGGCGCCAACCACGCAGGTAGCTCAGGAGGCTCCCATGAAGGTCTCCAGATCGTTGGCCCCGGCCGCCTTACTGACCCTGGCGGCAGTCCTGGTCTCCAGCCCGTCCTTCTCGCTTCCGATCGAGCACCAGACGCTCGCGGTGACGTACAACTTCACGGGGTCCGGGGGCGGTGGAGCCGGGACGCCCATCGCAGCGACCACGGACTTCATAAACGGACTCTGGAACCCCAACGTGGGCGGCGACAAACTCGCCACGGCCACCCACGAATTGACGCATGGAATCGGGTTCGCCGTGGCGTACAACAACCTGAACGCCAAGCTGTATGGGACGCCTGGCGCGGGTGCAGGGCCGATTCCGGCAGGTTCGCGGGTCTACTCCACCGATGGCACCGTAGGCGGGATCCTCATGGTGCTGACCCCGTCGAGCCAGGGCACTCACGCCGATCCCAACGCGACCGGTGCGGCCCCCTGGCCCGCCACCGGAGTCAATCAGGCGAACGACATCATGCAGCCCACGCTCGTGATCGGATCGACCTTGGGTGCGCAAGACGCCGCGGTGCTGAACGATGCCTTCGGGTGGGCCGCTGGCGGGGGAATCAATGTCACCCTCAACATCCAGAATCCGTGGAAGTTCACGGCTGCCGAGCTCGCCGCGTTCAACGGAGCCAAGGCCGCGGTCGAAGCTCTCTTCGGCCAGGCGGCCGCTCCGAACTTCACCTGGACCATCAACCAGATTCCGGAACCCGGCACGTTCTTGCTGGTCGCGACGGGCCTGGGGCTGCTGGCGGCGGTGCGGCGCCGGCCACACTAGGAACGCGAGACACCCGGCCGCATGCCCAGAACCTGGTTCGCACGGGCGACGCTCCTGATTGCCCTGACACCCTGGCTCTGGGCATTTCAGACCCGCCAGGCCATCCTCGGTGCAAAGGAAGTGTGCCAGATGGATGTGTCGGCCCTGGTCCGCAGCGCCAACGCGTCGGAGCCGAGTGCCCGGCTGACCGCCACCCGAGAGCTCCTCCGCCGAGGAGAGGCCATCCTGCCGGAGCTCGCGAGCCTGGGCGTGAAACCCATGGCGACGATCGCCCCACCCCGGGCTGACGTCATCTACAGCCTGATCCAGGGGCTGTCGCCTGGCCCCTACCTGAAGGACTCCTTCGGATTGCACGTCGATGGGGACGTCAACCAGGAGCAGATCACGGAGATGGGCAAGCAGTATGGGTTCCGCCTACCGCAACCCAACGCCGTTCGGCCGGGCGCTGCGCCAACCTGCTACGTCCAGCTGCTCCCAGGACGGGAGCTTGCCGCCGTCCTCGAGGAGATCCTCACACACGAAGCCAGGGTGAGCACGGTCAACCTGAACTATTTCGAGCGGTGAATCCATCGGCAGCCGCCCTCGCCGAGCCACGGCGCCTCCCGCAGCTCCCCTACGAGGCCAGCAGGGGCATCACGACCGCGTAGGCCAGGGCGGTGATCAGCGCGATGCCGATCAGGTTGATCCAGAAGCCCGCGCGGCTCATCTCGGGGATCGTGACGAGGCCCGAGCCGAAGACGATGGCGTTGGGCGGGGTCGCCACCGGGAGCATGAAGGCGCAGCTCGCCGCGATCGCCGCGGGGACCGCCAGCAGCAGGGGATCGACGCCGAGGCCCGGCGCGAGAGAAGCCAGTAGCGGGACCAACGTCGCCGTGGTGGCGGTGTTGCTGGTGAGCTCGGTCAGGAAGATCACGAGTGCGACGACCCCGACCACGAGGACGACGGACGGCATCCCGGCGAGCGCCGCCACCTGCGCGCCCAGCAGCTCGCCCACGCCGTTGGCATGGATCGCAGCCGCCAGGCTGAGCCCACCTCCGAACAGGATCAGGATGCCCCAGGGCAGCTTCACCGCCGTCTCCCAGTCCAGGACGAAGCCTCGCTGCGCGTCGCCGCTCGGCGCCACGAAGAGCGCCAGGGCGGCGAGCATGGCGATCCCGGTGTCCGTGAGCCCGACCAGGGGCCGCACGCCGAGGATCGAGAGCTCGTTCAGGAGGGGACGCGTGATCCAGGACGCGGCGGCCAACAGGAACACCGCGAGGGTGATGCGCTCGGGCCGGCTCATGGGACCGAGGTCCGCGACCGCGCTGCGGACCAGGTCGGCGCACCCCTCCACGCGACGGGGCGACACGGGATGCAGCACGCGGGTCAGCAGCAGCCACGTGAGTGGCAGAAACACCGCGACCAGCGGAAGCCCGACACCCATCCAGCGCACGAAGCTCACCTCCCGGCCCAGGTGTTCCTTCAGGTAGGAGAGAAGAAACAGATTCGGCGGAGTTCCGATCGGCGTCGCAATGCCACCGATCGAGGCCGCGTAGGCGATGCTCAGCAGGAGTGCCAGGCCGAAGGCGGCGCTCTCGCGCCGCGCTCCCGGCCCGGCCTGGCGCTCCACGAGGTCGATCACGCTGCGTGCCACGGGGAGCATCATGATCGCCGTCGCGGTGTTCGAGACCCACATGCTGAGCAGCGCCGTCACCGCCATGAAGCCGGCGACGATGGTGCTGGGTCGGTCGCCCACCACGCGCAGCGCGGTCAGGGCCACGCGGCGGTGCAGCCCCCATCGCTGCATCGCGAGCGCCAGCAGGAAACCGCCCAGAAACAGGAAGATCAGCTGGTGGGCGTATGGGGCGGCCGCCTCGCGCATGGACGCCACGCCGAGGACGGGGAGCAGCAGCAGGGGAAGCAGCGCGGTGGCGTAGACCTCGATCGCTTCGGAGAGCCACCAGATGGCCATCCAGACCGCGACGGCGGCCGTGGCCCGCCCCGCGTGCCCGAACACCACGGCCTCCCCCGCGCTCCCGCTGTAGACCTGCGGGAGCGCCAGGTAGGCGAGGAGGGCGAGCAGGGGCCCAGCCACCAGGCCGAAGCGCTGGAAGCGCCTGCGGCGGACCGCGCCGGTGGCCTGCTCGGCGTCGCGCGTCACCGGCCGATCCGAAAGCATTCGTGACAGCCGCAGTCAGCGGACGGGACGACGCCGACCAGCACGGCTACGGTCAGGCCGATGGCTGCGCGCCTCACGGAAGGATGCCGCCCTCCAGACGGGCGCGCCGCGCGCCCAGCAGCAGCGCCACGCAGAGCGCGCCGCTGGCGAGCGTGACCACTCCGCCCACCCGCACGCTCTTCGGACGGAAGGACAACGTGACGTCGTGCCGTCCGGGCGGAAGCGAGAGCGAGAGCAGTCCTTCCAGGGAAACCGGAGGGCCGGTCTCCGTCCCGGCGGCTCGCCAGCCGGGGTAGAAGTTCTGGTTCACGACCAGCTGGTCGGCCTCGCTCAGCTCGGCCTGCACCCGGATCACGTTGGGGGTGATCTCGGTCTCCAGGATCTGGCCCTTGCCGTCCTGCAGGTAGATCTCTCCGCGGTAGCGCCGGCCCTTCCAGGGCCGCGCAGCCAGCGGTATGGGGATGTTCGTGTACGCCATCACGTTGCCCTCGTTGCGGAGCACCGGCTCCCAGACCGGGGCGCCCCACTGCAGCAGATGCCGCTGGAACCATCCCTGACGGAACGGGGGACGCGGAACCCGGGGCGCGAACCATCCGCCATCCACGAGGCCGTGGGGCGGTGGCACGGTGAACGCCGTGCGCGAGATCGGCGCGTTCACCACGATCATCGGCAGGGTCATCGCCCCCAGCACGACGAGCACGGCCGCCTGCCTGGGCCGAACCCGCCCGGGCCAGCGCCTTTCGAGGGCCTGCTGGAGGGCTCGGAAGCCGAAGCCGGCGAGCAGGGCCAGGCACAGAGTGACCAGGAAGATCATGCGTTCCGGGTCGCGCAGCGACCCGAGCACCGGAACCTGGTTGAGCAGCCGCCAGAGCGACGGCCGCACGGACGTGCCGAACGAGAGCCAGGTGAACACCAGGCCGAGCAGCGTGAAGCTCCAGGTCTTGCGCCACCCGAAGAGCGCACCGGCCGCCGCCAGCCCGACGGCGACAGGGCCGACGTAGCTTCCCGCGTTGATCCAGTAGGTCAAGTTGTCTCCGATGCGCACGAAGGCCACGCCCAGAGGGATCAGGTCCGGGAGGTCGGTGCCCAGGAAGAGGCGCGGCAGCAGCTTCGGAGGCACGTAGCGGGTCGCCGCCTCGACCGTGCGCGGATACTGCAGGTACACCTCCAGCAGGGGCAGCACCCGGATCGCCGCAAGGCACAGTCCCAGCGTGAGGGAGGCGCCCAGCGTGAGGATGGGGCGGAGGCTGCGACGGCCGAAGGCGAGACACAGGGCATCGAGGCCCAGGAGGACGGGAAGCAGCAGGAAGCGGTCGACGGCGCCGCAGAACAGGAGGCCCGCATAGGCCAGTCCGGTCAGGACCAGGAAGCGTCGATCGGCGATGGCCAGGCGGTGGAACAGCAAGAGCCAGGGCAGGAGCGCCATGCCGAACAGCCAGTTGGGAAGACCGCCGCACACGTAGAGCGGGAAGATGCTCGAGCCGAAGTAGACCAGAGCGGGCACCGTGCGCGCGGCGCCCATGAGCCCCAGATGCCCGGCCAGCGCCCACATGCCGAGGCAGCCGGTGACGAAGAGCGGCACGAGCATCAGCTTGAAGGCCGAGAGCACCCCGACCAGGAAGGAGAGGACGGTGACGGGAGACACAAGCATCGAAACCGGCTGGGCAAGGGACGGCTGTCCGCCTCCCAGCCAGGGATTCCAGAGCGGAAGCTGCCCATGGTCGCGCAGCGTGGTGAGATGGGCCTGGGCGTGACCGACGAAGGGCTCCCAGTCCTTGGCGCCATGGTTCCCGAAATCGCGAAACGCGCCGGCCAGCAGGGCGACGCCGAGCAGGCTGAAGACGAGCAACGCGGCCGTCAGCTCACGGCTCGACCGGCCGCCAGCTCGTTCCGTCCCGATCCGCCTACGCACCTGCGCAGGAACCCAAGACATCCGCCCTTCGAGCTTGACCCTCGCCCCCCGCTGCCCAAGAGTATTGGGCTCTTCGGGAGACAGCGCAGCCCGCCGGCTGTTCCGGAATGGCGAGGGCCGCATTCGAGCGACGCCATGAGCCGCAGCGAGCCGCCGACCTGGAAGCTTGCCCGCCACCGAGACGCCTGGGCCGCTCCCTTTGGGCTCGGGCTCCTGCTCCTGATGGGGCTACGAGGTCTCCTCGAGGGGGCGGGTCCTGGCGACGTCGTGGCCCACGCTCTGTTCCTGACGGCCTACGTGATGCTGCCGGGCTGGCTCGCCTACCAGCTCTTCCGCGCCCCGGACGACGACTGGATCATGGCCCTCGGGATGGGCTGGACGCTCGGGTACGTGATCCAACTGGCCGTCTACATCGGGCTGAAGCCCGTCGGCGCATCCTGGCTCTACCCGTTCTTCCCGATCCTTCTGCTCCCCCTGGCGGCGCTGGCTCGGGGGAGCCGATCCTCCGCCGCGGTCGCCTCTCCACGCCTCTCGCACGGGGTCCTGCTGCTCGGGATCCTCCTGCTGGCGGTGGAGAGGACCCCGCTGCTGGCCCACTGGTGGCTGGCCGGCGACCCGGATTTCGGTTTCCACGTGGGCAGCGCCGCCGAGCTGAAGCATCACTGGCCGCTGCGCGATCCGCGCGTGGCGGGCGAGCCGTGGAACTACCACTTCTTCTCCTACGCCTTTCCGGCGGGCGCAAGCCAGGTGACCGGCATCCCGATCGCGGCGCTGCTGCATCGGCTCGCCGCTCCGGCGCTGCCGGTCCTGCTCGGACTCCAGGTCTTCAATGCGGGTCGGGTCTACGGCGGGAGCGCCGTCGCGGGGCTCCTGGCGGCCGCCCTGATCCTGCTGCACGCGGACCTCGGAGTGCCGATCTTCGAACTGCTGGGATCCGCGGGGCGGTCCGAAGGGTTCCGCAGCTACCTGGCCCTCGGGGTCTACAGCAGCATCTCCACCGTGCTTGGGCTCGTGCTCTTCGCGAGCCTGGCGATCGCGCTGCGGCGCTGGCTGACCGGCTCCTCGCCCGACCGCCGCGCCCTGGGACTCGCCGCCATCCTGGCCGCCGCGGCCTCCGGCGCCAAGGGGTCGGTCATGCCCGTGGTGCTGGCCGGCCTCGGGGCGCTGGTGGCCTGGACATGGCTCGTGCGTCGGCGTGGCGCCGGGCGGGCGCTCGCGGCCGGGGTGCTCCTCACGCTGGCTTCCGCGCCGATGACGCTCCTTCTGACGGTCGGTCAGGCGAGCTACGCCTCGGCCATGTTCGGCGTCGAGCCCCTGCGCGTCATGCTCGACTCGGACTTCTACCGGACGATCGGAAGCTGGCTCGGCTTCGAGGCCGCCTGGCTCCCGCCGCTGCTGGCTCCACTCTGGCTGCTGGGCTTCCTGGGCATCGGTGGAGTCACCGGCCTGCTGTTCCTCTGGCGCGAGCGCCAGCATCTCGATGACGCGCAACGCTGGCTCGCCTGGACCTTCGCCACCGGGCTCGTGCCCGCCCTGGTCCTGGCGGCGTCCGGCATGTCGCAGGTCTTCTTCCTCTACAACGGCCAGGTAGCCCTCGCGGTGCTCGGGGGAGCGTGGCTGGCCTCGCAGGGGATGCCGCGCCACGGGGGCCGCATTGCGCTCGCTCTCGCGCTCGCGGTCCTGGCCCTCCCCACGCTGCTGGGCGCGGCGCGGGAGACGGCCGGCCAGCTCGCGCGCGATTGGGGTCCCCGATCCCCGGCATCCGCCCTCGAAGCGGAGTACAGTGAGGGACTGCGCTGGGTGCGCGAGGCCACGCCCCGGGACGCGCTCTTCCTGACCAACCACGGCTTCATCCTGGTCTCCGCCTTCGGCGAACGCCGCGTCTTCTACGAGACGGACTGGTTCGCCGCCGCCGCCCTGGCCCACCGCTCGGCGCAACGCTGGGGCTCCTCCTCGAGCCGGATCCGAGAGCAGCCGGTGCACCCCTTCGTCCCGCGCGTGCGCGCCCTGCTGCGCTTCTTCGAGCATCCCGACCCGGACTCCGCGCGGGCACTGCGCGCCTTCGCGCGGCAGGCGGGGGAGATGTACCTGGTGGTCGATTCCGTGGCGAAGCGCGTCGGGCGAGGATGGGGCAGCTACGAGATCCAGGCTCCCGGCGCCCCGAAGGACTTCGAGTCGAGTCCGCTGCTCGCTCCGGTCTTCGGTAACCAGGCCCTCCGCATCTACCGGGTGGAAGACCGCAGCCCGCCCCGGGGCTCCTCGCGCGCGCCGCGATGAGCCGGTTCGGCTCGCTCGCCCTGGGCGTCGTCGTGGCGCCGCGCGCTTGGGGCGAGGATCCCCCAGCAGCGCAGAAAGTCCTTTCCATTCCCTCCTGCGCGTGGAATGCTGGCGCGCTGGAGGGGTGAGGGGGGGGCATGCAAGGAGGGGTTTCCATGCAGCGTATCGGTCTCGTTGCGATCGCCATGTTCTTCTACGCTCACAGCGCCGCGGCGACGAGCTGGGGCCTGATCAGCTTCGCAGCCACGCCGCAGAACGCACCCAAGGTGCTGGCCGCCGCCGACACGCTGATGAACTCGCCCACCGGCAAGCAGTTCCCCGGCCGGCTCCATCTCCAGGTCCACACCGCCGACGGCGCCAATCCCGCCACGCACAGCTTCGTTCCGATCTACAAGTCCGCCGCCGAGCGGGAGACCTTCGTACAGAAGCTGCAGGCGGACCCGGCTTGGAACGTCTTTTGGAAGAGCATGACGGATCTCTCGCAGCCGGTCTCGCAGGTGCTCAATCGGACCCTGAAGAGCTGGGGGACCATCACCGACACGGATCGCGTCTGGCTGTCCCACGCCTTCGCAGTGAGCGATCCGGCGGCCTTCGTGGCGGCGCTCGGCACTCTCATGGCTTCCGAGACCGGGAAGAAGTTCCCGGGCCAGGTGCACCTCTCCGACATCGTGGCGGGAGGACTCTCGCCCGTGACCCACGTGATCTCCGTGGGCTACGAGAGCGAGGCGGAGATGGAGGCCTGGCTCGCCGTCCGGGACGCGAGCGCCGATTGGACCGCCTACATCGACGCCTCCAGGAAGGCAGCTGAGTATCTGGGCAGCAGCATGGCCCGCGATCTCAAGACGTGGGGCCCGGCGTCGCTCAAGGACCTGGCCGTCCCCTGAGTCGTGCCACGCGCGTACCAGGAGCTCGGACAGCGCCCCGGTCGGAAGCGACCGGGGCCGCTGTATCGGGGCTCGCTACCACCGGGCATTCAAGCGTGGCTGAGAGGGTCCGATAAGCCCTCGCGGGTCGCCGACCCGGCGCGCGCTTGAGCGCCGGAACTGCAAGCAACGGGGCTCTCGATTAGAACCCGGAAACGCGCACTCCTCCTCGCCGGCCTTCTCGGCGCCTCCCTCGTCGGGCTGGCGGTGGTACTCCTGCGCGAACCACTGGCACGCTGGTGGCTGCGTGCGGAACCGCCCGCAAAGACCGTGATCTTCGTGGTGATGGACACGCTGCGGGCCGATCGCACCTCCCTCTGCGGCTACGAGCGGCCCACCACGCCCACCTTGGAGAGGCTGCGGGAAGCCGGGGCCGCGGTGGCCTGTGGCGCGGTGGCACCGGGGAGCTGGACGTTGCCGAGCCACGCCAGCTTCTTCACCGGCCAGTCGGTGGCCGTCCACGAGGCGCACTTCGCGGGCGAGGGCGAGGTGATCCGCGCCATGACGATCCGGCCTCTCGACGACCGCTTCGAGACGCTGGCGGAGAGCATGGCAGCCCGCGGCTACCAGACTGCGGGAGTGAGCGCCAACCCCGTCCTGGCAGCGGCCACCGGGCTCGACCGCGGCTTCGCGGTGTGGCGGGTCGCGTCGCGCTTCGGCTCCTGGTACGGGAGCGGCCTGATCGCCCCGCTGCGCGCGGTGCTGCGCTCCCTCGAACCCGACCGGCCGCTCTTTCTGTTCGTGAACGTGGCCGACGCTCACGATCCCTGGGGCCCCGTACCAGCGGGCATCGATTGGCTACCGGAGACCCGCCCTGGGCTGTTCTACTTCGCCCTGCGCGACGGCCGGATCGATCGAAACGGGATCTGGCAGCGTTACGTGCGCGGCGAGATGACGCCCCCGGAGGACGCGGCCCTGCGGGTGCGCGTCGAGCGCCTGTACGACTTCGCAGTCCATCGCGCCGACCGCACGCTCGCGGCGGTGCTCGCCGAGGTGGAGGCGTACGGATGGACGCGGCGCGGGATGCGTCTCGTCGTGGCCTCGGACCACGGCGAGTTCCTGGGTGAGCACGGCCTCCTGCGACACGGGCGCTACCTGTACGAGGGGAACAACCGCGTGCCGCTCCTGGTGCTCGATTCCGACGGGGCGCCTGCCCTGCCGGACCGCCTCTCGGCGCTGGAGGTCTTCGCCCTCGCCCGGGAGGGCCGACGGCCTGCGGAGCCGCAGCCGTCCCACGCCGTCGCCTTCCCGGACCGCCTCTGGACGAGCCAGTCGGACGGCCGGGTCGGCGGTTCGACCAGCGCCGCGCTCTGGCTCGGCGACGAGAAGCTCCTCTGGATGGACGGCGAGACCCGGCGCTACGACCTGGCGCGCGACCCGGACGAGCGGCGACCGCTGGCCGTGGGGGACCACCCCGGTCTCGAAACGCTCACCCGCCTGGTGGAGGAGGTGAAGTCCTCCAAGGCACAGGCGGCGCCGGCCGTCGATCCCGAGCTCCTGGAGAGGCTGCGGGCCGCGGGCTACCTGGAGTGATGGGCCGCCCGCCGCGTGCGCAGCTTCGCGGCGTGATGGCGGGCAAGCAGGCCGATGCTCACGGCAGCGGCGGCCCAGGCGGGCAGACGCACCCACCGCCACAGGGGAACCCCTGCCACGACGAGCTCGGCCGAGAAGACGCGCAGGGCGTAGGTCAGCGTCAGGAGCGCGAAGGTGAGCGTCGTCGCCCCGAAGCGCAGCTGGCGCGTCCGCCAGTAGTGCCAGGCGAAGAAGGGCATGTGGGTCGCGAAGACGAAGAGGCAGAGCTTGGGCCACCAGTCGGGCACGAATCCCGCCTCCGGCCCGGCGCTACGGCGCGGGCGCCGGCTCGTTGCGGCAGCGCCCGGTGACGGCGTCGAACCAGCCGTCCGGGCAGCGGTCGCTCGAGATCATGAGATGCGGTTGCAAGCCGCCATCACAAGCTCCATCGGCCGAGCAGTCCGTCTCGACCCAGAGGTCCGCCCCGGAAAGGGAGCGGACCGCCGGGGGCGCGTCGGACGCCTGCCACAGGAAGGGTGACTGGACCTTGGCGCTCGGGCCGGCCAGGCGCGTCGCCGTCCCTTGACCCGCCGCCCGGACGACGAAGGCCGTGCCCGGGGTATGGGCGATCTGCGCGTCCGGGGCGACCCGCAGTCCCACGGCTTCCAGATCACCCTGGGCGCCCCCGGCGCTGGTATTGACGATGCTTCCATGTGCGTGGAAGGTGCCATCGCGCAGCACGTCCACGCCGACGACGGGGCCCGACCCCGTGGCGCCCGGCTTCACCCCGGAGCGGATCGCGGTCCCGAAGCTGCGGAGCTCGCCGCGCGGGCGTAGCTCCACGGCCTTTTGGGTGCCCACCGGGTCGCCGCTGAGCGCTTGGATCTCGCCGCCGTAGAACCAGTGCTCCGCGCACTCGGCCACGAACCCCAGGTTCTGGACGAAGCCACCGAGCGCCGAGACCTTGGACGAGAAGAAGTAGTGGAGCGCGCGCCCCGCCGCACAGACCGGATCGAAGTCGTACCAGCCGAAGACGTAGGGGCCGGCCGGACCCCCGTTGGCCCGGGCATCACCCCCGATCACCTCCACGTTCGTCCAGCTCGAGCTCCCTCCTCCGGTCCAGAAGACGCCCGCCCAGCCACCGGCCACGGTGAGGTCCTGGAAGCCCATCTTGCGGCAGCCCGTCACCTCCATGGCCACGAAGCCATCGACGATGCGGGTCGCCTCCCGCCCGGCTCCCCGGAGCGTGACGAAGCCCTCGACGCCCCCTCCGGCGCTGCAGCGGAAGAGGCCGAACTCTCCGGGTCCGACGAGAACCGTGAGGGGCGAGGCTTCGTTCGGCTTCCGCACGTTCTGGATCCAGCCCACCAGGTCGGCCATGGTGGAAAAACAGTGCGCGGACTCGAAGGCATCGGTCAGCGCGTCGCAGTCCTTGCGCAGGGCCACGACCGGGGCGTCGCTCGCCTGGGCCGAGACGGCGGAAGGCACCGCGAGCGCGACGCTCGCGAGAGCGAGGCCCCCCGCGACGGACCGGATACGAGGCTTCATGGCGGGACCTCCCGGATGCGTGATCCGCGATCCTACGTCCGACCAACGCGCCGCGTCAAAGCCGGGCGGGATCGGACCGGGAGAAAGAGACTTCCGCGTACGCGGAACGCGCTTTCCTGTGGGGCCATCTGTCACGGGCTGGGCGTGCCGGGATTCGAAGGATCCCGCGCAGTTGCAGATCTTTGCGGGCCGACTGGCTGGGCACGCATCTTGCCTTCAATGGGAAAGCCCTTCAGGGAGGATCGAGACGAGCCGTGAGAGCAATCGCCATCGTCGCCGTCCGAGTCCGCTGGGGACTCGCCTTCGCCATCGCCTTCGCAGCGGGTCCGGCGGGCGCCTTCCCGCAGGGCCTGAACGACTGGCAAGCGCGCTACGGAGCCCTCTCGGACTCCGGCGACAACGCCCGCTGCCAGCTCTGCCATGGCAACGCCAACGGCGGAAGCCCCTGGAACGCGTACGGTTGGGACATCCTCCTGGCCCTGGAGAACAGCGCGGGCTGCGACCTCAACGCCGACAGCACTGTCACGAACGCGGAGGCCTTCTTCTGCGTCGAGATGCTCGACTCGGACGGCGAGGGCAACGACAACGCCACGGAGATCGTTCTCGGCACCCAGCCCGGCTGGACCCTCGGCCCCAACAACCTGCTCTTCTCTCGCGCCGGCGCGACGCCCGGCCAGCTCCCGCCGGTCGGGATCGGGCCCATCGATCCGGACGGTTCCGAGCCGCCGCCGCCGCCGCCGCCGCCGCCGCCGGACGACGAGCCCGAGCCCGTGAAGCTCAAGCGGACGATCGTCGTGAAGCCCGGCCAGTCCATCCAGGCGGCCCTTGACCGCGCCGCTCCGGGAGGAAAGGTCCTCGTGCTCCCCGGTGTCTACGAGGAGCCGGGCGACGCGACGGGCACCAACGCCCTCACCATCTCGAAGAGCGGGATCCGCCTGATCGGTCTCTCCAACAAGCGCAAGCGCGTGGTGCTGAAGAGCAACGGAACCCTGCGCAACGGCATCGTGGCGGCGCCGCCGTCCCGCACGGACTGCATGAGCTGCCATACCGACCTGGCGCCGCCCTTCCCGCTGCGTCCGGGTGTCCCGCCGGGCATGCCCAAGGAAACCGATCCCTGGATCTACGACATCGAGGTGCGCGGCATCACGATCCAGGGCTTCCGCGACAACGGGCTCTTCACCGAGCACGTGAACGGCTTCAAGTTCATCGACGTGGAGTCCATCGACAACAAGAACTACGGGATCTTCCCCACCCTGTCCCGCAATGGCCTGATCACCCACAGCCGCGCCGTTGGCGCCGATGACAGCGGAATCTGGGTGGAGACCTCCGAGAACGTGCAGGTGACCTACAACACCGTGGAAGGCAACGTGAACGGGTTCGAGCTGTCGAACAGCGACGACGTGCTGTTCGCCCACAACGAGGTGTTTGGCAATACGGTGGGATTCGCCGTCCTGCTGCTCCCCGACATCTTCGACGATCGGGCCGGGGCCAAGCGCATCACGGTGCGGAACAACCGGATCTACAACAACAACAAGCCGAATACGGCGCGGCCCGGGTCGATCCTGGCCTCGGTGCCGCCGGGAACGGGCATCCTGCACCTGGGTCCCGACGATTCGCTGATCGAAGGCAACTGGATCGCAAACCACGACTTCTTCGGCGTCGTGATCGCGGACTACTGCCTGGCGGTGCTGGGGACGCCCTTCAGCTGCGAGCTCGATTCCAGCGTCACATTCGAGTTCGTGAAGGACCAGAACTCCGCGAACAATCGGGTGGTCCGGAACGAGTTCGAGAACAACGGGACGGACCCGATCGATCATCCGTTCGACTTCGCCGCTGCGGACATCTCGGTGGTCACGTTCGGGGACTGGGGCAACTGCTTCGAGGACAACGTGTTCGGCACCTCCTTCACCTTCTTCGGCTTCGGGGACCTCCCGGCGTGTGATTGAGTGAGCGGGGGCCGGCCTCCACCGCCTCTCGGTCCGCCCTCTCCCGACCCCCGGGGCATCCCGGGAGCCGGTCCACTAAGCTCTTCGCCCGCTGATCCCGGCGGTGCGGCGGCGGACGACGTGCGGGCCCGGGAGCGGGGAGGCGAAGATGGCGAGCGATGGGTATCTGAAGGCCGTCCTGACCGTGATGGCCGCATGTCTCGTGGTGCTGGTCGCCCAGGGCTTCGGGGTGGGCTCGCGGGTCTGCGGGGCGACGGCCGTCGGCGGGGCGCACAAGGAAGGTCGCTACCAGATCGTGCCGATCCCCATCGCCCGGACGCTCCTGCGCCTGGATCAGGCGACCGGGAAGACCTGGCGATCGTCGCTGCCCAAGCCCATGGCCTGGGCGGAGGTGGACGAGTCGGCGGGGCCCGATTCCGGTGCGGACGAGACCGAGGAGACCCCGGCGCCGCCTGCGGTTCCGCCGTCGCCGTAGGACCGGAGCGAAGATCTCCACCGCTTCCCGCGCGCTCCTCGTGCTGGCGCTGGCGACCGCCGCCTTCGCCTACCGGAGCCTGCTGCTCTGGCGCCCGGGCTGGCAGGGTCTGCCGCCCGTCGAAGGCTGGTTCTTCGCCACGGCGGAGACCGCGCCGCAGATCGTGTTCGGGATCGTGGCCGCGCTGCTCGTGCACCGCCGCCGTCGCATCCGGGCCGCCCTGGCCGCTCCGGAACCGGCGCCGGGGCTGGCGGTGCCCTTCCTGCTGGCCGGCCTGACCCTGTTCGGCTGGTCCCAGCACGTGGAGGCACCGGATCTGACCCTGCTCTCGCTCCCGGCGCTCGGGATCGGAGCGGCGCTGCTCTGGGCCGGGCGCCCCCTGGCCGGGACGCTGGTGCTCCCTTCCCTGCTCCTGCTGCTGGCCTTCCCGCTGCCGCCCGTCCTGCGCAACGAGCTCGCCTACTCGCTCCAGCTCGTGACTGCGCGCCTGGCGGCGATGGGGCTCGACAGCGTCGGCATCACCGCAGTGCAGGAGGGGGACATGGTCCACCTGGCGGACCACTCCTTCGAGGTGATCGAGACCTGTAGCGGCCTGCGCGGCATCAAGATCCTGACCCTCCTGGCCCTCACCTGGGTGGCCTTCTTCGAAGTGGGTCGGCTGCACGGGATCCTGTTGGTGGCCGCGGCACCGGTCATCGCCTTCGTCCTGAACGGCGCCCGGGTGTTGACGCTGATCCTGAGTCCCGAGGCGGACGCCCTTCGCCCCCACGCGACCCAGGGCATCGTGGTCTTCGTGGGCGGGGCCTTGGCCATCTACGCGGTGGACCAGCTCCTGCTGCGCATGCTGCCGCCTCCCCGCCCGTCGACGACGACTGGCGCCGGGCCGGTGCCCTCCGCCGCGGGACCGTCGCGGGCCGCGGCCGTGGGCCTGATGGCCCTGGTCGCCGCAATCGCGCTGGCGTCGGTGGCCACGCCGCGAGCCGGCGCACCGCCTCCGAAGTCCTTCGCGGCGGTGGTGCTCCCGCCCGAGATCGATGGCTGGACGACTCGCCCGCTGGAGCCGGACTCGGACTTCCTGGGGAGCGTCCGCTTCGACCGCCGCAAGAGCGTCGCCTACGAGCGGGACGGCGAGTCGGTGTCCGTATTCGTGGGGGTGGACGATCTGCGGCGTCGGGACCGCAGCCTCCTCTCGACGAAGAACGAGCTTCCCGGCCGGGGCTGGCAGGTGGAGGAGCGGAGCGGCATCCGGCTCGGTACGGGAGCGCCCCGATGGCAGGCGGTCCTGGCGCGCTCGGGAGGCCGGCGCATCCTGACCGTGCACGGGTACCAGGGCACCTCGGGGCGGCTGCGGGAGGCTCTGCGCGCCGTCCTGGCCCTGGACCAGTCCGCCTTGCGCCGCCCGCGTGGCATCCGGGTGATCCGGCTGGGCACGCCGGTGGAGGGCGGGCCGGACGGCCGGAGGGAGGCCGAGGCCCGTCTGTCGCGCATGTTCGAGCGGCTGCGCCCCTGGCTGCTCGAGGGCGTGGCTCAGCCGGCGGGCGCCCGGGCCGCACCGAAATAGCGCCGGCGGATCCGGTAGAGATCGAGGAGCGCGCGGAGGAAGTCCTTCGGCGCGACCTTGGAGCCCGCCACGTCGCGCCACTGCCGGAGCGGGAGCTCGTAGATCGCGTTGCGAACGTCGCCGCCCCCGGCGCGCCCGGTGCGGCGCCGGGCGATGATCTCCACGTCGAAGATCCAGCGCGAGCAGAAGGGCTCCTCGAAGAGGGCGCAGACGTGGGGGGCGCAGCGGAAGAGCTTGGCGCCGCACTGGGTGTCGTAGACGGGCAGGTCCAGGACCCGGGAG
Source organism: Myxococcota bacterium (assembly GCA_041611735.1). Classification (GTDB taxonomy): domain Bacteria; phylum Myxococcota_A; class UBA9160; order UBA9160; family PR03; genus JBFIML01. Next base: position 10,835 of record JBFIML010000043.1, on the reverse strand, counting down.
GCCGCCGTCGCGAACACCCGGCCCGCGTAGTGCCGCACGGAGCTCCGCTCGATGGTCCGTCCCAGGAGCTGCACACGGGCGCCGAAGACCATCTCGCAGGCGGGTCGGGCCTCGAAGATCTCGACGAAACGCGGGATCTCCTCCAGGGGTGTAGCCAGGTCGGCGTCCCAGTAGCCGGCGTAGGCGGGCGCCCGGCGACACGCCTCGCGCATGCCGACGCGGACGGCCTCCGCCTTGCCGCGGTTCGGCTGCTGGTCGAGGACCGAGAAGCGTTCCGGCCGGCGACTCGCCAGGGTCTCGAGCGTGGCGAGGGTCGCGTCCGTGCTGCCGTCGTTCACGAACAGGAAGTCCACCTCGTCGGCGCGCTCGGCGAAGTCCAGGAACGTGCGCGTCGGGAGCCGCTGGGCCTCGTTGAAGCAGGGAACCACGATGAGCGTGCGGGGCATGTGCCGCTGCGGGCCTAGCGCGCCGGCTTCGCGGCCGCGCGAGCCGGCTCTACCGCCCTGGGGTGGCGGATCTCGTGCAGCCGGTCCGCCTGCAGCTTGCGGAGCTCCTGGGACGTCCCATCCGGCCAGGCCACCCGGAGCGCGTCCACCGTGCGGTGGCGGCCGAGGCCGAAGTAGAGCCGGTAGTGCCCCTGCGAGAACTCCGCCGACTCGGCGCCGCCCACCTGTTGCAGCTGGGTGCCGAGCCGGCTCTCGACGCGCACCCGGGCGCCGATCGCCGGGCGGTTGCCCGGCGGCCCGACCAGCTTCACCTGGAGCCAGTGGTTCCCGCTGCCCTGACTCAGCCAGAAGCCGGTCTTCCAGCCACGACGGGGCGGCTCCCGGTAGGCGACCAGCACGTCCATGGACCCGTCGTTGTTGGCGTCGAACCAGGCCAGCTTCGCTTCCTCGGTGGCTTCGGGAGCCGCATCGGCCAGCAGAGGGGTGGCCTGGAAGGTCCCGTCCGCCTGCTGCCGGTAGATCCCTCCCGGCACGAGGTGCAGGTCCGGCAGGCCGTCGTTGTCGTGGTCCACGAACTGACCGGTCGCGCTCGCCGCCGGGAGGCCCAGGCTCGTCGGATCCACGCGCTCCAGACGACCGCCCTGGTTCACGAGCAGGACGTTCTCCTGGCCGGCCCGGAAGAGGTCCAGGTCGCCGTCCCGGTCGTAGTCGCTGATCGAGAGCTGGCCGACGGGGCCCTCCACGGGACCGAGCCCGTGCTTCTCGAAGCCGTCGTCGCGCCGCTCGTAGAGCTGAAGCGCCGCGTGGACCTGCAGCAGCAGGTCGAGATCCCCGTCATCGTCCACGTCGAGCCAGACGGAGGAGCCGGTCCACACCTCGTCGAGGTCGAGGTCGGGGGCCACGTCCACGAAGGTGCCGTCGGGCAGACGGTGATAGAGCCGGTCCGGGGACGCCCAGCCCCGCACGTGCAGGTCGAGGCGCCCGTCGCCGTCGTAGTCCACCCAGCTCGGGGCGCGCGCCCGCGTGGCGTTCTTCTCGATGCCGGTACCCGCCAGGCAGTCGGCGAAGACGGCGTCGCGGCGGCACAGGAGCTCGTCCGAGAAGGTCTCGGGAAAGCGCTTCATCTGGCCCTTCAAGCCGCCCCGCGTGATGAAGACGTCCTGCTGCCCGTCCCCGTCGAAGTCCGCCCAGGCCAGGCCGTGGCGATCGCGGAGGGCGAGCACGAACCGGTGGCTCCGGGGCCGCACGCCCTGGGCCCCCACGGCCACCTGCTCGAGCTGGACGCCCGGCTCGAGGGCGAAGGTCACCGGGACCGCGACGAAAGCAGGCCGCAGGGCCAGGCGGCCCTGCTGCACGCCCGGCGGGGTGCGGAACTCCAGGGTCGTCCGTGCCAGGTCCGAGGCCAGGGCGACCTCGGTCTTCTCGAACTCGAGCCCCTCCGCCTGGACGCGGACCGCCGAGCTCAGGGTGATGCGACCCGCGACGGGTCCCATGCGATCGAGTCCCCGAGCCAGGAGGACGAGCCGCCCGAGCTGCCAGTAGATGCTCAGGCCGGGATCGAGCTCCGGCGGCTTCGAGCGGTCGTCGTCGAGACCCGGAAACTCCGGGTCCTGGTCCAGGCCCAGCGCCGAGAGCCGGTTGTCGCCGAAGCCGCCGCGTCCGTCGCCCAGGAAGACCCCGGAGCGCCCGTTGTGGTTGGACGTGTAGAGATCCAGGACACCGTCTTCGTCCACGTCGGCGACGCCGAGGTCGAAGAGCGAGTAGGTGGTGAGCTCCAGGGGACGCGGCTCGAAGCGGGGCGGCTCCGGGGGCCGCCCCCCGCAGCCGGCCAGCAGCAGCCCCAGCAGGGCCCCGGCCCCAGCGCGGAGCAGATCGCTCACTCGACGTACCCGAGCGCCCGCAGCTCCTCGAGCGTGGCGTCGTCCAGCGCTTCCCGGGCCTGGGGAATCACCGGGTCGTGGAAGCGGGGCGTGAACTCCGCTTCCAGGACGCGGCGCAGGCGGTCCCGATCCGGGGAGTCGATCCCGATCCGGTTGCGCTTCTCGAGCGGGTCCTCGGCCAGGTCGTAGAACTCGGATTGCCCCACGGAGCGGTGGATGTACTTGAAGCGGGAATCCTGGAGGGAGTAGAGGTCCCCGTCCTCGAAGCTCGGCCGGTCCTTCTCCTTGGGCCGGCGCTGCGCGAAGACGTAGACCGGCGATCCGTCCTCGGCACCCTCCAGGAAGGGGCGCAGGCTGCGCCCGCGCAGCCGGTAGCCCGCGGGCTCGGCCGGAAGCCCCATCAGATCCGCCAGGGTCGGGAGCAGGTCCACATGCTGGGCGAGGGCCGTGGTCGTGCGACGCGGAAAGCCCTGGCGCGGCGCGTGGAAGATCAGCGGCACGCGGAGATGCTCACCGTAGAGGTAGCGGCCATGGAGCACGTAGCCGTGGTTGCCGAGGCCCTCGCCGTGATCGCTGGTGACGATCCAGAGGCTGTCGCGGGCGAGCCCCTGCTCCGCCACGGCCCGGTACAAGCGCTCGAGCTCCCGATCCGCGAAGCGGATCTGGGCGTCGTAGCGCAGGATGCGCTGGACCGCCGACCGGCCGGGCTGGAGCTGCCGCGGCCGCAGGTCGTGGAAGTCGCGCAGGAAGGCGAAGAGGGTCTCCTGCTCCTGGGGTGTCCGCAGCGCCATGAGCTCCAGGTACTCGGGCGGCGCAGGCGTGTTCTCCCAGTGCTCGTGGGGATCGAACAGGTGGATCCAGACGAAGAGGCGGTCCTGCGGGGTCTTCTCGCCCAACCAGTCCAGCGTGGCGTCGATCGTCTCGCTGGCGACGCGGTAGTTGCGTCCCTCCGTCACCGCCACGTCGAAGTGGTCGAAGTCGTGCCGGAGGCAGCGCTGGAGGAAACGCACGCCGACGAAGGCGGCGGTCTCGAAGCCAGCCTGCCCGAGCAGGTCGCCGACGCTCAGGAAGGAAGCATCGAGCTGCTCGCCGTTCTTCCGCACGTCGTGCTCGAAGGGATAGAGCGCAGTGAGCAGGCTCGCGTGGGCCGGGGCCGTGGTGGGCATGTGCGAGAACGCGTGCTGGAAGCGAACCCCCTGGGCCGCCAGTTGATCGAGGAAGGGGCTGGTCGGGCGCGGATAGCCGTAGCTGCCCAGGTGGTCGGCGCGCAGGGTATCGAAGGTGACCAGGAACACGCGCTCGAAGTGATCGAGAGGCGCGCGGCCCTGGCAGGCGACCAGCAGCAGGCACGCGCCGAGCACGCTGCGGAGCCGGCGCCTCATTCGGACAGATACCCCAGGGCCTTGAGCTGCTCGCGGAGCTCCGCATCCACGTCGGCCTGCGCCGCCGAGCGGCGCAGCTCCGGCAGCACCGGAACCCGCGCGACGAGCGCGGCGGGGTCGTCCGACCTCCAATCGAGCAGCCGCTGGGCCTCGGTGCGGAGCGCCGCGTCGTCCAGCCGGGCCGGAAGCGAGCCGGGACGCGTCGTGGCCGCTCCGAGCCCGACCTGCGCCGGTGCCAGCGGCCGCCCGTCCCGGGAGAGAGTCAGCTCGACGGGGCCCGCGCCTTCTTGGATCGTGAACGCCAGCAGCGCGCGCCGCGCCTCCACGCGGAGCTCCAGCTTGCGTTTGGACCGCCGGGCCACGCGCAGCGGCGCCTCGCTCCCGTCCGCGAGGGGCCAGACGAGATCCCGGACGTCCGGCCCCCAGGCGGCCCCGGGCGGGAGGGTCAGCACGGCCTCCCAACGCAGCGCCCCGGAGCTTCCCGACGCGTCGCCTCCCGCGTCGAGCCGCAGCACGTAGGCCCCGCCCAGGGAAGCCACGAAGCGCCGGGCCAGGGCCTCGTGGAGCGGCAGCGCCCGCTGCATCTCGCGCCGGAACACGTTGCGGGTCTGGCCGGGGTCCGCGTCGAGCAGGTAGAGCTCGTGGCGCGCCGCGGGCCGGGGAGCGCGGGGACCCGGCCGGCCGTTGGCCTGCTGGTTGTAGACGTACTTGACCCCGCCCTGCTCCACGGCCATGCGCTGGACGCCGTACAGCATGTTCTCCGCCACCAGCAGCCGCGACTTCTCTGCGTGTCTCGCTGGGGCATCCAGGAGCGAGCGGGACTCGAGCTCCTCCGGGATCTCCAAGCCGGCCGCATCGAGCAGGGTGGCGGCCACGTCCTGGGTGGAGACGGGCGCCTCGACCACGTCCGGTCCGCCGACGCGCCCGGGCGCCCAGAGCACGAGCGGGACGTGGAGCACCTCGTCGAACAGGGTATGGCCGTGCTCCGTCAGCCCGTGCTCCCAGAACTCCTCGCCATGGTCCGAGGAGACCAGCAGCGTCACCTCCGCGTCCGCCGACGCGCGCTCCAGGGCCTCGAACAGGCGCCCGAGCTGCCAGTCCGAGTAGGCGACCGCCGACTCGTAGAACTCCACGACCCGGCGCCGATCGCGCTCCGGGAGCTTCGCCCCGCCCTCGCCGATCACCGCGTCGAAGCCGCGGGAGTCGAAGGGAGCGACGAAGCGTCCGGAGTAGTCCGGGTCGAGGAAGCGCTGGCGGAAGGCGTCGTTGGCCCGGTAGGGGCTGTGGGGATCCATCAGGTGCACGAAGAGCAGGCGATCGTGTCCGCGGGGCCGGGCCAGGTATTCGAGCAGCGCGGACATGCCGGGCTCCGCCGCCTCGTCGTGACCCTGGGTGGCGTAGTCCACGTAGGACGCGAAGCCCTGATCGAGACCGAAGGCGTGGGTCATCAGCGGGTTGTTGATCCAGGCGCGCGTCTCCCAGCCGGCGCGGCGCAGCCGCTCGACGACGGTCAAGAAGCCGGCGGCCAGGGGCCGCCATCCCTGACGCTCCCCGCGCAGCCCCTCGCCCGCCAGGTGCCGTCCCGGAGCCAGGCCGGTCAGCATCGAGGCGAAGGCCGGAAGCGTCCAGGGGGAGGGCGACAGGGCGCGGCGGAACAGGACGCCGCGTTCCGCGATGCGGCTCAAGGCGGGCGTGGTCGCCCGCTGGTAGCCGTAGGTAGAGCAGCGCCCTGCCGCCAGGGTATCGATCCCCACCAGCACGAGGAGGCGTCCCCGATCGCTGCTGGAGTGCAGGATCGGGTAGCTCCACACGGCCCCGGCCTCGGGCAGGCGGCGCAGCAGCTCGGCTTCGTTCGGGGGTGCGGGTCTCCCCTCGGTGCGCAGGGCGACCTGGACGCGGCGGCCGGCGAACTCCGCGAGGTCCACCTCGGCGTCGGACCATCGGCTGGCGTCCGAGGAGAGCACGTCGCGGAACAGCTCCCGGCGCTCCCCCTGCGCTTCCCGGACCTCCACGGCGAAGGTGACGGGCGGGGCGCCGGGGAGCTGGGCGGCGGGCAGCAGGCCATAGCCGACGCTCAGGACCCCGGACTCCGGGATCTCCGTCTCGAAGGTCAGGGCCGAGGGCGCCGGTGCCGCCAGGGCGTAGCGAGCCTCGGTGGCGTAGGGCCGGGCCCGGTGACCGAGCTGCACGAACAGCTTGAGGGGGTGCGGGGGACCGGCTCCGTCGTCGAGCTCTCGGTGGCGGAGCGGAAGCGGGTCGTCGCGCGCCATGAGCCGGATGTCGTCGTAGCGGGCGACGCCCCGAGCCTCGTGGGCCGAGCGGTCGTCCTTGGAACGGCTCAGATCGAAGCTCAACACCATGTGGGTGGCCGCGGCCGGGACCGTGAACACGGTCTCCTCGAGACGCCAGGAAGCGGCTCCCCGCTGGCGGGTCACTCGGAAGTCGGAGCTTCCGCGCAGGCGCAGCGCCTTCTCGCGCCCCGGCTGGGACAGGATCCCCGCCACCTCCTCGCTCTCCGCGGGCGGGACGCGGTAGAGCAGGAGTGACGGACCTCCGAAGAGGTCGCCCCTTCCCGCCTCCAACCCCTCCACGGCAATCCGATAGCGGAGCCGATAGAGCTGGCCGGGCTCGACCGGGATCGGGGGGGTGCGCAGGCTCGCGCCGTGGGGCACGTCGCCACGCAGCTCGGCGCTCGCACCGCCTGCGAACCCTCGCGCGCCGCGGACGACACCCGCGAAAGCGGCGGTCCCCGCGACCTCACGGCCGAAGCCGGCAAAGGGGGCGAGCGGTTCGAGGCGGCCGTCCTCGAAGTCCACGGCAAGGAGCGTACGCTCCACCCCGGGCGAGGCCCCCGCCAGCAGGGTGGCGGCGCCGCTCACGGCGGCGTGGTCCAGGTGGTCGTAGAGATGCAGGGGACGACCAGAGAGGACCGCCGGGGGATCGTGGGAGGTCCCGCAGCCCGAGGCGGCCAGGAGGAGCGGGACGCAGAGCGCCCGCAGCACGCCCCCGCGCTCGGCGGGGGTCCGGATCCTGTTCCCTCGATCGGCGAACCTCATGGGCTGCGCGTCAGGCGGATGCCGTCGACCCCGAACTGGTAGAAGGGCGCCGTGGCGTTCGGGTTGGTGCCGATCAGCTGGAGACGGAGCACGTCTCCCTGGCCCCGCAGCGAGACGAGTCCCAGGTCGACCGCTCCGCTGGGCAGCACGCCGTAGGACCAGAGGTCGATCGGGTCTCCGACCCGATCCCCGTTCACGGAGGCGGCGAGGATGCCGTAGTCCGCAGCCTTGGTCAGGAACATCTCCAGGCGGTACTCGCCCGGCTCCCGGGGCGGAAGCTCCAGCTCGACCCAGTCGCCCTCGCGCGTGCCGTAGGCGAACATGTGACCGTCCTTCGACCAGCGCCCGCCCCGGAAGCCCTCGGTAGGCTGGAGCCAGAAGGTGAACTTCCGGCTCGTCGCCCGTACCGGCAGGGTCTCGGCCTCGATCAGCCCGACCGGCGCGGCGGCCGCCGGCCCGGAGGGCGCAGCAGGCTCGTCCCGCAGCGCCACGAGGGCGACCTGAGTGCCGAAGGCCAGCAGCGCCAGCCACAGCAGGGCCTCCGTCACGTCGAGCGCCCGGTCCAGGGTCCGTCGCGGCCTCTCGGGCTGGGTCACGAGGCGGCTGCTCCGGCCCGCCGGCTGACGCGAAACACCTTGTGGCCCGCTCCCTGGAGCACGAGTTCGTGGTTCCGTTCAAAGTAGCCCTCGACGGCTCCGAAGTCGCGCCGCTCGATCGGGCCGATCACCACGTAGTCCACGCCGTAGCGGCTCATCAAGGCCTCCGCCCGGGAGCCGCCCGCCAGCATGGTGCGGACGTCGGTCAGCACCTGCGCGTAGTCGATCCCGTAGCTGGCAAGCCAGCCGCGGTAGCCGAGCAGTACGCGCCGGCCACTCAAGGAAGCCACCCACTGATGGTGGTCGTCGGAACACAGGACGATCGCCTCGGGACGGGATCGTGCCCGGAATGCGGCGGCCAGCTCGAGCTCGTCCCGGGTCCACATGCGCACGGCAACCTCTCGGGTGCGCGTGAGGCGCCACAGGTCGAGCCCCCCGGAGGCCGTCACGAAGACGAGCAGCAGCACGGCGACGAGCCGCGAGAGGATGCGCGGCTTCGAGACCAGGTGGGCCAGGTAGCGCGCCACGGGCACACAGAGCAGGAGGTGGGCCCAGGTGAGGAGCTTCGTATTGTCCCACGTGTTGGGCTGGAAGCGCACCAGAAAGCAGACCGCGAAGAGCGCGAGGCCCGCGACCACCAACGGATCCCGGTCGTAGCGGAAACGCGCCACCGACACGACGGTCAACGGCAGGAACACCCCCCAGTTGAGCCAGAGGAACAGCCAGAGCGGCGTTCCGCCGCCTTCCGCCGGGTGGGCCAGCCAGCCCGGATGCCAGTCCAGGAACCCGCGCTCGCCCGTCTGCCCGTAGAAGACGCCGAGCAGGATCAAGGAGGGCACCGCCGTGGCGACCGCGAAGGCCAACCACGAGCGCCAGTGCCCGAGGTCGAATGCGAGCAGGAAGGCGCACAGCACCGCCAGGGCGAGCCAGGAGTGCGGGTGCACCACGAGGATCGCGCTGGCCAGCAGGCCGAGCCCGGCCAGCTTCGGAAGCGACACGCCGGCGAAACCGCGACCGCTCCAGCGGCACAGCAGGGTCAGGACCCACAGGGCGAGCGGGATGCCGAACAGCAGTGCGCGCTGGGGCAGGAGCTCCGCGGAGACCACGTTGATCCACTCGACGTGGTGCCGGGGGAGGTAGGTGTACTCGCGCAGGGGCAGGCCTTGCAGGAAGCCGAGGCCCCCGTTGGTGAAGAAGAGCGTCGTCGCGAGGAGGGCGAGACGCGAGGATCCGAGCCGAATTGCATAGAAGACGAAGAGCAGGGCGACGAAAGCCAGGGAGGCGAGCAGGGAGGGCCCCACGAAGGCGGCCACCCGATCCACGCCCACCCGCATGAGGAGTCCGGAGAGCGCGTCCACCGCGAAGGGGTAGTCGAAGGGGCGGGCGAGGAAGAGCGGGTGGCTGGAGAACCAGTCCGGCGCGGCCTGGTAGGCAAACACATTGGCGTAGGCGAAGTGGGCCGCCCAGTCCGCCCACACGGTGCGCCAGCCTGCCCACAGACCGTCGCTGCGCTCGAAGAGCATCCGGGGCCACAGCAGCGTGAAGTAGAGGCCCCAGGTGGCGAGGACGGCCACGAGCCCCGCGCCCAAGCGGGCGCCGGCCGGGCGCGCCGCATCGCCAGGTCCGCCCCAGGGCCGCGAATTGGTATGGTGCACGTCCAAATCGCGGTCGGGGGGTAGCGCATGCGGCGGCGAAACACGAGTCTGCTCGTGATCCTGCTGGCGCTCTCGGCCGTCCTGCACTTCTTCCGCCTCTCCGAGCCCCGCGGCGTCGTCTTCGACGAGGTCTACTTCGGTGGCTTCGTGGACGCCTACTGCTGCAGCGGCCAGTACATCTTCGACATCCATCCTCCCCATCCCAAGCTGCTGATCGCGGGGGTGGCGGCGCTGGGCGGCTATCGCGGCGGCCAGCGCTTCCAGGACCTGGGCGAGCCCTTCACGGCGGTCTCGCCGGCCCTGCTGCGCCTGGTGCCGGCGCTGGCGGGCACGTTGCTTCCAGCGCTCCTCTTCGTCCTGCTGCTCCAGCTGGGAGCGTCCACCGCGGCGGCCTTCCTGGGCGGACTGGTCGTGCTGCTGGACAACGCGGTCCTCCTCCAGACGCGCATCGTCGCCCTGGACGGGATCCTGCTGCTGGCCGGCTTCGGCTCGCTCTCCTGCTTCCTGGCGGCGTTGCGGACCCAGGAACGGCTGCGGCGCAGCGTCGCCTGCCTGGGCGCGGGGGCTCTCGCCGGCCTAGCGGCCGGCACGAAGTTCACGGGGCTCGCGGCCCTGGGCCTGATCGGCATCTGCCTGGCCATCGAGTTCCTGCGTCGGCCCGACCTGGGCCGGCTCCGGGTCACCGCGAGCCAGGCGGTGTGGATCCTGGCCGGGGCGGTCGGGGTCTACATGGCGGGCTGGACGCTGCACTTCCAGCTGCTGACGGAGGCCGGTCCGGGCTGGGCCTGGGGGGTTCCCGGGGGATCCCTGCTGGCGGACATCGTGGAGGTCCATCGTCAGATGCTCGCCTCCAACTACGGGCTCACCGCCTCCCATCCCTACTCGAGCGCCTGGTGGAGCTGGCCCCTCATGGCCCGAGCCGTCTTCTACTGGAGCGGGGAGGGGTCGGCCCTCTACTTCCTGGGCAATCCCGTCGTGTGGTGGGGAACGACCCTGGGCCTGATCGTGGTCGCGGCCAATCTGGTGCTGGTCCGGATCACGGATCTGCGGGTGGCACCGGCGCCGGGGCGCCGGCTCTGGATCCCCTGGCTCGGCTACGGAATCTCCTTCGTTCCCCTGATACCGGTCCCGCGCGCCCTGTTCCTGTACCACTACCTGACGCCGCTGCTCTTCGGCGTCTGCGTGGTGCTCCTCTGGCTCGACCGGGTCGGCTGGACCCGGCCTGGAAGCTGGCGGAGCCAGCGGGCCAGCGTCCACGCGGCAGTCGCGGTTCTGGTGCTCGGCTTCGTCGCCATGAGCCCAATGACCTTCGCGTTTCTGAAGGCTCCGGGGTACCAGGGGCTCCTGCTCGATGCCTTTCCGAGCTGGCGCTGAGAGGCTTCGGCTCCAAGAGTTTCCCCAATTTATGGAAAGCGATTACCGAGGTCCGATCGGAGCCGACCGGACCTCGGAGAGCGAGATCCAGGGAAAATCGGGAACTTGAGCGAGTTCAGACCGGCGTTCCGGACCGGCAAGGATCTTGCACCAGCTCCCTGCGGCCTCGTTTGAACTGATTTGGCCATCGCCCGGAGCGGGACGGGATTCCCCCCGGGGAATAGGACGCTGGCAGCAACGCTTCTACTGCTTGGGGGAGACCATGACCCGGTCGAACAAGTTGCAAAGCCTTCTCTTGGCGCTGGCTCTGGCTGTCGGGGTGCCGTTCCTGGCCCAGGCTGGGCCGACGGCCACGCCGACGCCGACTGCCACGGCCACGCCGACGCCGACTGCGACGGCCACGCCGACGCCCACTGCGACGGCCACGCCGACGCCCACTGCGACGG
>JBFIML010000042.1:0-40058 GCA_041611735.1 Myxococcota bacterium | reverse complement strand
TCCACGGCAACGCGCACCTGCTCGGGCAGGTGGTACTGAACGTGGCGCTGAATGCCATCCAGGCCGTGCCGCCCGGAGACCCCTCCGGTCACCGGGTGGAGATCGCCGCCTCGGCGCGGGCGGGCCAGGTGGAGCTCGTCGTCTCCGACACGGGAGGCGGCATCCCGGAGTCGCTGCTGCTCCGCATCTTCGAACCCTTCTTCACCACCAAGCAGAGCGGAGAGGGGACGGGGCTGGGACTGGCGGTGACGCGCCAGATCGTGACCCGCCACCAAGGCCAGATCCGCGTGGAGAGCGGACCAGACGGGACGCGCGTGACGGTGAACCTCCCGGCCAGCGATCCGACCCCGGAGCCAGGGCACGCCGCAGGTTGAGGCGCGAGCCGGGGAGGCTCAGTGCATCAGCTCCGAGGCGGTGGGCAGGTCCGTCACCACGTCGGTCCAGACCTTGAGCCGCTCCTGCTCCAGCACCGGGCGCAGGGCGGCGCTGCGGGTCTGGCCGCAGTGGCCGCAGGGGCCAGAGGTCACGATCACGAACTTGTCGTCTGCGCTCGCGAGCGTGGCGAGGTCTTCCAGCTCGAACAGGGTGACCGCGCGCAGGCCCACGTCGTTCGTGATGGGCCCGTTCCTTCCGAAGGGGCGGTAGAGCAGGTCGCCAATCCAGCCGGCCCGCTTCAGCTTGCGCACCGCCAGCGAGCTCGCGTGGCTCGAGCGCGCACCGTCATCCAGGAAGCGGTTCAGGCTGCCGTGGGGATCCGACGCCGGAGCGAGGCTGGTGAGCACGATGTCGATGTCCCCGGCGGCTGCGAAGGCCTCCCGCAGACCTGCGAGCTTCTTGAGCTCGGCGTATTCGGCCTCCGAGCGGACCATGGGCGTGGAGGAGAGGCCCACGTACTCGGTCTCGACGCCGATCTTGTCGAAGAAGCCGAAGAACGCCACGGGGGCCACCTGCGGCTGGTCGATGTAGAAGCTCGAGCTGAGGGCGTGGAAGCACAGGCGCGGGAGATCGCTCACGCCAACGAGCTGCAGCGCCAGCTGCCGCGCCACGTGCATCGTCGTCCAACCGGCGCCCAGACCGACGTGGACCTTCTCGCGGCCGCGGCGGTGGAGCTCCTGGATGCGTTCCACGGCCAGCACGGCGGTCGCCGTCGCCACCAGATCGACGCCACTGCGCGACGCCACGACGCGGAGACGACTGGGATCTGAAACGCCGAAGCGAGCGGCGATCTGGCGCGAGAGAGAGGTCTCGACCGGAGGCCGGAAGATCAGGTGGCCGCGTCGCCGGCTCTCCCTCACGATCGGGTAGACGTCCTCGCGCGTGATCTCGAAGTCGATGCCGGCTGCCCTCCAGCGCTCGTTCACGATCCGCGCCGTCTCGTCGGCGGCGTAGCGGCGGTCCTGGGCCCGGTTCGGGTCCAGGAACACCTCGGTCACGGCGATCACGAACTCGTCGGGGAGGTTGGCGTAGCTCTTCTTGCTCATGGGGGGTCTCCGGTCTCGGGCCGGCGCAGGACGCGCCACGGTCGGCAGCCATAAGATCCAGATTGTGGCGCGAACGGTCAGTCCCTCAAACGCCGTTTTGTGACGGAGAAAACAGTTTTCTCGCCACAGTTTGCGTTGTGGCGCTGTGTTTGACGCAGCGCACTCCAACCTACATATCTGACGCATTGTGGCGGTGCAACTGCCGGTCGGCTGCCGGCGGGTGGGGAGGGAGCCCGGTGCGCTGCTTCGTACGCTCGAACGGGTTCTGGGAGCCGCGGCGCCTGGCAGGAAGCCGCTACGCCCTGCGGGCAGGGAGCGCCGGGGCGCGCCTCGAGCCGCCGGACGGGACGGCGCGGGCCGGGCCGTTGCTCGCCCGGGGGGAGGGCGACCGCGCCGGCTGGTTCCTGCTGGCAGCACCCGGCAGCGGCGTGCGCCTGAATGGCGCCCCGCTCGCCACGGGCATCGCCGCCCTGGCAGACCGCGATGAGGTCGACCTACCTGACGGTGTCCGCTACGTGGTTTCGGCAGAGCGCACCGCGCGCATGGAGCCCTTCCCGCGTGGCGACGCCCCGCCCTGCCCGCGCTGCACCCGGCCGATCGTGGCGGGCGACACGGCCGTCTGCTGCCCGGCCTGCGGCGTGTGGCTCCACGAGAGCGAGGCGCTGGCGTGCTTCTCGTACGGTCCCTGTGCCGCGTGCGGCGCGCCGAGCGCGCTCGGGGACGGCCTGCGCTGGGTGCCGGAGGAGCCGGCATGATGCCCCCCGTCGCCCCGACCCGGGCTCCGGCCGCGCTCGCGGAGCTGGCTGCGGCGGAGCTCGCGCTGGCCCTGACGGCCCTCGACGCCAGTGACTTCGGGCGCGCCGGTGTGGGCTTCGAGCGCATGCGCGAGCTCGGCGGCCACCGGCAGCTGGTGACCCGCATCCCGCGCAATCCGCACTGCCGGTTCGATCACCGCCGGATGCGCATCCGCACGGCGACGGCCCGCTGCGTCGGCGAGCTCCTCGCCGAGGCCGAGGCAGGCGGCGACGTGACGGCGTCCTTGCCGGGTCACGTCTTCGTGGGCGAGCTGCGCTGCCCCGCGTGCGGAGCGGTGAACGCGCTCTGGCGACCGCTTGCGCGCCTCTCCGCCGGCGACCGCACCTGCCGGGGCTGCGGCGCGTTGCTGGCCGTGCGCGGCTTCGAGCTACACCCGCATCTCGCCACGCAGATGCTCGCGGCGCGCTGCGACCTCCCGCTGGCGAAGCTGGGGCTGGCTCCGGGCGACGTGGTCACGCTGCACGGCGCGGGAGGGCCCGTCCACCTGGAGCTGCCCGACGCGCCCGCGCGCTGCGGCGCCGGCGTGGCGGTGCTCGGCTGCGGCGCGATCGGCTCCCATCTGTGCGCCACCCTCGCTCGCAGCGGCTGGCTGCGGCGCGCGATCCTGGTGGACTTCGACGGCTACGAGCCCGGGAATCTCGCCGGGCAGGCCATCGAGCCGGGTGACCTGGGCCGCCCCAAGGCCCTGGTCCAGGCCGAGCGCATGCGGCGCATCGAGCCGCGCCTCGAGGTGCATCCGCAGGTGGCGCGGCTCGAGGCGGTGCCCTGGGGGCAGTTCCGCGGCACGGCGCTGGTGAGCTGCCTGGACAATCGCGGCGCGCGCCAGCGCGCCAACGAGATCGCCTTCCGCCTGGGCGTCCCGCTGTTCGACGCCGCCATCGATGCGGGCGACCTGCTCACGCGGGTCACGGCGGTGCTGCCGGACGAGTCCGTCGCGTGCCTCGAGTGCGCCTGGGGTACGCGCGACTACGAGCTGCTGGAGCAGCGCCTGCCCTGCGCGGAAGGCCTGCCGCCCTCCGCCGATGCGGCGGTTGCCTGAGGAGAAACCATGGACACCATCCTGGAGAGCTTTCGCGACACCCAGCACCGCCAGGCCGCGGCCCTGGCGGCCCGGTCGCCCATCCTCCAGGTGCTGCGGCTCGACGCGGAGCGCTTCGTGGCCAGGTTCGTGGCCAGCACCCTGGTGGCGGACCCGGGTGGCCAGCCCCGCGCCACCGAGGGCTTCACGGTGGGCTTCTGGCTCGGCGACGACTACCTGCGCCGGGTCGAGGCCGCGCAGCTGATCACGCTGCTGGAGCCCCGCCACGTGTTCCATCCCAACGTGTACGAGCACCTGATCTGCCTGGGTGCCGTGGCGCCAGGCACACCGCTGGTCGAGCTGATCTACCGGGTCTACGAGGTCCTCACCTTCCAGGCCCTCACGGTCCGGGACGACGACGCCCTGAACCGCGCCGCGTGCCAGTGGGCGCGCAATCACCCGCAGCGCCTGCCCGTGGACCGGCGTCCCCTGAAGGGCCGCTCCGCTTGCGAGGCCCCGCGATGATCGCATGCAGCCCGTACGCCGCGGTGGCGGGGCCCGCCGTCGAGCGCCTGCTCGGCGGGACCCCGGAGGGCGGGGCGCGCTGGCGCATCGCCGTGCCGGTCGGCCGCCGTCGGGTGGCGTCGGGGACGGCCCGCACGGCCGACGGCTTCCTGCTCTTCGCCCTGGCCCTCGGCGGCCGGCGCGAGTCGCCCTGGTCGCTGCTGGGCGCCAACGCGGGCTTCGCGGGGGGCGCGAGGCTCGCGCTGCGGGGGCGGGCACCTCTGCTCCACGCCTGTGCGGAGCTGCCCCTCGACGCGGACTGCCCGTTCGAGGAGCGCCTGGCGGAGATCCGCGCCGGTCTCGCCGACGCCGCCGCGCTCGCTCTGGGCGGCGGCGGGCGCATGACGCGGGCGGCGGCACCAGATGCCGGACCCGACGACGAGTCGCTGGGCGATGCCCTGCGCGAGACGGACTGGCCCTGCGAGCTTGGTGCCGCCCCTCGGGTGCGGCTCGAGGTGCCGCACGCGGTGCTGGCCGCCTGCGGCGAGCGCGATGTCGGCGGGGGGACCCGCTGGCACGTCGCGCTGTGCGCGGTGGAGTCCCCCTCGCGTGCCTGTCGCCGCGCCCTGGGCGAGATGCTGCTGCGGGCGAGCGGGGCCTTCCGCCTCGTGCGCGCCACGGCCGGCGAGAGCGACGGCAGGGTCCAGGTGGGGCTGGAGGCGGTGACCGGCCGCGGCGCTGCGCCGCGCGAGCTGCACCACGCGCTCGCGGCGCTGTCGATCGCGGCCCGGCACTGTGCCCGCGAGGTCGCGGCGCTGGCCGGCGACGAGGCGCTGGCGCGCGCCTACCTCGCACTGCTCGGCCCGATGCCGCGAGTGAGGCGGCGCGAGAACCACCGTGCGCCCGGACCGGTCAAGGAGACCGGCCCGAGCGCCCTTTGAAGGGAGACCCCCAAGCCATGTCCGAAAAGACTCTCGACCTCTGGGCCCTGGACGTCACCGGCCAGAAGCGCGTGCGCATCTCACGGGTACCGCGCGAGTGGACCATCGCCGAGCTGTTGAGCGACGCGGTCGCGCGCATGGGGCTCGTGTCGGCGGACACCGAAGGAAGGCCCATGAGCTACCGCGCGCGTCTCGAGCGCGAGGGGCGCCACCTGCACGCCTCGGAGCTGGTGGGTGACACCCTCGCAAGCGGCGACGAGATGACGATCTCGCCCCACATCATGGCTGGCTGACGCCCGCCGGATCCCCGGCCCCCGGGCCGGGGATCCGGCTCGAGGATCCATGAGCCCCCCCTACCGCTACACCATCCGCTACTCGGCCCTCGACGGCCGCGCCCTCGGCGCGATCGCGGTGGAGCCGGACTTCGAGCCGGCCTGCGCCTGGGCCGAGTTCCAGGGCATCCGCCGCGGCGCGCTGCCTGCGGTGGTGCCGGGCGAGGGCTCCGACGTCGTCCCGCTGTGGGACCCCCGCGACGGACCGCCCTGGTTGGCGGGCGTTCGCATCGAGCCGCGCGCGCGGCCCGCGGGTGCCTCGCTCGCGGCGGAGGTGTCGCCGGCCTTCTTCCGCCCGCTGGCCGAGGCGGGCTCGTCGCTGCTGGTCGAGTCCGGCGCTCTCGAGGCGGGCGAGCGCTATCGCTACCGCGTCTGCGCCTTCCCCAGTGACGCGCCGGAGCCGCCCGCCGCCGGCGCGGCGGGCCTCCAGTTCGCGGAGGAGCGACGCCCGCTCCCGCTGGTCTCCGGCTCGCTCGACGGCTTCCTGACCCGCTCCACGGCGGCCGCCGCTCCCGACCCCGGCGACCACCCGGTCTTCGTGCACGCCGCGGTGCTGGAGCAGGCGCTCGACATGGCGCGCCTGTCGCCCGAGGTCGAGACGGGCGGCGTGCTGCTGGGCAGGCTGCACCGCTCGGCGGTGCCGGCCGACGTGTTCCTCGAGATCACCGCCCTGGTGCTCACCCGCCACACCGAGGCCACCTCGGCCAGCTTCACCTTCACGCCGGAGGCCTGGGCCGACGCGCGTCGTGCGGTCGAGCGCCGCGGCGCCGGCGAGCTGATGGTCGGCTTCGAGCACCACCACCCGCACTTCTGCCGCCGCTGCCCGCCGGCGCGGCGCCCGCGCTGCGCGCTGCGCGGCCCCTTCCTCAGCCAGGAGGACCGCCTGCTCCAGCGCGCCTGCTTCCCGGCCCCGTACCAGGTGGCGCTGCTGGTCACCGATCGGGGCGCGGGCGAGCTGCTCACCACCCTGTACGGCTGGCGCGCGGGCCTGCTCGTCGAGCGGGGCTTCCACCGGCTCGAAACCCCCGCGGCGCCGGAGCCCGTCGCGGCGTGACTTCCGGAGGTCCCATGCGCCCCCGCCATCCCGCAGCCCAGGAGATCGACGACCTCGTCGCGGCCATGGACCGCGACCCCGCCCTGCTGGGCGACGTGCTGACCCACCTGAGCACGCTGCGCAACCGCTCGCGCGAGTTGGGAGCCGAGCTGGACCGGCGCCTGCTCGAGCGGCTGCACGCCCAGCGCAGGACGTTGCTGCGGCTCGAGGGCGCGCAGCGGGAGCTGCGGGCGCTGGTGGAGGAGATCTGCGCCCCGCCCTGGCACCCGGCGCGCATGCTGCGGCGGGTCGAGCCCGCTGCCGAGGGACGCGCGCTGGTGCAGGCGGCGAACGGGCCGCGCGTCGTCAAGCTGGCCCCGGGGCTGGAGGCCGACGCACTGCGCCCGGGAGACGCCGTCTTCCTCAACGACGCGCTTGCGCTGATCGTGGCGCGCGACGGCGAGCCGCCCCGGGGGCTGGGCGACACCGTGCTGTTCGAGCGGCTCGCCGCGGACGGGCGACTCACGGTCCGCTGGCGCGACGAGGAGTGGCTGGTGGACGCCGCCGCCACGCTCGAACCGGAGGCGCTGCGCCCGGGCGACCGCCTGCTGGTCGATCGCGCCGCCCGCCTGGCCCTGGAGCGCATCCAACCGGCCGAGACCGGCGGCTTCCGGGTCGAGCAGGTCCCGGACCTGCCGCTCGAAGCGGTGGGCGGCGGCGGCGACTCCCTGCGGCGGCTGCACGAAGTCCTGACCGGCCGCCTGCTCGCCCCCGAGCGGGCCGGGCGCTACGGGCTCGCGGGACGCCGCAGCATCCTCCTGCACGGTCCACCGGGCTGCGGAAAGACGCTGCGCGCCCGGGTCGCTGCCGCGCAGATCCGGCGAGCCAGCGGTCGCCCCTGCCACTTCGCGGTGGTGCGGCCGGGCGAGTTCGAGAGCCCCTGGGTCGGCGAGACCGAGGCGCGCATCCGCGAGTGCTTCGCGGCCCTGCGGCGGGCGGCCGGCGACGGCGCCCCGGCGATCCTCTTCCTCGACGAGGTGGAGGCGGTCGCGCGCGTTCGCGGAGGACCCGCTGCGCACCTGTCCGACAAGTTCCTCGCCGCGCTGCTGGCCGAGATCGATGGCTTCGCCGAGCGCGGTGACGTGGCGCTGATCGCGGCCACCAACCGCAAGGACCTGCTCGATCCCGCCTTCCTGAGCCGCATCTGCGACGTGGAGATCGCCATCGGCCGGCCCGATCGCCGCGAGGCGCGCGGCATCTTCGAGGTGCACCTGGGTCGAGAGCTCCCCTACGCCCCCGACGCGACGCGCGGGGAGCTGGTGGAGGCGGCGCTCACCCGCCTCTACTCCCCCAACGGGGACAGTGGTCTGGGCACGCTGCACCTGCGCGACGGCCGCACGCGCCCGGTGCGGGCGCGCGACCTGATGAGCGGGCGGGTCATCCAGCAGATCTGCCTGCACGCCAGGGAACGTGCCTTCGCCAGCCACGACGAGCGCGGCGACACGGCGGGGCTGCGGGTGGAGGACGTCCTCGACGGCGTGGACGACGCGATCGAGCGGCTGCGCTCGACGCTGACGGTGCGCAACGTGCGCGCCCATCTGGACGATCTGCCCGACGACGTGGACGTGGTGCGCGTGGAGCGCGACTCGTCGCGCCTGCGGCGCGCCCACCGTTACGTCGAGGCCGCGTGAGTGCGGCCGGGAGAGGTAGGCAGCGTGCGAGAAGTCGAGACTGACGCCCCGGTGCACCAGCTGCCCAAGCTGTGCGGAGGCGACTTCGAGCTGGCCAACTTCGTCGAGGGGCGTCGACGTCCGGGAGGGACGGGCGCCGAGGCCGCCCGGCTGCTGCTGCGCGAGGTGGACGGGGTCCGTCCCGTGCGGCGCGCGATCCGCCTGGCAGGGGGCACGCTGCGCAGGGCCGGATACACCGCGGAGGGCGAGGACCCCCAGGATTGGGGCCGGAAGTTCCTGGCCTCCAATGGCGGCTGCGTCTACGTGGACTTGGACCACCTCGAGCTGTGCGTGCCCGAGGTGCGCAGCGCCCGCGACCACCTGGTGGCCACCCACGCGATGATCCGGATCGCGCGCCAGGCGCGGATCCGCGCCAACGCCCGGCTCCCCGCCGGCGAGCGGATCGAGCTGCTCGTCAACAACTCGGATGGGCACTCGAACTCCTTCGGCAGCCACCTCAACTTCCTGCTGACGCGCACCGCGTGGGGCAACCTCTTCGAGCGGCGCCCGCACTATCTGGCGTTCCTGGCCTCCTACCAGGTCTCGAGCATCGTCTTCGCGGGGCAGGGCAAGGTGGGCGCCGAGAACGGGGTGCCCTGGGTGCCGTACCAGATCAGCCAGCGCGCCGACTTCTTCGAGACCCTGTGCGGACCGCAGACGACCTTCCGGCGCCCGCTGGTGAACTCCCGCGACGAGCCCCTGTGCGGCCCGCCCACCCGCGCCCCGGGCACCGGCTACGCCCGCCTCCACTGCATCTTCTACGACAGCACCCTGTGTCACGTGGCGAGCTGGCTCAAGGTCGGCGTCATGCAGATCGTGCTGGCGATGCTCGAGCTGGACGCCGTGGAACCGCGCCTGGTCTTGGAGGACCCGCTCGGGGCGCTCCGCCGCTGGAGCTGCGACCCGACGCTGCGGGCACGGGCACGCCTGCTGCTCGGGGGCAACCCGACCGCGGTCGAGCTGCAGCTCGGCTTTCTGGAGGCAGCGCGCCACGCCCATGCGGCGGGCGGGCTGGCGGGCGTGCCGGAGGCAGACGCGCTGCTCGATGCCTGGGAGGACACGCTGCTCCGGCTGCGCGACGCGGATCTGGACGCACTCGCCAGTCGCCTCGACTGGGTGCTGAAGCTCCGGGCGCTCGAGCGGGCGCGGGCGCGCCGACCCGAGCTGGACTGGCGTGCGCCCGGCCTCAAGCACCTGGACCACCTCTACGCCCACGTGGACCCGGAGCTGGGCCTCTACTGGGCCTACGAGCGCGCGGGCGTGGTGGAGCGCCTGGTCGGCGACGACGAGATCGAGCATCGCGTCCACGAGCCCCCCGAGGACACTCGCGCCTGGACGCGGGCCATGCTGTTGCGCGCCGCGGACGAGGTGGAGCACGTGGACTGGGACGGGGTGGTGTTCCGGCTGGCGGACGGCGAGGGCCGCTCCCTGCGCCTGGCCGCCCGCCTGCCCGACCCGCTCGGCGCGACGCGCACCGAGAACGCGGGAGTCTTCGAAGGATCGGCCGACCCCGGGGCGATGCTGTCGCCGCTGGGCGAGGACGACGAAGAGGAGGAGAGTCATGAGTCGGCATGAGCGAACCCGGGAGCCCGAGGCACGCCCGGCGTCCGAGGGCCCGGGCGACGGGCGGGCGCGGAGCGAGGAGCAGCGGCGGCGGGCGGAGCGCCTGCTCTCCGTCTCCGACGAAGCGATCGACCGCTTCCAATCCGGAGACAGCGAGCGCTTCCTGCGGGACCTGCTCCAGACCGGAGGGCAGTGAACCTGGCGGACCTGCTGTTCGGACTGGAGACCGAGTACGGCTTCGCCGTCTTCGGACGCGCGGGCCGGCGCTGCGCCTCCACGGATGCCGACGCGCTGGTTCAGATCGCTGGCGAGCGCCATCCGCATCTGTTCGGGGTGGAACCGGGCCTGTTCCTGGCCAATGGGTCGCGGCTCTACGCCGACGCGGGGCACCCGGAGCTGAGCACTCCCGAGTGCAGCGATCCCCGGGAGGTGGTGCGCTACACGCTGGCCGGGGAGCGCATCCTGCTCGCCGCGGCCTGCGAGCTGAAGGAGCGCGCCGGGGCGGACCGGGTCCAGCTGTTCCGGAACAACGTGGACTACGCCAGCGGGGCGACCTGGGGCTGTCACGAGTCGTACCTCTACCGCAGCGATCCGGCGCGGATGGCCCCGGAGCTGATCCCCCACCTGGCGTCGCGGATCGTCTACACGGGGGCGGGTGGCTTCGACAACACCAAGATCGGCCTGCTGTTCCGGCTCTCGCCGCGGGCCGCTCACCTGCGGCGGGAGGTGGGCGCGTGCTCGACCCACGAGCGCGCCCTCTACCACAGCAAGGACGAGCCCCTCTGCGCAGGCGGCTACCACCGCCTCCACGTGATCGCGGGCGAGAGCCAGTTCTCCCAGCTTGGCGCCTTTCTCAAGCTCGGCGCGACCGCGCTGGTGGTCCGCCTGATCGAGCAGGGCGTCTGCCGCGGCGATGCCGTGGCCCTGCGCAGCCCGATCCACGCCCTGCAGGCCTTCGCGGGCGATCCGACCTGCCGGCGGCGCGCCGCCGGGCGCGACGGCTCGCTGCGCACGGCGGTGGAGATCCAGAGGCACTACCTGCAGGCGGCCGAGGCGCAGCTCGGGCATCGCATGCTACCGGCGTGGGCCGAGGCCGTCTGCCGGGCCTGGCGGCAGGTGCTCGACCAGCTCGAGGAGGACCCGAGCTCGCTCAGCGACCGTCTCGACTGGGCGATCAAGCTGGCCGTCTTCCGGCGGCGCACCGCGCGGCGCGGGGTTGCCTGGGAATCGCTCCCCGCCTGGACCCACGTGCTGCGCCGGCTGAAGGCGGCGGCGCGCCTTGGCACCCGGGTGGGAATCCGCGACTCCCTGCGTGCACGGCTGCGCGAGCCGCTTGGACCCGTGATCGACGCTGTGGAGAAGCTGGAGCGCCACATGGGCCAACACGGGCTCTCCTGGGAGCGCCTGGACGATTTCCTCGCCCTGCGCGCGGAGCTGCTCGAGGCCGACGTGCGCTTCGGCGAGCTGGGCGCCCGGGGGCTCTTCGAGGTGCTCGACGCCGGCGGCGCGCTGGCGCACCGTGTGGACGGGATCGGCGACGTGCCCAGCGCCGTCACCGACCCGCCGGCCGGAGGCCGGGCGGCCGCGCGCGGCGCGTGGATCCGGCGGCTCCAGCCGGAGCGCCAGCACTACCGCTGCAGATGGGATGCGATCTTCGACGACCGCGTCCCGCGCACCCTGGCCATGGGCGACCCGTTCGGGACGAGCCCGGTCTGGTCGAGCCGGAATTCTGTATGGCGCGCGCCGCGGATTCCCATCGCCGAGCTGTTCCGGCGCCTGCGCGGCGAGCCGGGCGAGCCGCCGGAGCAGGAGGACCTCCCCTTCTAGCGCCCTGCTCGCCCGAGCCTGCCCTCAAGCCCCCGCACGGGCTTCCCGATCACGCTCCTCGCGATGGATCCCGCCGGTGCGACGCTCCTGGCCTTCGTGATCGCGCTGTACGCGGGTCTCCTGCATGGCTGGCTCCACTTGCAGCGGCGCGGCGAGGTCGTCCACCTGTGGCTCGGCGCCGCCGGCCTGGTGGTGGCCGCGCTGTGCGTGCAGGGGCGACCGCCGGCGGCGCTGACTCCGCGCGGACACGCGCTCGCCCTCGGCCTGAGCGTCGTGCTGGCCTTCTGCGCGCTGCGGGGCACCCTGGGGTTCCTGGGCCTGCGCCCGGGCCGCTTCGCCCGGACGCTGAGCGGGCTCGTGCCGGCGGCCCTCGGCCTGCTGGCGGCGGCGGCGGTGCAGCCCGGAGGACTCTCGGAGCGCCTCCTGCTCGGTCCGGCGCCGCCCGGCCTCGGCCCCGTCGGCCGGGCCCTCACCCTGGGCGCCGCCTCGATTCCCACCGGGCTGGCCCTGCTCTGCTTGCGGCGGGCACCGCGCGGACGCGCGCTGGCGGTGCTGGCGGTCTGGATGCCCTGGATCGCGGCAGCCGGTTGGGACGTGGCCGGCGCCTGGGGGCTCCACGCAGGCGCCCTGCGCACCCACCTCGGTGCGCTGTCCGTGCTGGTGGCCGGCTCCGCCCTGTTCCTGCGCCGCTTCGTGCGCTCCATGGCGGAGTCGGAACGCCTGGCGACGCACCTGAACGAGCTGGTGGAGGAGCGCAGCGCGGCGCTGCGCCGCAAGGAGCTGCAGCTCGCCCACGGCGAGCCCCTGGCCAGCCTCGGCGCCCTGGCCGCCGGCGTCGCGCAGGCCACCGACGAGCCCATCGGCCACCTGGACGGCAACCTGGCCCGACTCGCCCGCATCTGGCGCGACGCGGCCACGGCGCGCGAGGTGCCCCGCATCCTGGCCGAGTGCCGGCAGGGGGTGGAGCAGCTTCGCGCCGTGGTGTCCCAGGTGCTCTGGGTGGCCCGACGCAGCCAGAGCGTACAGGAGCCGGTGGACCTCTCCGCGCTGGTGGCCTCGGTGCTTCCGATCGTGCAGCCCCTGGCGCGCGACCGGGCGGCGCTCGTCCCGAAGCTGGCTTCCGTGCCGCCGGTGCGCGGCGACCGACGACTGCTGGGCCAGGTGGCGCTGCAGCTGCTGCTGAATGCCGTCCAGTCCCTGCCTCGGGAGGGCAGTGGGCGACACCGCGTGGTGGTGGCCACGCGCCGCGTGGGCGACCACGTGGAGCTGCGGGTGGAGGACACGGGACCCGGGATCCCGCCGGAGATCCTGCCGCGGGTCTTCGATCCCTTCTTCACGCCCGAGGAGGGGGAGCGCAGCCCGGCCCTGGGGTTGGCGGTGACGCACCAGATCGTGGCCCGTCACCGCGGACGCTTGCAGGTGGCGAGCGACGCCAGCGGCACTCGCGTGACCGTGGAGCTGCCCTGCCTGGAGACCGCCGAGGCGCCGACGCCCCCCGCCGCCGCGCAGCCCGCGCCGGCCCGCTAGGCTTGCCGCGGCCGGGGAGACCCGACCGCGGAGGACTGCTCCTGGCACGGATCGTCGCGAGCCTCGGCGTGGGCATCGCCGGCATCTCCTTCGCGGCGATCTTCGTGCGCCTCGCCCTGCCGGCGCCGCCGGTGGTGACCGCCTTCTACCGCACGCTGATCGCGAGCATCCTGCTCGGGGCCTGGCTGCTGGCCCGTCGCTCGGGCGGCCTGCGCGGTCGCAGCGCCTGGCTCGCCCTGGCGGCCGGACTGTGCTTCGGCACGGACCTGGCGCTCTGGCACACGGCGATCGTGCGCACCTCGGTGGCCAACGCCACGCTGCTGGTGAACACGACACCGGTGTACGTGGGACTCTTCGCGTGGATCGTCTCCGGCGAGCGGCCGGGCCGGCGCTTCGCCGGGGGCGCCGCCCTGGCCCTGGGTGGCACGGCGCTGCTGCTGGGCAGCCATCCCGGCTCGCCGGGCGCGCTGTCCGGCGACCTGCTCGCGCTCGTCGCCGCCGGCTTCTACAGCGGCTACCTGCTGCTGGCCAAGGCGGCGCGCCGGCAGGGCGATGCGCTTCCCGTGCTCGCCACGGCGACCCTCGGCGCCACCGGCATCCTGGGGGTCTACGCCGTGGCCGGCGGGGATCCCTTTCTGGGCTTCCCACTCCACTCCTGGGCCGCCATGGTCGGTGCGGCGGTGGTGTCGCAGATCCTGGGGGTGCTCTGCATCGTGTGGGCGCTGCGCTGGGCGCGCGCCACCTTCGCGTCGGTGGCGCTGCTGGGCCAGCCGCTGGGCACGGCGGGGCTCGGCTGGCTGCTGCTCCACGAGCCCGTGGGCGCCCTCCAGGCCCTGGGCGGGGCGGCGGTCCTGGCGGGCATCCTGGCCGCCTCGCGCGGCGCGCTGGAGGATGCGGTTCCCGTGGCGGAGGGCGCCTCGGCCGCGCTGCCGCGGATCGGCTAGCCCGGCCAGGAATCCGGGCTAGGCTCGCGCACGCCGCTTTTCGGGAGGGCAGGACGTGGCGGGCGTGATCCGCAACTGGGCCGACGTGCTGCGCACCCAGAACCTGTCCGGAGATCGGCCCCTCGATCCGATCTCCCGCTGGCTGCTCATCACCCGCGCCTCCGTCTTTCCCATGACGATCACCTCGGTCGCCATCGGCGGCCTGCTCACCGTGGCGGGCCCTACCGCCACGCACCCGAGCTGGCTGCTGTTTGCCGAAGCGCTGCTCGGCTGCGTCCTGGCCCACGCCGCCAACAACATGATCAACGACTGGTTCGACGTGCGATCGGGCCTCGACTCCGCGGAGTACGTGCGCGGCCAGTATGCGCCCCACCCCATCCTGTCGGGCCTCGTCTCGGAGCGTGGACTGCTGGCGGCGATCGCGCTGGTGAACGCCATCGACCTGGCCATCCTCGTCCATCTGGCCTGGCTGCGTGGGCCGGCGGTGGTGGCCTTCGCCCTGGCGGGACTGTTCGTGAGCGTGTTCTACGTGGCGCCACCCCTCAAGCTCAAGCATCGCGGGCTCGGCGAGCCGGGCGTCTTCCTGGTGTGGGGCCCGCTCATGATCGGAGGCACCTACTACGTGACCGCCGGCAGCCTGCCGAGCTGGGTGCTGGCGGCGAGCCTTCCCTACGCGGCGCTGGTGGCCTCGGTCCTGATCGGCAAGCACGTGGACAAGCTCGAGGCGGACCAGGCCCGTGGTGTGCGGACGCTCCCGGTGCTGCTCGGCGACGGGGCTTCGCGCCGGCTGGTCCAGTCGCTCTTCGTGGCCTTCTTCGCGCTGGTGGCGGGACTCGTGGCGTTCGGGATCTTCGGGCTGTGGACCCTGCTGGTGGCGCTGGCGGTTCCGCGCCTCGTGCGGGTCCTGCGCGTGTTTCGCGAGCCGCGGCCCGCGAGCCCCCCGGCGGACTACCCGATCTGGCCGCTCTGGTACGTGGCCTGGGCATTCGTATTCACGCGCCTGGCCGGCGGCCTGCTCGTGGCCGGCCTGGTCGCGAACGCCCTCTTCCCGATCTTCCTGACCGGCTGATCGCGCAGCCCTCCGCGTCCGTCGTACCCCTGCGGCCCCTCAGTCCTCGAAACGCCGCTCCGGCCACCAGGGAAAGAAGTCGGGCAGGTCCCGGGATACCCGCATGGCGAAGCGCGGCGGGCGCTTCTCCAGGAAGCTCTGCACTCCCTCGTAGGCGTCCGGGGAGCGGCCCATGGCGTGGATGGCTCTTGAATCGATCCGGTGGGCCTGCATGGGATGGTCGGCGCCGAGCATGCGCCAGAGCAGCTGGCGGGCCAGCGCCACGGAGACCCCGCTGGTGTGGTCGGCGATCTCCCGGGCCAGCCGCCGGGCGGCGGGCAACAGCTCCGGAGCCGGCAGCACCCGAGAGACGAGGCCCCCGTCCAGGGCCTCCTGCGCCGGGAAGACGCGGCCCGTCGCGACCCACTCCATGGCCTGGGCGATCCCGACCACGCGCGGCAGGAACCAGGAGCTGCAGGCCTCGGGCACGATGCCTCGCCGGGTGAACACGAAGCCGAAGCGCGCATCCTCGCTGGCGAGGCGCACGTCCATGGGCAGGCACATGGTGATGCCCACCCCCACCGCCGGCCCGTTGATGGCGGCGATCACCGGCTTCTTCGCCTCGAAGATGCGCAGGGCCACCAGGCCGCCGCCGTCCCGGTGGGCCGCCGCCGACTCCCGCCCGCTCGCGTCGAAGGTGCTGCCCCCGGCGCTCAGGTCCGCCCCGGCGCAGAAGGCCCGTCCGGCGCCTGTCACGATCACGACGCGCACCTCGTCGTCCCGGTCCGCCTCGTCGAAGGCGGCCAGCAGCTCCTTCTGCATGCTCGGGTTGAAGGCGTTCAGCTTCTCGGGTCGCTGCAGCGTCAGGGTCAGGACGCGCTGCTTCCGCTCGAGCTGGATGGTCTCGTAGGCCATGGGTCCTCCGGGCTCTGGAGGGCCGGGCACGACCGCCGGCCGCGAGCAGGATACCCCGGGGCCGACGAGACCCGCCGCCCCGCTGCGGAGGCCGCGCCCGGAGCCCGGCGCTATCGTCGGCGCCACCCGGGCCTGCCATCCGGACGGGATCGAGAACCGCAACCGAGCCGTGCGCACCCTCTACTACGCCTACGGGTCCAACATGAGCTCGCGCCGCCTGCGGGCGCGGATCGCCTCCGCCCGGGCGCTCGGCGTCGCGCGGCTCGCGGGCAAACGCTGGGTGCTGAACAAGCTGGGCCGCGACGGCACCGCCAAGGCCAACCTGTGCGACGACCCGGCCGGGCTCGTATGGGGCGTCCTGTGGCGGCTGAACCCGGCCGAATGGCCGCACTTGGACCGTTTCGAGGGCGGCTACGATCGCATGGAGGTGCGGGTGGTCCTGCAGGACGGGAGCGAGCACGAGGCGCTCACCTACGTCTCGCTGCGTCTCACCCCCCAGGCGGTGGCCAGCGAGACCTATTGCCGCTGGCTGCTGGAGGGGGCGCAGGAGCACGGCCTGCCGCGGGAGTGGGTGGAGGAGCTGGCCCGGCTTGCTGCCCGTCCGGGCCGGGAGGCGCGGTGAGGCGCGCGGGAGCCGGGCTGCGCATGCGGGTTCCCGGTGAGGCGCGGCTCAAGGCCGGCCGGAAGTTCGGCAAGTACCGCATCCGGCGCCGCCTGGCCCAGGGCGGCTTCGCCAGCGTGTACGAGGCCTTCGACAGCATCGAGGGTTGCCGTGTGGCGATCAAGTTGCCCCACCCGCAGCTCGTGAACCCCCACATGCTGGAGGAGTTCCGCAAGGAGGCGCGCGTGGCCTCGGGCCTCGACCATCCCCAGATCCTGCCCATCAAGAACGCGCAGTTCATCGACGGGCAGTTCGCCATCGTCTACCCGCTCGGCGAGTGCACCCTGGCCGACCGCATGCAGCGTCGCCTGGCGGCCGACACGCGAGCCGAGCTGGCCCGACAGATGCTCGCCGCCGTGGCCTACGCCCACTCCCATCGCGTGATCCACTGCGATCTCAAGCCGGAGAACTTCATCCTGTTTCCGGGCCCGCGGCTGCGACTCACGGACTTCGGGATCGCACGGCTCGCCCGACGCACGGTGATGGCCTCGGGTTCGGGCACCGTGGGCTACGTGGCCCCCGAGCAGGCCATGGGACGCACCTCCTTCCGCTCCGACGTCTTCTCTCTGGGCCTGATCCTCTATCAGCTCTTCGCGGGGGTGCTGCCCGAGTGGCCCTACACCTGGCCTCCGCCGGGCATCGAGCGCCTGCGGCGCACGGTGCACCCGGCCTTCATGGCATTCCTGCGCCGGGCCATCCACGTGGACCAGCGCAGGCGCTTCGGGCATGCCATCGAGATGGCGCTGGCGTTCGAGCGCCTGCGGCTGCGCGGACGCGTCCTGGGGCCCGCCCCGCGCCCCTCCCGGCGGCGGCCGCCCAGCGCGCGGCGGGATTGGCGGCTCCTGCGCCGGCGACAGTTCGTGCGCCTGTACCGCAAGCCGCTGGCCCTGGTGGACGCCTGCTCCCGTTGCGACGGCCCCGTGGCGGAGGGCATGCTGGCGTGCCCCTGGTGCGGCGTGCGCCGGGCCAACTACCGCGGCGCCAGCCGGCGGCCGGAGCGCTGTCCCCGCTGCCGGCGGGGCCGCAACCCGGACTGGCGTTTCTGCGCCTGGTGCTACGGGCCGGCCTTCCGGAGCGTCTCCGCCCGGCGCCACCGGGATCCCACCTTGAGCGAGCGTTGTGGCGGCGCGGGCTGCCCCCGCAAGCAGGTGGCTCCCTTCATGCGTTACTGCCCCTGGTGCCATCGCAAGCTCCGGCAGCGCTGGAAGGTGCCCGGGTCCAAGCACCACTGCGGCCGCTGCGGATGGGGCGTCCTGCGCGAATACTGGAGCTTCTGCCCGTGGTGCGGGAAGGAGCAGCCGAAACCCTAGCGGGGTGGGGCGCCCGCTTGGGAGCACGACCAACTCAGTCGGCGGGCATCCGATCCGTGCCGTCGAAGGGCGGCACGTAGATCACATAGGCCACCGCCGGCCGCCCCGATTCGTTCCGGAACGCGTGCACCACTCCGCGCGGCACGTAGAGGACCGACCCCGGCCCCACCGGGCGCACGCTCTCGCCGAGACGCAGGCTGCCGTGCCCTCGCAGCACGACCACCACGAGCTCGTGGCGGTCGTGGCGGTGCGGGTCCTCGCCGCCCCGGATCCGCACCAGGTGGTGGCTGGTGGCGGCGTCGCGGCCGAGCTCCTCCACCCGGAACGTCTCCTCGGGAGCGAGGGGACGCGCCTCCAGCAGGGTCGCCAGCGGCTGGCTGCGACGGCCCTCCGGGAAGCCCGCGTCGAGCATGGCCGGCGGGGTCGGGGACGCACAGGCGAGCCAGGCCCCCGCCGCCCACGCCGCGCCCCATGCAGCCGCGGGACCCCTCACCGGACCGTCAGGTACTGGACGCTGAACAGGCGCTCCGGGTCACTCCACACCCGGCGCAGGTCGAAACCGCCGGCGGCGGCCAGCGCGCGGAACTCTTCCACCCGGTACTTGTAGGAGTTCTCGGTGTGGATGGTCTCCCCGGCGGCGAAGCTGAAGCGCTCGCCCCCGACGCGGACGCTCTGGGGCTCGCGGCTCACGAGATGCATCTCGACCCGCCCCTGCGTCTGGTTCCAGAGCGCGCGGTGTACGAAGCGGTCCTCCCGGAAGTCGGCGCCGAGCTCCCGATTGATGCGGGAGAGCAGGTTGCGATTGAAGGCGGCCGTGACGCCCTCCGGATCGTCGTAGGCGAGCTCCAACATCGCCACCGACTTGCGCAGGTCGACGCCGATCAACAGCGCACCGCCATCGCCCACCAGCGCCGCGATCTCCGCCAGGAACTCGCGCGCCTCCCGGGGAGGGAAGTTTCCGATCGTGGATCCAGGGAAGTAGACGGCCCTCCGCTTCACCGGGCGAACCACCGACGGCAGCTCGAAACGGTGCGTGTAGTCCGCCCGCACCGGAATCACCTCGAGGCCGCGGTAGTCGGCAGCCAGGGCCGCGGCGGAGCGCTGCAGCATCTCGAGGGAGATGTCCACGGGTACGTATCCGGCGGGATCCTCGAGCCGGTCGAGGAGCAGACGGGTCTTGCGGCTGCTGCCGCTCCCGAACTCGATCAGCAGGCAGCCGGGACCCAGGAGGGTCGCCATCTCCCCGGCGTGCGCCTGCATGATCGCGAGCTCGGTGCGCGTGGGGTAGTACGCCTCCAGGCGGCAGATCTGCTCGAAGAGCTCCGACCCGCGCGCGTCGTAGAAGTACTTGCAGGGGATGCGCTTCTGCGGCTCACGCAGCCCCGCGAGCACCTCCTCCAGGAAGTGGGTCTCGTCCGGCGCGAGATCATGAAGCGTCGGCGCGGCGAGGCGGGGGGGCATGTGGCCGCCTTTCTACCGCAGGCCAGCGGGGCGCGCCAAGCGGTTGGTTCACTCGTGGCGGGCCAGGCGCAGCCCGCGCGGCACGACCAGGCGCTCCAGCAGCTCGAAGCCGCCCTGGACCGCCAGGGCCAGAAGCGCCGCCGGGACGGCGCCCTGCAGGATCAGGCCCACGTCGTCGAGACGGATTCCCGTGAGGATGGGCTGGCCGTAGCCGCCCGCGCCGATCAGCGCGCCGAGTGTCGCGGTCCCCACGTTGATGACGGCCGAGGTCTTGATGCCCGCCAGGATGGCGCGCGAGGCCAGCGGAAGCTCCACGCGGCGCAGACGCGCAGCGGCCGGAAGACCGAGGGCCTCGGCGCTCTCGCGCAGCGGCCCCGGGATGTCGTGCAGGCCGGCATGGGTGTTCCGCACGATGGGAAGCAGGCTGTAGAGGAAGAGCGCCGCGATGGCGGGCGCCGACCCGATGCCGAGCAGCGGGATCATGAAGACCAGGAGCGCCAGGGAAGGGATGGTCTGCACCACGCCGGTGGCGCCCAGCACCACCTGCCCGAGTCGGGGACGGCGTGCGGCCAGGATGCCGAGGGGCACGGCCAGCACCACGGCGGCGCCCAGGGAGACACCCACCAGGAACAGGTGCTCGCCGGTCAGGCGCGCCAGGCGCGTCGCCGCCCCCTCGCGCCGCACCTCCGCCTGGACGCCCAGGGAGCCCGCCAGCCAGTCCGCCGCCACGCGCGCCTCGGGGACCCGCTCCAGCTTCGCCCGGGCATTGAGGGAGATCATGGTGGCCGGGTCCAGGCGGCCCTCCACGCGAGCCAGCGCCACCACCGCGTCCGGCGCCTCCTGCGCGAGATCCGCCCGCCACAGCCACACCGCGTCGTAGCGCGGGAAGAAGTCGCGATCGTCCTCCAGGACGCGCAGATCGTAGTAGCGGATCTCCGCATCCGTGGCGTAGAGGTCGGTGGCGTCCAGGGTGCCGCTCTCCAGGCCCCGGTAGGCGAGGTCGTGGTCGAGCCCGCGCACGTCGCGCTGGGGGAGCCCGTAACGTGCCCGCAAGCCCGGCCAGCCGTCGGCGCGGTCCATGAACTCGTTGGTGAAGCCCAGGCGGAGGTCGGGATGTCGGAGCAGGTCGGAGATCCTGCGCACGCCGAGGCGCGCCGCCCGCTCCTCGCGCATGCCGAGGGCATAGGTGTTGTTGAAGCCGAGCGCCTTGCTGGCGACGACGCCGTGGGCGCCGAGGACCCTCCGCAGGCCCTCGGCGCCCTCCTCCACGGGCTCGCCGCGCAGGATCTCCTGGATCAGGGTGCCCGTGTACTCGGGGTAGACGTCGAGCTCGCCGCGCCGGAGCGCGTTCCACAGCACGCGCGTCCCGCCGAGCTCCGCCCGGTGCACCGCGCGCAGCCCCGCGTCGCGCAGCAGCAGGACGCCGATCTCCCCGAGCACCACCGACTCGGTGAACTTCTTGGAGCCGACCCGGACCTCGAAGCCCGCGGGCCGCGACGCCGCCAGCGCGGTGGGCGCCGCCACCACCAGAGCCAGGACGAGCCACGCGTGGCGCCTCATGGCGCCGTCTGGCGCAGCGCCTCGAGGGGATGGCGCTGGGCACGCACGAAGCGCGCCACGTAGTCTCCGGCGGGGGCGTGCACCAGCTCGGACAGGGTGCCCTGCTGGAGCACGACTCCTTCGTTCATCAGCACCAGCCGGTCCCCGAAGAAGCCCGCCTCGGCCAGATCGTGGGTCACGAGCACGACGCTCTTGGCCAGCTTGCGGAAGATGCGGCGCAGGTCCTCCTGGAGCTCGACCCGGATGATGGGATCGAGGGCGGCCAGGGGCTCGTCGAGCAGCAGGATGGGCGGGTCCAGCATGAGGGCCCGCATGAGCCCGACCCGCTGGCGCTGGCCCCCGGAGAGCTGCACCGGATAGCGGTCCAGCGCGTCCGCGGGCAGGCGCACCAGCTCCACCAGCTCCGCCAGCCGCTGGGCGCGGCGCTGCGGCGGCCAGCCCAGCCAGAGCGCCACCAGCGAGACGTTCTCGCGGGCGGAGAGGTGCGGGAAGAGTCCTCCCTCCTGGATCACGTACCCCATGCGGCGGCGCAGGCTGAGCGCGTTCGCCCGCGTGAGCTCCGTTCCCTGCACCAGGACCCGCCCGGAGTCCGGCGGCACCAGCCCGAGCAGGGTGCGCAGCACGGTGGACTTGCCGGATCCGCTGGCCCCGATCAGCACCGTGGTGCGAGCGGCGGGCAGCACGAGATCCACGGCCTGGAGGGCCACGGCGGCGGCGTAGCGCTTCGACACCGCTTCGAGCGCCAGGGCGGCCCGCTCTGGCTCGTGTCTGCGCGCTTCGGGCAAGACCCGCTCCTCTGCGGCGAAGCCTACTGCGGCCGTCCCCTCTGCCAAGCCGGTGGCTCCGGAAGGGGTCGGGAAGGATGATATGGTCCCGCCCATGAAGCGAGGCCGACTCGCGTACGGGCTCGCCGTACTGGCGCTGCTCGGCGTATGCCTCGCCACGCTCACGCCGCGGGCCGGACGGGAGCCCGAGCCCGGCGCGCAGCCCCCGCTGCGGGCCGAGCGAAGAACGGCCGACACGCTGGCCAACCTGGCCTTGTTCGCACCCCTTGGCTTCGCGCTCACCCTGGCGGGCTGGCCCGTGCTGCGCATCGGCCTGGTCTCCGCGGGACTCGCCAGCGGCATCGAGCTGCTCCAGAGGAGCCTCCCGGGACGCACCGCGGGGGTGGGGGATGCGCTCGCCAACGCCGCTGGCGCCCTGCTCGGCGCGGCGGCGTGGGCCGCTCTGGCCTGGGGCGTGCGCCGAGCGGGAGCGCGTGCGGCGGGAGGCGTGGCCCTCGCCGGAGCCGGCCTGGCCGCCGGCCTGGGGCTGCTGCCGGCGCTGCTCGTGGTCCCGTCGCTCCCGGAGTCGGTCTACACGGGCTTCTGGGCCGCGGACACGGGCGGGTTGAACTCGAGCGTCCGCGAGCTGCGGCTCGGAGGCCGGGCGCTCGCGCCGGGGCGTCTGGCGTCGGGAGCGGAGCTGCGCCGCCTGCTGCGTAGCGGCGCGCCCCTCGAGCTGGTCGGCACCTCGGGGTCGGTACCGCCCGACGAGTTCGACGTCATGCTGGTGATCCGGGATGAGCAGCGCGAGATCCTCTTCCTGGGCGGCTGGCGAGACGATCTCGTGTTCCGCCTGCGCACGCGGGCCTCCGCCCTGGGCCTGCAGCCCGTCGCCTGGCGGGCTCCCGGGCTGCTCGCGGCGCCCCGCGGAGAGCCCTTCCGGCTCAGCGTGGAACGGGACCGCAGCGCGCTCTGCGTGCGGCGCAACGACGACTTCGCGTGCCCTCTGGGCTTCGGGGTCGGCGACGGCTGGAAGCTCATCCAGGCGGACGCGGACCTGCCGGCGCCGCTTCGAGACGGCCTCGACCTGGCCTGGCTCGCGGCCCTGGCGTTCCCGGTGGGCTGGTTCGCCCGGCGAGGACTTCCCTCCGGGCTGGCGCTGGCGCTCCTGCTCGGCGCGCTGGGGATCGCGCCGGTTTGGCTCGGGATGCTCCCGACGCCGCCCCTGCACGCGGCCGCGGCGGGGATCGGCCTGCTGGCCGGCCTGTCCGGTCGGGCGGGGCTCAGCCGAGGAAGTCGCGCACCGCGTTGGTGAAGGCGTCGGGACGCTCGAAGGGAAGCAGGTGCCCGCAGTCCGGCACCACCTCCAGGCGGGCGCCGGGGATCAGCTTGGCGTACTTCTCGCCGTAGGCGAGCGGGACGACCCGGTCGTGGGAGCCCCACAGGCACAGGGTGGGCGCCGTCACCCGGTGCAGCAACCCCTCCAGGCGCGGATCGTGGAGCAGCGGGTTCCAGCCGATCTTCGCGGTGGCGGCGAAGGCCTTCACCACGTGGGCCAGCACCGCGTCGGGCAGCTCGGCCCCGATCCCCACCGCCATGGCCCGCGCGGCGGGGACGCTCGGGTCGTGGAAGAGGAGATCCCGCAGCCGCTCCGGGAAGCGCCCATCGATGGCGAACAGGTCGGCCATGGGCTGCTCGGGCACCCAGATGCCGACGGCGTCCACCAGCACCAGCTTCGCGACGCGCTCCGGGTAGCGGGCCGCCAGCTCGGCGGCGATCCAGCCGCCGAGCGAGAGCCCGACCACGTCCACGGCCTGCCAGCCTTTCGCATCCAGGTAGGCCAGGTAGTGGTAGACGAGGTCCTCCACGTGGCGGATCTGCTCGATCCCCTCGGAATCGAGGAAGCCCGGGTGGGCGGGGGCGTACACCTGGTAGTGCCGGGCCAGCGCCACGAGATGGGGCGTCAGCCAGGTGGCCTCCCCCATGGTGCTGTGCAGGTAGAGCAGCGGTCGCCCCGCGCCGCCCCGGATCTCGTGGATGCGGCGGCCCAGGATCTCGACCGGCCCGGCGGTCGGCTCCATGGCCGCTCAGCCCGCCGCCGGGAAGGGGATCGCCCGGGGCGGCGGCTCCGCCGAATCGGGGATCTCCTTGTTGACGAGGGGCATCACCGCCTCGGCGAAGCGGCGCGCGTTGGCGCGGGCCTTCTCCGCGGGCATGTCGCCGAGCTGGAACAGCCCCAGCAGGTTGCCGCAGCCGATCTCCTTGGCGTGCTCGACCAGGATCTGCGCCACGGTCTCCGGGCTCCCCGCCACGGCGAAGCAGCCCCGCTCCACGTCGTCCCAGGTCTCGCAGCTGTTGATCCACGTCTTGCCGTCCCGGAAGGCTCGCGCGACGCGAAGCGTGGACTGGACCGACGTGTAGCCGGGGGGCGAGAGCGTGAGACCCGGCACGAGCTTGTTCTTGAAGTACCAGAAGTGCGGCTCGAACTCCGCGCGGGCCCGGGCGTCGGTCTCGCCCACGTAGATCGGCATCAGCAGCCCCATCTGCTCGGGATGGGCCCGGTAGCCCTCCTGCTCGCAGATCTCCCGGAACAGGGCGTAGTTCTTCTTGAAGAAGTCGATGCGGAAGTAGGGAATCCCCATGTAGGCGTAGCGCCGCTTGGCCACGAACTGCATCGTCTCGATGGAGCCGGCCCCGGGAATCCAGATGGGGGGGTGCGGCTTCTGGATCGGCTTCGGCCAGGTGTTCACGTAGCGCAGCTTGTAGTGCTCGCCGTAGAAGGGGAACGGGCCGGGCTCGGTCCAGGCCCGCATGATGATCTCGTGGGCCTCGGCGAAGCGGGTGCGGGCTTCGGCAGGATTGATCGAGAACGAGAAGTATTCCGGCCCGCCGCCGATCACCTGGCCCGAGATGATGCGCCCGCCCGAGATGCAGTCGAGCATGGCGATCTCCTCGGCCACGCGGGTGGGCGGGTCGTAGAGCGGCAGGGCGTTCCCGACCACCGCGATCTTGAGGGTGCGGGTGCGCATGACCAGCATGGCGGCGATCAGGTTCGGCGAGGGCATGAGCCCGTAGGCGTTCTGGTGGTGCTCGTTGATGCAGACGCCGTCGAAGCCGAGCATCTCGGCCTCGACGAGCTGGTCCAGGTACTCGTGGTAGTACTGGCGGCCCTTCTCGGGATCGAACAGATCGTTGGGGATCCACACCCAGGCCGAATCGTGCTTCTTCTCGAAGTCGGCCGGGAGATCTCGATAGGGCATCAGGTGGAACAGGAAGTGCTTCACGGCCTTCTCCCCGACCCGGACGACGCTACCGTTGCCGTCGCGCGGGTGCCAACTCGGAGGCTGCCCTCGAGCCCCTCCCGCGCACCCGGGAGGACGACCATGCGGAGAGGCCTGCTTGCGTCGGCGCTGCTGGCCCTGGCCTGCGCCGCGTCCGCGCCGCTGCGAAGCGCGAACACGCTGGTGGACCTGAGCCATGTCTTCGACGCGGAAACGATCTACTGGCCCGGCGAGGACGGCTTCGTGCTCGAGCCCAGCTTCGCAGGAGTGACCGAGGCCGGTTACTGGTACGCGGCGAACCGGTTCCGCGCCGCGGAGCATGGGGGCACGCATCTGGACGCACCCATCCACTTCGCGGCCGGCCGACGCAGCGTGGACTCGATTCCGGTCGACCGGCTCGTGGGTCCCGCGGTGGTGGTGGACGTCTCCCGGGCCTGCGCGCGGGACCGGGATCACGCGGTGACGGTCCGCGAGCTGTTTGCCTGGGAGCAGCAGCACGGCCGCCTGCCCCAAGGGGCCATCGTGCTGTTGCACACGGGATTCGGCCGCTTCTGGCCGGACCGGGAGCGCTACCTCGGCACGGCGAAGCGCGGCCCGGAAGGTGTGGCGGAGCTGCACTTCCCGGGGCTCCACCCGGATGCGGCGCGCTGGCTGGTGGAGCAGCGTGCCATCCGTCTGGTGGGCATCGACACCGCCAGCATCGACCCGGGCACCTCGCAGGGCTTCGAGAGCCACCGCATCCTGTTCGAGCACGACGTGCCGGCGCTCGAGAACCTGGCGAACCTGGACCGCCTGCCGGCCACGGGCTTCGAGGTAGTGGCCCTCCCGATGAAGATCCGCGCGGGGACGGGCGCGCCGCTGCGCGCCATCGCGATCGTGCCGTCGCTGCCGTGAAGGGCTTGGCTTCAGGAGGCGGCCGCGGTCTCGGGCACCACCGCGACCCGCAGGGGGCTGGAGGCGTCGCGCTCCGAGGCGACGATCTCGGCCACGAGAGGGCTGCAGCCGCCGCACCCGGTACCGGCACCGCAGGCGCGGGCCACCTGGCGGAGGGTAGACGCCCCGGCGCGCACGGCGCGCCGGATCTCGCCCTCCCGGACCCCGATGCAGTGGCAGACGAACATCGGACGAGAGGCTACGTGGGATGAAAATGAAAATCAATGTCGACTTTGCCCCCTGGGGCACCCTCCTCTTCCGACCTCGCGCCCACCGCGGCACACTGCTTTTGAGGCCCCGGCCCGCCTCCGGGCGGGTCGATGGCCGGGAGGGCTGACCCGTCCCGGACAACGGTCGGCAGGAGGCCGGGCGCCCCCCCCAGGCGCGTCGGCGCAGGCGGGGGCGGCGACGACGCCGGCGCGGCGGCGGCGCTCACGCGGTCGGCGGGGAGGTGCGCGAGGCGGCCCGGCGCCTGGGCATCGCCCGTCTGCACGACGAGCAGGCCCGCGTGGTGCGGGACGTGCTCGAGGGCCGCGACGTGCTGGTGGTGCTTCCCACCGGGTTCGGGAAGTCCGCCTGCTACCAGATCCCGTCCATGGTGCTGGCCCGGCCGGTGGTACTGGTCTCGCCACTGCTCGCCCTGCTGCGCGACCAGCACCAGAAGCTCCTGGCGCGACGCATCCCCTGCGTGCGGCTGGACGGCACCGTGCGGGGCAGGAACCGGGAGGCGACGCTGGCCCGCATCGCCGAGGGCGGCTCGCTGCTCGTCATGACCACCCCCGAGACCCTGGCGGCCCGCGACGCGGCCGAAGCGCTGCGCAAGGCCGGGCTCTCCCTGGCGGCGGTGGACGAGGCCCACTGTGTCTCCGAGTGGGGCCACGACTTCCGGCCCGCCTACCTGCGTCTGGGAGAGCACCTGCGCGAACTCGGCCGGCCCTCGGTGCTGGCCCTCACGGCCACCGCCACCGACGCGGTGCGCGAGGACGTGGTGCGGGCCCTGGCCATGCGACAGCCGAGCGTGGTGGCCGCCTCGCCGCACCGCTCGAACCTCGCCTTCGAGGCGATCCTGTGCCGGGGCGACGAGCGCCTGCGGGCATTGGTCCGTTTCGTCCGGCGCCTGCATCGGCCGGGAATCGTGTACTGCTCCACCACGCGCGAGGTGGACGAGGTCTACGCGGTGCTGGCCCGCTTCGACATCCCCGCCCATCGCTACCACGGGCGCATGACCGCCACCGAGCGCAACCGGGAGCAGGAGCTCTACATGCGGCGGGGACGCCGCACGGTGATGGTGGCCACCAGCGCCTTCGGTCTCGGGATCGACAAGCCCGACATCCGCTACGTGATCCACCATCGCTCGCCGGCTTCCCTGGAGCAGTACGTGCAGGAGGCAGGCCGAGCGGGTCGCGACGGCCGTCGCGCCCACTGCCTGCTGCTGCACGACGAGGGCGACCGCACCGTGCACGAGGCACTGCTGGCGCGCAGCCGCGTGCGGCCGGAGCAGCTGTTCCTTTTGGGACGCGCCCTGGCCGAGTGGGTCCGGGAGGGCCGGGCTCCCAGCGTCGAAGCGCTCGCCCTCTCCGCGGAGCTCGGCGAGCGCACCACCATGGCGCTGCTCGCAGTCCTGGAGCAGGCGGAGTTCGTACGCTTCCGGGACGACCGGGTCGAGGTGGGGCTACCCGCGGCGGAGCTGGAGCCGAGCGCCCGCCAGCTGGCGGGCCGCTTCGAGACCCTGCGGACCCAGGACAACCGGCGGCTCGAAGCGGTGTCCGAGTACGCCCGGAGCGAGAGCTGCCGTGCGGTCTTCCTGCGCGGCTACTTCGGGGAGGAGGCCGGCAGCCCGTGCGGCCTCTGCGACGTGTGCCGGGGACGCAGCGGACGGCCCGAGACCTTCTTCGAGCCGCTGGCAGCCCCACCGCCTCCCCGTCGGCGGCGCCGTCCCCGCCGGCCCCGCGGAGCCCAGTCCCCGCGAAAACCCGGAAAATCCCCCTAGGGGATTCCAGGGTGCCTCCGAAATATTCGGATTCGCATCTCGATGTTGCATGTGCATCATTAAAATGCACCCCATGCCAGCCGGATGGACCTCGGGACGGCTCGAGAGGGCGTTTGAGCCCGATGAGGGCGCCCCCCGGGTCGGCACGCTCCTTGCTGTATGGGAGGGTGTCTGCAAGGAGGGATCTCGATGTTCAGAGCCATCGCAACCGCAACCGTGGTGGGCGTTGCCCTGATCCTCTCCGCACCGGTCTACGCGGCGAGCGCAGCGCCGGAGGAGAGCCAGGCGCCGGTCGCCGAGCATGTGCAGAAGCCCGCCGCTCCGGAAACGGAGGCCGTGCAAGCCCGGTCGGGCGAGAAGGCGCAGCCGACCCTGTACCGGGTCGGAGCAAGGGCCGACGGGCACTTCCTGTTCGCCTTTCCCGGCACCGGACCGCCGCAGGTGCTCCCCATGCTGCCGCCGAGCCTGATCGCCGGCAGCGGCTTCGGCTTCTAGGTCGGGCAAGCCCGGCGGCGCGCTCCCGAACGGGACGCGCCGCCTCTAGCCGGCCATCGGCTGGATCCGCCCCGCTTCGAGGAACCAGAACTCGAAGCGGGGCGGTGCATCCAGGGACAGAGCCTCCCGAAGCGCACGGACGTAGTTCATGGCCTGGGGCGCGTAGGCACGCACCCGCGCCGCGATCTCCCGCTCCGTGCTGACGGCGTCCGACTTGAAGTCGGCCACCACGAAGTGGCCGTGCTCGCCGTCGCGGTAGACCAGGTCGATGGCACCGGAGAGGTATTCGAGGGGCTCCTCCGCCGCGCCCTCCGTCGGGAGCAAGACCGGCAGCTCGCGCGCCACCACATGGGGGGCGATCGCCCGGAGCCGTGGCCAGAGAGGCCCCTCCACCAGGACGTCGAGCAGGCGGGCGCCCCGCGCCAGGCTGTCGGGCAGCAGCGCGGGCGGCACCCGGCGTTCGAGGTCCGCCGAGAATCGCTCCCGCTGGCGCGCCAGCTCGGCGTTCTCTTCCGCGCACCAGTCGAAGCGCTCGAGGAGCGCGTGGACCGCGGAGCCCACCGCCGTGGCCACCAGGGCTCCGTCTCCCCAACCCCCGAGCTCCGGCCCCTCCGAAGCTGCGGCCAGCAGCTCCCGCAGCTGCTCATGGGCCTTGCCGGAGGCCGCTCCGCCGCGCGGGCGTGCCCGACGCGCCAGCGCCTCGCCGCGCAGCAAGCGGAGCCGATGCGCGTCCTCCTCCACGCGCGCCAGCGGGGGCAGCCTCACGCCGGGCGCACGCCGGGCGGCGGGCGGCGCCTGCGCCGGGGCGACCAGGGCCACCCAGCGCACGCCGTCGTCATCGACCCACGCCGGACTCTCGTGCAGCCGCTGCTCCGCCCGCGCCGCCGCCGGACCCCGGCTGCGAGCCAGGATCTCCGCGTGGGTACCGGCCTCCGCCGACCGCGAACCCGCCACCACGAGGCGCCGCCTGGCGCGCGTCAGTGCGACGTAGAGGGTGCGCACCCGCTCCGCCTGCTCCACGCGCTCGCGGTGGGCCGCCACCCGGTCGAAGCCCGGCGACGGCGCCCCGAAGAGCTGCACGTCGAGCTGTCCGTCGAGCGTCTCCGCGCGGATGGACGGCCCGACCCCTCCGCCGCTGCCCTTGTGGGTCTGGAGCAGGTAGACGTGGCCGAAGTCCAGGCCCTTGGCCTGGTGGATGGTCAGGATCTGCACCGCGTCCCCGCTCGCCTCGCGGGGGCGGCCTTCGTCCACGTCGCCCTCGTCGGAGGCGCCTTCGCGCAGCGTGCGCACGACGGCACTCCAGTCGCCGTTGCGCTCCTCGAGCGCTGCGCGCAGCTCCCGGAAGAAGCGCTCCAGGTTGGCCACCCGATAGGGACCCGGGAAGCGCGCCGCCTCCACCGCCTCGAGCAGGGAGAGCGTTCGCAGCCGCTCCACGAAGCGATCCGGCGCGTCGGTCAGGAAGGAGTGGCGCAGGACGGCCAGCACGCGCAACGCGTGGGCCAGGTTGTGCTCCCAGCCCGGGATGCGGGCGAGTCCGGGCACCGCGTCCTCCGGGAGGAGGCGGGCCACCTCGGCGCCCACCGCCGTGGCCCGGGCCAGGGCCTGCGCGCTGCCTCCCAGGGCGTCCCGGACCCGAGCCGGGAAGGCGCGCTCCCAGAGCCGACGCCAGGCTGCATCCGGCACCCCGACCCAGGCGGAGCGCAGCGTGGCCACCAGGGCGAGCTGATCGTTCGGGTCCAGCACCGCACGTACCAGGGCGGCGGCGTCCAGCACCTCGCGCCGGCGGGCGTAGGATCGGTCCCGGTCCACCACGTAGGGAACCCCTGCCTCGCGCAGGGCGTCCACGTAGACGTCCAGGTCGGTGGTGGCGCGCAGCAGGATGCCGACCTCGGCCCAGGCCACGCCGAACCCCTGGAGTCGCACCAGATCGGCGGCCAGGGCCTGCGCCTCGATCTCCGCCGCGCGATGGGCCAGCGGACGTTTGAAGGCGCCAGTCCGGGCGTCGCGTTCGCAGGTGATCCAGTACTCCACGGCTGCGAAGGGCTCCGCTGCGCCCGGCGTCGTCGCAACGCCCGGGTGGAGGGGCTCGAAGGCGGGCTGCACGCCGTGCTCGGCGGTCATCACCGGCTCGAGGGCCCGGCACACCTCCGCCAGGATGGCCGGGTCCGAGCGGTAGTTCACGCACAGGCGGTGGCGCTCGCCACCCGCCGCGCACACCCGCTCCACGAAGTCCTCGTAGGCGCGCAGGTCGGCGTCGCGCCAGCCGTAGATGGACTGCTTCGGGTCACCGACCAGGAACAGCCCGGGCCGGCCCGCGGGGGACGCATCCAGGGACAGGGCCGCGACGATCTCGCACTGCAGGCGATCCGTGTCCTGGAACTCGTCCACCAGCAGCTGGTCGATCCCCCTGCGCACGCGCGCCCGCACGACCGGGTCGGCCAGCAGGTCGCGCGCATCGCGGAGGAGCTGGGCATAGCTCTCGGCCCCGCGCGCCCGCAGGGCCGCCTCGGCCCGATCGAGCAGCCCGTGGAGCACCCGGAGCGCGGCGCCGAGAAGCCTGGGATCGAAGCGGCCGAGATGGTCGAGGAGCGGAACCGCGGCGGCCGCCGCCCTGGCGAGAGCCGGGGCGGAGTCCGCGAGACAGCTCCGATCTCTTTCACCGAGGTCGCTGCGGCTCCACGCCTCCACGCGCTTGCGCGGACGCGGCCACTCCTCGCGAACCTCCTGGGCGAGCTCCGCCCACTGCGCCACGTCCCCGGGCGGACGCGCGTGCAGGCGCTCGCGCAGGCTCTCCAGCCAGCCGGTCGCCTCCCGGGAGACGCGACTGCCGTCGGCCAATCGGGCCAGCCCCGCGTCCGCCAGGGCATCCAGGGCCTGGCGCAGGCGCCCGGCCAGGGCCTCCAGCGCGCCGGAATCCAGCGGGTCGGCGGCCAGGTCCAAGGCCGAGACCCCCTTCTCGAGCAGGGCCTCGACGGCCTCGGCCAGCTCGGCGGGGCCCTTGCCGTGCTCCGCCAGCACGAGCAGGTCCGCATCGAGGCCCTCCTCCAGAGCGGTTCGCAGGCGCTCCTCCACGGCCTCGCGCACGGCCCCGGCCCGCTCGAGACCGCGCCCGTCCACGCGGAAGCGCGGATGGATCCCCGCCTCAAGGGCGTGGGCCGCCAGCAGGCGGCTGCAGAAGCCGTGGATCGTGCGCATCACCAGGCGGTCCAGACTGGCCAGCAGGGCGGCCGCCCGTCGGCTGGCCTCCGCGAGGGCGGGAAGCGCATGCGCCGCCACACCGAGGGGAAGCTCGCCCCGCGCCAGGCCACGCAGCGCCTGGCCGACACGACTCTCCATCTCCGCGGCCGCTGCCTCGGTGAAGGTGATGGCCACCACGCCGGACAGCACGCGCCCGGCGAGGCTGCGCGCGTGGGGCGGCGTCTTCGCTGCCGTCTCCCGCACGGCCTGCTCCCAGCCCGGTCCGACGCACCAGGCCACCACGCGCGCCACCAGCACCGTGGTCTTCCCCGTCCCCGCTCCGGCCTCGAGCACGAGCGGACGCTCGAAGTGGGTCTGGGCC
Organism: Myxococcota bacterium; assembly: GCA_041611735.1. Lineage (GTDB taxonomy): Bacteria > Myxococcota_A > UBA9160 > UBA9160 > PR03 > JBFIML01. Next base: position 8,365 of record JBFIML010000042.1, on the reverse strand, counting down.
TCCTGCCGCGCCCGGGCGTCGGCCGCGCGGTCCCGGTCCCGGGCATCCGCCCCGGACGGGCTCACGCGTCCCCCCCGGCGTCGGCACCGAGCCACCAGAGCGCTCGAAAGGCGCCCAGCGACCCGCCCTCCTCGGCCGCGTCCGGTCCGGAGCGGGCCCAGGCGCGCAAGCGGCGGCGGTGGGCGCTCTCTCCTCGCAGGCAGGCAGCCCGCAGCGTGCAGTACCCGCAGCGCCGGGGCTCCGCGTCGCGCCTGGCTTCGACCAGACGCGGAAAGAGCGCCCCCGCATCGCGGGCGGCGAGCACCGTGCGGGAGACCTGGCGCAGCTGCGCGCGCAGCGGCTCGTCCGCCATCTCGACGCGCTGCTCCCAGGTCGTGTCCGTCGCCTCCGGGCGCAGGAAGACGTAGCGACCCTCGACCTCGAGACCCCCGGCCAAAGGCAGCGCGCCCTCCACGTAGGCGGGGGCCTGGAGCGCCCGCCCCTCCCGCACCGCCCCCGCGAAGTGCCGAGCCCGCGTATCGGGGCTTGCGGCCGAGGAGAACGGGCGGCTGGTCTTGTAGTCGCTCAGGCGCACCCGCCCGCCGCACCGATCCACCCGGTCCACCCGGAAGCCCACGCGCCGCTGCCTGCCGGCCGCGTCGCGCACGTCGAAGGCGCCGTCCAGCTCCGTACCGAGCACCGGCAGGACCCCGCCCGCTGGCTGCCAGTCGCGGCGGCGGGCCGCCTCCAGGAAGGGACGGGCGCCATGAGCGAGCAGACGCACGAGCCCCTCCAGGGCGATCCCGTCCTCGCGCACCACCCGCCAGGCGGCGTCCAGGAGGATCCGCTCGAGCGCAGCGGGGTCCGGCCACGGGACCGGCATGGCCTCGCGGGCCAGGGCAGCGGCCAGCTCGCGCGGCGGCGACGGCCCGAGCCGCTCGTCGACGAGCGCCTGGAGGGCCCCGTGCACCACCCGTCCCAGACGTGCCGGATCGACGCTCGGCAAGGCGTCGAGGGCGTCCGGAGCCGGCTCGAGGCCGAGATCCCGGGCCAGGAAGGCCTGCCAGGGACAGCCGGCGAGCCTCTGGAGGTGGGTCACGGGGAGCTCCGGAGCCTCGGCGCGCTCGGGAACCCGGCTTGCTCCCACGAAGCCGCAGTACGGCCCCAGGGAGGCCGCCAGGCTTCGGCCCCGGGGTGTGCGCAGGTCGGGGTCGAGCTCGTCGAGCACCGCCAGGCGCGCCGCGGCCAGGGCGCCGGGGTCCGCGCCGTCGTCGAGCTCGGCCTGGGACTCCGCCAGGGCAACGCGCAGCACGCGACCGAAGTGCCGGCGGCTGCCGTGGAGCCCCGCCAGGCGGACGTGCTCGTGAAGCGGGCGCGGCGTCGCGGGCCATTCTTCTCCGGGAGCGGGCCACCCGGTCGGTCCCGCCACGCGTACTTCGGGAATATCGCCGCGCGCCAGACGCAGGCGCACCAGCAGCGGCGACTCCACCCGCTCGCGCCCGTCGTCGCCGAGCGCCTGCCAGGAGAGCGTCACGCGGGGGCTGGCTGCCAGGAGCTCGGCGAAGTGGTGGCGCTCCTCGGCGTGGCCCTCGCCCTTCACCGGCAGGTCCGGAAGCAGGCTTCGCAGGCGCACGCGCAGGGCATCCGGGATCAGGGCATCCTCGGTGATGGGCCTCGGGAAGACGTCGCGATTCAGTCCGATCACGAACAGGTGATCGAAGCTGAGAGCCCGGGCCTCCATGACCGAGAGCACCTGGACGCCTCCCCCCGCTCCGCCCACGGCGATCCCGACTGCGGACGGCAGGCGGCGGCGCAGCAGCAGCACCCATTCGTCGAAATCGAGCTCCGGGGCACCGGACAGGCTCGCGACGAGCTGCCCGATGGCAGCGGAGACCGGCTGCAACGCCTCGTCTCCCGGGCGCCATCCGAGCGAGCGCAGCAGACGCAGCAGACCCTGGCCGTGGACTTCCACCGAGGCACGGCGGGCCGCCCGCCGCAGGCGCCGGGCCGTGCCCGCGGCCCGGGCGCACCAGTGCTCGAGCGCCGGGCGCGGGACCCTGCGCCGCGTGATCCGCCGGGGGCGGCGGTCGCCGGGCTCGGTCTCCGCGTCCTCCTGCTCGGGCTCGAGACCCCACCGCACGGGAAGCGGAAGGGCGCAGGCGTCGCCGAGCCGGGCCGCCACGTCGAGGCGCGCCAGGTCCTCGAGCCGGCCCGCGCCGATGGCGTGGAACGCGGTGCGCAGGTCGGCGCCCGGGTCCCGGGCGTGGGCGTCGAGCCAGCGGTCCACGGGGACGCGCTCGCCGCGGGCCAGCAGCTCCAGCAACGCACCGGCGCGGCGTGCGGCCGGGCCCCCGGGCGCCCGCAGCGACGGCGCCGAGAAGGGCACCGCCTGCTGCTCGAGCTGGCCGCGCAGCACCGCGCGGTAGGGCTCCAGGTTGCGGGCCACGATGGCGATGCCCTCGGGCCGCGCGCCGGCGTCGAGGAGCGCGCGGATGCGGGCGGCCACGGCGCGCAGCTCGGCGGTGGCTCCGGGCGCCCGCAGCACCTGGAGGACGGGGACCGGCGCAGGCTCCTCCATGCGCTCCTCCCGGGCGGCGGCGGCCAGCCGCTCGCGCAGACGGGCGCCGAACTCCTCCTCGGGAACGGGCTCGCCGGGAAGCGGCGGTTGGCTCAGGATCGTGCGGGCCCCGAGACTGCGCTGGAGCAGCTCGAGCCAGTCGGCCACCACCCCCGTGGCGTCCGTAAAGCCGTGGATCCAGAGGGCACGCGTCGGGCTCAGCGCCGGGCCGTGACGAGCCAGACAGTGGCTGGCCCGTCGCAGCAGCGTCGAAGGCTCGCCGAAGCCAAGCCGCGCCAGCTCCGAAGCCGTGCGCGATACCACCCGCAGCACGGCCCGCGCCCGGGCCCCGGCCGGGTCGGCGGCCGTCTGGGAGAGGAACTCGTCCAGGGCCTCCCCGTGCACGGCGGGGTCGAGCCCGGCATCCAGGAGATCGCGCACCGTCGCCTCCACCACGCCGTAGCCGTCCTCCAGGCGGTCCAGGCGCTCGCCGAGGACTGCCTCCTGCCGCGCGAAGCGGCGCACCGCCAGGGCGAAGAAGTCCTCGCCCCGGGGCGGCGCCTCGCCGGCCCGCTCCAGCACGCGCAAGGCCAGGGTGAGATGGGTGAGCACCTCGATCCCCACCAGGGAGCGGCCCGCGCGCCGGACGAGCGCCGCGCAGAGGTGCTCGCGCAGGCGTCGCGAGGGGACGACGACCCGCAACGGGCGGGCGAGCAGGACCCGCTCGCCGCGCCCCGCGGCGAGCGCGGCGGTCAGCTCGGCCAGCAGCCGCTCCTCGGCCTGCCGGGCGCCACGGGCCAGGACCAGCGCGGGGCCAGTCTCCATGGCGGCATGTTCTACACCAACGCCGTGACGAATGCGGTCGCGTTCGGACTCCGGCGACCCGCCCCGGACGCGCCCCGGCGCGGCCCGTCGCAGGCCGCGCCGCGTCGACGCGGTCCCGTCACTCCCGAACGGCTTCCGGCGTACCCCGCTCCGGCGGGTCGCGCTACTTCCGAGGTCCCGACGGAGGAGCGCCCATGGCCCGGGAACCCTGCGGAAGCAGCGCCAGCGTGCGGGCGGTGCGGGCGAGCCTCGCCGCCGTGGCCGCCACGGACTCCACCGTCCTCCTGACCGGCGAGACCGGGACCGGCAAGGGCCTCGTGGCGCGGACGATCCACCGCCGCTCGCCGCGCCGGGACGCGCCCTTCGTGCACGTGGACTGCGCCGCGCTCTCGGCCACGGTGATCGAGAGCGAGCTGTTCGGCCACGAGCGTGGCGCCTACACCGGGGCGAGCGAGCGCCGCGCCGGCCGTTTCGAGCGCGCCGGCGCGGGAACCGTGTTCCTCGACGAGGTCGCGGAGCTCGGGCCCCCGCTGCAGGCCAAGCTGCTTCGCGTGCTCGAGGACCGGGAGTACGAGCGGGTGGGCGGCACGTGCACGCTGTCCATGCGGGCACGCGTGCTGGCCGCCACGTCGCGCGACCTCGCCGCGGCGGTGCGGGAGGGCGACTTCCGCCCGGACCTCTTCTACCGGCTCGCCGTGGTGGAGCTGCGGCTGCCCCCGCTGCGCGAGCGTCTGGACGACCTGCCCGAGCTGGTGGCGAGCGGGTTGTCCCGCATCGCACCCCGGCTCGGGGTGGCGACGCCGCGGGTCGCGCCGGACTTCCTGGAGGGCCTGCGCCGCCGTCCCTGGCCAGGCAACGTGCGCGAGCTCATGAACCTGCTGGAGCGACTGCTGGTGCGGCGGCGCGGCGCTCCGCTCGACGCGCGCGCCCTCCAGGAGGCGCAGCGTCCGGGGGCGTTGCCGACCCGCCCCACGCCGCGCCCGGCCCCGGACGATCCGGAGGTCATCGCGCGCACGCTGGCCCAGACGGGGGGGAACGTGGCCCGCGCCGCACGGCGCCTCGGCCTGCCCCGCAGCACGCTTCGCCACCGCATCGCGCGCCACGGACTCGAGCACGTGATCCCGCGGGACTGACGCGCCCCGACGTCACGACCGCGCTCGGGAGCGCCCCGGCGCCGCGCAGCCGGGGCGAGCCGGGGGCGCATCGGCCGATGCTACCCTCGCTGCGTGCCTCCAGGAGCTGCAAGTCCATGCATCGCCCGCTGCACTTCGGCGTCACGCTTCCCCAGATCAAGCGCTCGTGGGCCGAAGCCCGCAGGGCGGCGCTGGAGCTCGAATCCCTGGGCTTCGACTCGCTCTGGGTGTGCGACCACCTCTACGGCGTCCCGAACCCGGCCCTCCCGATCCTGGAGGCCTGGACCGAGCTCACGGCCGTGGGCGCGCTGACGGAGCGCGTCGAACTCGGCACCTTGGTGACGCCGCCCTTCTTCCGCAACCCCGCCGTGCTCGCCAAGCAGGTGGCGACGCTGGACCAGATCGCGCCCGGCCGCGTGATCGTCGGGCTCGGCTCGGGCTGGTTCACGCCGGAGTTCGAAGGGACGGGCTGCGCCTTCCCGCCGCTTCCGGAGCGGCAGCGCGCCCTGGAGGAGACGATCGAGATCCTGAAGGGGCTCTGGAGCGAGGACCGTTTCAGCTACGAGGGGAAGCACTTCCGCGTGAAGGACGCGATCGGTCTCCCCAGGCCCGCCCGGCCCCCGCGGATCCTGGTGGGCGGCGGCGGCGAGCGACGCCTGATGGGGATCGCGGCACGCCACGCGGACCTCTGGAACAACCCCGCCATCTGCCAGGGCCAGCTCGGGCACAAGGTGGAAGCGCTCGAGCGGCGCTGCAGCCAGGTGGGCCGCGACTTCGCGACGCTCGCCGTCTCCCAGCAGTGCACGGTGGTGATCGCCAGCGACGACGCGGCGGCGCGCCAGGCGCTCGAGAAGGCCCAGAAGATCTTCGGCGGGCACCTGGGCGCCGGCCTCGAGGAGCACGGCATCTGGGGCGCGCCCGGGCGCGTCGTCGAGTGCATCGAGCGCCACCGGGCCCTCGGGTGCAGCCACTTCATGATCGAGTTCTTCGGTCGCGACGTGCGCGAGCCGGCGCGGCTGTTCGCCGAGAAGGTGATGCCGGCCTTCCGGTAGGGGTCTGCCCCGGCGCTCTCAGCCGCCGCGCACCTCCGCCTTGAGGTGCACCGGGCAGGCGAGGGAGCGCGAGACCAGGCAGCCCTTCTCCGCCTTCTCCAGCAGCCGCCGCGCCCGCTCCGGGTCCGTGCCCCCCGGCACCGTGAGCGCAGCATGCAGGTGGACGGCCGTGAAGCGGATCCCGCCCTCGGCGCGCTCGAGGACGCCCTCGGCGTCGCAGCGCAGCCGGGTCCACGGCAGGGCGGAGCTGCGGGCGATGGCACGGAAGGTGAGCAGGAAGCAGTCGGCCACCGCGGCCACGAACAAGGTTTCCGGCGACCAGCGGTCGCCGGGACCCCCGAACTCGGCGGGGGCCGCGCTCTCGAGCGGCGCAAGGCCTGCGGCGCTGAGCGTGACGGCGCCCTCGGCGGCGGTCTCGGCGGCCATGCGGTAGCGGTGCGGCAGATCCTTCTTCAAGATCGGTCCTCCCCGGCCTGGCTCAGTCGAAGTGCACCACGGGGCGGATCGCCTCTCCCCGCTGCATGGCATCGAAGGCCTCGTTGATGCGCTCCAGTGGCAGCCGATGGGTGACCAGCGGCTCCAGCTGGAGGCGACCCTGCACGGCCCAGTCCACGAACCGCGGCACGTCGGTGCGCCCGCGGGCGCCGCCGAAGGCGCTGCCCTTCCAGACGCGGCCCGTCACCAGCTGGAAGGGACGCGTCGCGATCTCTTCGCCGGCTCCGGCCACCCCGATCACGACGCTCGTGCCCCAGCCCTTGTGGCAGCACTCGAGCGCCTGGCGCATGGTCGCCACGTCGCCGATGCACTCGAAGCTGGTGTCGGCGCCGCCGTCGGTCCGCTCGACCAGATGTGCCACCAGGTCGCCTTCCACCTCGTCCGGGTTCACGAAGTCCGTGAGTCCGAAGGACTCGGCGAGCTCCCGGCGGGCCGGATTGCGCTCCACCCCCACGATACGCCCGGCCCCTGCCAGGCGTGCCCCCTGCACCACCGAGAGCCCGACCCCGCCCAGGCCGAACACCACCACCGTGTCGCCGGGCCGCACTCGCGCCGTGAACAGCACTGCGCCGACGCCGGTGGTGACGCCGCAGCCGAGCAGGCAGATGGGGTCGAAGGGAGCGTCGGGCCGGATCCTGGCCAGTGCGATCTCGGGCACCACGGTGAAGTTCGCGAAGGTGGAGGTGCCCATGTAGTGGTGCAGCATGCGCCCGTCCAGGGAGAAGCGGCTCGTGCCGTCCGGCATGAGTCCGCGGCCCTGGGTGGCCCGGATGGCCTGGCACAGGTTCGTCCGTCCGCTCAGACAGAACTTGCACTCTCGACACTCCGGAGTGTAAAGCGGGATCACGTGGTCACCGGGCGCCACGGAACGCACCCCGGGGCCCACCTCGGCCACCACGCCCGCGCCCTCGTGGCCGAGGATCGCCGGGAAGAGCCCCTCCGCATCCCGCCCCGACAGGGTGTAGGCGTCCGTGTGGCAGACGCCGGTGGCCTTGATCTCGACGAGCACCTCCCCCGCGCGCGGACCTTCCAGCTCGACGCTCTCGACGGCGAGGGGCTTCCCGGCAGCGTGGGCGACGGCGGCCCGGACCTTCATTCCGCCTCCTGCGGGTGCTTCATCGCGCCTCCTGCGGATCAACGCGCCACGGCGGGTCGCTGGGGGATTCCGTAGCAACGCGTCGCAGGATAGCATTCGACGTGCATCGCCCGGGCGCCGGCGCAGGCCCGGGCGCCTGGTGGAGGGGGGGTGGAGCACGCGCAGCTCGCGCTCGGACTGCTGCTGCTCTTCGGTGGCGGCGAGATCCTGATCCGCGGCTCCGTCTCGCTCGCGGACCACTGGGGTGTCTCGCCGCTCCTGGTGGGTGCGACGGTGGTGGCCTTCGGTACCTCGGCGCCGGAGTTCGCCGTGTGCCTGAACGCCGGCCTGACCGGCCACGACTCCCTGGCGATCGGCAACGTGGTGGGCAGCAACATCGCCAACGTGCTGTTGATCGTCGGGCTCGCGGCGCTCGTGTTCCCGATCACCTGGACGCCGCGCCGGCTGCGGCGCGACGCGGGGGTGCTGGTGGCGGTGACCGCGCTGTTCACCGCCGTCGCCGCCAGCGGGCGCATCTCCGCCCTGGCGGGCGGCGCGATGGTGGCGCTCCTGCTGGGGATGACCGCCCACGCCTATCAGCGGGAGCGCCGCAACGGCGGGCCGGAGACCCTCGAGTTGCTGAGCCGCGAGGTCGAGCAGATCCAGCTCGACCTGCCGCGCCTCGGCCGGGCCCTGGTCGGCACCCTGGCGGGCCTCGTCGCGGTGATCGTCGGAGCGGACCAGCTGGTCGAGGGGGCTTCGGCCCTGGCCCGGGCCGCGGGGGTCTCCGAGGCCGCCATCGGGCTCACCCTCGTCGCCTTCGGGACCTCGCTGCCGGAGCTGGCCACGGCCCTGATGGCCGCCTACCGCAAGCACTCGGAGCTGGCCCTGGGCAACGTGATTGGCAGCAACGTCTTCAATCTGCTGGGGATCGCGGGGACCACGGCCCTGGTGGCCCCACTCGGCGTGCCCGACGAGATCCGTCAGGTGGACATCTGGCTGATGCTGGCGCTGACGGCGTTGTTTGGCGCGGTGCTGGTGGTGCGCGCGCAGATGGGGCGCGGCGCGGCCCTGGGCTTCGTGCTGGCGTACGCGCTCTGGGTCGCTTCCAAACTCTAGCTTGTGGTGCGACTTCTGGGTCTGGCACGGGATGTGCTTGAGGTGCGGGGATGCCGCGCCCGGCTCCGTCGCGTCCGCCGCCGTTCTGTCCGAACCCGGCCTGCGTTTTCCATCGCGATCCCAGGGTTTG
>JBFIML010000041.1:0-40645 GCA_041611735.1 Myxococcota bacterium | reverse complement strand
CGGGCAGTAGTGGGCGCTGCGCTGCCCGATCACGACGCGGCGGATCGGCCGCCCGCAGCGCGGACACGCCGCGCCCGTGCGCGCGTAGACGCGCCGCTCGTCCTGGTAGGCCCCATCGCGGCCGTCCGGAGCCACGAAGTCGCTGATGCTCGATCCTCCGGTCTCGATCGATCGCCCCATCACCCGGCCGAGCGCTGCAACCAGGCGCTGGCACTCGCTGCGGGTGACCCGTCCGGCGCTCCGGGCGGGCCGCACCCCGGCCTCGAAGAGGGCCTCGTCCGCGTAGATGTTGCCGACTCCGGCCACCACGGCCTGGTCGAGGAGCAGGTTCTTGATGGCCACGCGGCGTCCGCGAGTGGCGGCGAAGATCTGCGCCGCGGTGAGGGTCAGCGCGTCGGGTCCCAGGCGGTCGAGGCGCGGGCTCCGGCGGCCGGGGGGCAGCCACAGCACCTTGCCGAACTTGCGGGAGTCGCGCAGCCAGACCTCGGGCCCGCCGTCCTCGAAGCCGAGGCGCAGGTGCGTGTGCTCGTCGGGACGGAAGGCGCCCTGGGCCTCGGGGACGAGCGCGCCCCGGGCCGACGCGCGCAGCAGCCGCACGCTCGCGGTGCCGCTCGCGAAGAGCTGGCCGGTCATGCCCAGATGGAGCACCAGGCGGCTCGCGTCGTCGAGCCGCACCACCAGGTACTTGCCGGCGCGCTCCACGGCCGTCGCGCTGCGACCGGGCAGCCGGCGTCGCAGGCGCCCGGGCGGCGTCAGGAACAGGTAGCTCGGACGCGTCGTGGCGACCCGGGCGATGGTCCGCCCCACCAGCAGCGGCGCGATCCGCCGCCGCGTCACCTCGACCTCCGGCAGCTCCGGCATGAGAGGGACGTTGTGGACGAATTGACTCCTTCGCAATCCCCGGGGACTTCGGCGCAGAGAGTCAATCAGTCCACGACGTCTCTCCCTCCCCTACTTTCGGTAGAGGCTGACGATGGCGGCGCCGCCGAGCCCGATGTTGTGCTGGAGCGCGACGCGGGCGCCCTCCACCTGACGGGCCTCCGCCTCGCCTCTCAGCTGCCAGTTGAGCTCGGCGCACTGGGCCAGCCCCGTGGCCCCGAGCGGGTGCCCCTTCGAGATCAGGCCGCCCGACGGGTTCACCACCCAACGCCCGCCGTAGGTGGTGGCGCCCTCGTCCACCAGCTGCCCGCCCTTGCCCTCGGGGCATAGCCCGAGCGCCTCGTAGGTGATCAGCTCATTGGTGGAGAAGCAGTCGTGCAGCTCGATCACCTGCACGTCCTCGGGCCCTAGGCCCGACGACTCGTAGGCCCGCCGGGCCGCCTCGCGGCTCATGTCCGCTCCGACCAGCTTGATGCAGCTCTTCTCGTCGAAGGTGCTGCGGAAGTCGGTGGTCATGGCCATGCCGGCGATCTCCACCGCCTGCTTCTCCAGGCCGTGCTTGCGCACGAAGTCCTGGCTGGCCAGCACGGCCGCGGCCGACCCGTCGGAGGTGGGGCAACACTGCAGCTTGGTCAGGGGCTCGTAGACCATCTGCGCCTTCTGCACCTCGTCGAGGCTGTACTCGTCGCGGAACTGGGAGTACGGATTGTTCACGGAGTGACGGTGGTTCTTGACCCCGATCTTCGCGAACTGCTCCGGGGTGGTTCCGTAGCGGTCGATGTGCTCCCGGCCCGCATTGCCGAACAGCTGCGGAGCGGCGGGCGCCTTGGCGAAGCCCCGCAGATCGATCATCGCCTTCATGTGCTTGTCGAGGGGCAGGGTGCGGTCGGTGTACTTCACCCCGAGGGAGCCCTTCTCCATCTTCTCGAAGCCCAGGGCGAGGACGCAGTCGGCGAGGCCACCCTCCACCAGCTCCTTGGCCAGAAACAGAGCCGTCGAGCCGGTCGAGCAGTTGTTGTTCACGTTGTAGATGGGGATGCCCGTCAGCCCGATCTCGTACACGGCGCGCTGGCCCGCCGTGGATTCCCCGTAGCAGTAGCCGACGCAGGCCTGCTGGACCTCTTCGTAGGGAATGCCGGCGTCGGTCAGGGCCTTGGTTCCCGCCTCCTTGGCCATGGCCGGATAGTCCCACTCCCGGGCGCCGGGCTTCTCGAACTTCGTCATGCCCACTCCGACCACGTAGACCTTGCGTGCCATGTTTGCGGTTCTCCTTCTCCGTTCAGGGGTTCGGACTCGACGCTCCGTTCCGGAGCGCCGACGCCACCATCTCCTTCCACAGGCCGTAGACGCGGCGCCGCGCGCGATCGTCGGGCCGTAGAACGCCCTGGAGCGCCATCCCGCGGGCCAGGTGCAGGGTGAGCTCGAGGAGCGGCTCGAAGGCGGGCGCTTGCGCCACCTCCCCGGCCACCTCGCCCCACAGCTCCTGCATGCCGCGGCCCGCGGCGCGTTCGAAATCGTAGAGCGACGCGTGCAGCTCCCGGTCGGTCCGCGCCGCCACCCAGAGCTCGAGCGCCGCCCGGAAGATCGGCTCCGCAAAGCTCTCCATCACCAGGTCGAGCAGCGGGCCGACGCGGTCGCCGTCCCGGGGCAACGCCTCGGCGCGGCGCCGCAGGATCTCCGCCTGGCGCGTGGCCAGGTGGGCCATGGCGCTCACCACGAGATCCGCCTTCTTGGGGAAGTGGTGCACCTGGGCGCCTCGCGAGAGACCCGCCCGCTCGGCCACCAGCGTGGTGGTGGTCCGCGCGTAGCCCACGTCGATCAGGCAGGAGATGGTCGCATCGAGCAGGCGCGCGCGGGTCTCGGCGCTGCGCTCCTCCTGGCTGCGGCGCGGGCGCGCGGCGAGGGCGGCCTGGGACATGGGGTCAGGGTAGAGGGACCGATAGAAACAGTCAAGACTGTATGTTTTCATCCGATGCGTGGCCGTCGAGGCGCCCCAGGGCCGGGTCTGCCCTCGGGCGGACCGTGTATTCTCCGCCGCCATGCCCCAGGCCATCTGGATCCACCAGACCGGCGGCCCGGAGGTGATGCGCCTCCAGGAGCACGACCCCGGCGCCCCGGGTCCCGGGCAGGTGCGGGTGCGGGTGGCCGCCGCCGGGGTGAACTTCATCGACGTCTACTTCCGCACCGGCCTCTACCCCCGGCCGCTGCCGTTCGCGGCGGGCCTGGAGGGAGCGGGCCGGGTGGAGGCGCTGGGCGAGGGCGTGGCGGGCCTCGCCCCCGGCGACCGGGTGGCGTGGGCGTCTGCCCCGGGCTCCTACGCGGAGGCCCTGCTGGTGCCGGCCGCGGTGCTGGTGCGGGTGCCCGATGCGGTGCCCGACGAGACGGCCGCCGCCGTCATGCTCCAGGGCATGACCGCCCACTACCTGGTGAACGGGGTCCGCACGACGCGTCCCGGCGACACGGCGCTGGTGCACGCCGCGGCGGGCGGGACCGGCCTGCTCCTGGTCCAGACCCTCCGGCGGGCCGGGGCCCGGGTGATCGGCACCTGCTCCACGCCGGAGAAGGCTGCGCTCGCGCGCGCGGCCGGCGCCGACCCCGTGATCCCGTATCGGGACCGGGACTTCGTGGAGGCCACCCGCGCCGCAACCCAGGGCCGCGGCGTCGACGTGGTCTACGACTCGGTGGGGCGCACGACCTTCGAGGGGAGCCTGCGCTGCCTGCGCCCGCGCGGGCTCCTGGTGCTGTTCGGTCAGTCGAGCGGGACGGTCGAGCCCTTCGACCTGCGGCGGCTGAACGAGGGCTCCCTGTTCGTGACCCGTCCCTCCCTGGCCCACTACGTGGCGCAGCGGGAGGAGCTCGAGGAGCGCGCTCGGAGCGTCCTCGACGCGTTGGCCCGGGGCGAGCTCGACGTGCGCATCGGGGCCCGCTTCCCGCTGGCGCGGGCAGCGGACGCGCACCGCGCCCTGGAGGGGCGCGAGACCAGCGGGAAGGTCGTCCTGATCCCGCGGCAGAAGGAGGACGGATGAGCGGCTTCGAGGAGTACGAGTGCTACGACGGTCTGGGTCTCGCCGAGCTGGTCCGACAAGGCGAGGTCACCCCGGAGGAGGTACTGGAGGCCGCACTCGAACGGGTGGCGGACCGCAACCCGAAGCTCGGCGCGATCGTGATCCAGACCCCCGGGCGGGCACAGGCCGCCGTGGGCGCGGGCCTGCCCGATGGCCCGTTCCGGGGCGCTCCCTTCCTCGAGAAGGATCTCTACGCCGAGATGGAGGGCGTCCCCAGCACGAACGGCTGCGCTCTGTACCGGGGACTCGTGGCGCCGCGCAGCAGCGAGCTGGTGCGTCGCCACGAACGCGCCGGCCTGGTGATCCTCGGCAAGAGCCACTCGCCGGAGTTCGGCGTGACGCCGAGCTCCGAATCGCGCCTGTACGGGGTGACCCGCAACCCTTGGGACCCGGATCGCACGCCGGGAGGCTCGTCGGGCGGTGGCGCCGCTGCGGTGGCGGCGGGCCTCGTGCCCCTCGCCCACGCCACGGACGGCGGGGGCTCGATCCGCATCCCGGCCTCCTGCTGCGGCCTGTTCGGCTTGAAGCCCACGCGCGCGCGCAACCCCGTGGGCCCGGACGTGGGCGAGGGGTGGAGCGGCATGAGCGTAGGCCACGCCGTGACGCGCAGCGTGCGCGACAGCGCGGCCCTGCTCGACGCCACCCAGGGCGCCGATCTCGGCGCCCCCTACTGGGCACCGCCCCCGGCGCGGTCCTTCCAGGCGGAGGTCGAGAGCGAGCCCGGCCGGCTGCGCATCGCCCTCACCACGCGGACGTTCAACGGCGCGCCCACCCATCCGGACTGCGTGGGCGCGGCGGAGGAGGCGGCCCGCCTGTGCGCCGAGCTCGGCCACGAGGTGACCGAGGCGGCGCCCGACGTGGAGGCGGAGGCCCTCTCCGAGGCCGCCCGGGTGATCGTCGCGGCGAACGTGCGCGCCAACCTGGAGGAGCGGGCCGCGGCGCTGGGACGGGCCTTCGGCCCCGACGACGTGGAGCCCATCACCTGGCTCCTCGCCCAGGCCGCCGAGGGGGCGTCCGCCACCCGCTATGCCCGGGCCCTGCGCGTGATCCACGCCAGCGGACGCCGGGTGGCGCGCTTCTTCGAGTCCCAGGACGTGCTGCTGACCCCCACCCTGGCCCTGCCGCCGCCCAAGCTCGGGCGCCTCTCCCTCTCGAACCCGGACCTCGACGACTACCTGGCCCATCTGCTGCCGGCCATCGGCTTCTGTCAGCTTGCCAACGCCGCCGGCAATCCGGCCATGTCGGTGCCGCTGCACTGGAACGAGGCCGGCCTCCCGATCGGCGTCCAGTTCGCGGCCCGCTTCGGAGACGAGGCGACGCTCTTCCGCCTGGCGGGTCAGCTCGAACGCGCGCGGCCCTGGGCGACGCGGCGCCCGGACCCCCGGAACTTCGCAAACCGTTCCTAGCCGCCCGACTGGGGACCGGACGCGGCCCGCAGGTCGCGCAGCGCGTGCTCGATGCGGTCGAGCGCCTCCTCCACGTCCGCCGCCGAGACGTCCAGATGCGTCACCGCGCGGAACGTGCCCGGCGCGATCGGGTTGACGAGCACCCCGCGCGCGCGCGACGCACGCAGGAAGCCGGCTTGGTCCGCATAGCGGAACAGCACCATGTTCGTCTCCGGCGGCGGCGCCACCTCGAGGCCGAGCTTCCCGAGTCCCTCGGCCAGACGGCGCGCGTTGGCGTGATCCTCCGCCAGACGCACCACGTGGTGCTCCAGGGCATGCAGCGCCGCGGCCGCCAGCCCCCCCGCCTGGCGCATGCCCCCCCCGAACATCTTCCGGAAGCGCCGCACCCGCGCGAGGGTCTCCGCCTCCCCGCACACCACCGAGCCCACGGGGGCCCCGAGCCCCTTCGAGAAACAGAAGCAGACCGTGTCGAACGGCTCCGCCCAGCGCGGCGCCGGGACGCCCGTGGCCACCACCGCGTTGAACAGCCGCGCCCCGTCCAGATGCAGGCGCAACCCCGCAGCCCGCCCCGCCGCCGCCGCCTGCCGCAGCTGCTCCAGGGGGAAGACCCGCCCGCCGGCGGCGTTGTGGGTATTCTCGAAGGCGAGCAGGGTGGCCGGCGCCACGTGCAGGTTGGCGGGCGGGATCGCCGCGCGTACGTCGCTGGCTTCGAAGAGTCCGCCGGCGCCGATCGTCTGCACCTGCAGGCCGGAGAGCGCCGCCGGCGCGCCGGCCTCGTAGCGCAGCAGATGCGCCCCTTCGCCGGCCAGCACCACGTCACCGGGCTGCGTCTGGGCGCGCAACGCCAACTGGTTGGCCATGGTGCCCGAGGGCACGAACACCGCCGCGGCCTTCCCCACTCGCGCCGCCGCCTCGGCCTCGAGGCGGTTCACGCTGGGGTCCTCCCCGTAGACGTCGTCGCCCACCTCGGCCCGCGCGATCGCCTCGCGCATGGCCGGGGTGGGTCGGGTCACCGTGTCGCTGCGCAGGTCGACGATGCGCACACCCGGCAGCATATCGCAGCGGTGCGCCACAGCGTCGAAATGCGACTGCCGGTCCGTTTGTCCGTGTGTCGGGCGGGCGGTAGGCTTCGTCCGGGCCGAACCGCATGGGCCACCACACGATGCAGAAGCACTACCCGCAGGTGGATCCGCAGCCGCGCTTTCCCGAGGCCGAGCGCAGGACGCTGGAATACTGGGCGCAGGAGGGCGTCTTCCGCGAGTCGGTGGAGCGGCGGCCGGCGGGCCCGTCCGGACGCAACGAGTACGTCTTCTACGACGGTCCCCCGTTCGCCAACGGCCTGCCCCACTACGGCCACCTGTTGACGGGGTACGTGAAGGACATCGTGCCCCGCTACCAGACCATGCGCGGGCGGCGCGTGGAGCGCCGCTTCGGGTGGGACTGCCACGGACTTCCCGCGGAGATGGAAGCCGAGAAGGAGCTCGGCGTCTCCGGCCGGGCCGCCATCCTCGAATACGGGATCGACCGCTTCAACGCCCACTGCCGCACGTCGGTGCTCAAGTACACGAAGGAGTGGGAGGAGTACGTCACCCGGCAGGCGCGCTGGGTGGACTTCGAGCACGACTACAAGACCATGGACCTCCCCTACATGGAGAGTGTGCTGTGGGCCTTCAAGCGGCTCTGGGACCAGGGGCTGGTCTACGAGGGCTGTCGGGTGCTGCCCTACTCCTGGGCCTGCCAGACACCGCTCTCGAACTTCGAGACCCGTCTCGACAACGCCTTCCGCGACCGGCAGGACCCGGCGCTCACGGTGCGCTTCGAGCTCGAGCCGGCGCCGGGCGACGAGGCCCCGCTCGAGCTGTGGGCCTGGACGACGACGCCCTGGACGCTGCCCTCGAACCTGGCCCTGGCCGTGGGCCCCGACGTCTCCTACGCGGTCTTCGAGCGCGACGGCCGTCAGGTGGTGCTGGGCGAGGCCGCGGCGCCACGCTACGAGGCGGAGCTCGCCGGGGCGCGCCGCGTCGGAAGCCGCCCGGGTCGCGACTGGGTGGGCCGGCGCTACCGGCCGCTGTTCCGCTTCTTCGCCGCCACCGAGAACGCATTCCGGGTCCTGGCCGGCGCCTTCGTGAGCACCGAGGAGGGCACCGGCGTGGTGCACCTCGCGCCGGGCTTCGGCGAGGACGACATGGAGGTGTGCCAGGCGGCCGGGATCCCGGTGGTGTGCCCGGTGGACGAGGCCGGACGCTTCACCGAGCCGGTCTCGCCCTGGGTGGGGCTGCAAGTCTTCGACGCCAACAAGCCCATCACCCGCCAGTTGCGCGAAGCCGGCGCGCTGGTCAAGCAGGAGACCATCGTCCACGGCTACCCGCACTGCTGGCGCACGGACACGCCGCTGATCTACCGGGCCTTCGATTCCTGGTACGTGCAGGTCTCCGCATTCCGCGAGCGCATGGTGGCGCACAACCGCGAGATCCACTGGATCCCGGAGCACGTCCGGGACGGGCTGTTCGGCAACTGGCTGGAGGGTGCCCGGGACTGGTCGATCAGCCGCAACCGCTTCTGGGGCGCACCGATTCCCGTCTGGAAGAGCGACGATCCGAGCCATCCGCGCCTCGACGTGTACGGAAGCCTCGAGGAGCTGGAGCGCGACTTCGGCGTGCGGCTCACGGATCTGCACCGCCCCGCCGTGGACGCCCTCACCCGGCCCAATCCCGACGACCCCTCGGGCCAGAGCACCATGCGGCGGGTGCCCGAAGTGCTGGACTGCTGGTTCGAGTCGGGCTCCATGCCCTTCGCCCAGGTGCACTATCCGTTCGAGAACCGCGACTGGTTCGAGAACCACTTCCCCGCCGACTTCATCGTCGAGTACATGCCCCAGACGCGGGGCTGGTTCTATACCCTGGTGGTGCTGGCCACGGCCCTCTTCGATCGGCCGCCCTTCCGCACCTGCATCTGCCACGGAACGGTGCTCGACGAAGACGGCCGCAAGCTCTCCAAGCGCCTGCGCAACTATCCCGATCCGCTGCAGGTGTTCGAGACCCAGGGCGCAGACGCCCTGCGCTGGTATCTGGTCTCCTCGCCGATCCTGCGCGGCAACGAGCTGCGCATCGACCGGGAGGGCAAGGGGATCGGCGACGTGGTTCGAAACGTGTTGAATCCGTTCTGGAACGCCTTCTCCTTCTTCTGCCTCTACGCCAACGTGGACGGGGTGCGGGCCGTGGAGCGCACCGATGCCAGCGGCGCGCTCGACCGCTACCTGCTGGCCAAGACCCGCGAGCTGGTGGAGCAGCTGGCGGCGCGCATGGACGACTACGACCTGGGCGGCGCCTGCCAGCGGGTGCTGGGCTTCCTGGACGCACTCACCAACTGGTACATCCGGCGCAGCCGCGAACGCTTCTGGAAGGCCGGCGCCGACGCGGACAAGCGCGACGCCTACGATACGCTCTACACCGCCCTGGTGGAGCTGTGCCGCGTCGCGGCCCCCCTGCTCCCCCTGGTGACCGAGGAGGTCTTCCGGGGGCTCACGGGGCGGCGCAGCGTGCATCTCGAGGACTGGCCCGACGCGAAGCGACTCCCCGCCGACCCGGAGCTCGTGGCCGGCATGGACCGTGCGCGCGATGCCTGCTCCGCGGCGCGCACCCTGCGCGACGCCCACGGCGTCCGCGTGCGCCAGCCGCTGCGACGTCTCACCATCGCCGGGCCCGGTGCCGAGGGGCTCGCGCCCTACGTGGAGCTGATCCGCGACGAGGTGAACGTGAAGGAAGTGGAGCTGGCGGAGTCCTTCGACGCCTGGGCCACCTTCCAGCTCCAGTTGAAGGCGCGGCAGCTCGGCCCCCGGCTCGGCCCCGCCATGAAGACGGTGCTCGCCGCGGCCCGTGCAGGCGACTGGAGCCGCACGCCCGACGGGCGGGTGCGCGTGGCCGGCCACACGCTCGAGCCCGGCGAACACGCGCTCCGCCTCCAGCCCCGGGAGGGGGTGGCGTGCGCCGCCCTGTCGACCCAGGAGGCCATCGTGGTCCTCGACCTCGAGATGGACGAGGAGCTGCGCCAGGAGGGCCTTGCCCGGGACCTCGTGCGCGCGGTGCAACAGGCCCGCAAGGAAGCGGGCCTGCACGTGGCCGACCGCATCCGCCTTGCCCTGGCCCTCCCGGAGCCCTGGCGGGCGGCCGCGGAGCGCTTCTGGAGCTGGATCGCCGAGCAGACCCTCGCCCGCGAGGTCGAGTTCGTGGACGAGATCCCGGGCAGCGACCTGTCCCGACACGAGACCCGCATCGGCGGCGAGCGGCTCGAGATCGGCATTGCACGCACCGCTTCGGAGGGCACCCCATGAGCGACTACTTCCTCCCCGTGATGCAGCTGTACCTGGACCGGCTGGTGGACTGGAAGCGCCTGGCGGAGCTGCGCTCGGGCAGCGCACCGGACGTGGCGGCGGAGACGGATTCCTACCGCACGATCCTCGAGACGGTGGCGGCGCTCTCGGCGTCGTTCGAGAGACCGGCCCGCGAGCACTGGCATGCGGAAGCGGAGCTCACCGAGGACGGACGCGCCCGGCCGCCCGCACACATCCGCGAGGCGTACGAGAAGCTCCGCGAGGCGGGCCTGGTGAGCCTCACCATCTCGGAGAAGTACGGCGGCGCGGGGTTGCCCGCCATCGTGAACGGCATGTACCTGGAGATGATCTCCCGGGCGGACACCAGCCTGATGACGGTGGTGGGACTCCAGGCCGGGGCCGCCGGCGACGTCGAGCACTACGGCGACGAGGAGATCAAGCGCGCCTACCTGCCGCGCTTCGCCTCGGGCGAGCTCCAGGGGTGCATGGACCTGACCGAGCCCCAGGCGGGCAGCGACCTGGGCGGCATCGCGACCCGGGCCACCGAGACCGAGGGCGGAGGCCTGCGGGTGGACGGCACCAAGATCTTCATCACCAACGGTGGGGCAGACGTCCACCTCGTACTGGCCCGGGACGCCGAGACGTTCGACGCGTCCAAGGGAACCACCAACGGCCTTTCCCTGGTGCTGGTCCCCACGTCGCTGCCCGACGGCAGCCGCAACGGCGTCCGCGTCTCCCGGCTCGAACGCAAGCTCGGCATCCACGGCTCGCCCACCTGCGAGGTGGTCTTCGAGGGGGCCACGGGCTGGCGTCTGGGCGAGAAGGGCAAGGGATTCCGCGCCATGCTGGATCTCATGAACAACGCCCGTCTCGGCGTGGCCGGCCAGGCCATCGGGCTGGCCCAGGCAGCGCTCAGCGCGGCGGTCCACTATGCCCGGGAGCGCCGGCAGTTCGGCAAGTCGATCGCCGAGCAACCGCTGGTGCTCACCATGCTGGCCAAGATGGGAGTCAACCTCGAGGCGGCGCGCGCGCTGCTCTATCGGACCTTCGAGCAGACCGACCTGAACCTGGCCCGGGAGGCCGCCCTGGCCCGCAAGGACCTGCCGGAGGCGGAGCGCGCCGCGATCCAGCAGGACCTGGAGCGTGACACCGTGCGGGTCCGGCTGCTCACCCCCCTCTGCAAGTACTTCGCCACCGAGATCTGCGACGACGTGACCCGGGACGCCATGCAGGTCTTCGGCGGCATCGGCTACACCATGGACTACGACGTGGCCAAGCTCCACGCCGACAGCCTGATCATGACCGTCTACGAGGGCACCAGCGAGATCCAGGCCTCCTTCGCCCTGCGCGAGATGGGCAAGGGAAGCCTCGCGGTGGTGATCGCCCAGATCCGCAGCGAGCTGGCGGCCATGGCCGAGGACCCCAAGCGGGCGGAGCTCGCCAAGCGGGTCGAGGAGACCATCGGGCGCGTGGAGGCCTCGGCCCGCACGCTCTTCGGCGACATCCAGTACGCGCTCCTGCGCGCCAAGATGATGGCCGAGATGGTGATCAACCTGATCGCGGCGACCGAGCTGCTGCGGCAGGTGGACGCGGACCCGGCGCGCCTCGACGTGGCTGAGGCCTTCATCCGCCGCCGCATGCTCGAGACCGAGAGCATGGCCCGCCGCATCGAGGAGAACCATGCCGGGCGCCTGGAGCGCGACGCCCGCATCCTGGCCACCCTGGACGGCGTGGCGAGCTGAGGGGCTGGAGGCTCCTCAGTACAGCTCGCGGCGATGGATCAGGGCGTCCTCGCCGGCGTAGATCCCGAAGGTGGCGCGCCCCGTCGGGTCGTCGTCGTGGCTCCCATCGCCGTCCCAGTCGTAGCGGAGCCAGGGGCGGTCGGCGCCGGCGGGCGAGAGGTCGTAGAGCAGATCCACGTAGCCGGTATTGCCCACCCCTGGCGGGCTCAGGGAGAGGCCCGCGTCGCCCGCCACCAGCGGATCGTGGGCGAGGCTCGGGGTCGTCACCAGGCTGCCGGGGACCGGGGTGAGCTGGAGCGGCGGCAGCGGTAGCGAGGTGCAGGCGTCCGCCAGGTGGGTCAGGAAGCTCGTGCCGTCGAACCACTCGGCGCGCAGGGGCACCGGCAGCGTCACCAGCTCCGACCCGTGGGCGTTGCCCACCACGAGGCGACCCCAGCGGATCGACTTCCCGGCGCTCCAGGCCATCCCGTTGCCGGGCGAGGCGTCCCCGAAGCGCACCGGATTGCTCGGGTGCAAGACCCCGTCCAGGTCGACGACGTCCAGGGCGAGGGCGATCTCCGCGTCGAAGGGGGCCCCCGGCGTCCCGCGCACGAAGGAGAGCGGGGGGCCGGTGTCGAACAGGATGGAGCCGAGGCCGCCGCCCAGGTCGGTCACCGTCGGGAGGTTCGGCGCCGCCACGGAGAGGGTTCCCGTGGCACTCGCATAGGCCAGTCCGGTCAGGCTCGTGGCCGTGAGGCGGAACCAGCTTCCGGCGTAGTTGGCGGTGGTCGTGCCCCCGGCGTTGCGGGCCGTGACGGTCGCGCGGGGCTCGTTCGTCGCCGTATAGTCGAAGAGCTCGCCCCAGTAGGTGAAGCCGCCGGACGGGCACACGGTCCCGAGCTGCGGGGCGTTCAGGGCCACGTCGAAGTGATCCGGCACGAAGCGGCCCACCGTCCCGGAGACCGTCCCCGTCACGTCGCCGGCGCCCAGGTAGTCGCCGTCCGCCACCCGGGCCCGAAGGGTGATCGCGCCCACCTCGTCCCAGGAGAAGGTCGTGCCCAGGAAGCGTCCCGGCGTCGCGGTGACCGCGAAGGCGGTCCCGTTGGCGATGGCCCCGTCGTTGGCGGTGCCGTTGCGGCCGCCGGCCGGCGCCACCAGCGTCGCCGCCTCGAGCCGCAGGCCTTCCGGCGTGGCCTCCCGGCCGTAGTTGGGGGTGAGGTCGCCCTCCGCGTCGCGCACCTCGACGGTGGCACGGAAGGGGGTGCCGGCGGCCACGAAGACCGGGCCCGTGGGGATCGCCGTGCCGGGGTTCGGGCTCCCGTCCGGGCGCTCGACGCTCGTCACCACGAAGCTGGCGGGCTTCACCACGAAGGGGTTGGTGGCGCCCCGGATCCCGCCGGCGGGCTCCGTCACCGTGTCGTCCTTCATCCGGATCCGGATCAACCCGACGTCCTTGTACTTGGCGGTGACCGCGGCCTGCCCGTTGCTGAAGACCACCGCCTGGGCGGCCGCGGCGGCCTCCGCAGCGGGGATCGGGGCCCCGTCGATGGTGACCGCGCGGGTGCCCGTGGCCGGGTCCAGGAAGTCGAACCAGAACTTGAGCGACTTTCCTCCCGTGTAGCTCTCGATGACCCCGCAGACGGGGTCCGTGGGGGTCTGGCCGTAGGCGGTCAGGTGCAGCGCGAAGGGGAGCCCGGCCGTCTGGGTCGGGATCGGGCTGTTGAGCGGGTTGGGCGGGGGGTTCGAGAGCGCGCTGGCCGTCACCGTGAAGCCGCTCGGGGAGAAGCGGATCAGCCCCTCGCTGTCGTCGTCCCGCACGGCGGGGTTCGCGGTCTCGAAGGCGTCGATGTCGAAGCTCGCCGGGCCGCTGCGGTAGTCGAGGACGAAGGTGGCCCGGCCGGCGTCGGCCGGGGCGAAGGTGTAGGTGGCCCGCCCGTCGTTCGGCGTGGCGTCGGAGAAGGCTCCGGCGTTGCCCGGCGTGCTCGACCAGGTGCCCGTCCCGGTCTGGGTGTCCAGGGTGATGGAGCCCGTGTAGCCGGTGACCGTGGTCCCGTCCGCAGCCTTCGCCACCACGGTCACCGTCTCGCCCAGGCAGTGGATGCCCGCGCCGTCGTGGATCACCAGGAAGTAGGCGATCGACGTGGTGACGGCGATCCGCACGTAGTCCGTGGAGAGCTCGTTGTTCTGGGGACTGCCCGTCTTCCGGTCGGCGTCCACCGCCAGCAGGGTGATCCTGTTCAGGCCCGGCCCCCCGATGTAGTCCTGGGGGTTCCCGGTGATCGCACCGCTCAGCGTGACCTTCGCCTCGGTGTTGGCCGAGGCCTGGAGCAGCGTGTAGCTCGAGGTGGCGTAGTTCCAGATGTAGAGATGGGCGCCGTCGATGCGCCCGTTGTTGGCGTTCACGCCCTTCCCGGTCCAGGTGGCGTCGATGCGCGTGACGGAGGCCCGGGGCTCGTCGATGGTGATCACGAAGCGGCTCTGGCCGTAGTTGTTGTTGGCCCCCACGGTGTAGGAGTGGAAGACCCCGTCGTCGGTCTTGATGGCGTTGTAGGCCGCCGCGTTGAAGACCGTGCTGGGCGTGGTGGCGGTGGTCGGCACCTGGACCGAGTCCTCCCCGTGGTAGGCGAAGGCGTTGGTGCCGGGCGTGCGGTTGGCGTAGTCGTAGATGGTGGGAGCGGCGAGCGCCGGCCCGGCGGGTCCCACCAGGGCGAGGAGCGCGATGAGTCCGGCCCGGAGCCGGCGGCTACGGCGCATCGTGGAGCGTCACCTGGAGCCGGCGACGCACGAAGTCCGCGTCCCCGAAGCTACCGTAGGAGGCCACGGCCACCAGGCGATACACGCGGGCGGTGGCCCCGTCCTCGGTGTGGGTCGTGCTGGTGCAGGAGACCTGCACCCCGAAGCCCAGCAGGCCGCCCTCGGCCAGGGCCAGGGTGGTGGGCGGCGGGCAGGCGCCGGCGTCGAGGGCCTGCCAGATGCCCCACTCGAGGCCGCTGCGGGCGGCGTGCCAGGCCCGGGCGCCCTGGAGCGCCGCGACGCCCGTGCGCCGCTGCACGCCCGCCACGTTCAGCAGGATCGCGCCCGCGGCCGCCAGCACCACCAGCACGAAGAGGGCGCTCACGAGCCCGAAGCCGTCCCGGCGTCCGGCAGCGCTCACGGCGAGTTCTCCACGTGCACCTGGTGGAGCAGGCGCACCCGCTCGTCGCCCTCGGTGACCTCCAGGCGGATCGTGACGAGGCCGGCCCGGGAGGGCGTGCCCGGGTCGTAGGTGAAGCGGCAGTCGGAGAGGCGGTCCGCCGCCCGCGCCGCCGCCGCGGTGTCCAGGGGAGGCAGGGCGGGGTCCGTGGGCTGGGCGCTGGCGGCGGCGTAGCCGGAGTAGCGGGTCAGGGTTCCGGCCGCGAGGTCGCAGCGGTACGAGACCGGGCCGTCCACCACGGAGAGGCGCTGGCGAGGCGACTCGAAGCGGAAGCGGTGGGGCGCCGACAGGGTGACGTGGTCCTCGTCCCCGTCGGCGGTGATGGTGATGCGGGTCGCCGCCGGTGTGATGGTGGCCGGATCGGGGCTCGTGGCCGCATCGGTCCACACGGCGCCGCCCGTGGTGTACACGGCGAGGCGCGTGCCGGCCGGGAGCGGGGTCCCGTAGCTGAAGGCCAGGTTGGCGAAGCGCCCCAGCACGTTGAACTCGGCGTCGGCGACGAACTCGAGCCGGTCCTCGGGCAGCCCGTGGGGGGTGCCGGAGCCGTCGTCGCCCGGGCCGCGGCGGTAGCGGGCGCCGTCCACGGTGTGCAGCAGCTCGAGGCTGCGCCCGTCCACCGAGACGCGCAGGCTGTTGGGAAGGGCGGCGTGCACGTCCCGGGACATGCGCCGCAGCGCGGTCTCCGCCACATCCACCAGCGTGGCGCGCACGGTCACGTCCCGGTAGCCCTGCATGGGTCGCGCGATGAAGCCGGTCACCATGCCGGCCACGATCGCACCGAGCGCGATCACCACCGTGAGCTCCACCAGGCTGAAGGCGGCCTGGCTTCGGAGGGCGCGTCGGCGGCTCCCGGTGCGGTGTTCCATGGCTCAGTAGGCGGTCCGGTAGCCGCTCAGGGTCACGTCGACGGCGCTCACGTGGGTGACGCGGACGTCGACCCGCACCACCCGGTCGGCCCCCGTGAGCGCCCCCAGGCTGGCGGCGGAAGCGACGCTCGCCCGCACCCGATAGGCCCCGAGGCCCGCCATGGGAGCGCCGGTCTGGTCGCGCGGCCCCGCGTCGTCGAGCCCCTGGTAGTCGCAGACGTTGTCGTAGAGGGGGCGGCTCGCTTCGGGCACCGGGCACACGCCGCCGCCAGCCCCGAGATCCGGGTCGTAGAAGGCCTTGAGGAGGATCTCCTCCAGGTAGCCCTCGGCCACGGCCGTGGCCTGGTGCAGCAGCATCGGGTCGGCGCTCCCCGCGAGGGTGGCCCGCAGGGCCTGGAGCGACCCGAGCAGGGCGATTCCGATCACGACCACCGTGACCACCAGCTCCACGAGCGTGAGACCGGCGGCGCGCCGCCCTCGCGGTTCAGGGGAAGGAGACAAAGCCCGTCTCCCCGGCCACACGGAAGGTCCGCGCGCCGACCGTCAGGGTGACGTTCGTCGGGATTCCGCCGGCGTCGCGGGTGCGGCCCAGGGCGTCGAAGACGAACGGCGTGACGTCGGCGCCGAGCGAGATCCCGGACGGCGCCGTGTTCGTGTAGCCCGCCGCCCCGGTGCCCGGATGCACGACGGGCTGCGCGAAGGGCCCCGCATCGCAGGCCGAGCGCTGCGCGAGCCCGTAGCTGTTGGCCGCAATGGTGACCTGCACCGGGCAGCCCGTGGCCACCGCCAGCTTGTGGGCGTGGCGAACGGCCGCGCGGGCGTCGTCGAAGAAGAGCCGCTCGTCGAAGCCGCTGCGTGC
The DNA here is from genome assembly GCA_041611735.1 of Myxococcota bacterium. Lineage (GTDB taxonomy): Bacteria > Myxococcota_A > UBA9160 > UBA9160 > PR03 > JBFIML01. The sequence continues at coordinate 24,326 of JBFIML010000041.1, read as the reverse complement.
GAAGAAGCGGGGTCCGCTGACGGCCGCGAGGATCCCGAGCAACCCGAGCACCGCCACCAGCTCCACGAGCGTGAACCCCGTCCCCCGGACGGGGGACGGGGTTCGGGCACGTGCCGGCCGCATCGGTGAAGCGCCGCCCGGCGGAGCGAAGGACGAAGCTAGTTGACGGAGCCGTTGGCGCCGTCGTACGTGAACGACCCGCCGCCCGCACCCGGCAGCGTGAAGGTGGCCGTCCCGGCCCCGGCCGCCGCAGCCTGGGCCGAGGTCCAGTTGTTCGGCACGCCTTCCTGCATCAGGATCGCGTAGAGCTCCGCGGCCGTGTCCTGGGCCGCGTTGGCGCCGTCGATCGTCGGCCAGCCGGAGCCGTTCACGATCACCGTGGTGCCCCCTTCCAGGGTCACGGGACCGGCCGTGCCGGTGCCACCCGCCAGCCACTTGGCGTGGGCGAGCTGGACGCCGGCCGTGAAGCCGCCCCGCACGCCGCTCAGGGCCGCAGTACGAGCCTCGCTGGTGAGATCCACGAACTTCGGCAGGGCCACCGCTGCCAGGAGACCCAGCAGGGCGATGACCACCACGAGCTCGATGATCGTGAAACCGGATCGGGTCTTGTCAATCATGATCTTTCGTCCTTCTTCGCTCCGCGGGGATCGACCCAGCGGTAGGGTTCGACCGCAGTGACGGTGAGGCCCCGGACCTCGTTTCCGTGGGACGGGAGACTTCCGTCCGCGTTGGAATCGGCAAGAAGCAGCCGATACTTGAACCGAAGCCGCGGGGGACCGGGGAGGGGCGTCTCCACGAATCGCCCGTGGCGCACCCGGTAGACGAGCAGCCCCTGGCTGCGGTCGAAGTACCAGTGGCCCGCGTCCACGGCGGCCGGGTCCGGGGCATCGAGCTCACCCAGGTAGTTCCCGGGCATCTCGGCCAGTCGTTCCATGGGGTTGGTCCCGGGAAAGACCCGGAGCCCCTCGACATCGCCGGCCAGGAGCCGGTGGGCGACCTCCAGGGCCACGGCGCTGCGCACGACGCCGATCACGTGCTCGGCAGCGGCCCGCTCCGCGTCCACCTGGAGAAGCTGCAGGGAGCGGTTCAGGTGCAGGGCGAGGATCGCCACGATGCCGATCACCACCACCAGCTCGAGCAGCGTGAAGCCGCGCCCCCGGCCCATCAGCCCGGCCTCATGGCCGTGGACAGGTCCCACATGGGCAGGTAGACGCCGAGGGCCAGGATCAGCACCACGCCACCGATCCCCACGATCAGGATCGGCTCGATGTGGTCGCTGAGCCGCTTGAGGTCGTAGTCCACCTCGCTCTCGTAGGACTCGGCGATCTCCAGATGCATCTCGCCGAGCGAGCCGGACTCCTCACCGACCGCCATCATCTGGAGCATGAGGGGGTCGAACAGATTGCACGCCGACGCCGCGCGGGTCAGGGTCTCGCCGCGCTCGACGCTGGTCTGAAGGGCGCGGATGCGCTCCGCCACCCAGTCGTTGTCCACGGCGCGGGCCACCACTTGGAGGGTCTGGAGCACCGGAACGCCGGCCGTGAAGGTCATGGCGAAGGAGCGCGCGTAGCGAGCCAGGGTGGCCCGCTCCACGATGCTGCCGACGATCGGGAGGCGGAGCTTGGCCCGGTGCCAGCTCCGCCGCCCCTCGGGCGTGCGCAGCCAGGCCCGCACCCCGAGGGCCGCGGCGGCGAGCCCCAGCAGCACGTGGTGCCAGTGGTGGACGGCGAAGTCGGAGGTCCCGATCAGCACCCGCGTGGCCCAGGGCAGCTCGGCGCCCAGGGAGGTGAAGGTCTTCGAGAAGGCCGGGATCACGAAGAGATTGATCAGCACGAGCGCGGCCGCGATGGCCAGCAGCACCAGCGCCGGATAGCGCATCGCCGCCTGGATCCGCTTGCGCGTCTCCCGGTCGAGTTCGAGGTAGCTGCCGATCTGGGCGAAGGCCTCGTCCAGGCGGCCCGTGTTCTCGCCGACCTGGATCACGGCCACGAACAGGTTGGAGAAGACGCGGGGATGCCGGGCCAGGGCCTCGCTCAGCTCGCGGCCGGACTGGAGCGTGTCCCGCAGGTCGCGCAGGGTGCGGGCAAAGGCGGGATTGCGGGTGCTGTCCGCCAGCCCGCCCATGGCCCGGACGATGGGAATTCCGGCCTGGATGAGCCGGTGCATGTGACGGCAGAAGACGATCAGGTCCTCCACCCCGACCCATTCGGTGAGGCTGCGCAGGCGCTGCCCGAGATCCACCCCGCGACCCGTCGCGGGGCGGATGCGCACCGGAGTCACGCCTCCCTCGAGCAGGGCCGTGGCCACCGCCGCCTCCGAGGAGGCGTCCATCTCGGCTTCCAGCAGCGCGCCCTGGGCGTTGCGGGCCTGGTAGGCGTAGACGGCCATGGCCCGCCTCAGGCGTCGCCGGCGGCGCCGGTCCGGGGCGCGTCGTCGAGGCTCTCCGCCACCCGGAAGACCTCGGCGAGGCTCGTCACCCCGCGGCGGGCATACTCGAGGGCGCACGTCACCAGCGGCCGGAAGTCCGGTCGCTCGCGGGCCGCTCGCGCGTAGGCGCCCGCATCGCTGCGGCGCAGGGCGTCCGCCGTGGCAGCGTCGAGCTCGAGCATCTCGAACACGCCCAGGCGGCCCCGGTAGCCGGTGCCGTTGCACTGCGTGCAGCCGGGCCCGTGCTGGAAGCCCCCGTGGGCGGTGTCCGCGCCGGCCATGGCCGTGAGCCAGACCCGCTCGCGGGCGTCGGGCTGGTAGGGGCTGCGGCAGCTCTCGCAGATGCGACGCACCAGGCGCTGGGCCATGACCGCCCGCAGGGCGGAGGCGGCCAGGTAGCCCTCCGCCCCCATGTCCACCAGCCGCAGGGCGCTCGTGATGGCGTCGTTCGTGTGCAGGGTCGAGAGCACCAGATGGCCGGTCATGGCGGCGCGCAGCCCGATCTCCACGGTCTCCTGGTCGCGCATCTCGCCGACCATGACGATGTCCGGATCCTGGCGCAGGGCGGCGCGCAGCACGCTGGCGAAGGTCAAGCCGATCTTCGGATGCACCTGAACCTGGTTGATGCGGGGCAGCCGGTACTCCACCGGGTCTTCGACGGTGATGATCTTCTGCTCCGCCGAGTTCAGCTCGCGCAGGGCGCCGTAGAGGGTGGTGGTCTTGCCGCTCCCGGTCGGGCCGGTGACCAGCACCAGGCCGTGGGGACGACGGATCAGGCTTCGGAAGCGCTCGAGCATGCGCTCCGGCATGCCCATCTGGCCCAGGCTCAGGTGCTCGCCGGACTGATCGAGGAGCCGCATCACGACCGACTCGCCGTGCTGCACCGGCATGGTCGAGAGGCGTACGTCGATCGTGTGCCCCTTCACCTTGATCTGGAAGCGACCGTCCTGGGGCAGACGCTTCTCGGCGATGTCCAGTCCGGACATCAGCTTGAGCCGCAGCACCAGGGCCGAGGCGATGCGCGCCCCCTGGATGACCTGCTCCTGGAGCATCCCGTCCACACGCTGGCGGATGCGGAGCTGGTGCTCGCCGGGCTCGATGTGGATGTCCGACGCGGCCACCTGGACGGCGTCCTCGAAGACCGAGTGGAGCAGCTTGAAGACGGGAGCATCGCTGGCGTCTTCGGCGACCTGGAGGTCGCCCAAATCGAAGTCGTTGGCGGAGAGCTCCTCGCGCAGCTCCTCGGCCAGGTGGCTGATCTCGCCGGTGCGCCGGTAGAGCCGATCGATGGTGCGGAGCAGATCCGACTCGCGCACGATCGTCTGCCGGATGGGGCGCCGCAGGATGCGGGCCAGCTCGTCCGCGGCGAACACGTCGGTGGGGTCGACCATCCCCACCACGTAGTCCAGGCCCGTGTCCTCCAGGATCACGGCCCGGAAACGGCGGGCGTGGGTTTCGGGAAGCTGGTGTGCCACGTCCGGCGAGAAGTGGTAGTGGCGCAGGTCCACGAAGGGGATGCCGAGCTGCTCGGCCAGGAACTCGAGCAGACGGTCCTCGGTGACGTAGCCGAGGTCGACGAGCGTCTGCCCGAGCTTGCGGCCGCGCTTCTTCTGCTCGGCGAGGGCCGTCTCGAGCTGTGCCTCGGTAATCAGACCGTTGTCCACCAGCAGCCGCCCGATCTTGATCTTCCGGCGGCCGACCCGCCTCGCCACGGCCGGGCTCACGACGGCTCCTCCAGGGCGTCGAGCCGCTCGACCACCCAGCGGCTCGCGGGCTCGGCGAGCCCGCCCGCGGCCCGGGCCATGCGGTAGACCCGCCGGGCCTCGTCGCGCCGCCCTTCCGCCTCCAGGGAGATGCCAAGGCCCATCCACCAGGCGCCGTGGCCGCGCTCCACGCGCAACGCCTCCTGGTAGAGAAGCGCCGCCCGCGCGTGCTGGCCGAGACGCTGGTGCAGGGCGGCGCGGAAGGCGTGATGCTCCGGATCGCTCGCCACCGGCGGAGCGCTCCGCTCGAGCTGCTGGAGGGCTTCCGGGATCGCCCCCTGCTCGACGAGCACGCGGGCCAGGAGCTTCGCGAGCCCGGGCTGGTGCGGGTCGCGGGCCAGGCCCGCCTCGGCCAGGGTGCGCGCCTCGGCCAGCGCCCCCTGGCGCGTGCGCAGGACGACCAGGGTGCGCCGGGCCGCCGTGTGGGAGGGATCCAGCGCCAGGGCGCCTTGCAGCAGGTCGGATGCCGTCTCGGCCTCGCCCCGCTCCAGGGCGGCCAGGGCCTCCCGGTGGGCGCGCGTGGCCTGCTCCGCTGCCGTGGGCGGGCGCTGCGTCTTGCTCACGGACGGGGCCGGAGCCGGCGGCGGCTCGCCCAGCAGATCGAGGGTGGCCGCATGGCGTGCGTCGAGCCAGACGCTCTCCTCGGGCTCCGGCGCCCGGGGCGCGGGCGGCGACGGCAGCGACGCTGCGTGGCTTGCAGGCACCGGGATCGCGTCCAACCCGGCCGGCGCGGCGGGCGCGGCGGCGACGTCGCGAGGGAGATCCGGCTCACCCCGTCGCTGGGCCCACAGGCCGGTGGGTAGCGCCCCGGCCGCCACCAGAGCGAGAGCCAGGGCGGCCCGCCGGAGTGCCAGCGCGACCCGCTGCGACGGCACCGGCCGCAGGTCCGCCAGCACCGGGGCCCCCGCGGCAGCGTCGCGCGCCTGGCGGCGAGCCAGGTTCTCGAGCATGTCGTTCACGAGACTCACGGGGCCGTGGCCTCCCGCCCGATGGCCGGTCGCCGGCCCTGGCGCAGGGAGCCCGTCGGCGTATCCACCACGGCGCTGCGGACGTGACGCCAGCGCACGCGCGCGTCGCCCCGTCCGTAGGCGGCCATCAGGGCCTTGTGTCCCAGCACGTTGATGCGCCGGGGGATGCCCCCGCTCGCCCGGTGCAACGCACCGAGGGCCGCGCGGCTGAAGAGGTCTCCGCCGGCGCGGCCCGCCGAGGTCAGGCGGGTCGTCACATAGTCGACGGTCCGTTCCCGGTCGAGGCGGGGCAGGCGATGGGCGAAGGTGATGCGCTGGGCGAGCTGGCGCAGGGAGTGCGCCCGGAGCCTCGCCTCGAGCTCCGGCTGCCCGAACAGCACCACCTGGAGCAGCTTGGCCGTCTCGGTCTCCAGGTTGGTGAGCAGGCGAAGCCCCTCCAGGCTCTCGCGGCTCAAGGCCTGCGCCTCGTCCACCAGGAGCACCGTGCTGCGCCCGGAAGCGTGCGCCTCCACCAGCACCTCGCGGATCCGTTTCAGCAGGCGATGCGAGTCGACGTTGTGGGGGAACTGGATCCCGAGCTCCGCGGCCAGCGCCTTGCGCAGACCCAACGGAGACAGAAAGGGATCCGGCACGTAGGCGCTCACGAAGGCGGGGCCGAGCTCCCGGAGCAGGCGCCGGCACAAGAGCGTCTTGCCACTGCCCACCTCTCCCGTGATGCGCACGAAGCCCTCCCCGCTGCGCAACGCCACGAGGATCACGTTCAGGGCTTCCCGGTGCCCGGGCAGATCGACGTAGAAGCGCGTGTTCGGGGTCAGGCCGAAGGGAAGCTCCCGCATGCCGAAGTGCTCCAGGTACACGGCCCCGCCCGCGCTTCCCGCTCAGTCGGTCCAGCCGAGACCGAGCGCCTGCTCGGAGCCCGGCCGCAGCGACTGGATGCGGGCGGCCGCCGCGTCGAGCTGCTTCTCCCAGGTGCCGTCCTTCACCACCGTCGGGCGCAACAGAATCACGAGCTCCACCTTGCGCACACTGTTGCGCTCGTGCCGGAACAGGCGTCCGAGCAGCGGGATGCGACCGAGGATCGGAAGGCCCGCCACGTCGTCGCGCTCCGCGTGCTGCATGAGGCCCCCGATCACGACGATCTGCCCGCTGCGGGCGCGCACCACGCTGTCGGATTCACGGATCGTGCTCAGGGCCAGGGGAAGCGTGAACTGGGCGTCGTCTCCCACTCCCACGGAGATGTCCTTGCGCTGGTCCTTCACCTCGCTGATCGAGGGATGGATGTGCAGGGTGATCTCGCCGTCGGCGCCGATCTGCGGCGTCACGTCCAGGGCGATGCCGGAGAAGAAGGGCGTGAGGGTGATGTCCGGCGACGTGGTGGTGGCAGCTCCGGTGACGGTGGTGGTGGAGACGTCGGTCACGAAGAACTCGTCGCTTCCGACCTTGATCACCGCCTTCTGGTTGTTGACCGCCGCCACCCGCGGGCTCGAGAGCGTGTGGACGTTGCCCTGAGTCTCCAGCAGCTCGATGAAGGCGGTGAAGTTGTTGGCTTCGACCGCCGCCGTGAACACGCCGCCGAAGGCCGAGGTGGCTGTGCCCTCCACCAGGGAGGCCATGCTCGGATCCAGGATCCCCGTGTTTCCGGCGATCTCCGACACGCCGTCGGCCAGGGACGTGCCGCCCCCGGTCTGTCCCAGCAGCACCTTGGGATCGTCGGGGTTGGCGAGGTAGGCCCAGTTGATGCCGGACTGGTAGCCGTCGCTCAGCTCCACCTCGAGGATCTTGGCCTCGAGGACGACCTGCCGTTGCAGGCTACCCCGGACGGCGGCCAGGAAGAACTCCACCTCGCGCAGCTCCGCGGACGTGCCGCGCACGACCAGGATGCCCGTGTGGGGACTGACGACCACGGAGCGGCCTTCGCCCTTTCCGACGATGGTGCCGACCGCCCTTCGCAGCTCGCGCCAGAAGTCGACCTCGCTGCGTGTCTCGATGCGCGTGCCGGAGATGGAGCTGTCGCGAGGCTCGGTCTCCACCAGGCTGTCGTGGTGCCTCAGGCGACGCTCCCCCTCGGTCACCTGACCGGAGCTCACGCGCGTCTGCGAGCCCCCGAGGCGGGCTACGTTCAGGTAGTCCACGTGGAAGATGCGCGACTTGAGACCGCGGGGGAGCACGTGGAAGCCGTAGTCGGTGCGGCGATACTCGTAGCCGTAGACGTCGCGCACGGCGTCCATCACGTCCTGTACCCGGGCGTTCTTCAGGGTGAGGGAGATCCCCCCTTCCACGGCGGGATCGAGCACCATGCTGTAGGGCGTGTCCGCCACGAGCCCCATGAAGAACTCGCGGGCCGGCGCATCCTTCACCGCCACGTCGAAGCGCGGCTCCCGCGCCGCCCCGGCGCTCTCGGGCGCGACGGCCAGGGGAGGAAGCAGCGCCTCCTGCACGGCCGCCGGCGGCTCCGGTTCGACCGGAGGGGCCGCGGCGGCCTCCTCCGCGGCGGGTCCAGCGGCGGGGGGAGCGGGCGCTTCGGAGCGCAGGCTCGCGCAGCCGCTCCCGAGGCCGAACAGGACCAGGAGCGCGAGGAGGCCACGTACGCGCTGAAATCGCTTCATGCTGGCGTCACTCCCGAGAAGTCGAGCGCTTCATGCGGCGCAGCGGGTGGAGCGGGAGTTCGAAGGCCCCCTCCGGCCCCCGCAGTTGGACGCGGGTGAGCGTGATGCCGACCACCTGGGCGTCTGCCACGCGGTCCCCGACCCGGACCACGTGACCGTTGATCACGGCGATGCGACGGTCCGGGGCGACCAGGATCGAGGTCAGCCGGTAGCCCTCCTCACCCTCCGCTGGAATGGCCGAGGCGCGCGGCGCCGGCGGGCGGGTGGGATCCACCAGACCGGCGGCGCCGGCTGCGGTGGCGAGCACGAGCCCGATGATCGCCGCGATGACGATCCGCTCAGACACCGATCCACGCCTCCTCGAAGCCGAAGGTGTGGAGGCGGATCGTGATGTGAGCCTCCGGATGCTCCGTCACCACGTAGTGGAACTCGTCCCAGTAGAGCCGCCACGGCAGCGCCTGGATCGCCCGCAGGTAGCGCAGCGTGGACAGATACGTGCCCTCGAGCTCGATGACGACGTCGTGTTGAAAGAGCTGCGGCCCGCTCCCGGCGGCCTTCGAGGACGCATCGACCCCGAAGGCCGACTTCGGAGGCTGCGTCTCCAGACGCACGAGCTGGAGCTGCTTCTCGCGGTCGAGCAGCTCCTCGAGCACGCGGGCGGTCTCGGATGGGCTCACCACGCCCAGGTGGAGCTCGGCGAGTCGGGTGTCCAGGGAGCCGATCGCCTCGCGCAGGCGGGCCTCGGAACGGCGGTTGGCCGCGTCAGGACTCTCGGCCAGGCGCCGGGCCAGCGTGTGGGCCTGCTGCTCGAGATCGCGGGTCTGCTGGATGGATTCCTCCAGCCGCGCCCGCACCGCGTCGCGTTGCCGGCTCAGGGGGTCCATCACCAGGCTGCTCCAGGCGATCCACACCACGGCCCCCGCGGTGAGCAGGAGCAGGAAGCGCTCCCGCGGCGTGCGACCGTCCACCCACGTCAGGATGCCTTCGAGCTGCTGCCTCACTCGGCGGCCTCCAGGCGGGTGCTCAGGGTGAAGTCCACGCGGCTCCCCGCCTCGGCGTCCCGGACGAGCCGGAGCACGCGGAACTCGGTGCCGGCGAAGAACGGTTCGCCCTCGAGCTGCTGCAGGAAGTGCGGGATCCGGTCCGCCTCGAGGCTCGAGCCCGCGAGCCCGAGCTCCCGACCGGCGTCCGAGAGGTGGATCTCGCGCAGCCACAGCTCCGGCACCGGGCGCAGGGCCAGCCCCTCGAGGACCCCCGGGAAGCGCTGGGCTTCCGCGCGGGCGTGATGGGTCAGGTTCTCCAGCAGGCGCGCCTTGGCGTCCCGCTCCTGGGTCAGGCCGCGCACCCGCGCCTCGAGATCCGGGTCTGCGGGCCGGGCCTCCTGCTGGCGGCCGAGCTCGGCGACCCGGGCCGCGAGCACCTCGCGGCGGCTCTCGAGCTGCGTCAGTTCCCGGTGCGCCGCGGAGATCTCCATCATCGCCCAGCCGCCCACCACCACGAGGATTCCTGCCGCGACGATCGACGCCTGCACCAGGCGTCGCGCCGAGAGCGGCGGCTCCGAGGACTCGAACTCGGGTCCGTAGAGGTCGAGCAGGCCCGGCCCGTCCGGCGCGAGGGCGGCCCCGATGGCCGGCAGACAGCGCGCCTGGAGCGCGTGGGGCACGTGGCCCTCGCCGCGCAACGCCTCGGTCGCCTCCATCGCGCGCACTTCGAGATGGAGATTCTGGGCGAGGTACGGCAGCAGCCCGGACACCTCGCTCTCCGACGGCGCAACCAGCAGTCGGGTCACCGGGCTGCGACCGAACGCACTCTCGTAGTAGTCGAGCGAGCGCTGGATCTCGAGCAACAGGTGCTCGAGAGAGGACGAGGCCGCGGTGCCCGGAGCGAAGGAACCGCGGTCAGCGGCGTCCTCCTCGGGGACGTCCTCGAGCTGCTCCAGGCTCACGGACAGGTGGCGAGCCGCGTAGAGCCAGCCAGCTTCCCCGATGGCCAGGACCCCGTCCTTGGGGCGGAGCTGGAGCAGCGCCACGCTGCGTGCGTCGGTGGGCGCGGAGGCCGCATGCAGGAGCACGCCCTCCGGCACCGTCACCGCGGCGAGCTCGAGCCCGGCTTCCCGGCACTCCTGCATCGCGCGCCGGATCACTTCCGGCCGCGCCGCTGCCACGTAGAGCTTGCGCGGACGGGCGGGCGACGGCGACTGCGGCATGTCCAGCACCGCGATCGCCGCGGCTGCCGGATCGAACTCGATCAGGTCCTTCACCAGCCAGCGCGCGGCGTCGCGGAGCTCCTCGGGTGCCACGTCGGGAGCGTCCACCAGGCGCAGGCTGTAGGAGCCGGGAGGAAGGACCCAGACGCAGCGGCTGCCCGCCAGGCCGTGGTGGCGTACCGCCGCCCGGAGCGCCTGCGTGGCGTCGCCCCGGGTCTCGCGTTGGTCGCACGCCACCAGACGCGGCGCGCCCGTTCCCTCGCGCCGCACGTGGGCGAGGGCGAACCCGTCCGCATTCCAGGCGACGCCCGTGGTTCCGACGGGCCGCGACCCGCTCCGGCGCAAGAGGAACAACCCGGCTCTCCGTCTCGTGCGGCGCCGCCAACAGGGTGGATTCCGACCTCGGAAGCGATGACGTGGACTCGGCGGCGCTCGCCCGATTCCTTCACGCCGCCCGTTCGGCCCAGACGCCGATGGACTGCGTGCCCCGGCGAAGCGCATCGGCCGTAAGATTGGAAAAGTTTAGCTGTGCTGCAGCTCCCCACGGCTTGATTCCGCCGGGCTTCCGTGGGCTTTCCGTCCGGTGGGGGGCTCTTCCCCCCGGCCCCCCCCGCGAGCCGGTATCCTCGCGGCAGGAGGAATCCGGTGCGAGTTCGCGTGCTCGGCTCGGCGGCGGGGGGCGGTCTGCCTCAATGGAACTGCGGATGCCCGAACTGCGTGCGCGCACGCCGCAAGGACCCGAACGTGCCGCCCCGATCGCAGCCCTCCCTGGCGCTCTCCGGCGAGGGACAGCGCTGGTCCCTGGTGAACGCGAGTCCGGACGTGCGGAGCCAGCTGGCGGGCTTCCCGGGCCTTCACCCGAGGCCGGGAACCCGGGATCTCCCCCTGGACACCATCGTCGTGACGAACGCGGACCTCGACCACGTGCTGGGGCTCCTGGTGCTGCGCGAGGCCCTCCCCCATCGGATCGTGTCGACCTCCTGGGTGCGTGACGCGCTGCTCGGGCACAACGTGGTTTGGCGCTTGCTGGAGCCCGCCTGGGGCGTGGCGCGGCTCGACCAGCCGGTGGCCCTGGACCGGGAGGGACGGCTCGAGGCGCGCCTGTTCCCGGTGCCCGGCAAGGTGCCGCTGCATCTGAGGGGGCTCGTGACCAACCACCCCGAGGCGACCGTGGGGGTGCGGGTCACGGACCTGGCCAGCGGGAGGCGCCTGGTGTACGTGGCGGGGCTGCGCTGCCTGGACGCGGGCACCCGCGCGGAGCTGGAGTCCGCCGACTGCACGTTCCTGGACGGCACCTTCCACCGCGCCGACGAGCTGGCCGCGGTACGGCCGGGCGCGCCCGACGCGGTGGAGATGGGTCACGTGCCCATCTTCGGGCCGGGCGGGAGCCTGGAGACCCTGCGCGGGCTGCGCGGGCGTCGGCTCTACATCCACGTGAACAACACCAACCCGATCCTGGATGCGGCCTCCCCCGAGGCCGAGGCCGTGCGCCAGGCGGGGGTCGAGATCGCTGACGACGGCATGGAGCTCTCCTTGTGAGCTGGGGCACCGGCGAGTTCGAGGCGCGTCTGCGCCGGGTGGGGCGCGAGCGCTACCACCACCTGCATCCCTTCAACGTGCGCATGCACGCGGGCCGACTCTCGCGGGACGAGATCCGGACCTGGGTTCGGAACCGCTACTACTACCAGACCCGCATTCCCGTGAAGGACGCGCTGATCCTGGCGCGCGCCGAGGATCCCGCCTTCCGTCGCGAGTGGATCCGCCGCATCCACGATCACGACGGCGGCGCTCCCCGGGAAGGCGGCCTCGAGCTGTGGCTGCGGCTCGCCGAGGCCGTGGGCCTGGAGCGCGAGAGCGTGGAGCGACTCGAGCGCGTGCTGCCGGACGTGCGCGAGTCGTGCGACGACTACGTGCGCTTCGTGGAGGAGCACGGCCTGCTGGAGTGCGTGGCCGCCTCACTGACCGAGCTCTTTGCGGGGGAGCTCATGGAGGGCCGGATCGCCGCGTTCGAGGAGCACTACCCCTGGGTGGACCGGGAGGGGCTGGCCTACTTCCGCTCCCGCACGCTGCAGGCGCCCCGGGACGCCGGCTTCGCCCTGGGCTGGGTGCTCGAACACGCTGCCTCGCTCGAGGTGCAGGAGCGCTGCGTGGCGGCCCTGGAGCGCAAGTGCGAGCTGCTGTGGCGTCTCCTCGACGCCGTGCAGGCCGCCCACGTCCGGCCCCGCCCGTCGCCTCACGCACAGCTGCGCCCCGACCCGCAGGACGGCCGGCTGGTCGTGGTGCTGCCCGAGCGCGCCGTGCGGCTCAACGAGAGCGGCCGCGAGATCCTGGAGCTGTGCGACGGAGTGCGGACGGCGGACGCCATCGCGGCGGCCGTGGCGACCCGGCATCCGAACGCCGCCCGGGCGGAAGCGGACGCGCGCGGCTTCCTGGCGCGCATGCAGCGCCTGGGCGTCCTGGAGCCCGCCCCATGAGCGGCGCCGCCGCGGCGCCGCGGCCCTGGAACCTGGTGGCGGAGCTCACCTACCGCTGCCCGTTGCGCTGCCCCTACTGCTCGAATCCCCTGGGCTTCGGCGCCGTCCCCGAGGCGCTCGACGCCGCCGACTGGGCCCGCGTGTTCCGGGAGGCCGCCGCCCTGGGCGCCGTGCACGTGGGGCTCACCGGGGGCGAGCCGAGCGTGCGGCGCGATCTCGACCGCATCGTGGACGCGGCGGCGCAGGCCGGCCTGTACCCCCACCTGGTCACCGCCGGCGTGCCTCTCGGCCCGGACGGGCTCGCCCGACTCCGGGAGGCCGGTCTGCGCAGCGTGCAGCTCTCGATCCAGGACGCCCAGGCGGCCGCCTCGGACGCCCTGGCCGGAGCGCCCTGCTTCGACCGCAAGCTGGGCTTTGCCCGGGCGGCGCGCCGCCTCGGTCTCGCCCTCACCCTGAATGTGGTGCTGCACCGGCGCAATCTGGACCACGTGGAGGCGGTGCTGGAGCTGGCCCGACACCTCGACGTGGACCGGCTCGAGCTCGCCAACGTGCAGTTCGAGGGCTGGGCGCACCTCAACCGGGACGCCCTGCTCCCCACCCGCGCCCAGCTCGAAGCCGCGAGCCGACAGGTGCGTGCCGCGCGGCGCGCCGCCTCCCGTCCCGAGATCGTCTTCGTGCTGCCCGATCTCCTGGCGGACCGACCCAAGCCGTGCATGGGCGGCTGGGGACGACGCACGCTCGTGGTGTCGCCGGACGGCACGGTGCTGCCCTGCCACGCGGCCGCCGGTCTGCCCGCCCTCGAGTTCTGGAACGTGCGTTCGCACTCGCTCCGCGCGTGCTGGCAGCAGGCGCCGGGCATGAACGCCTTCCGCGGCGAATCCTGGATGCCCGAGCCGTGTCGCTCGTGCCCGGAGCGCGGGCGCGACTTCGGAGGCTGCCGGTGCCAGGCCTTCCGTCTGACCGGCGACCCCGCCGCCACGGACCCCGCCTGCCGCCTGGCTCCGGCCCACGGCATCGTGGAGGCCGCCCGCCGCGCCGCGGAGGCGGCCGCTGCCGACGCCCCCCTGCGCATGCGGGGCCCCGCCTGAAGCGGATCAGGCGGCCTCGGATCCGACGGGTGTCCAGCCCAGGCGCTCGAGCTCCTGCCGCGCCGTCTCCTCCTCGGCCAGGTAGAGCGCCACCGCGACCACGTCCTCGGCCTTCGGCTCCAGCTGGGTATGGACGGGCGACCACACGCCGCCCCGCTGCACGGCCAGCAGCACGTAGGCGTCGGGCCCGGCAGCCGGCCGCCCGTGCTCGAGCCTCCGGGTCTCCTCGTCCGGCCCGGGCTTCTCTTCGACGGGCTTTCCGGCCCAGCGGAAGCGGGCGACGCGGGTCTGGCCGTGCCGGAAGCGCACGTTCCAGCGTTCCACCTCCTTGGCGCCGTCGAACAGCATGCGGATGCCTCGCTTCCCGAGCATGGCCGGTGTGACCCCGGCGTCCGTGCGGTTGAGGGCCACGTAGGCCTCCCGCACCCCGAACTCCTCGCGGGCCTCCTGGGCGAAGAGGCTGTTCACCTCGTCGTTGGCGGTGAGGCCGACGACGAGGCGCGCCTGCTCCAGGCGCGCGCGAGCCAGGGTGCGCTCCTCGAGTGCGTTGCCGAACACGACCGGGAAGCCCCGCTCCTCGGCCGCGCGGCAGTGACCCGGGTTGGCGTCCAGGAAGACGACCCGGGTCTTCGCCTCGCGCAGGATCTCACCCACGGTGAGGCCGAGCCCCTCGGCGCCGAGGATCACGACGGTGTCGCGCCCGGGCGCCCGCACCCGGAGCAGCCGTGCCACCAGGGGGGCGGAGCCCGCCTGCACCACCACCGTGAGAGCGATGGTGAGGAAGACGAGGGCGCGCAGCTCCGTGCCGCCCGGGGCCTCCGCCGCCTCGAGGACCGCCGCGAACAGGGACGCCACCGCCGCCGCCACGATGCCGCGTGGGGCGATCCAGGACAGGAAGGCCTTGTCGCGAGCGTCGAGCTCCGAGCCGATCGTGCTCACGATCACGTTGGCCGGACGCACCAGCAGGGCGAGCGCCGTCACGGTGATGACGCCCGGCCAGCCGAGCTGCACCACCTCCTGCACGCGCACGTCCGCGGCCAGCAGGACGAAGAGGATCCCGAGCAGGGCCAGCGTGAGGAGGTCCTGGAACTCGCGCAGCTCCCGGCTCACGCGGGTATCGATGTTGCCCACCACGACGCCGGCCACGGTGACGGCCAGGATCCCGCTCTCCGAGACGAAGTGGTTGCAGACCTCCGACAGCACCAGCACCGCGCCGAGCGTGACCAGGTTCTCGAGCCCCTCCGGGATCACGCGCTGCAGGGCCAGCAGGCGGCCCAGGGCGTAGCCGAAGGCCCCTCCGGCAGCCGCCCCGAAGCCGAGCCGCACCACCAGTCCCCACAGCCCCGAGGTGAACGAATCCAGGGCCGGGGCCAGCACGATCTGGAGGGTGATCGCCGCCACGATGGCGCCGATCGGGTCGATCAGCACGCCCTCCGCCTCCAGCACCGTGGCGAGCCGCGGCCGCAGGCGCACGTTGCGGAGGATGGGACGGATCACGGTGGGTCCGGTGACGATCACGAGCGTCCCGAACACCACGGAGAGGGACCACGACCATTCCATCACGTAGCGGGCTGCCAACGCCCCGCCCAGGGCGGTGACCGCCGCGCCCACCGTGACCAGCATCTGGATCGCGGAGCTCTGACGGCGGAGGCGGCGCATCTCCAGGTTGAGACCGCCCTCGAAGAGGATCACGGCCACGGCGATCTCGACCAGGCCGAACAGACCGTCTCCCAGCGCATCGGGCTGCACCAGCCCGAGCCCGTCGGGCCCGAGCAGAACGCCCACCGCCAGCAAGAGGACGATGCTCGGGAGCCGGAGGTGACGCGCCACGACCTGGGCCACCACGCCGGCACCGAGCGCCAGCGCGAAGACGAACTGGCCCTCCGGGTGCGCCATGGGGCCGGAACGTAACACGCAGCCGGCCCGCCGCGACCGGGCTTCAGAAGGCCCGCGACTCCAGGGAAGACCCGGCCGGGGACCCCCTCTGCACCCCGAGGCGCCCCTTCAGGTCCTCGAGGCCCAGGTACAGGGCCGGCACCACGAAGAGCGTGAGCAGGCTCGCCACCCCGAGGCCGAACACGATGGCGGCCGCGAAGGGTCCGAAGACCACGGAGTAGCCCGTGGCGCCGAGCGCCATGGGAGCGAGACCGCTCACGGTCGTCACCGTGGTGAGCAGGATCGGGCGGAAGCGCTTCGCGCTGGCGAGCCGCACCGCCTCCGCCGCGGGTGTGCCGCGATTCCGCTCCTGGTTCACGAAGTCGATCAGGACCAGGGAGTCGTTCACGACGATTCCTGCCAGCCCGACGATCGCGTACAGCACGTACATGGAGAGCGCATAGCCCTCGAACAGCGCGGACAGCACGAACAGGCCTACGGCCACCCCGATGAAGGAGAACACGATCACGCTCATCACGATGAACGGCTGCAGGTAGGAGCGGAACTGCGCTGCCAGGATGGCGTAGATCGCTAGCACGGCCAGCAGGAGCGCGCGACGCATGTCCGCGAAGGCGTCGTCGGTGGCCTGGAACTCCCCGCCGAACACCAGGTTGACGCCCGGATGGCGCTGCTCTGCGTCGCCGAATCGCTTGCGCAGGCGCTCGTTCACCTGCACGGAGGTGGCCGCCTGCCCGTCCACGTCGGCGTATACGACCACGGCGCGTTGCGCGTCGTAGTGGTACAGGCGCTGATAGCCGCGGGTGAGCTCGATCGCCGCCACGTCGCCGAGCTTCACCCGGTATCCCGCCGGCGTCCGGATCTCCACGTCCAGCAGATCCGCGATGCTTCGTCGGCGCGGCTCGGGCAGCAGCACCCGGATGTCCACGTCCTCGTCGGAGCGCGGATCCTTGAAGGTGGAGGGCACGAGGCCGTCGTTGGCCGCGGTGAGCGCGAAACCCACGTCGTCGAAGCCGAGGCCGTGAAGCGACGCGCGGTGCTCGTCCAGCACCACGCGCAGCTCGCGGG
Organism: Myxococcota bacterium; assembly: GCA_041611735.1. GTDB lineage: Bacteria > Myxococcota_A > UBA9160 > UBA9160 > PR03 > JBFIML01. The sequence continues at coordinate 7,833 of JBFIML010000041.1, read as the reverse complement.
GACCGAGGGGAACGTTGTCCTCGATGTTGTAGACCCCCGGCAGGCCGCCGAGCTCGACCTTGATCTCCTCCGCCACCCGTTTGGCACGCTCGTAGTCGTCGGCCCGGATGCGGATGGCCACGGGCTTGCCGATGGGCGGACCGTTGCGTGGCGGTGCCACCAGGAGGTTCACCAGACCCTCCGGCTGCTCGCGTCGATGACGGGTCAGGCGTTCCCGAACCAGGGTCAGCACGCGATCGGGGTCCGCGATGTTGCGGCGGGTGTTCGGAAAGGAGAGGAACAGCACGCCGCGGTTCACGCCGAGGATCGGGATCTGGTCCGCGTTCAGGCCGAGACCCACGGTGCTGGAGACGTCGGTGAGCTCGTGGTCGAGATCGGTGAGGGCGCCTTCCACGCCGGCCACCACCGCGTCGGTCTGGTCGATCCCGTAGTCCGTCGGGGCCTCGACACTCACCACCAGGTTGTTGAAGTCGCTGGGGAAGAGATTCACGGGCACGCGCGAGAAGAGGCCGAAGGCGAACAACAGCGTCGCGGCGGAGAGCAGCAGGAAGGCGGTCCGATGCCCCAACACGGCGTCCTGTGCACGCAGGTAGCCGTCGCGGAGACGGCCGATCCAGGCCTCCACCGCGCTGCGGATGCGGGCCGCCCGGCCGACGAGCCCGCCCGGCGTGGCCGCCAGGGAGGCGGCCGCGGTGCGCCGGCTGCCCCAGTCCACGTAGTGAGCCGGCAAGATCACCAGGGCCTCGAAGAGCGAGCCGATCAGGCAAACGATCACCGTCTTGGGCAGGATCGACATGAACTCGCCGCTGGTGCCGGAGACGGTCAGCATCGGGATGAAGGCCGCGATGGTGGTGGCGATTGCGGCCACCACCGGCCACATCACCTCCTCGGTGCCCCGGATCACTGCATCGAGAAGCGTCGCTTCGCTCTCCACGTGACGATAGATGTTCTCCAGGATGATGATGGCGTCGTCCACGAGCATGCCGGACACCATCACGAAGCCGACCAGCGAGAGCGAGTTGATCGTGATGTCGAAGATCGGGAACAGCAGGAGCGCGGTGAGGAAGGAGAACGGAACCCCCACGATGGCGAGCAGGGCGTTGCGAAACCCCACCGTCGCCCAGAGCACCAGGACCACCAGGGCAATCCCGAGCAGCAGGTTGGATTGCATGATCGCGAGCCGGGCACGCACGTACTCGGAGGTGTCCCAGGTGACGGACGCCTCGACCCCCGCGGGAAGGATGGGCTCCCAGCCGGCCAGGAACGAGCGAACCCGCTGCACCAGCTCGATCACGTCCGTATCGGGTTCCTTGGAGATGCCCAGGGTGATGGCAGGGAGACCGTTGTAGCGCGAGAAGAAGCGCCGCTTCTCGAAGCCTTCCTCCACGTCGGCGAGGTCACCGAGCCGGACATGGCGCCCGTCCGGACTCTTGCGCACGACGGTCCGGGCCAGGTGCGCGGCCGAAACGAAGTGGCCGAGGCCGCGGACCGTGATCTCCTGGTGGGCCGGATCGGTGAAGGAGCCGCTGGCGAAGTTCTGGTTGTTGCGGGCGATGACCGCCGCGATCTCGGGCAGCGTCACGTCGTACTGATGGGCCCGGTCGTGCTCCACCACGACGCGCAGCTCGCGCTCGCGCACCCCGCGCAGCTCCGCCTTGCGCAGACCGGGAATCTGCTCGAGTCGGTCCTTCAGGTCCCGGGCCAGCTCGCGCAGGGTGAACTCGCCGACTCCCCCCACGTCGGTGAGGGCGAGGATCACGACGTTGTAGACCTCGGAGACCGAGAGCTCGGCGAGCCGGGGCGTCTCGGCGTCTTCGGGCAGGTCGTCGACGCGATCCAGGGCGGCACGCAGATCGTTCAGGGCGGCCTCGTACTCGAGCTCGCTCAGCGTCTCGTCCCACTCCACGTCGATCTGGGAGATGCTTTGGCTGGAGAAGCTGAACATCTCCTTGATGCCCTGGATGCCGTAGATCTCCTCCTCGAGGCGGGTGGTGACGAGCCGCTCCACCTCCTCGGGGGAGGCGCCGGACCAGACCGTGAAGACCTGGGCCCGGTGGAAGGAGATGTCGGGGTAGACGTCCACCGGGATCCGGGGCGTGATCACGAGGCCGGCCAGGATCAGGAACACGAACGCCAGGTTGACGAGCACCACCTGGCGCACCGAGAAGCGCGGCAGGCTCACGAGGCGTCGCTTCGCATCACGCGGACGGGGCTTCCGTCGTGGAGCTGCAGGAGGCCGGTCAGGACGATCTCCTCGCCCTCCTCGAGCCCCGAGAGCACCGCGAACTCGGCGGGCTGGAAGGGCAGCGCACGCACCTCGACCCGGCGTCGCCGCGCCACCTGTCGGCCCGAATCCCCGTCCGGCTCCACCACGTAGACGAAGCGCAGACCGTACTGCTCGCGGCTGGCGTCCCGCGGGATGGTGAGGAGCCGTTGCGGCTCGCCCATCTCGAGCGACACGCGCGCAACCATGCCCGGCAGCAGGCGTCGCTCCGGGTTGGGGACCTCCACCTGGACGGGGAACTTGCGGCTGGCCGGGTCGGTGGCGGAGCCCACGCGCAGCACCGTGCCGGCGAAGCGCTCGCCGGGTCGAGCCTCCACCTGCACCTCCGCCGGAGCGCCCGGCCGGACCGCCACGATCTGGCGGTCCGAGAGTCCCACCTCGATGCGCACCGCTTCGAGATCCAGGAGCTCGGCGATGCGTTGGCCCTCGTGAACGTACTCTCCCACCTGGACGGGGAATGCGCGCAGCACGCCGGCGAAGGGAGCGGACACGGTCTTCTTGGCCACGCGGTCGTGGGCCTCTTCCAGGGCCGCGCGCGCATCGCGCAGGGTGGCCTCGGCCACGCGCTCGGCGGTCTCGGCCTGGTCGAGCGCGGCGACGCTGGTGGCCTTGCGCTCGGCCAGAGAGCGTCTGCGCTTGAGATCCAGGCGCGCCAGGGCGAGCTCGCTCTCGGCCCGCGCCACGGCGGCGCGCGCCCGACGCAGGGCCACCTGGGCAAGGCGCGGATCCACCCGCACCAGCAGCTGCTCCGCCTCCACACCGTCGAGCGCTTCCGCACCCATCTCGAGGATGCGCCCGTTGGTCTCCGCGAAGAGATCGACGCTGCGTCGCGGCTCGAGCACGCCCGCGACCTCCGTGCGAGGCCGGATCTCGCGCGTCCGGACGCGGTGGGCGATCACCTCCACGGCGCTGGCCGCCTCGCCGGCGGCGCTGACGGGCCGGGGGTCCGGAGCCGTGCACAGCAGGGCGAGGCCGCTTCCGGCCAGGACGGCGGCGGCCAGCAGGAAGGCGATCCGCAGGCGGATGCGGCGCGTGGGCTCAGCCACTGGTGGCGACCTCCCGGACGTCCGGGGCACGGGGCTCGCGCGTCCACCAGGCATCCACCAGCACGGTGAAGGCCGCACGCAGGGCGTCGCCGTCGGCGTGCTTGGGGTCGAAGATCGAGCGGTACAGGAGCCCGTCGAACACGGCGAGCAGCACCATGGCGACGATCGAGGGGTCCACCCCGACCCGCAGCAGCCCTTCCCGTCTGGCGCCCTCCAGGATCTCCAGCAGCTCGGCGAGGCGCTGCCCGTGCACCGCACGCAGCGCGCTGAACAGACGGGCGCGGGCCTCGGGGTCGCGGGCCGCGACGCCCCAGGCCTGGAAGTTCACGCTCATGTGGGCCGACAGCGCGGGCAAGGCGGCCGCCAGGGCCTCCAACCGCGCCGCCAGGCGGGCGCGAACGCTCGCATCGACGCCTTCCCGGGCATCGATCGCGCCGGCGGCCTCGTGGAAGGAATCGAGCACCGTGGCGAGCAGGAGATCCTCCTTGCTGCGGAAGAACCGGTACAGCGTCCCCTTGGAGACGTGCGCCTCGCCGGCAACCTCCTGCATGCGGGCGGCATCGAAGCCCCGGCGTGCGAACACGGCGCGGGACGCGCGCAGGATCCGCTGGCGCTTGTTGGCGTCGGAAGCAAGTTCGATGGAGCCGCTCACGCGGCGAGATCTCCGCAGGCGCGCGGGTACCGACCAGTCGGTACGCTAGTCCGCATCCGCCGGGCCGGTCAAGCCGGGCTGCTATGGTCCGGGGGGCCGAAGGGTGCTCCCCTGCGGGGCGCCTTCGGGCCGAGAGGGGGAGTCCTGACCCGTCCGCCCGACGCAGAGCGTCCGCTCGTACTGGCAGCGAACCGGCTCCCCTTCACGGTCACCCGAGGCCCCCGCGGCCTGGAACGCCGACCCTCGCCGGGAGGGCTGGTGTCGGCCCTCGAGCCGGTGCTGCGCAGGCGCGGCGGCACCTGGGTGGGCTGGCCGGGCATCGACCTGCGTCGGGGCGAGCGCATCGCCACCAGCGGCAAGTCCTACCGCGTGACGCCGGTGTTGCTCTCGGAGGCCGAGGTCTCCCGCTACTACCACGGCTTCTCGAACCGCACCCTGTGGCCGCTGCTGCACTCGATGCCCGACCGGGCGCGCTTCGAGCGCCGCGACTGGGAGGCCTACGAGCGCGTGAACGAGCGCTTCGCCGAGGCCGTGCTCGGCGAGATGGGCGAGTCGGAGCTCGTGTGGATCCAGGACTACCACCTGATGCGGACGCCAAAGTTCGTGCGCCTGGCTGCCGCCCAGGCGCGTATCGCCTTCTTCCTGCACATCCCGTTCCCGCCCTACGACATCTTCCGCCTGCTGCCCTGGGATCGCGAACTCCTGAACGGTCTGCTGGCCTGCGATCTGGTCGGCTTCCACGTGGACGGCTACGCCCGCAACTTCCTGGACTGCGTCGAGCGGAGCCTCGGTGCCCGCGTCGACCGCGACGCCCGGACGGTCGAGTACGGCGACCGCAACGTCCGGATCGGCGTGCTGCCGATCGGAATCGACTTCGCGGAGTTCGAGCGGCGCGCGCGCAGGGGAGAGAAGCAGGAGCCTCTTCCGTATCGGATCGTGCTCGGAGTGGACCGCCTCGACTACACCAAGGGCATCCCCGAACGCATCCTCGCCTTCGAGCGCCTGCTCGAGAAGCACCCCCGTCACCGGGAGAACGTGATCCTGCTCCAGATCGCCGTCCCGAGTCGCTCCCAGGTGGCGGAGTACCGGGCCCTCAAACGGGAAATCGACGAACTCGTCGGCCGGGTGAACGGCCGTTTCGCCACGGCCACGTGGTCCCCGATCCACTACCTCTACCGCTCCTTCCATCAGGACAAGCTCGCCACCATGTACCGCGACGCGGAGGTGGCGTTGCTCACACCGCTGCGCGACGGAATGAATCTCGTTGCCAAGGAGTACGTGGCCTCCCAGGTGGGCGACCCCGGCGTGCTGATCCTCTCGCGCCTGGCCGGCGCCGCCGAGACCATGCGCGAGGCCCTGCTGGTGAACCCCTTCGACATCGACGGCACCGCGGAGGCGATCCATCGGGGGCTCACCATGACGGAGGCGGAGCGCCGTTGGCGCCTCTCGGTCCTGCGCCGGCGCGAGCAGCGGGACGACCTCTACCACTGGGTCGATGCGTTCCTGGAAGCGGCGGCCCAAGCCGGGGCGCCCCCCGCACCGCTCACCGATACCGACTTCGAGCGTTGGCTGTCCGCCTTCTTGGGACGCTACCGGCTCGCGCTGTTCCTGGACTACGATGGCACGCTCACCCCGCTCGTCGAGCATCCGAGCGATGCGTTGCTCGCCGATACCATCCGCCGCGTGCTCGACGCCTGTGTCTCCCGGTCCGACACGGACGCGATCATCGTCAGTGGCCGCAAGCTGGAAGAAGTGCAGCGCCTGGTGGACGACTCGCGCCTGGTCTACGCAGGCAACCACGGCCTCGAGATCGCCGGACCCGGGCTCCCGGACTTCCGTCACGAGGATCTGGTGCACTACCGGACGCGGACGGAGGAGCTGGCGAAGGCGCTCGAGCCCCTGGCCCGGCACGGCGCCTGGACGGAGCTCAAGGGCCCCACCCTCACCTTCCACTACCGCTCCGTCCCCGAGGAGCAGCGTGCGGAGCTGGTGGGACAGGCCAGCGACATCATCACGAAGTTCGGCTATCAGGCGCGGGGCGCCCACTGCGCCGTGGAGGGACGGCCGCCCATCGGGTGGGACAAGGGGCGCGCTGTACTGCACGTGCTACGTCACCGCTACGGTCCGGCCTGGTCGGAGCAGATGCGGGTCGTCTACGTGGGAGACGACCAGACCGACGAGGACGCTTTCCGCCTGCTGGCGGGCCTGGCGGTCACGTTCCGGGTGGGTCCCGCAGACACGGTCACGGCCGCCACCCATCGGCTGCCCGACGTGGAGGCGGTGCAGGCGCTGCTCGAGTGGCTGGCGCGCCGCCCGGAGACGAGCGCCTGAGGCCGGGCGCGGGCGGCGCCTGGGGCGGACGGACGCTGCGTCCCCCAAGGTGGCTGCTGCGTGACGGACGCCTGGCCGTGGCTCGGGCTCGCGCTGGCGGCCCTCGCCACGTCGACGCTCTCGGCGGTGGTGGGCCTGGCAGGCGGCCTGCTGCTGCTGGCCCTGATGCTGCTCTTCCTGGACCCGCTGGTGGCGGTGCCGCTGCACGGCGTGGTGCAGCTCGCGTCGAACTTCTCGCGCGCGCATCTGCAGCGACGGCACGTGCGCTGGCGCTTGGTCGGCCGCTTCGCCTGGCTGCTGGCGCCGGGGGGCGTCGCGGGGATGGCGGTGGCCGGCAGCATCTCGCCGGGCGCCCTGCGCGTCGCCATCGCAGTGTTCGTGCTGGGCGCCACCTGGCTGCCCGGCCTCCTGCGCCTGGGCCCCGGGGCGCCCGGCCGCGACCCGGCCCGTCGCTTCGTGCTGGTGGGTGCGCTGGTGGGCTTCGCCAACGTGCTGGTCGGGGCCACGGGCCCCCTGCTCGCGCCCTTCGTGCTGGGCCTGCGCCTCTCCCGCCAGGCGGTGATCGGCACCCTGGCCGCGTGCCAGACCCTCGGCCACCTGGTCAAGGTGCTGCTGTTCGGCCTGTGGGGGTTCTCGTTCCTGGCCTACGCCGTGCCGCTGCTCGCCCTGTGCGCTGCCGCACTGGCAGGCTCTGCCCTGGGCACCCGGCTGCTGGCCCACTTGCCCGAGCGGGGCTTCCGCGTCGGTGTGCGGCTCGTGCTGACGGCGCTGGCGATCCGGATCGCGTGGCAGGGCGTGCTCGGCGGGTGAGCATCCACCTGCGGGCCATCTCGCAGCCGACCCGGAATCCCCGTGATGCCGCCGTTCCCGGCCGCCCGCGATCTCGCGCAGCGCGGGCATCGGCTCCTCCACGGCCGGGCGCGACGGCTGCAGCATGCGCCATCCGGCGCCCGCCCAGGCAAACCACTACGTTCTCGGCCGGAGGTATCCCGTTGCCCCGTCCGCCGGCGGCCGTCCGCGACGTGGAGGCGATCCGGGAGGCGGTCTTCTCGCCACTCGCCGGGCGCGACGCGCGCCGTACGCCACGCAGCTTCCCCTTGCACGTGGGGGACACCTGGCTCGAGCCTCCGGACGGGGCGCGGGCGGAGGACCTGCGCGCCGCCGAGCACCCGGGCCTGCACCGTTACAGCGAGACGCGCGGAGTCCCCGAGCTGGTGGACGCCCTGCTGGAGAAGGTGCGCGAATGCAACCACCTGCCCTGCGAGCGCACGTCGCTGCTGGTCACGGCTGGCGCCACCGGGGCCCTGGCCGGGGCGGCGGGGGCGCTGGTCGGGCCGGGCGACGAGGTGCTGGTGCTCGCCCCCTTCTGGCCGCTGATGCGCGGCATCGTGCGCACGGCGCGGGCGGAGCCCGTCGAGGTGCCCTTCTACGACCGGGTCGCCTCGGCCGCGGAGGCGGTGGCCGCGGTGGAGGAGCGGGCGGGCCCGCGCAGCGCGGCGCTTTACGTTTCCACGCCCTCG
>JBFIML010000040.1:0-43037 GCA_041611735.1 Myxococcota bacterium | reverse complement strand
GCCAGGCGGTCGAGCCGGTCCAGGGGCAGCCGCAGCCCCTGCTCCAGGGCGCGCAGCGTCCCCCGATGCAGCGGCAGGAGCGGCTCGCCGCCCGCCCGGCAGGCGGCGCACACGGCGCCCCCCTCTCCCACGTGGAAGCCCACCCGCGAGGCGGGCCCCAGCGCTCCGGCGCAGCGCACGCAGCGGCCCAGCTCGGGCCGCAGGCCCAGGGCATCCAGGGCCCGCAGCTCCAGCAGCACGCGCAGGCGCGCATCCGCCGAGCGCGACGCCACGCAAGCCAGCGCTGCGCGGGCGAAGCCGAACAGCCGCGCCCCGTCCGCCGGCGCCCCGCCCTCGGGCGCCAGCCGATCCACCAGCTCGGCCAGGTAGCAGGCGAGAGCGAAGCGCGCCGGATGCACGCGCAACGTCGGGAAGGAATCGATCAGGCGGGCCTGTTCGAGCCGCGCCAGGCTGTCGGCCCGGCGTCGCTCCACGTGCACGTGCAGGTGATTGAAGAGGTCGAGGGTGCCGGCGAAGCGTCGACGACTGCGTTTGGCTCCCTTGGCAATCGCCGTGAGACGCGCCGTGCGCGGCGTGAGCAGGTGGACGATGCGGTCGGACTCGCCGAAGTCGACCGTGCGCAGCACCAGCGCCTCGCTGTGGAGCGGAAACACGGCTGGAGGGTAGCGCCACAGGCGCCGAATCAGCGCGGGGCGGACTCCGGCGCCGCGGGCTCCCGCGGCGGCCAGGCGCCCACCGACTCCGCCAGCTCGCGCACCGCGTCGCGCCGGTACAACACCTCCGTCTGGGTCGTGACCGCCGCAGGGCCCGGGCGGTCCGAGATGGCGAGCCACAGGCCGAGGGCGGACAAGAGGGCGGCGGTCACCCCGGCCCAGGTGAGGGGGCGGTGCAGGAAGCGGGCGACCCAGGCGCCGCCGCGGCCCCCGGCGACGGTCGCCTCCGGCAGCATGCGCGCCACCGTGGCTTCCGGGTCGAGACCGAGCGCCCCGGCGACCGTGCGCACGAAGCCCCGGGCGAAGCCATCCGGGTTGCCGTCGAAGGCTCCCGCCTCCAGGCGCTCGAGCGATCGGCGCGGCAGGCGCGTCTCCGCGGAGAGCGCGTCGAGGCTGATGCCGCGCAGGCGACGCTGGCGGGCCAGGTAGGCGCCGATCGAGCCCTCCCCGGCCTCGTTCAGCGCAGCAGCTTCAGGTAGTCGGCGCTCCGCTTGCCCCACGTACCGCTCGGCCGCCGCTCACCCACGGCGGTGAGATGCTGGATGGCGCGCTCGCGCTGGCCGAGCGAGACGTAGATCTCCGCCATCCGGAAGTGTGCCTCGGCCTCGGGGAGCGGGCCCGGCTTGCGCGTGAGCACGTGCTCGAAGCGCTGCAGGGCCTCCAGCCGGTTCCCCTCCTCCGCCTCCAAGATGCCGAGGTTGAGCTGTGCCGGCCAGTAGCCCTCGTGGTACTCGGCCGCCAGCTCCAGGTGCCGGCGGGCGTCCTTGCGACGCCCGAGCTGGAGCTCCGCCCAGCCGAGGTTCGTGAGCGCCCGCCAGGGCGCGGGGAAGGTGGGGTCGTCCGCCAGCGTCACGGCCAGGGGGATGGCATCCTCGTAGCGCTTCATCTGCACGTACAGGGCCGAGAGATTCAGGCGTGCGGTCTGGGAGCCCGGGTCCACCTCCATGGCCCGCAGCAGGTGCTGCTCCGCCTGCTCGAGGCGGCCCTTGCGCCGGTAGCCCTCGCCCAGGGCCAGCGGGATCCAGGGGTCGTTCGGATCGAGCTGCTCGGCCTGCTGGAGCTCCCGCAGCGCCAGGGCGGTGCGCCCCTGGGCCATGTGCTCCACGGCGAGATCGTAGTGGACGCGGGCGCGATGCAGCTCGAGCTCCTTGGCGCTCTTGCCGCTCGTGGCGCAGCCGAGCCCGACCAGCAGGGCGACCCCGAGCCCCAGGCTCGCTCCCCCCAGGCAACGCAGCGTGCGGCTCATGTCTCTTTCCTCCTGACCCGTCGTGCACGCACGGCGGGCGCTAGAACCAGGCCAGCAGACGCAGCAGCGGACTTGCCCGCCCGGAGCGGGTGGACGCCGAGCGTCGAACCAGCTGGACGCGGCCCAGGGCCGTGGCGCCCGGGTCGGGCGTTTCCGGGTCGTCCGGCGCAGGCGGCGGCTCCGTGCCGCCCCGGAACTTGGTGAGGGTTCCGGGGGCCCCGGGCCGCGGGCTCGCCGGCGGCGGCAGCGGTTCGTCGTCGAAGAGATCCGCGCCGGGCGACAGATCGAACGCGGGCAGCGACTCGGCCACGTCCTCCAGCACGAGCTCTCCCGTCCCGTCCGGCGGGCCGGGCCGACTCCTTGCAACGGCCGGCGCCTCGGCCACCGCGACGCGACCTGCCCCGGGACCCATCGTCTCCCGCCAGCGGCGCAGCGCGCGGCCCACCGGATCGTCTCCGCCCTTCCCCACCTCGTCGTCGTCGAAGAGGAAGCCCATGCTCTCGGCGAAGGAGAGTGACGCGTCCACCGCCACCCCGAACTCCAGCGTGGCGTCCAGGTCCATGCCCTCGAGGTCGTAGAGCACGGTCGCCCCGTTGCGCAGGGAACGAACCGCCACGGTGATGTGGCGCAGGCCGTTGTCCAGGTGCGAGACCAGCGCGGCGCGCGCGGGACCCGGCGGGAGCTCGGCCGTCGCCACCACCGGGGTGTTGAGCGACAGCCGCAGCCCGAGCAGGCGCTCGGCGTCGAGGGCCAGCGGGCGCGTCCGCGGGCTGAACATGCCGGGTGTATCGGCCCTTCCGGGTCCCTGCTTGAGGCTCGCGAGCACGCAGGAAGAAGGCGAAGCGGGCGCTGGGTCCGGGATTTCGCGATCCGGGGGCGCCCCGGCGGCCCCGCCCTTTCCCCGGCCCGGCGACCGGATACAATGCCAGTGGAGCGGAAGCTGCGGCCGCGGGCATGCTTCCGTGGGAGCCAGGTTGCCGCACAAGCAGGTCGAGGAGCTCGACCGCGTCGCAATCCGCTTCGCCGGCGACTCCGGCGACGGAATCCAGCTCACCGGGACCAAGTTCACGGAGTCCACGGCCCTGGCCGGCAACGACCTGGCCACCCTGCCGGACTTTCCCGCGGAGATTCGCGCCCCCGCGGGGACGCTGGCCGGCGTGTCCGGCTTCCAGATCCACTTCGCTGCCGAGGACATCCGCACCCCCGCCGACCGGCCCGACGTGCTGGTCGCCTTCAATCCCGCCGCCCTGCGCGCCAACGTGGAGGACGTGCGGCCGGGCGGGCTGCTGGTGCTGAACGCCGACAGCTTCAGCGAGAAGAACCTGGACAAGGCCGACTACGCCGAGGATCCGCGCCCGGCGTTGCGGGAGCGCTTCCGGGTGGTGGAGATCCCGCTCACCCGGCTCAACCGGGAGGCCGTGAAGGAACTCTCCCTGAGTCAGCGCGATGCGGACCGCTGCAAGAACTTCTTCGCCCTCGGGCTCATGTGCTGGCTCTACCATCGCTCCCTCGAGCCCACCCTGCGCTGGATCGACAAGCGTTTCCGCGGCCCCACGCGCGAGGCGAATCGCCGCGTGCTGCTGGCCGGTCATGCCTTCGGCGAGACCAGCGAGCTGTTTCCGGTCTCGTTCGTGGTCCCGCGCGCAAAGATCGAGCCGGGCCACTACCGCAACATCACCGGCAACACGGCGCTGGCCTGGGGCATCGTGGCGGCGAGCGTGCAGATGCAGCGGCCGGTGCTGCTCGGTGCCTACCCGATCACGCCGGCGAGCGACGTGCTGCACGAGCTGGCGCGCCACCGCCACTTCGGCGTGAAGACCTTCCAGGCCGAGGACGAGATCGCGGCCGCGGCCGCCGCCGTGGGCGCGGGCTTCGCGGGCATGCTCGGGGTGTGTACGACGAGCGGGCCGGGCTTCCTGCTCAAGCAGGAGGTGATCAACCTGGCGGTGGTGGCGGAGCTGCCCGTGGTGATCGTGAACATCCAGCGGGCCGGCCCGTCCACGGGACTGCCCACCAAGACCGAGCAGGCGGATCTGCTGGCGGCGATGTACGGGCGAAGCTCGGACAGCCCGCTCCCCGTGCTGGCCCCGGCCACCCCCGGCGATTGCTTCCACGTCATGCTCGAGGCCTTCCAGCTGGCCGTCCGCTACATGACGCCGGTGGTGGTCCTTTCGGACAGCTACCTCGCCAACAGCGCCGAGCCCTGGCGCATTCCGGCGGTGGAGACGCTCCCGCGGCACGAGATCGTCTTCCGGACCGAGCCGGAGGACTTCGCGCCCTACGCTCGCCATCCGGACACGCTGGCCCGTCCCTGGGCGATTCCCGGCACCCCGGGCCTGGAGCACCGCATCGGCGGGCTCGAGAAGCAGGACGTGAGCGGGACCGTCTCCTACACGCCGGAGAACCACGAGCGGATGACGTGGCTGCGCCACGAGAAGGTGGCGCGCATCGCCCGCGAGCTGGCCCCGGTGTCGGTGAACGGCACGCCGCGGGGGCGTCTGCTCGTGGTCGGCTGGGGCGGCACGCACGGCGCCATCGTCTCGGCGGTGGACGAGGCGCGGGCCGAGGGACTCGACGTGTCGAGCGTGCACCTGCGGCACCTGAACCCGTTCCCGTCGGACCTGGGCGAAGTGCTGGGCCGCTTCGAGCGCATCCTGGTCCCGGAGCTGAACCGGGGTCAGCTGGCGCGGCTGCTGCGGGCGGAGTTCCTGGTGCCGGCGGAGAGCCTGTCCAAGGTGCAGGGCCAGCCGTTCAAGGTGGCGGAGATCCGGGCCGGGATCGAGGCCGTGCTGGCCGCGGAGGCGTGAACGTGGAGGCTGCGACGACCGCGACTCGCAAGGACTTCGCCTCGGACCAGGAGGTCCGCTGGTGCCCCGGCTGCGGCGACTACTCGGTGCTGGCGAACGTCCAGCGCGTGATGCCCGAATTCGGCGTCCCGCGCGAGAACTTCGTCTTCGTGTCGGGAATCGGCTGCTCGAGCCGCTTTCCCTACTACATGAACACCTACGGCTTCCACACCATTCACGGACGCGCGCCGGCCTTTGCCACGGGCATGAAGCTGGTGCGACCGGATCTGTCCGTTTGGGTGGTGACCGGCGACGGCGACGGCCTCTCGATCGGCGGCAACCACCTGCTCCACACCATCCGCCGCAACGTGGACCTCCAGATCCTGCTGTTCAACAACCGGGTCTACGGCCTGACCAAGGGCCAGTACTCACCGACTTCACGCGTGGGCATGAAGACGAAGTCGACGCCGCAGGGAGCCGTGGACTACCCGGTGGATCCGATCGCCTTCGCCCTCGGGGCGAGCGCCACCTTCGTCGCGCGCACGGTGGACGTGGACGCTGCCCACCTCCAGGAGACCCTGCGGCGGGCCTTCGCCCACCCGGGCACCGCGTTCGTCGAGATCCTCCAGAACTGCCCGGTCTACAACGACAACGAATGGGTGCAGGTGGAGGACCGCAAGACCCGCGTCGAGTGGGCCCTGCCGCTCGAGCACGGCAAGCCACTGGTCTACGGTCCGAAGGGAGCGCGCCGCGGCATCCGCATCGACCGCGGCATCCCCAGCGTGGTTCCGCTTCCCGACGGGTCCGATCCGGTCTCCGCAGGGGTCGCCGTGCACGACGAGCGCCACGAGAGCCCCGCCTACGCCTTCGCCCTGGCCACCCTGCACCTGCCCGAGTTCCCGGTGCTGGTGGGGGTGTTCCGGGCCGTCGAGCGACCCAGCTACGAGAACCTGGTGCAGGAGCAGGTGGACCGCGCCGTCGCCGAGCGCGGCCCGGGTAGCCTCAAGGGCCTGCTCGAGTCCGGGGAGACCTGGACGGTGAGCGAGTAGCGCCCCTCAGCCCACCAGCTCGGGGGCGGATTGCACGAGGGCCTCGCCGATCTCCGCCGGCGAGCGGGCGACCCGGACCCCGGCCGCCTCGAGGGCGGCGATCTTGTCGGCGGCCCGCCCCTTGCCGCCGGCGATGATGGCGCCCGCGTGCCCCATGCGTTTGCCCGGCGGCGCATTCTGGCCGGCGATGAAAGCGGCCACGGGCTTGCGGACGTGGCCGCGCACGTACTCGGCCGCCGTCTCCTCGGCGCTGCCGCCGATCTCGCCGATCAGCACCACGGCCCGGGTCTCCGGGTCGGCCTCGAAGAGCGCCAGGGCGTCCACGAAGGTGGTGCCCACCACCGGGTCCCCCCCGATCCCGAGGCAGGTGGACTGCCCCACGCCGAGACGGGTCAGCTGGTCCACGGCCTCGTAGGTGAGGGTTCCGGAGCGGGACACCACGCCCACCGGACCGGGGCGCGTGATCTGGGCCGGCATGATCCCGATCCGGCACTGCTCCGGGGTGACCACGCCCGGGCAATTCGGACCCACCAGACGCGTCCTCGCGCCACGCAGCGCGCTCTTCACCCGCACCAGGTCGAGGGCCGGAATGCCCTCGGTGATGCAGACCGCCAGATCGAGCTCCGCATCTGCGGCCTCCAGGATGGCGTCGCCGGCGAAGGGCGCCGGCACGAAGATCACCGAGGCGTTGGCGCCCGTCTCCGCCACCGCCTGCCGGACGGTGTCGAAGACCGGCATCCCATCGACCTGCTGGCCGCCCTTGCCGGGCGCCACGCCCCCCACCACCTGGGTGCCGTACTCCCGGGAGAGGCGGGCGTGGAAGCTGCCCATGCGCCCCACACCCTGGACCAGGAGTCGCGTGCTGCGGTCGCACAGGATCGCCACGGCCGCTGCCTAGGCTCCGCGCGCCGCGGCCACGGCGCGTTCGCCCGCCTGGCGCAGGGTCTCCACCGGCTGGATGTCCAGGCCCGAGCGCGCCAGGATCTCGCGGCCGGACTCGGCGTTGGTGCCCTGCAGCCGCACCACCAACGGCACCTTCACCCCGACCTCCTGCGCCGCCGCCACCACCCCTTCGGCGATCAGGTCGCATCGCACGATGCCGCCGAAGATGTTGACCAGGATCGCCCGCACCTTCTCGTCGCGCAGGATCAGCTTGAAGGCCGCCGTCACCGTCTCGCGTTCCGCGCCGCCCCCCACGTCCAGGAAGTTGGCCGGCGCACCCCCGCAGACCTGGATCATGTCCAGGGTGGCCATGGCCAGGCCCGCCCCGTTCACGAGGCAACCGATGTCGCCGTCGAGACCCACGTAGGAGAGGTCGTGCTCGCGCGCCTCGCGCTCGCGCGGATCCTCCTCGTCCGGGTCGCGCAGGGCCCGCAGCTCCGGGTGTCGGAAGAGGGCGCTGTCGTCGAGGTTCAGCTTCGCATCCAGGGCCAGCAGCTCCCCGCCCGGGGTGACCACCAGCGGATTGATCTCCGCCAGGGAAGCGTCCTTCGCCACGAAGAGCCGATAGAGCCCGCCGAGGAACGGCTCCAGGCGCTTCACCCCCTCCGCGTCGAGGCCGAGCCCGAACCCCACCTGCCGCACCTGGAAGGGCTGCAGCCCGAGGTTCGGGTCCACGTGCACGGTGAGGATCCTCTCCGGGGTGCGGGCGGCGACCTCCTCGATCTCCATGCCACCCTCGGTCGAGGCAATCACGGCGAGCCGCTCCGCCCCGCGGTCCAGGACGAGGCCGAGGTAGAGCTCGCGTGCGATCTCGCAGCCGGCCTCCACGTAGACCTTGCGCACCACCTTGCCCTCGGGCCCGGTCTGGTGGCTGCGCAGCGTCATGCCGAGGATCTCGCTGGCGGCGTGCTTGGCCTCGGCGGGCGTGCGCGCCAGCTTGATCCCGCCCGCCTTGCCGCGCCCGCCGGCGTGCACCTGGGCCTTCACGGCCACCACGCCCCCGCCGAGCTGCCGGGCGGCCGCCTCGGCCTCGGCGGGTGTCGTGGCCAGGCGGCCCGCCGGCAGCGCCACCCCGGCCTCCCGCAGCAGCTCCTTGGCCTGGTACTCGTGGACGTTCACGGTCAGAGCTTGATGGAGGAGACCAGGCTGCGCACGTGCTCGACGGAGGATTCGAAGAGCTTGCGCTCGTCGGGATCGAGCTCGATCTCCAGCACCTTCTCCACCCCGCCGGCCCCCAGGATGCAGGGCACGCCCACGTAGAGCCCCTGCACGCCGTACTCGCCCTCCAGCAGACACGCGCAGGCGAGGACGCGCTTCTGGTCCTTCAGGATCGCCTCCGCCATCTCCAGCACGCTGAAGGCAGGCGAGACGAAGGCGGAGCCGGTCTTGAGCAGGCCCACCACCTCGCCGCCGGCGCCCTTGGTGCGCTCCACGATGGCCTGGATCTTGTCCACCGGCAGCAGCTGGGTGATGGGAACTCCGGCCACGGTGCAGTAACGGGGCAGCGGCACCATGGTGTCGCCGTGGCCACCGAGCACCAGGGCCGTCACGTCCCGCACCGAGACGCCGAGCTCCCAGGCCACGAAGCTGCGCAGGCGGGCCGAGTCGAGCACGCCGGCCATGCCCACGACGCGCTGCTTCGGAAAGCCCGAGATCCGCTTGAAGGTGTAGACCATGGCGTCGAGGGGATTGGACACCACGATCACGAAGGCGTCCGGCGCGTTCTCCTTCACGCCCCGGGCCACGCTCTTCATGATTTCCAGGTTCTTGGCGAGCAGGTCGTCGCGTGACATGCCCGGCTTGCGGGCCAGCCCGGCGGTGATGATCACCAGGTCCGCACCGGCCACGTCGCGGTAGTCGTTGGTCCCGGCGAGGCGGGCGTCGCTGCCCGGCAGGGGCGCCCCCTCCCCGATGTCGAGCGCCTTGCCCTGCGGCAGCCCCTCCACCACGTCGAACAGCACCACGTCGCCGAGCTCCCGATAGGCGACCTGCTCGGCGAGCACGCCACCGATGTTCCCGGCGCCGATCAGCGCGATCTTCCTGCGCATGCGAGCCTCCCTCGGCCGGCCTGGCGAAAATTCGGCCTAGAGCTTCTGGATGTTCTCGATGATGGCGTCCCCGAACTGGCTGCACTTGAGCAAGGTGGCGCCTTCCATCTGGCGGTGGAAATCGTAGGTGACGCGCTTCTGCTCGATCGTGCGCTCCAGGGCCTGCTCGATCTGCTGCGCCGCCTCGCGCCACCCCAGGTAGTCGAGCAGCATGACCCCGGAGAGGATCAGCGAGCCCGGGTTCACCTTGTCCTGCCCGGCGTACTTGGGGGCGGTGCCGTGGGTCGCCTCGAAGAGCGCCGCGTCGTCGCCGATGTTGCCGCCGGGTGCGATGCCGAGCCCGCCCACCTGGGCGGCACCGGCGTCGGACAGGTAGTCGCCATTCAGGTTCGGCAGGGCGATCACGTCGTATTCGTCGGGGCGCAGCAGGACCTGCTGGAACATGGCATCGGCGATGCGGTCCTTGATCACGATGCGGCCCGCGGGAAGCTTGCCCTGGTGCTGGTCCCAGAGCTCGTCCTCGGTGACGATCCGGTCGCGGAACTCGCTCTTGGCCACCTCGTAGCCCCAGTCGCGGAAGGCCCCTTCGGTGAACTTCATGATGTTGCCCTTGTGCACCAGCGTGACGCTCTCGCGTCCTCGCTCGAGCGCGTGGCGGATGGCCATGCGCACCAGGCGCTTGGTGCCGAAGGGGCTGATGGGCTTGA
Organism: Myxococcota bacterium; assembly: GCA_041611735.1. Lineage (GTDB taxonomy): Bacteria > Myxococcota_A > UBA9160 > UBA9160 > PR03 > JBFIML01. Next base: position 33,546 of record JBFIML010000040.1, on the reverse strand, counting down.
TGCCGATCCCCGATTCCGCGCGGATCCGGCTGCCCATCTCCTCGTTCAGGAAGGAGATCACCTTGTTCGCCTCGGGCGTGCCCGACTTCCACTCGATGCCGGCGTAGACGTCCTCGGTGTTCTCCCGGAAGATCACGATGTCGAGCTTGCCCGGGTCCCGCATGGGCGAAGGCACACCCCGGTACCAGCGCACCGGACGCACGCAGGCGTAGAGGTCGAGCACCTGCCGCAGCCGCACGTTGATGGAGCGGATCCCGCCTCCCACGGGCGTGGTGAGCGGACCCTTGATGGCCACCTGGTATTCGCGGATGGCCTGAACGGTGTCCTCGGGCAGCCAGGTGTTGGGTCCGTAGATCTGGTTGGCCTTGTCGCCGGCGTAGATCTCGTACCAGGCGATGCCGCGCCGCCCCCCGTAGGCGTGGCGAACCGCCGCGTCGAAGACGCGAACCGACGCGCGCCAGATGTCCGGTCCGGTCCCGTCGCCCTCGATGAAGGCCACGATCGGGTGGTCGGGAACGATCAGGTTCCCGTCGGGGTCCCGGGTGATCCGCTCGCCCTGGCGGGGCGGCTGGAGCTGCGAATAGGGGCTCATGGCTGGGCCGATGTACCCGATCCGCGCGGGCCGCGCCAATCGGCCGTGGCGGGCGGACGCGGCGCCTCCCCGGCCCGTGACGGCCCGTCCAGGGCGGCCAGCCCCTCCTGGACGCGGTGGATGGGGATGTGCGCCGGACACACCGCGTCGCAGGCCGCACATCCGGCGCAGGTGGTCGCCACTGGCTCCGCGAGCTGGAGTCGCACGAGGTCGATTTCGAGGCGCGCCGCCGAGAGCACGGCATCGCGCGGGTCGAGACGCGGCCGCCCTGCAACCCGCGCGCACTCGAGCGAGCACAGCCCGCACACCAGGCAGCCCTCCGAAGCCTCCTGTAGCGCCCGGCGGGCGGGATCGGCGGGTCGGAAGCCGTCCGGGCCGTAGCGCTCGAAGAAGAGGGCCACCGGGTCCGCCGGGCCCCGGCGCACCAGGCGCCGCAGGGCGTGCAGGACCCCGGTGCGCACCTGCAGCCCGAGGGCTCGCGGGGACCCGGTGCGCAGCATCTCGCGCAGGAAGCCGCGATATCCCTTCATGAGGTCGCTTCCCCGAGGCCCAGGGCCTGGGCCGCCTGGCTGGCGGCGCGCCTCCCGGTCAAGAGGGCGACCCCGAGGCCCGTGCGCACCCGCGCCGGGTCGAAACCGCCCAGCAGCTCGCCGGCGGCGAACAGATTGGCGAAGGCCGGGCGCCCGTCGGCCGCCAGCGGGCGCAGGCGTCCGTCGGTGCGCACGCCGGTGGCGTAGAGCGGCTGTGGGGCTTCGTAGTCCAGGTGGACCAGGCGATGGGCCGGGGAGCCGTCCGCGCGCTGCCCGGCGCCGTCGTACAGGGGCAGACCGAGCAGGGACTCCGCGAGCCGACCCTGGTGTTCCACGATCCCGCCGCCCACGAAGCGCCCGGTGGCGAGCACCACCGCGCCGGCTTCCAGGCGCTCCCGGCCTCCTTCGCGCTCCACGAGCACGCTCGTGGCGCGCGCGTCGCTTCGCTCCACGGCGACGGCCCGGCCGTCGCGTTGCTCCACCCCGTGGCGGTCCAGAGCAGCGCGAAGCGCCGCGTCGAGACGCAGGCCGGCCGGGGAGGAGGGCGGCGCCCCGACCAGCTCCCCCACGCGGCTGCCCGTCGCCTCCTGCAGGGCTGCGAGCACGCGCCCGATCCCGAGCAGACCCAGCACCGGGGGCAGCAGCAGCAGCCGGCCCGGCGCACCCAGGGGCGCCAGGGCGCTGCGCAGCGCCTCGAGGGCCTCCGGCTCTTCGAGCCGCGCCGCCAGGCGTGCCGGCGGCCCGCCCGGCGCGAGGAGCGCAGGGGGTAGCAGCGCCGCGAGCACCCGGACGGGCCGGGCGGGCAGCTCGAGGGCCGCCAGCTCGGCGGCCAGGCTGCGGGCGGCTGGGCGAGCGTCGTGGCCCGCCAGACCGGAAAGCTCCACGATGGCCAGCTCCGAGGCATCGCCGAGCTCGCCCTCGGCCGCTCCCGTGAAGGCCAGGTCCGCCCCGCGCAGGGCGCCGCGCACGTCCGCCAGCCAGCGGGTCGTGCCCAGGTCCCCCACCACCCGCAGGCCCGCCGGGCGCAGCCAGCCGTCCAGGGCCGCCGCGGCCTCCTTGACCAGGGCGACGCCCGCCGCCTGGGCGGCGTCCGACCCAAGCATGTGCCGGTAGGGATGCGAGCCTCCCCGGCGCATCACCAGGGCGAGGCGCGCCGCAGGGGTGAGAGGCTCCCCGCGCACCGGATCCCGCACCGGCAGGGCGTCCGCCAGCGGGGAGGCCGCGGCCACGTCCAGCGTGCCCCAGGAGAGGGCCGTGGCGCCGGGCCCCGCACGCACCAGGCACACGGCCGCGCCCCGCTCCGCCAGGTCGAGGGCCGCCACGGCGCCCGCCAGGCCTCCGCCCACCACGACCGCCCTCACGAGGGCTCCTGCCCGCGGGCGAAGCCGCGCGCCCCCAGATGGACCGCCCGGTGGACCTGCATGGCCGCCAGCTGCCGGCCGCCCAGGGCGGGCGCCACTGCGCGCCAGCGCTCCGCGGCGAAGCGCGCCACCTCGGCGGTGGTCTGCTCGGCCGACCAGCCGAGCCCTTCCGCCAGCAGCCCGGCGGCGGCCCCGGCACAGGCGGCCCCCTGGCAGCCGCCCACCCCGAGGCGCACGCGCAGGGCGCAGTCGCCGAGCGTCCTCACCCCCTCGTGGGCGGTCACGTGCCGCAGCTCCGCGTCGAGGACCGGCTCGCAGGCGCACACCACGCGCGGCGCCGGCCGCGCCCCGGCTGCGGGCGCGGGGTCGTGGGGCGCGAGCACGCGTGGCGTGCGGCTGCCGTGGCGGAAGGCGAGCCGCAGCACGGCGGCGAGCGGCGTCCGGAAGCGGCGCGCCAGCGCCGCCACGTCCACCGCAGCGTCGGCCCCCGGCAGGGGAGTCTCGGCGGTGCGGCAGGGCTCGCGCACGCCGAGCGCCGCGCACAGCCGGTCGGTGGCGTCCTCGGCCATCAGGCGATAGGCGGCGAGCTTGCCTCCGACGATCGTAAAGAGGCCGGGCGCTGCGTCGCGCTCCCCGTGGTCGATCACCACATAGTCCCGGGACAGCTCGCCTTCGTTCTGGCCGAAGCCGTATAGCGTGGGCCGCACCGCCGCCATGGTGTGGATGATGCGATGGCGGCGGATGCCCGGTATTGAGCGTTCCATGGCCTCGAGGACGTAGGACACCTCGTCCTCGGTGGCGTCGATCCGGTCCAGGTCGCCGTAGTAGTCGTCATCGGTGGTGCCCGCCATGCTGTTGTGCTCGTGCGGGAAGGTGAACATGTCGCGACCGTCCACACCGCGGGCGTAGACCGCCAGGTTCGTGACGCGACGTTCGAACACCAGGTGGATGCCCTTTCCGGGGCGCAGCCTCACCTCGACGCCGGCCAGGCGGGCCACGGCGGGGGCCCAGGGGCCGGCCGCGTTCATGACCAGGTCGGCTTCGATGCGCAGCTCCTCCCCGCGAATCCGGTCCCGGATGCGCGCCCCGCACACGCGACCATCGGCGGTGCGCAGCAGCTCCACCGCCTCGTGGTGGGTGAGCACGTGGGCACCGTGCTCGGCGGCATCCAGGGCATTGGCCGTGCACAAACGCGCCGCATCCACGCCCCATTCGTCCAGGGTGAAGGCGCACTCCAGTCGCGTGGATAGCGCCGGCTCCAGGCGCAGCGCCTGCTCGCGCGAGAGCCGCGTGTGGGGCCGCCCGTTCTTGAGCGGCTGGTAGCGGTCGTACATCTCGAGGGCCACCTCGACCAGCTCCGGGCCGATGGAATCCTCGGGGAACACGGGCATGAGGAAGGGGATGCGGAAGATGAGATGGGCCGCGATGCGCTGGATGTGCCCGGAGTCCAGGCAGGAGTGGTAGGTGACCTCCGGGTCCTTCTGGAGATAGCGCAGACCGCCGTGGATCATGCCCGAGGATGCCCACGTGGTTCCGGAGCCGAACTCCCGCTTCTCGACCAGAGCGGTCCGTACGCCGCGCAGCGCCAGGTCGCGCGCGATGCCCGTGCCGTTGATCCCGCCGCCGACGACGAGGACCTGGACCGGAAGCACGCGGCTCACGGGGGAGGTTCGAGTCCGGACTCCCGCCGCAACGCCTCGCGCGCGGCAGCGTCGAGATGCGGAATGGCGAGCCTCTGGCCGGGATAGACCAGGGAGGGATTCTTGATCTGGTCGCGGTTGGCGCGGTAGAGCGCGGGCCACAGGAACGGATCGCCGATGCGGTCCGCGGCGATCCTCCACAGCGTCTCGCCCGGTTGCACCTCGTGGAATGCGGCCGGCGCCTCTTCGGAGGGGGCGCTGGCCGCGAGCGCCCCGGCCGTCGCCAGCACCAGGGCGAGGCCGCGTAGCCTCACGAGGCGTCCCGCGGTCGCGCCAGGCGCAGGCATAGCTCGTCGAGCTGACTGGACTCGACGGCGGAGGGCGCGCCCATGAGCAGGTCCTGGCCGCGCTGGGTCTTCGGGAACGCGATCACGTCCCGCAGGCTTTCCCCACCCGCGAGCAGCATCACCAGGCGATCATAGCCGAAGGCGAACCCCCCGTGAGGGGGCGCGCCCGCGTCCAGCGCGTTCAGCACGAAGCCGAAGCGTGCCTCCACGTCGGCCTTCGAGTGGCCGAGCAGCTCGAAGATCGTGCGCTGCACGTCGGAGCGGTGGTTGCGGAGGCTCCCGGAGCCGATCTCGTAGCCGTTGATCACGAGGTCGTAGTGGGTGCCGCGCACCCGGTCCGGGGCGCTGTGGAGGAGCGGGACGTCTTCGTCGAGGGGGGCGACGAAGGGCTGGTGGGCATAGCCGAGACGGCCCGCTTCGTCGCGTTCGAAGAGCGGAAAGTCCACCACGAAGAGCACATCCCAGGGGCGCGGCTGCACGCGCCCGAGCCGCCGCCCGAGGTCGGTGCGCAGACGGGCCAGGATCGCGTTGGCGCGCCTCGCCTCGTCGGCAGCGAACAGCAGCACCGTACCCGGCCGAGCCGCGCTGCGGGCGCGGATCGCGTCGCGCTCCGTCTCGGAGAGGAACTTGGCGATCGGCGACTGCCAGGCGCCGTCCTCCGCCACGCGGATCCAGGCCAACCCCCGGGCGCCGAGCTCCTTGCGAACGAAGCTCTCCAGCCGCTCGATCTCTCCGCGCGAGAGCTCCCCCGCGTCCGGGACCGGCAGGCACTTCACTGCCCCCCCCCGTTCCACCGCCTCCCGAAAGGCCCGGAACCCGGAGTCCCGGAACACTTCGGTCAGCTCCACGAGCTCGAGCTCGATGCGGGTGTCGGGCTTGTCGCTTCCGAAGCGGCGGATGGCCTCGGCGTGGGTCAGACGCGGGAAGGGCCGCGGCAGCTCGATACCCACCGCCTCGACGAAACCCCGTGCCGTGATCTCCTCCAGCGCGTCCAGCACGTCTCCCACGCCCACGAACGACATTTCCAGATCGATCTGCGTGAACTCGAGCTGGCGGTCCGCGCGTTGATCTTCGTCCCGAAAGCAGCGTGCGATCTGGAAGTAGCGTTCGAAGCCGGCCACCATCAAGAGCTGCTTCAAGATCTGCGGAGACTGGGGCAGCGCGTAGAACTCGCCCGGCTGCAGGCGGCTCGGGACCAGGAAGTCGCGGGCACCCTCGGGCGTGGAGCGGCCCAGCATGGGCGTCTCGATCTCCAGGAAGCCGAGCTCCGTGCAGGTGCGCCGCACGGCCTGGTAGAGGCGGTGGCGCACCTCGAGGGCTCGCTGGAGCGGGGGCCGCCGCAGGTCGTGGATGCGGTGCCGCAGCCGCACGCTCTCGTCTACGCCGGAGTCCTCCTCGATGGAAAACGGAGGCGGGGTGGCGGTGTTCAGCAGCCGCAGTTCCTCGGCCACGATCTCGATCGCGCCGGTGGGCAGGCTCGGATTGACCGTCTCGGGCGAGCGCCGGGCCACCCGGCCCCGGACCATCAGCACGAACTCGTTGCGCAGCTCGTGGGCGCGGCGATGGGCCTCGGGCGCCGCGTCGGGCTTGAAGACCACCTGCACGAGACCGGTGCGGTCGCGCAGGTCCACGAAGATCACGCCCCCGTGGTCGCGGCGGTGCTGGACCCAGCCGGCCACCACCGCCTCCGCACCGACCGCGGCGGGGGTCAGCCGGCCGCAGGCGTGGGTGCGGCGCAGCGGGCCCAGGGAGTCGAGCCGCGTCCCGTCGCCGTGCAAGCATTCCTCCCGCGGGGAGAAAAAACGCTGAGAAATCGGCGAGTTGCTTAGCAGCGCCGGCGCGGCGTGTCAAACCCGGGCCGCCACCTGGCGCGCTCAGTGGCCGGACAGCTCGGTGGCCGAGCAGACGCGGTTGCGGCCCAGCGACTTGGCCCGGTACATGGCCTTGTCGGCCAGGTCGAGCAGCTGTTCCGGCGTGCGCCCGTGGGCGGGGTACGCGGCCACCCCCACGCTCACGGCCACCCGCAACGGCTCCACGCCGCTGCGCGTCTCGAAACGGGTCTGCTCCACGGCGACGCGGATGCGCTCCGCCACGCGCAGGCCCGTCTCCAGGTCCGTGTCCGTCAGCAGGATGGTGAACTCGTCGCCGCCGTAACGTGCCAGCGTGTCCACCTGGCGGATGCAGGTGCGCAGCAGGTCGGACAGGCGGCGCAGCGTCTGCGAGCCCACCAGATGACCGTGGGCGTCGTTCACCCGCTTGAAGCGGTCGAGATCCAGGAACAGCACCGCCAGCTCGGTGCCGTAGCGTTGGGCCCGGCGGATCTCGTGCTGGAGGGCCGTGAACAGGTAGCGCGCGTTGTAGACGCCGGTCACGTCGTCCACGAAGGCGCGTTCCTTGGCCTGCTGGTAGCGCTCGGCGTTGCGCAGGGCCACCTGGGCATGGCCCGCCACGATGTTCGCCCGCTCGAGATCCGCGGGGCTCAGGGCGTCGTCGTCCTCGAACACCCCGAGCACCCCCCCCTCGACCTCCACCCCCCGGAGCGGGATCAGCAGCATGCGTCCGACGGGAATCCCGGCGCCCCGTAGCGCCTCGTGGATGGGTCCCGCCCCGGCCACGTCCACGCTCGGCACCGCATCGAGGTCGACGCGCTTGTCGTCCACCAGCATCTCGCGGAGGGCGGTGACCTCGGACTCGTTGAGTCCCCGGAAGGCGACGGCGTCTCCTGCATTGGGACGGCGGAAGACCGCGAGACCGCGCCCCCGGCGCAGGGCCCCGAGCAGGATGTCCAGGGCCACCGGGTAGACCTCCCCGGGCTCGAGGCAGGGGGCCAGGGCGCGGCAGGCCTCGACCGTGGCCAGCAGCTCGCCGAGCCGCATGTTCTCCTCGAACAGCCGGCGGCGCTCCAGCGTGCGCTTCACCACCAGGCGCAGCTCGTCGGCCCGCACCGGCTTGCGCAGATAGTCGGCGGCTCCCATGCGCAGCGCCTCGACGGCGCTGTCCACGGAGGCGTGGGCGGTGAGCAGGATGAAGTCGGTGCACGCGTGCTCGCGGCGCACCCGCTCGAGCAGTTGAAGGCCCGACAGGCCGGGCATGGTGAGGTCCGAGAGCACCAGGTCCGCGGGTTCGCGCCGGAGCGCCTCGAGGGCCTCCTCGGCGCTGGCGCAGACCTCCAGGCGACCCACGTCCTCGAGAGCGCCTTCGGCGATCTGCCGGTCCAGGCGGCTGTCGTCCACGATCAGCACACGAGCCGGGACGAGAGGCTGCGTCATCCACCCTCCGCGCACGGGCGCGCGGCCGCGCGCCCGCCTGGGTTCCTCCCGGCCCTGGATCGGCACATCCAGGCCGCGGCTTGAGCGATCCGGGCCTGCGGGGGAGAATACCCAAGGCCGCGGTCGGGTCCGACCCGGGCGGTGGGAGGCCAGAGCCAGAACGCCATGGGGACCGGCTTGCGCGAGGCTCTCGAGCGCCAGCGGCGTGCGGCGGAGGCGTTCCGCTGGCAGGTCCCGGAGCGCTTCAACTTCGGGCGCGACGTGGTGGACCGCCACGCCGAGCAGCCGGATCGCCCCGCCCTGCTCTGGCGCGACGCCGGGGGACGCGAGCGACGTCTCTCCTTTGGCGAGGTCGCGGCCGCCTCCGACCGCGTGGCCCACCTGCTGGCGGAGCGCGGGGTGGGGATCGGCGACCCCGTGCTCGTCATGCTGCCCCGCATCCCGGAATGGCAGATCGTGATGGTCGGAGCCCTCAAGGCCGGCGCCCTGGTGATCCCCTGCTCGTCGATCCTGCGCCCCAAGGACATCGCCTACCGGGTCGCGCACAGTGGCGCGCGGATGCTGGTGACGAGCGGGGATCAGACGGCCGCCGTGGACGCGGTGCGCGATCCGGTGGCCGGCCTGCGTCATCGGCTGGTCTGGCGGGGCGAGCAGGAGGCGTTGCCCGACGGCTGGGAGGATCTCGCCGCCGCGCTCGCCCGCGTACCCGACGACGGGGGCGCCGTGCGCGAGACGCGGGCCTCGGACCCCGCTCTCGTCTACTACACGTCCGGCACCACCGGCCCCCCCAAGGCGGTCCTGCACAGCCACGCCTACACCTTCGCCCAGCGCTACACGGCCCTGACCTGGCTGGGGCTGCGCCCGGACGATCGTCTGTGGACCACCAGCGACACGGGCTGGGCCAAGGCGGCGTACAGCGTCCTGTTCGGGCCCTGGAGCGTGGGCGCCGAGGTGTTCCTGTTCCAGGGTCGCTTCGAGCCGCGCCAGGAGCTCGAGATGCTGGCCGAGATCGAACCCCAGGTCTTCTGCGCCCCGCCCACCGAGTTCCGGCTGCTGGTGAAGGAAGACCTGTCGGCCGTTCGCTTCCCACGACTGCGGGAGGTGGTCTCCGCGGGCGAGCCCCTCAACCCGGAAGTGATTCGCGCCTGGCAGGAGGCGACCGGCCTGACGATCCGCGACGGCTACGGCCAGACCGAGACCATCCTGCTGGTGGGGAACTTCCCGGGCATGCCGGTCCGGCCGGGCTCCATGGGGCTGGCCATGCCGGGCCATCGGGTGGAGGTGATCGACCCGGCCGGCGACGTGCTGGCCCCCGGCGAGGTCGGGGACATCGCCCTGTACGACGATCCGCCCAGTCTCTTCCGCGGCTACTGGAAGGACGCGGCGGCCACGCGCGCCTGCCGGCGCGGCCCGTGGTACGTGACGGGCGACCGGGGCCGCCGGGACGAGGACGGCTACCTCTGGTTCGTGGGCCGTGCCGACGATGTGATCATCTCCGCCGGCTACCGCATCGGCCCCTTCGAGGTGGAGAGTGCCCTCGTGGAGCATCCCGACGTGGTGGAGGCGGCGGTGGTGGCCGCGCCGCACCCGGACCGCGGCGAGATCGTGAAGGCCTACGTGGTGCTGCGGCCCGGGGTGGCGGGCGACGCCGCCCTGGTGCGCAGCCTGCAGGAGCACGTGAAGGCCGTGACCGCCCCCTACAAGTACCCGCGCGCCATCGAGTTCGTGGAGACCCTGCCCAAGACGGTGAGCGGAAAGATCCGCCGCGTCGAGCTGCGCGAGCGGGCGCGCCGCGCGCAGGACCCCCAGCCGGTCAGATGAGCTCGCCCGCGCCGCGCTTGTCGGGCGGCGGCAGGATCTGGGTCCACGTGGCGCCGCCGTCCTCGGAGCGCAGCACGAGACCCTGCTGGCCCACGATGAATCCCAGCGGCTGCCCCGGGGCGAAGCGGATGTCGCGCATGAACGTGAAGATCTTCGGGAATCCGGTGGCCGGCTCGGTCCAGGAGATCCCCCCGTCGCCCGACACCCGCACGAAACCCTTCTCGCCCACTGCCACCACGCGCCCGTTGGTGGCATCCAGCGAGAAGATGGCCTGCACCCGGTCCATCTCGCGGTAGACCCAGTTCGCGCCGCCGTCCTCACTCTGCAGGACCACGCCGCCGAGGCCTGCGATCCAGCCGCGCTGCTCGTCCTGGAAGCGCACCGTGAACAGATACGGGTTCTGGGCGACGCGCACCTCGACCGCCGGCTGCTCGGCGGTCTGGCTCTGCAGGTATCGCTTCAGGAAGCCCGGGTCGTCCTCGAGGAAGTCCTCGTAGTCCCAGGGCGGACGGCCGCGCTTGCGGATACGATCGCTCAGGATGTCGGCCTCCTCGAGGACCGCCACCACCGCCTGGATACGCGCCTCCAGGATGTCGAAGAGCTCGCTCGGGTCGTCCTCGCTGCCGAAGACCTTGACCTCGCGCGGCCCCGCCAAGGGTTCCACCTCCACGTTCAGGTGCTGCTTGTCGAGGATCTGCTTGGCGAAACCCTGCAACGCTTCGACGTTCTCGGGCTTCAGCTCGACCTCGTTGTAGGCAAAACGGATCGGTTCGAGCTTGATGTCACCCTGGATGGCGGCTCGCTGCCATTGCTGGCCGGAGTTCTCGGAGTGGAAGATGTAGCCGAACTCGCCGGTGACCCAGCAGGACCGGCTGGGCGAGCGCAGGCAGTAGACGTCGTTCAGGCCCACGTCCTCGTAGACCTTCTCGCCGCGGCGCACGCGTTCCTGCTCGGGGGGAGCCAGCCACACGAACTGCGGGTGATCCTCGTCGATGGAGAGGGAGCGATCCTGCCAGGCTACTCCCCCGTCGTCGCTGAACAGGCGAGTGCCCCATTCCCCCACCACCCAGGCGGTGGTGGCGTCGATGGCGTGCACCCCGAACAGGTGGGTCCCCTCCTTCTCCTTCTTGTTGGGCTGGGACTTCCAGGTGCGGCCCCCGTCCTCGGTGCGCAGGATGGTGCCGAGCTGCCCCACCGCCCAGCCGCGCCGGGCGTCCGCCATGGAGACGCCGTAGATCAGCCGCTCGGTGCCGGTCTCGCCCCGCTGCCAGGTCGTGCCGCCGTCCTCGCTCCAATACACGGCGCCCCAATAGCCGGCCGCCACCACGTGCTGACCGTCCGCCGTGGACACGGCATACAGGTCGTCGAAGATCTGGATCGATCCGGGCTCGGTGCGCGACTCGAAGTGGATCTCGTGGCAGGCGACGGCACCCAGCAGGGCCAGGGCGGCCGCCACCCGGAGCCCGAGATGCCCGACCCGGCCGACCGGTCCGGTCGCTGCGCACGTGGGGGCTGCGGAGGTGGGGGGGGAATCCATGGCGCGCTCCCGTCACCCGAGGAGGACTGGCCCGGAACGCGCGGGCCGCGTCCCGGTCCGGCAACTGGCCACTCCAAACGGGTGATCCCTGTCTAAACTAGCCTGAGACGCCTTGTCAAGGACGCGCCCCAGCCTCGCACACCGGCTTCGGGCCCTGGGGATTCCCCAGGCGCTGCGACTGGCGCGGGTGCTCGTCCCGAGTGCGCTCGGCGAGGCGGCTGGCCGCGCGGTCGATCCCTGGGTGGGCGCGGCGCGACGAGGCGAACGCCGCGAACGAAGACGCGCGCGGACCGCACAGCGTCTGGCCCGGGCTTTCGGCGATCTGAAGGGCCCTTTCGCCAAGGCGGGTCAGTTCGCCGCGCTGCGCATCGACGCCCTGCCGCCCGTGGCACGCCAGGCCTTCGCCGCCCTCCAGGACCAGGCACCCGCCCGGCCCGCAGCCGAGATCGTGGCCTGCCTGGAGCGCGAGCTGGGGGCGCCCCTCGCGGAGCGCTTCGCGGCCTTCGACCCGACGCCGCTCGGCGTGGCCTCGGTGGCCCAGGTCCACCGCGCGCGTTTGCCCGGGGGCGAGCCCGTCGTGGTGAAGGTGCAGTTCCCCTGGCTCGCCTACTCGCTGCCAGCGGACCTCGTCTGCCTGCGCCTGCTGCTGCGCGGGGTGGCGCGGCGGGCGCGCACGCCTCACGCGGACCGGCTGTTCCGGGAGTTCGCCGCGAGCCTCGAGGAGGAGCTCGACTTCGAACGCGAAGCCCGCGTGGCGGAGGAGATCGCCAGGAATCTGGCCCACGACACCCAGGTACGGGTGCCCCGCGTGCATCGCTCCCACTCGACCCGCCGCGTCCTCACGCTCGAGCACGTTCCCGCGCTGCGCATCGATGATCGGGCCGGCCTGGCCCGGCTGGGCGTGGATCCGGTCGCCGTGCTCGCGGTCCTGGCCCGCGCGTGGGCCAAGCAGGTGTTCGTGGACGGTCTCTTCCACGCGGATCCCCACCCCGGCAACCTGTTCGTGGTGGACGAGCCCGGTGCGGCGCAGCGGCCCCGGGTGCTGTTCGTGGATTTCGGCCTGAGCCGCCGGCTCGAGCCCCGGCTGCGCCGGGAGCTGCGCGCGGGTCTGCACGCGCTGATCCGTCAGGATCTGGAGGCCTTCCTGGCCGGGATGGAGCGCATGGGAATGATCGAAGCCGGGGCCGGGGAGAGCGTGCGCCGGGGCGTCGCCGGGATGTTCGGGCGCCTGCGATCGGCGGGGCCGGCCCTGGCCCTGAGCCCCACCCAGGTGGGCATGCTGCAGGAGGAGGCCAAGCAGGCCCTCGAGCGCACGCCGGGCCTGCAGCTGCCGGCGGATCTGCTGCTCTATGCCCGCACCGTGGCCTGGCTCTTCGCCCTGGGCCGCAGCCTGGCCCCGGAGCTGGACCTGATGCGCCTCATCCTGCCCCAGCTGTTGGCGTTCCTGGCCGAGCGGGAGGAGGGGGAGGCTGCCGCGCTCGCGCCCCGCCCGGGGTCCGGCTGCTAGTCCGGCTCGGGCTCCGAGCCACGGCTGCGCGGACCCAGGCGCAGCCCCTGGATGCGGATGAAGCCGCCTGCGTCCTCCTGGCGGTAGCCGCCCGCGGCGCCCCCGTCCTCGAAGGTGGAGAGGCTCTCGGCGTACAGGGACACCGGAGAGCGCCGCCCCGTGACCTGCACGGACCCCTTGTAGAGCTTCACGCGGGCCTCGCCGGTCACGTTCTCCTGCGACTGCTCGACGGCCACCCGCAGGAAGCGCATCTCCGGCGCGAACCAGAACCCGTTGTAGATCAGCTCCGCGAAGCGCGGAGCCAGGCGATCCCGCTCGTGCATCACCTCCCGATCCAGGGTGATCGACTCCACGGCCCGGTGCGCCGCGTGGAGGACGGTGCCGCCCGGGGTCTCGTAGACGCCGCGCGAGCGGATGCCGACGAAGCGGCTCTCCACCAGATCCACGCGGCCGACGCCGTGCCTACCCGCCAGTCGATTCAAGCGCGCGAGCAGATCGGCGGCAGAGAGAGGCTCCCCGTCGATCGCAACGGGTGTGCCGCGCTCGAAGCCGACCACGAGCTCCAGCGGCCGGTCCGGAGCCTTCTCCGGCGCGGTCGTGATCAGGAACATGGATTCGTCCGGTGCCCGCCAGGGATCCTCGAGGATGCCGCCCTCGTAGGAGACGTGCATGAGATTGCGGTCGATGGAATAGGGCTTCTCGACGGTGGCCGTCACCGGAATGCCGTGCTTCTCGGCGTAGGTGATGCAGTCGCGGCGCGAGCCGAGGTCCCACTCCCGCCAGGGCGCGATCACGGCCAGTTCCGGAGCCAGCGCCCGGTAGGCCAGCTCGAAGCGCACCTGGTCGTTGCCCTTGCCGGTGGCACCGTGGGCCACGGCATCGCACCCCGTCTCCCGGGCCACGGCCACCTGCTCCTTGGCGATCAGGGGCCGCGCCAGGGCGGTGCCCAGCAAATAGCTGCCTTCGTACACCGCGTTGCCCCGCAAGGCGGGGAACACGAAGTCCCGTACGAACTCCTCGCGCGCGTCGCGCACGACGCAATCCACCGCGCCCGTGGCCTTGGCCTTGTCCGGCAGGCCCGAGAGCTCCTCCTCCTGGCCCACGTCCGAGGTGAAGGCCACCACCTCGCAGTCGTAGCGCTCGATCAGCCAGCGCAGGATGACGGAAGTGTCGAGCCCTCCGCTGTACGCCAGGCACACGCGCCGGACCCGACGGCGAGACGCCATGTGGCCGTCCTCCCGTGGCCATTGTACCGAAGGCGGAGAGGGCGGCGAGGCGACTCAGTCGGCGACGGGGAGACGGATCGCCGTGGTGCGGCCCAGCACCGGATCGTCGGTGACGCGCAGCGAGCCCCCGAGCGACTCCACGATCCCGGCCACGAGCGGCGGGAACTCGTCGTCGCCGGGTGCCGCCGCAGCTTCGGCGCCGGGCGCCTCGGTCAGGGAGATCAGCACCGCCAGGCGCTCGCCCTGCCCCACGCCCTTGGCCGCCAGCGTGAAGGACGGCGAGGTCGAGCGTTCCAGACGGTCGCGCAGCAGGCTGGCGAGTGCCGCCTCGAAGCGGCTGCCGTCCCCGCGGACGGCGGGGAGTTGCGCCGGCAGCAGGAGCTCGAGCTCGCGACCCGTGGCGCGGGCCTCGCGCTGCACGTCGTCCACGCCGTCACGCACCGCCTGCACCGGATCGAACTGGCCTCCGCCGCGGCCCCCGGCCGGACGGCCCGTCACTGCCGCGTGCAGCTCCTCGGTCCACCGCTGCAGGCGTTGCACGGAGCGCAGCCCCGCCTCCACCTGGTCACGGAAGTGCTCCGACCGCCGCCCACCCGTCTGCTCGAACAGCTCTTCCAGGCAGCGCGAAAGCTCGTCCACGGGCTCCTGGATCTCGCGGTGGAACGAGAGCAGCCGCTCCTCCTCGACGGCCTCCTCGAAGAGGAGCAGCAGCACGCCGACGTTCATCTCCTCCACCACGATCGGCGAGGCGAGGGCTGCGTAGCCGACGCCACGCTCCCGCACGCGGAAGCGCACGCTGCGCTGGCGCTCGCAGGCCTGGGCCGTGGCGTGCAGCACCGCCTCGCGTCCCCCGCCCTCGAAGAGCATGGCCAGGGGAGTACCCCGGGTCTCGCCCAGGCTGGTGCGAAAGCGGGTCTCGAAGGCCGGGTTCAGGTACACCGTCTTCCCGTCCGGGTCGCTCACCAGGACGGGCGCGTCCAGGTGCGCCAGCAGGGATGAGGAAACGTTCACGACTCCAGCTCCACGATGCCCGCGGCGAGCATCTGCGAGAGGATCCGCAGCACGCGGAACTCGTCCATGCCGCACACCGAGATCAGATCCTCGATCGACGTGCGCCCGTCGACCAGGGACAGCAGGAAACCCGCCTCGGCCGGCAGGTTGAACTTCAGCATCTGCTCGGCGGGCATGCGGGGGACGGGGACCCGCTGGCCGGATCCGAAGCGCTCGCGGTACTGCTTGAGCAGGCGGCTGCGGACCATCTCGATGTACCCGTGCACCTCGAGCCCATCCGGGTCGCGCTTCTCCAGCGTCTCGAGCAGCTCGAGGGCTCCCTCCGCATCGTCGTCGCGCAGGCAGCCGAGGCCCGCCTCGAGCAGCGCCGCGGTGCCGTCGTGATCCGCGGCCGGGGAAGCCTGCGGGGCCGCCTCCGCCGGGCCGGCCTCGTCTCCCGCCGTCTCCAGATACTCGCGCGCCTCGGTATTGCCCGGGTCCAGGCTCAGTACCTGCCGCCACAGGCGCACCGCTTGCGCGACCTGTCCCATGCCGTACTGGTCCAGGCCTTCCGCGAGCAGGCGCTCGATCGCCTCCTGGGTCGACTCGCCCATTGGGCCCGCCCTACTCCTTGAGCTGGACTTCGTACAGCTCGTTCTCCTCGATGATCTTCTGGATCTCCTCCTCGGAGAGCGTGCCGGTCGCGTTGACCGTGATCGACTGCTCCTTGCCCGTGGAGAGATCTCGCGCCGACACACTCACGATGCCGTTGGCGTCGATGTCGAAGGACACCTCGATTTCGGGCTCGCCCTTGCGGGCGGAACGGATGCCGGAGAGGATGAACTCGCCGAGCAGATCGTTCTCCGCCGCCACGTCGCTCTCGCCCTGGAGCACGCGGATCTTCACGGCCGTCTGGTCGTCGCGCGTGGTCGTGAAGATGTGCGCCTTGCGCACCGGAACCGTGGTGTTGCGCTCGATCAGCTTGGCAAAGTGGCCGCCGTAGGTGGCGATCCCCAGCGAGAGCGGCGTCACGTCGAGCAGCAGCAGGTTCTGCTCCTCGGAGAGCAGCGCTTCGCCCTGGAGCGCGGCGCCGATCGCCACGACCTCGTCGGGATTGACGCCCTTGTTGGGGCGCTTGCCGAAGTACTCGGCCACCGTCGCCTGGACCAGCGGCATGCGCGTCTGGCCCCCCACGAGGATGACCTGGTCCACGTCTCCGGGTCCGAGCTGGGCGTCCTGCAGACACTGCTCCACCGCCTTCATGGTGCTGCTCACGATGTCGCCGACCTGCTGCTCCAGGGTGTCGCGGGAGAGTTCCAGGCTCAGGTGGCGCGGCCCGCTGGCGTCGCTGGCGATGAAGGGCAAGTTGATCTCGGTGGTGGTCCGCGCCGAGAGGTCGCACTTGGCCTTCTCCGCGGCGTCCTTGAGGCGCTGCAGCGCCATGGAGTCGGAACGCAGATCAATGCCTTCGGACTCCTCGAAGCGCTCCAGCAGGTGGGTCACGATGCGGCGGTCGAAGTCCTCCCCGCCCAGGAAGGTGTTGCCGCCGGTCGCCAGCACCTCGAGCACGCCCTCGCCGATCTCCAGGATGGAGACGTCGAAGGTGCCGCCACCCAGGTCGTAGACGACGACCTTCTCGCCCTGGGGCTTGCGGCCGAAGCCGTAGGCCAGGGCCGCGGCGGTGGGCTCGTTGATGATGCGTAGCACCTCGAGGCCCGCGATCTTTCCGGCGTCCTTGGTGCTCTGACGCTGGGCGTCGTTGAAGTGCGCGGGGACGGTGATCACCGCCTCGCTCACCGGTTCACCCAGGTACTCCTCGGCGACCCGCTTCATCTCGCGCAGGATGATCCCGGAGATCTCGGGAGTGGTGAACGTCTTGCCCGAGATGCGGAGCCGCGGATCGTCGTTGGGACCGCGCACGATCTCGTAGGGACACAGGTCGATGGCCTTCTGGACCTCGGGAGCGTCGAAGCGCCGTCCGATGAGCCGCTTGGCCGCGTAGACCGTGTTGCGGGCGTTCGTGATGGCCTGGCGCTTGGCCAGGTGGCCGACGAGTCGCTTGCCGTCCTGGGAGATCGCGAACATCGACGGCGTGGTCTTGTAGCCGCCGGCGTTCGGGATCACGCTCGGCTGGCCGTTCTCCACCACCGCCACGCACGAGTTTGTGGTTCCGAGATCGATTCCGATCACTCGACTCATCGTTTCCCTCCGAGCCTGAGAGGAGCCAGAATCCCGCGGCCGAAGGAGCGCAGCTCCTTCTCGGCCTCCGAGTCGTTGGGATCGAGGCGCAGGGCCGCCTCGAGTTCACGCCGCGCGTTGGCCTCCAGGCCCGCGGCCTTGTAGATCTGACCCAGGGTGCGCCGATGGGCGGCCACGTCCGGGCGCAGCTCGCAGGCTTCCTGGGCATGCTCCTTGGCGCGATGCAGGTCCTTCCCGGTCACCCAGGCGAGACGCGCGGTGCGGTGCAGCAGGTCCGCGTCGTGGGGACGGTACTGGAGCGCCTCCTCGAAGGCTTGCAGGGCCTTGTCGAAATCGCGCAGGTCGAGGGCGTCCTCGGCCGCGGCCAGGAGCTCCTGGCCACGCTTCTCGTGCACCTTGAGCTGCACCTCGGCGAAGCGCTCCTTGTAGGCGTCGTTCCAGGGGTCGAAGGCGATGGCCAAGCGCACGCTGCCGGCGGCGTCGATCCAGCGCTGGCGCGTGAAGGCCGCCATGCCCGCTTCGA
Source organism: Myxococcota bacterium (assembly GCA_041611735.1). Lineage (GTDB taxonomy): Bacteria > Myxococcota_A > UBA9160 > UBA9160 > PR03 > JBFIML01. The sequence goes on along the minus strand of JBFIML010000040.1, from coordinate 16,004 downwards.
ACAGGCGTTTGGCCTTCATGCGGCGCTGCTGGATCACACGATGGTGGATGGAAAAGGCGGCGGGGCGCTTCGGGTTCACACCCGGCGCCGCGGGCGCGGCGACCGGAGCCGGGGGCTTGTCGGGGCCCAGGGAGCGCTCGAGCTCCGCTCGTGCCACGGGATCGGAGAGCAGCTCGTAGGCTTCCACCAGCTTCTTGAAGATGCGCTCCAGACGCGGGGCGAAGTGTCCGACGTTGCGCCGGAAGTAGCGGTCCGGATGGAACTGCTTGGAGAGCCCGAAATAGGCCTTCTTGATCAGGGCCGCGCTGGCTTCGCGCTCGACCCCGAGGATCTCGTGATACGGGCGTGCCAGGCGCGCCTCGAACTCGAGCACGCGGCGCTGCACCTCGAGGGGCATGTCGAGACGCGGGTTCACCACGGCCTCGGGGTCGGGAGCGGCAGCGGAGGTCGAGCCCTCCGCGCCCCCCGTGCCGGGCAGGGCCAGGATCCCCTGCTGGAGCCAGCCCTCGAGGACGCGGTCCACCTCCACCGGGGGCAGACCCCCGATCTCGCGCAGCAGCTTCCAGGGCGTTCTGCCGTCGATGCGCGACAGCAGGTACCCCTCCCGGGGCGAGAGCGTGAGCGTCGCCGGGTCGAGACCCGGCGCGAGCTGCGGCACCCGTTCCCCGGCCGGCTTTGCGTCGCCCTTTGCGTGCATGACCCCATCCGACCCGGCCGCGCGCGGCGGGTCCGGCCCTTCCCCCCGGCCTCATCGGCGCGCAGGGACCGGAGGCTGAGCCTGGATGGGCGATCGGTTGGGAGAATGCCCATCCCCGGGGGGCGGGACGACTGGAGGGCGCTAGGCGCCCGGGGCGAGCAGCCGCTCCAGGATGGCCTTCTGGGCGTGGAGCCGGTTCTCGGCCTGGTCCAGGGCGATGCTGCGCGCCCCGTCGAGCACCTCGTCCGTGATCTCCTCGCCGCGGTGGGCGGGCAGGCAGTGCATGACCCAGGCCTCCGGGGCGTGGCGCAGCAGGCGTGCGTTCACCTGATAGGGCTCGAAGACGGCGCGGCGGCGGCTCGCCTCCTGCTCCTGGCCCATGCTGACCCAGACGTCCGTGTACACGAAGTGCGCCCCCCGCACTGCCTCCACGGGGTCCTCGCTCCAGAAGAGCCGGGCTCCGCTGCGGGCCGCCAGCTCCTCCGCCTGGCGCCGGACCCGGGCGGCGGGGCGGTGCCGGGCGGGCGTCCCCACGCGCAGCGCCAGGCCGAGCACCGCGCAGGCCAGCAACAGGGAGTTGGCCACGTTGTTCCCGTCTCCCACCCAGGCGATCACCGCGCGTTGCAGGTCCGCGCGCTCGGCCACGGTCTGCAGGTCCGCCATCACCTGGCAGGGGTGCAGCAGGTCGGTCAGCCCGTTGATCACCGGAATCGAGGCCGCGCGGGCCAGCTCCTCCACCAGCGCGTGGTCGTAGGTGCGCGCCAGCAGGGCGTGGACCCAGAGCGAGAGGTTGCGGCTCACGTCCGCTGCGGTCTCGCGGGTGCCGATGCCCACCTGCTCGGGCCGCAGCAGGATGGCGTGCCCCCCGAGCTGGGTCATGCCGGCCTCGAACGTCACGTGGGTGCGCAGCGAGGGCTTCTCGAAGTACATGGCCAGGGTACGGCCCAGCAGCGTCTGGGGATGCTCGCCGCGCTTGCGGAGCTGCTTCAGCTCCCGGGCCCGCTCGAGCATGCGGCGCAGCTCGTCGGCAGGCCAGTCCGCGACCGAGAGGAAGTCCTTGGGCGCCGTCACGGCGTCAGCAGGGTTCCCACGCCGCCGTCGGTGAAGATCTCGAGGAGCACCGCGTGGAGCATGCGTCCATCGATCACGTGGGCACGCAGCACGCCTCCCTCCACGGCGGTGATGCAGCACTCCACCTTGGGGATCATGCCGCCGCGGATGGTTCCCTCTGCGACCAGCTTGCGCGCCTGGTCGATGGAGAGCTGGTGCAGCAGCCGGCCTTCGGCGTCGAGCACGCCCTCCACGTCCGTGAGCAGCATGAGCTTCTCGGCCTGCAGCGCCCGGGCGATGGCCCCCGCGGCCTCATCGGCGTTCACGTTGTAGGTGAGGCCGTCCTCGCCGATCCCGATCGGGGCGATCACCGGCACGAAGCCGGCGGCGGCCACGGCCGTGATGGGCGCCGCGTCCACCGCGGCGATCGCTCCGACGCGCCCGATGTCGCGCCCTCCGGGACGCCGCCGCTGCACCCGGATCATGCCGCCGTCGTTGCCCGTCAGCCCCACGGCGCGGCCGCCGCCCTGCTGCACCAGGTCGACGATCTCGCGGTTCACGGTCCCGCCCAGCACCATCTCGACCACGGTCATGGTCTCGTCGTCGGTCACCCGCAGGCCGTCCACGAAGGTGGAGCGCTTGCCCAAGCGCTCGAGGGTGGCCCCGATCTGGGGTCCGCCGCCGTGCACGATCACCGGTCGCAGGCCGATGTACTTGAGCAGCACCACGTCCACGGCGAAGGACGCGCGCAGATTCGCGTCCTTCATGGCCGCGCCGCCGTACTTGATCACGATGGTCTTGTCGAAGAAGCGGCGGATGTACGGAAGCGCCTCGATCAGTACCTCTGCCTTGTCGATCAGGCTCTTCATGCGGCTCCAGGCGCCTGCCGGGCCTCGCGCCGGGCGCGCGCCACCTCCTCGATGGAAGCGAGCAGGCTACGGTAGAGCAGGACGTTGCGCACCGCTGCGGAGAGCGCCGCGGAGAGCACCTCGGCAACGCGCGGCGAGGGGATCTCCGCGCCGCCGAAGAATGCCCGGCACACGCCGAGGGTGCGGCCGCGGAAGCGCAGCGGCACGATCAAGAGCCCGCCCTCGCCGCCTTCCTCGGGCCGGTCCACCGCGGGATCGAAGCGCGGATCGTCGGCGGGCCGCGAGGTCACGACCGGCTGGCCCGTGTCGAAGACGCCGCCGGTCAGGCCCGCATGCCGGGGCAGGCGCGGGCGGTCCGAGGCGCCGGTCCCTTCCCACTGGGCCTGTCGCACCAGGGGACCGTCACCGGGCTCCGCCAGGTGGATGGCGACGGGCGTCGCCGCGAGCTGGCCGCCCACCGCCCGCAGCGCCGCGGTGAGCAGGCGCTCCGGCTCCACCTCGGAGGTGATGGCCTCGCAGATGCGTCGGGCCAGCTCCGCCACGCCCGCCTCCGCCTCGACCTCGGGGGCACCGCTCTCCCCGAGCAGGAGCTCCGGCGGCGAAGCGAGCGGGCGCGTCCCCCCCACCCATAGCGACGCCAGCTGCTCGGCCAACAGACCGAGCAGCGCCGCGTCGGCGCTGCCGAAGGGCTCCCCCCCGAGGCGATCCGTGGCGCACAGGGCGCCGAGCCGGCCCACGCCCTCCCCCACCGGCACCACCACGAACGAGGCGCTGGCGTAGCGGCCGCTCGTCGGCGGCCGCCCGGCCAGTCGCGGGTCCCGCGCGGCGTCGACGACCACCAGGGGCTCGCCGCGCGCCGCCACCCAGCCGGCCACGAGGCCGCCGAGGGGCACGGCATCGAGCTGCTCCGGCGCCAGCTTGTGGCCGATCCCGGCCACCACCCGCAGCTCCGTGTCCGAGTCCCCGAGCACCAGGAGCGAGGTGCGACCGGCGTCGAGCAGGCGACCCGCGGCCTCCACGACCCGGCCCGCCAGGGTGTCGCGACCGCCCTCTTCCGCCGCCTGCGCCAGGCCTCGCCGCACCTCCGCCAGGCCCTCCAGGCGACGGCCCAGGGCCAGCGACTGCGCCGCCACCCGGTACGTCTCCAGGGCGCGCCGCACCGAGAGGCGCAGCTCCTCCTCGTGGATGGGCTTGGCCAGGTAGTCGCAGGCCCCGAGCCGCAGCGCCTCGAGCACGTACTCCTGGTCGGTGTGGGCGGAGAGCACCACCACGCGCACTTCGGGGCGGACGTCGCGGAGCCTGCGCAGCACCTCGAGGCCGTTGCGATCCGGCAGCTGGATGTCGAGCACCACCACGCCGACCCGGGGGTCGCGGGCGAGCCCCACCGCCTCGCCGGCGGTCCCGGTCAGCTGGCAGTCGAACCCGTCGGCCTGCAGCGCCTCCTGGATCGCCTCGCGGAAGAAGCGCTCGTCGTCCACCACCAGCACCGACGGTCCGCTCTCTCCCATGTCCTTCCTCCTCGGATGCGAACTACAGGATGTAGCGCGAGACGTCGTCGTCGCGCGCCAGGTCCTCGAGGCGGCTGGTCACGAAGGCCTCGTCGATCACCACCTCACCGCTTCCCAGGTCGGGAGCGTCGAAGCTCACCTCCTCGAGCAGCTTCTCCATCACCGTGTGGAGCCTGCGCGCGCCGATGTCGTCGGTGCGCTCGTTCACGGCCGCGGCGATGCCCGCGAGCGCCTGGACGCCGTCCGGCTTGAACTCGAGCCCGACCCCCTCCGTGGCCAGCAGGGCCGTGTACTGGCGGACCAGCGAGTTGCGGGGCTCCGTCAGGATCCGGACGAAGTCGTCGCGGGTCAGGCTCGCCAGCTCGACTCGGATCGGGAAGCGCCCCTGGAGCTCGGGGATCAGGTCCGAGGGGCGCGCCACGTGGAAGGCCCCGGCGGCGATGAACAGCACGTGATCCGTGCGCACGGGGCCGTGCTTGGTCTGGACCGTGCCCCCCTCCACCACGGGAAGCAGGTCGCGCTGGACGCCCTCGCGGGACACGTCGGGTCCCGCCTTGGCACCCGGCGAGGCGGCGATCTTGTCGAGCTCGTCCAGGAAGACGATGCCCGTCTCCTCGACCCGCTCGATCGCCAGCTCCCGCACGCGGTCCATGTCCACCAGGCGGCCCGCCTCCTCCGCCGCGAAGGCCTGCCGGGCTGCCGGGATCTTCATGTGACGGCGTCGGGTGCGGCGGGGAAACAGGTTTCCGAGCATGTCCTTGAACTGGAGGCCCATCTCCTCGACGCCCTGGGGCGTGAAGACCGAGAGCGACGGGCCGCCGCCGCCCTCGGCCAGCTCCACCTCGATCTCCCGCTCGTCGAGCTTGCCCTCCCGCAGCATGCGTCGCAGCTTCTCCCGGGTCTCCCCGCCGCTCGGGACGGGCTGCGTTTCCGGCGCCGGCATGCCGGGGAGCAGCGCGTCCAGGATCCGCTCCTCGGCGCGCTCCTCGGCCTTGGCCTGCACGGCCCGCTTCTCCTCCTCGGCGACCATGTTGACACCGAGCTCCGTCAGGTCGCGGATGATGGACTCCACGTCCCGCCCCACGTAGCCCACCTCGGTGAACTTCGAGGCCTCGACCTTGATGAAGGGCGCCTGGGCCAGGCGGGCCAGGCGACGGGCGATCTCGGTCTTGCCCACGCCGGTGGGTCCGATCATGATGATGTTCTTCGGAGCGATCTCCTCGCGCAGGTCCTCGGGCACCTGCCGGCGGCGCCAGCGGTTGCGGAGCGCGATGGCCACCGCGCGCTTGGCCTCGCGCTGCCCGACCACGTAGCGGTCCAGCTCGGACACGATCTCGCGCGGCGTGAAGGTGCGGAACTCGGTCACGGCAGGTTCAGGACCTCGACGGCGTCGTTGGTGTAGATGCAGATCTCCGCGGTGATGCGGAGCGCCTCGCGGGCGATCTCCTCGGCGGGAAGCGCCGTGTGACGCAACAACGCCCGCGCCGCCGCCAGCGCGAAGGATCCCCCCGAGCCGATCGCCGCCAGTCCGTCGTCGGGCTCGATCACGTCTCCGTTGCCGGACACGATGAGCACGGCCTCCGGGTCGCCCACCAGGAGCATGGCCTCCAGGCGGCGCAACACCCGGTCGGTGCGCCAGTCGCGGGCGAGCTCCACGGCCGCGCGGCGCACGTTGCCCGGGTGGGCCTGGAGCTTGGCATCGAGCCGCTCGCTCAAGGCGAGCGCGTCCGCGGCCCCCCCCGCGAAGCCCACCAGCGCGCGCCCCTCCGCCGCCAGGCGCACCTTGCGGGCCCGGTGCTTGACGGCCGTGACCCCGACGGTCACCTGGCCGTCGGCAGCCATGGCGATGCGCCCGTCGCGCCGCACCGCCAGCACCGTGGTGGCCCGGACCGGGCCCCACTCGCTCACCGCCGCCTCCCGCGACCGCCCCGCGCCCGCGGGTGGGCGCGGTCGTAGACCTCGAACAGGCGCTCGGCCGAGACGCCCGTGTAGCGTTGGGTCGTGGAGAGGCTCGCGTGCCCGAGCAGCTCCTGGATCTCCCGCAGGTCGGCCCCCATGTCGAGCAGGTGGGTGGCGTAGCTGTGGCGCAGCCGGTGCGGATGGACCCGGTCCGCGAGGCCGGCCCGGGCGGCTCGGGCGGCCAGGATGCGTCGCACCGAGCGGTCCGCCAGGCGCCGGGGGGCCTTGCGGCCCCGGGAGCCGGCCCGGCCCAGCGCCGGGAAGAGCGGCTCCGCCAGGCAGCCGGGGCCGCGGCGCGCCTCGAGCCAGCGGCCCAGGGCCCGGCGCGAGGCGCTCGGCAGGGGCACCACGCGCTCCTTGCCGCCCTTGCCCCAGACCCGCACCTCGCCGGCGCGCAGGTCCACGTCGCGGACGTCCAGGGCCACCAGCTCCCCCACCCGCAGGCCCGCACCGTAGAGCAGCTCGACCAGGGCGCGGTCGCGCAGGCGCCGGGCGGCGGAGTCCGCGTCGGCCGCCTCGCCGTCGCGCCGGTCGCTCTCCATCAGGGTCTCGCAGTCGTCCACGGGAAGCGGCCGGGGCAGGCGCCGCGAGGCGCGCGGTCCGGGCAGCCCGGTGCTCGGGTCGGCGTCCACCTCCCCTTCCCGCAGCAGCCAGCGGAACAGGGCCCGGATCGCAGCCAGCTTGCGGCCCAGGGTCGGCGGCTGGCGGCGCGCGTGCAGCTCGGCCAGGAAGCCACGCACCGCGTCCACCCCGACGTCGCCCACGCGGGTCTCGGCGCCCAGGAAGCGCGCCAGCTGCAGCAGGTCCGAGCGGTAGGCGCGCCGCGTGTGCGGCGAGACGTTGCGCTCGGCACCGAGGTGCAGGTGGAAGCGCCGGATGGCATCCGCCAGCGTCATGCTGGGGGTGCCCGGGTGGCCTCGACCCAGGCGTCCAGGGCCTCGAGGGCGCGCCGGGCCAGCCGCAGGTTCTTCTCCCGCTTGGGCAGGCGTCCCGGGGCCGCGGCCAGGGGCGGAAACAGCCCGAAGTTGACGTTCATGGGCTGGAAGTGGGCGGGGTCGGCATCGGCCAGATGGCGCAGCAGGGCGCCATGGGCGCTCGTCTCCGGCGGCCGCGGCGGTGGCGCGCCGCGGGCTGCGAAGCTGGCGAAGCACCCGGCCAGTCCGCCCAGGGCCGCCGACTCCACGTAGCCCTCCACGCCCGCCAGCTGGCCCGCCACGAAGAGGCCCGGACGGGCCACGACCTCCAGCGTGTCTCCCAGGCAGCGGGGCGCGTTCACGTAGGTGTTGCGGTGGACGGAGCCGTAGCGGGCGAAGACCGCCTGGGAGAGACCGGGCAGGCCGCGCAGCACGCGCTGCTGGCTCCCCACCCGCAGCTTGGTCTGGAAGCCCACCAGGTTGTAGAGGACGCCGGCTCGGTCCTCCTGACGGAGCTGGACCACCGCGTGGGGCCGGCGTCCGCTGCGCGGATCCACGAGACCCACCGGCTTCATGGGACCGTGAGCCAGGGTGTCGCGGCCCCGGCGCGCCATCTCCTCGATGGGCAGGCAGCCCTCGAAGTAGAGCGCCGTCTCGAAGGGGTGCAGGGGCACGGTGTCGGCCGCCAGGAGCTCGTCCACGAGAGTCTCGTACTGCTCCCGCGTGAGCGGCAGGTTCAGGTAGTCGCCCTCCCCGACCTCGTAGCGGGAGGCGCGGAACGCGATGCTCCGATCGATCGACTCCGCATACACGATGGGCGAGATGGCGTCGTAGAAGTACAGCTGCTCCTCCCCGAGCAGGGCCCGGATCTCGGCGGCCAGCTCCGGGTCCGTGAGCGGCCCGGTGGCAAGGATCACGAAGGGATCGTCCGGAATCTTGGCCACCCGCTGGCGCCGCACGTGGATGCGGGGGTGCCCCTCGATGGCCGCGGTGACCCGCCGCGCGAAGGCGTGGCGATCCACCGCGAGCGCCCGACCCGCGGGCACGGCGGTCTCGTCCGCCGCCGCCAGCACCAGGGAGTCGAGCCGGCGCATCTCCTCCTTGAGGAGGCCCACCGCGTGGGTGAGGGCCGCCCCGCGCAGGGAGTTGCTGCACACCAGCTCGGCGAAGTCCGGCTGGCCGTGGGCGGGAGAGAAGCGCTGGGGCTTCATCTCGTAGAGCGAGACGTGGAGACCGCGCTGCGCCGCCTGCCACGCTGCCTCGCAGCCGGCGAGCCCCGCGCCCACCACGACCAGGCGCGGACGCGCCTTCGGAAGCCGAGCTCGCCGGACCATGGAGTCGGGGAGGATAGCTAAGCGCGAGCAGGCGGCGAAAGCGCACGCAGGCGTCCGTCCGCGTCCTCCACCAGGCGGCCCTCCAGTTCGAGGGCGAGCAGTCGCGGCGCCAGCTGCTGCGGAGACAAGCCGAGACGCCGGAGGAGCTCGTCGCGAGTGGCAGGAAGCTCCTCCAGCAGGCGCCGCAACTCCGCCGGCAGCCGCTCGGGCGGCTCCGAGCCGCTCGGGGCGGGCATGACGGGGCACCACCCGATCGCCCGCAGCACGTCGCTCGCGTCGAGCGCCGGGGCCGCTCCGTCGCGCAACAGCAGGTTGGTGCCCCGGCTCGTGGGCGCATCCACGGGACCGGGAACGGCCAGCACCTCCCGCCCCTGGTCCGCCGCGTGGCGTGCCGTGATCAGCGAGCCGCTGCGCTCGCGCGCCTCCACCACCACGACCGCGCGGGACAGCCCGCTGATCAGCCGATTGCGCAGGGGGAAGTGGTGGGCGAGCGGAGGGGCGCCCGGCGACAGCTCCGAGACCACGGCGCCACCCTGCACGATGCGCTCCGCCAGGGAGCGGTGGGCCGGGGGGTGCACCCGATCCACGCCGCAGCCGAGCACCGCCAGGGTCACGCCGCCGGCCGCGAGCGCACCGCGATGGGCCTCCCCATCCACGCCGCGGGCGAGGCCCGAGACCACCGCGAGGCCTGCCGCCGCCAGCTCGCTGGCGAGGCGGCGGGCCTGGGCGCGCCCGTACGCGCTGGCCGCACGCGCCCCCACCAGCGCCACGATCGGCCCCGCGAGCCGCGCCGGGTCCCCGCGCACCCAGAGCAGCGGGGGAGCATCGGGGAGGGCGGCGAGGGCCTCGGGGTAGAGGGGCGAGCCCCAGGGCACGCCCCGGGCGCCGCAGCGGGCCAGGGCGTTCCGGCGCGCCTCGAGCTCCGCTGCCGGGGGTGCGCGGCCCGGGAGCCCGGCCCGGGCGGACTCCGGGTGGCCCTCCTGCTCCAGGGCCTGGCGGGCGGCCTGGGGGTGCAGGCCCGCCTGGGCCTGCAAGGCGAGCCAGCTGGTCAGGAGACGACGCGCCTCCGGGTGCGCATCGCGCGGATCGAGGATCGAGTGGGAATCGGGCACCAGGAGCATCCCCGGGACCGGGGATGCTCCTGGTGTAGCCCGGAGCGGCCCCGGCGGCTAGGGAGCCTGGCTCGAAGCGCGGAAGCGATCTCCCCGGAGCAGCTCCGCGTGGGACCCGGTCACCACCGCCACGGCGGTCTGGGGCCGGGCATCCACCACGAGCATCCGGGCCACCACCTCGTCCGGCAGCTTGACCGAGAGGTCGCGCACCACGTCCTCGCCCACCTGCCCGGGACGGTAGACCTCGAGCGGACTGCCCACGGCCAGGCCGTGGTCCGTTCCGCGGTTCAGGTACACCACGTCCTCGGAGGCCATCAGGGTGCGGCTGTCGGGAAGGAAGGCGATGCTCCCTTCGAGGCCGGCCGGCGAACGGCCCACGGCGATCTCCTGCGAACGGGGCCGGCGCGGCAGCAGGCGATCGCCACGGCCCATCTCGATGTTCGAGCTGCGGATCTCCGCCGTGGCGCTCTCCGCATGGACCGCGACGATCTGGAGCCAGCCGAGCGTCTCCACGAACACACCGAGGGACGCGCCCGTCTCGGGGTCGCTCACCGTCTCGCCGGGTCGCACGATCGTGAAGCGCTCGCCGACCCGCGTCTCGCCTTCGCCGAGTCCCACGTACACCGGATCGCCCTGGGCCAGCCAGGTGCGACCCACGGAGCTGTCCACGATGGCCGCGGCGGCCTCGAGCTCCTCGGCGGTGACGAGTCCGAAGCCCTCGAGGCTGCTCACCAGCCGCACCGCGGCGGGCCGCGCGGCTTCGTCCTCGGCCACCCGGTCGAAGGCGGCCGGCGGCGAGGCAGGGGGTTCCGAAGCGGGACGGGCGGCCAGCAGCTGCTCCGCCTCCTCGGGGGTCACGCGACGCATCTCGTGGGGAGTGATCCAGATCCGATCGCCCGGATAGATGAGATGCGGGTTGGCGACGTCCGGGTTGTCCTTCCAGATGGAGGGCCACACCCAGGGTGTGCCGAGATAGGCATCGGAAAGGTCCCAGAGCGTATCGCCCTTGCGGACCACGTGGATGCGACCCGGGCGTCCTTCCGCGTCGTAGCCGACCGGGCCGAGCCCGGAAGCTTCATCCGGTTGGGGCGCGATGGCGCTCCCGGGTGTCTCCACCGCCTCGACGGCGGCGGCGCCGTCGCTGGCGGAGGGAATCTCCGCCGTGGCGTGCAGGGCCAACGCCAGGACCAGCGTCGGCGCGAGGACGAGCAGCGAACCCCTCATTCCCTTTCCTCCGCGAGCTCGGACGCCCTGACGGCGGGCGGCCCGACCGGGCGTCGGCGGCCGGCGGGGGCGCAGGCGCTCCCGACGGCGACGTCCGGGCCAGCAGGCCTATCGGTCGATCCGGGAAGGGGCTGAAGGCGACCCTATCCGCCTGCGCTGGCGCGCAGCCGCTCGCGCAGGGCCCGGGCGTCGGCGGCCCAGTCGGGCTCCGCGGGCGGCGCCGAGCCGGGCTCGGCCCCCGGGCGGGGGGCGTCCAGGTCCGCCAGGGCCCGGTCCAGGGCCTCCAGGGCCCGCTCGGGCTCTCCGTTGGCCGCATAGGCCTGGGCCAGGTGATGGCGGACGATGCCGAGCTCGCCCCGGCCCGGCGGGAAGCCCCCCTCCGCCTCCTTGAGGTAGCCGATGGCCGCCTGGGGGATGCCCTTCTTGAGCAGCACCCAGCCCAGGGTGTCGGCCACGTTGGGGCTGTCCGGGAGCAGCTCCTTGGCCTCCTGGGCCAGGTCCAGGGCCCGGTCCAGGCTGCGGCCCTGCTCCGCCAGCAGGTAAGCCAGGTTGTTCTTGGCCACGGCCAGGTCCGGGTCGATGCGCACCGCCTGCTCGTAGTGCTCCACCGCCGGCTCGTGCCGCCCGGAGAGCTCGTAGAGGGAGCCGACGATCAGGTGCAGCGGCGCCGAGTCGGGCCGGGCCTTGATGGCCTGCTCGTAGGTCCGGAGGCTCTCCTCCAGGCGGCCGGTGGCCATCAGGTACTGGGCCAGGGTCTGCTGGGAGGTGAGGTCGTTCGGGTCGAGCTCCACGGCCGCCCGCAGCTTCTGCTCCGCCAGGCTGCGTTGTCCCGCCACGAGCAGGGCCACGCCCTCGAGCCGGGTGAGCCGGGAGTTGGAGGGCTCCGCCTTGACCGCCGCGGCGATGCGCTGGAGGGAGGCCTCGACCTGGTCCGTGCGTCGCTCCACCTCGAGCAGCGACTCCAGGATGTCGGGGTGGTGAGGACGCGCCTCGGCGGCCCGCAGCAAGTCCCGGCGGGAGGCGTCGAGGCGTCCATCCAGGAGGTGGATGCGGCCCAGGGCGAAGTGCACCTCGGCGTCGCGCTCCGCGGCAGGGATCGCCTCGAGCTGCTGCAGCGCCTCCGACGGCTTGCGCAGGTGCACGAGACTCTGGGCCAGCAGGATGCGCATGGTCTGGTCGTCGGGCCGGTCCTCCAGCACCCGCCGCGCCTCCTCCGCGGCCAGATCGTGCTCCCCCAGCGACGCGTAGGCTCGCGCCAGCAGCAGGCGGGCCTCCAGGAGCTGCGCGTCGAGCTCCAGGGCGCGGAGCGCCTCGGCACGCGCCCCCTGCCGATCGCCCCGGAGCATCAGGGTGGAGCCGAGCAGCAGGTGCGCCTGGGCCCAGTCCGGGCGCCCGTCCAGGGCGCGCCGCAGGGCGGCCGCGGCCGCGTCGAGGTCCTGCTGCGCGATGTGGAGCTTCGCCTTGACGAACAGCGCCTCGGGACTGGCGGGCTCCGCTGCCAGCACGCTGTCCACGATGGCGCGGCCCCGCGCCAGGTGTTCCTTGGAGTCCTCGCGCAGGCCCAGGTCGACGAGCAGCTCCGCCTTGCGCAGGCGCGCCGGCTTGCTCTCCGCATCGACCGCCAGGGCGGCCTCCGCCGCCTCCAGGGCGCCGGCCAGGTCGCCGGTCCGGCCCCGGTAGGCCGACAGCACCAGGAAGGGACGCACCTCCGTCGGCCGCGCCCGGGTCGCCTCCTCGATCATGGCGTCCGCCTTGGCCACGTCGCCGCGCGCGTGGTAGAGGCGCGCCAGGGCGTAGATCAGATCGAGGGGATCCTCGGTGTGTTCCAGTCCCTCGCGCAGCGCTTGCTCTGCGTCCGGGTAGCGCTCGCGTCCGTAGTAGTAGCTGGCCAGGAGCTGGTAGGCGACGGGGCGCTCCGCCTCGGTGGCCTTCTCGATGGCGGTGCGGTAGAGGCGCTCCGCCTCCACGACCCGCTCCGCGTCCTGCCCCACGAAGGTGGCCAACGCGGCCAGCGAGCGGAAGCTCGGATCGCGCTGGGCCAGGTCGCGCAGCACGGGCTCCGCCTGCTCGCGCTGGCCGCGGCGCACGTAGAAGCCCGCCAGCGCGTGCAGACGCTCCGGTCCGTCGGGATCGAGCTGCGCGGAACGCTGGTAGGCGGCCTCCGCCTCGTCCAGGCGCTGCAGACGCTCGAGGGCCCGACCCCGGAGCAGGTGGGCGTCGGCCCGGTCGGCATCCCCGGCGAGCACCGCGTCCGCCTGCTCCACCGCCCGCTCGAGCTCGTCGCTCTTGCCGAACAGGAGGAAGCCGCCCAGGGCCAGCCGCGCCTCGGCGTTGCCCGGATCGAGGCGGACCGCCTCCTGAACCTCCCAGTACGCCTTGCCTGCCTCACCGGTCGCCAGGTAGGCGCGGGAGAGGCCCCAGTGGGCGTTGGCCAGGTTGGGGTTGAGCTGGAGTGCGTTGCGGTACTCGATGATCGCTTCCGCCGGCTTCTCCTCCTCCAGGTAGGCGTCGGCGCGGCTCATGTGGGCAGCGAGCCGCGCTTCCTCCCCCTGACAGGCCGCGAGGGCGGCCAGCCCGAGGAGCAGACCGACGGGGAGCAGGCGACGACCCATGGAGACCCCCGAGGCCCGGAGGCACCCGGGCGACCCTCGTAGTTATCCGAAGCCGCGGGGCGATTCAAGCGACGTCGGGGCGCTCGTCGAGGGCCGCGTCCGCTGCGGCGTCCGGCACGGCCCGGTTGCGGCGCCAGGATGGGTGCGTGATGCCCATGCGTCGGATCATGTAGTTGAGCTTGCGGCGGCTCACCGTCAGCAGCCGCGCGGCGTCCTTCTGGACCCACCCCGTGCGGCGCAAGGCCTCGAGCACCACCGAGCGCTCCACCTCGCTCAGCGGAATGCCCTCGGGCGGGAGGTCGAGGCGCAGCCGGCCGGCCAGGGCAGGCGTCTCTGCCAGGCCCACGTCGTCCACCTCGACCTGCTCGCCCTCTGCGAGGAGGACCGCACGCTCGATCACGTTTCGCAGCTCCCGCACGTTGCCCGGCCACGGGTGGAGACGGATGCGCTGCCACGCCGCGGCAGAGAAGCTGCGGCAGGGGCGCGTCAGCTCGCTCGCGAACTGCTCGAGGAAGTGACGCGCCAGCGCTTCCGTGTCCGCGGCCCGCTCGCGCAGGGGCGGCAGGTGGATGCCGATCACGTTGAGCCGGAAGTAGAGGTCTTGCCGGAAGCGGCCGGTGCGGATCGCGCTGGCCAGGTCCTGATTGGTGGCGGCCACGATGCGTACGTCGGTGCGGATCACGCGCGTACCCCCCACGCGGTGGAACTGCTGGTCCTGGAGCACGCGCAGCAGCTTCGCCTGGGTGGCGGGGGCGAGGTCTCCCACCTCGTCCAGGAACAGCGTGCCGCCGCTGGCCTGCTCGAAGCGGCCGATGCGGGTGCGTTCGGCACCGGTGAAGGCGCCGCGCTCGTGACCGAACAGCTCCGACTCGAGCAGGGTCTCGGGCAGGGCGGCGCAATTCACCTTCACGAAGGGGCCGTCGGCCCGGGGCGAGAGATGGTGGATCAGGCCCGCCACCAGCTCCTTGCCGGTGCCGGTCTCGCCGGTCACGAGGACGGTGGAGCGGGTCGGAGCGACGCGTCGCGCCAGCTCCACCGCCGCGCGCAGGGCGGGACTCGTCCCGACGATGTTCTCCGGAGCCCAGCGCGCCGCGCGCTCCGCCCGCAGCGTGGAGACCTCCCGCAGCAGGCGCCCGTGGTCCACGGCCCGGGCCACCCGCACCTCCAGCTGGTCCAGATCGAAGGGCTTCTGCAGGAAGTCGAAGGCGCCGAGCTTCATGGCCTCGACGGCGCTCTCCACGGTGCCGTAGGCCGTCATCACGATCACGGCGGTGCGTGGATCGCGCTCGCGAGCCGCGCGCAACACGCTGATGCCGTCGGCGCCCGGCAGGCGCAGGTCGGTCACCACCACGTGGCAGGAGGGCTCCGAGCGGTTGGCGAGGCGGCGCAGCGCGCCCTCCGCGTCCGCCTCCGCCTGCACCTCGCCCCACGTCTCGCGCAGGGCGCGCACGATGCCGCGCCGCAGCGTCTCGCTGTCCTCGACCACGAGCAGGCGTGCGCCGCGATCGGCGCTCACCGCCCGGCCTCGGCGTCCAGGGGCAGACGCACCCGGAACACGGCGCCACGCGCCTCGGAGGCGTCGAGCTCGAGGCGGCCGCCGTGGCCCGCCACGATCTTCTGGACGTTGGCGAGCCCGATGCCGCAGCCGCGCGGCTTCGTGGTGAAGAAGGGATAGAAGATGCGCTCGCGCAGGCCTGCGGGCACACCGGGTCCGCTGTCGGCCACGCTGGCCACGAGCTCGCGCGTGGCGGTCGGGGGGGCCGCGGTCGGCACCCGACCGCCCTCCACGCGGAGGGGCCGGGCGGGGCGGTCGCTGACCACCGCCCGCAGGCCGAGGCGCAGACAGCCCGGCCCGGCCTCGGGCTCCGCACCCATGGCCTCGAGCGCGTTGGCGATCAGATTGGTGAAGACGGCCCGCAGGGCCTCCGGGTCCGCTTCCACGGGGGGGAGCGCCTGGGCGTAGTCGCGCTCCACGGAGCCCAGGAACGGGACCCGCGCCCGGGCCTGCTCCAAGGCCTCCTCCAGCAGCTTGACGGCGTCCACGGGCTCGCGCCGCAGCGCCACCGGACGCACGAAGTCGAGGCTCGCGGTGACCGTGGCGGCGAGCCGGCGCAGCTCGCCGTGGAGCTCCTCCACCAGCTCCCGCTCCTCGGGTCGTTGGTGCAGCCGCCGCCGCAGCAACCCCGCCAGCACCTCCATGCCGGCCAGGGGATTGCGGATCTCGTGGGCCAGGCCGGCCGCCATCTGCCCGAGGGCCGCCAGCCGCTCGCGCAGGCGGTCCTGCTCGTCCATGCGCTCGTACGGGGTCAGGTCGCGGAACAGCAGCGCCGCGCCGTGCAGCCGGTCGTCCGGATCACGGACCGGCAGCAGCGTGAATCCGATCGTGCGCGGCGGATCCCCGCCCTGGGGGCGCAGCACGAGCTCCGTGCGCGTGGGGCGCTCGCGCCCGTCGAGGGCGTCGAGCAGCACGGTCACGAGGGTCGGCTGGCCGGCCAGGGCCTCCCGGCAAGCCCGGCCCAGAGCGGCCTCGGGACGGCCGGCCGGGCAGCCGAGGATGCGCTGGGCCTCCCCGTTGCAGGCGGCCAGCCGACCCTCGGCGTCGACGGCCACGAGGCCCGAGCGGAAGGACTCGGTGAGCCAGCGGGCGAATTCGGCGTCCTGGATCG
Organism: Myxococcota bacterium; assembly: GCA_041611735.1. Classification (GTDB taxonomy): domain Bacteria; phylum Myxococcota_A; class UBA9160; order UBA9160; family PR03; genus JBFIML01. Next base: position 59 of record JBFIML010000040.1, on the reverse strand, counting down.
CCACACCGGGCGTATCGGACCGCGGCCGGGCGGGTATGAGCCACCGGGGATCAGGAATC
>JBFIML010000039.1:0-43225 GCA_041611735.1 Myxococcota bacterium | reverse complement strand
ATTGGCTGCACTTTGGCTGCACGGAGGCGGCCAAGAGGGGCGGGAGGTCGCAGCGCCTCGACCGCAAGCGACCGAGAAGCCTACGAAACGCCGTGGCGCGCCGGGAGGGACTCGAACCCCCGACCCCCAGGTTCGAAGCCTGGTGCTCTATCCAGCTGAGCTACCGGCGCGCGGAACGCGGAGTGTAACCGGTCTCAGCCGAGAAGCCGATGGGTGTCCGTCGTGAGCTCGGCGATCGGGAGACCGAAGGGGCAGGCACAGCTTCGCTCGGCGCAGGTGAGGCACGCGGAGGCGCCGACGCCGAGCCCCCGGTACTCCTGCCGGGCCAGCCCGGCGTCGCCGTAGTCGCGGGCGTACATGCGCGTGCGCAGCACGTCCGGGATGGCGACACCGTGCGGGCAGGAGTCGGCGCAGGCGTTGCAGCCGTAGCGGCACTGGGCGGCGCCATTGCGGCGCTCGTAGGACTCGAGCAGGGAGAGATCAGTGCGCTGGGGACGCGTCCACCCCGAGGCCCCCAGGTACTCGTCGATCCGGGCCGGGCTCCGCATGGTGACCACCAGGGAGTCCACGTTCGGGTGCGAGAGCACCCAGCGCAGGGCGGCCTGGGAGAAAGTGGCGCCGCCCGTCTCGTAGGGGCGCAGGTCGTTCAGGCGGGCTCCGCGCAGCGTCTTCATGGCCACGACACCCACGTCCCGCTGGCGAGCCTTCGCCAGCACCCGCGGCAGCTCCGGCTGGCGAGCCACGAAGTCGAAGCTGCGCGTGAAGCGCTCGTGGAAGGCCGGGTCCTGCCCGAAGTTGAAGGCCACCAGGACGACGTCCACGAGATCGTGATCGATGGCGTGGTCGAGGCTCTCCACGAGCCGCCCTCCGTGGCCGGACATGCCGCGCCAGCGGATCTTGCCCTGCGCCTTTGCTCGCTCGGTGAACTCCGCCCACTCCGGGTTGGCCATGCGCGCCGGGTCGTTCACGGCATGGTTGAAGTAGACGTCCAGGTAGTCGGTGCGCAGACGGCGCAGGCTCGCCTCGAGCCGGCCCATGAGCACATGGCGCCGCGCATCCGAGTCCGCCTGGGTCTTGCTCACCAGCACGACCTGCTGGCGCCGGCCGCGCAGGACCTGGCCGAGGGTCGTCTCGGAGCGACCCCCGCTGTAGCTCTCGGCGGTGTCGAAGTAGTTGATGCCCCGGTCGAGCGCGTGGCGCACGAGCTCCGCGTCATGGCCGAGGCGGCTGCTCCCGAAGCCGATGTCGGACACCGTGAGCCCCGTCCGCCCGAGGCGCACCCGGCGCCGCACGCGGGGCGCTTCGCCGCCGCCCGCCGCTCCGAACGGGAGCAGGCCCAGGGAGAGGCCCGCGGCGAGGCCGCGGAGGAGCTCCCGACGATCGATCCCCCTCACGAGCGGACTACGCCCCGCCCGCCGAGAAGGTGTCGCAGGCCTCGGGATCGCCGGACTCGAGGCCGCGCCGGAACCAGGTCACCCGCTGGCGGGAGGAGCCGTGGGTGAAGGCGTCGGGGACCACGCGACCCTGGGACCTGCGCTGCAGGCGGTCGTCGCCGATGGCGGCGGCTGCGGCGAGCCCCTCCTCCACGTCGCCCCGCTCCAGGATGTCGCGACGCGCCGTACTGTGGCCCCACACACCGGCCAGGCAGTCCGCCTGGAGCTCCTGGCGCACCGAGAGCTCGTTGGCGAGGCGCGGGTTCGCCTGCTGGGCGCGACGCACCTCGCCCGCCGTGCCGAGCAGGTTCTGGACGTGGTGGCCGATCTCGTGGGCGAGCACGTAGGCCTGGGCGAAATCGCCGGGCGCCCCGAAGCGCCGGTGCAGCTCCTCGTAGAAGACGAGGTCGATGTAGACCTTCTGGTCGAGGGGGCAGTAGAACGGGCCCATGGCCGACTCGGCGAAGCCGCAGGCCGATCGCACGGCGTCGCGGAAGAGCACGAGCCGCGCGGACTCGTAGCCGGGCAGGAGGCGGGCCCAGGTCTCCTGGAGGTCGTCCAGCACGAAGGAAACGAACTGCACGAGCTCCTCCTCCGCGGCGCTCGTCTCGAGCGGAGCCGGCGCACCCACCGGCGGGGCCGAGACGTTGGCCTTGGGCAGCGAGCTCAGCACCTGGACGAACTGCTCGCGGAAGCAGACGGCGAACAGCAGGAGGACCAGGAGGCCGCCCAGGCCGAGGCGGGGGGCCCGCACGCTGGCGCGCCCGACGCGCCCGCCGCCGCCCGGAAGGCCGAACGGAAAGCGACGTCGGGTCTCGGCGCGACGGTCCTCCACGTGGCGGCTGCGTCCGCGAGAGGTCCAGCGCATGGTTCCTCCTTCCTCTCCAACGGGTAGCAAAGCCCGCCATCTGATAGCCTCTCACCCATGTGCGACTGCCTCGTCGCCGTGGGGCCCGAGACCGCCGACGGGATCACTCTCTTCGCCAAGAACAGCGACCGGCCGGAGCACGAGTGCCAGCCCTTCGTGCAGCTTCCGACTTCGGCCCACTCGCCGGGATCCGCCCTGCGCTGCACCCACATGGAGATCCCGCAGGTGCCCGAGACCTACGCGGTGATGGGACACTCGCCCTGGTGGGTGTGGGGCTTCGAGCACGGGGTCAATGAGCACGGCGTCGCCATCGGCAACGAGACCGTCTTCTCCAACGAGCCGGTCGAAGAGAAGCCGGGCCTCGTGGGGATGGACCTCGTCCGCCTGGGACTGGAGCGCGGGCGCACGGCGCGCGAGGCCCTGGAGGTGATGGCGGGGTTGCTCGAGACCCACGGCCAGGGGGGGCCGGCCTTCGCCCCGGGCGGCGGCGGCTACCACAACGGGTTCCTGCTCGCCGACCCGAACGAGGCCTGGGTGCTCCAGACGTCCAACCGACGCTGGGCGGCGCGCCGGGTGCGCCTGGACGCCATCTCCAACCACATCTCGCTGCGCAGCGACTGGGAGATCGGCTCCAAGGACCTGGAGAGCTTCGCCCGCGCGCAGGGCTGGTGGAACGGAACCGGGCGCATCGACGTGGCCGCCTCCTACCGCAATCCCCACGTCCCGGGCCGCATCTCCGAGGGTCGTCTGGCCCGGGCGCGAGCGCTCCTGGCGGAGCGCCGGCGCCAGGTGGACGTGGCCTCGCTGCAAGGCATGCTGCGCGACCACGGGGAGGGAGGCCCGGTGCACCTGCCGGGCGCCACACCCGAGGAGGAGCGCTACTTCACCCTCTGCATGCACGGCGAACCGGTGGGCACCACCACGGCGAGCCTGGTGGCGCCGCTCCCGCGCGATCCGGACGGGCCCTGGCCGGTCTGGATCTCGTTCGGGACGCCCTGCACGGGCATCTTCCTGCCGGTCTATCTGGACGGCGTGATCCCGGCGGAGCTCGCGCGCGGCGGCGAAGCGCCCGATGCGCGCTCCGCTTGGTGGACCTGGAAGGCGCTCCAGGATGCCGGTTCCCGGGACTTCCCGCGCCACACGCCGCGCCTGCGCGAGGCATGGAAGGAGCTCGAGACGCGGGTCGAGGCCGAGCGCACGACGGTGGAGGCGCGGGCACGCGCCGCCCGACGTGCCGGCGAACGCGACCGCGCGGACCAGATCGTGACGGAGTTCATGGCCCGCACCTGGCGCGAGGCCCACGCGCGCGCCCGCGAGCTCACCGAGTCCCTGACCGAGTCGGAGGGCGTGGCCGAGTAGCGGGGCCGCGCGCGCTCAGGCGCTCCGGGCGGCCGCCGCGCGCGCGCGGCGCACTGCGAGCGGCGCCGGAAAATACTCCTCGCGCAGGTCCCAGGGAACGCCGAGGGCAGCGAGGATGCGTCGCTTGGTGGCCTGACGACAGGTACCGCCCTTCTCCACCGCGTAGATGGTGCGGGGAGACACCTCGGCTCGCTCGGCGAGCTCGTTCTGCGTCCAGCCCAGGGCCTGACGCGCTGCGCGGATGCGATTCACGATCACAGGGTAGCTCCACCGCGCAGACGGTGACTAGGGCGAAGCAGTCGGAGACGGGTCTTCCCCCTCGGGGGAGGGTCGAGAATCCATCCGTAACGACGACGCGTTATTTCCTCGATGTGGGGAATTTCCGGGTGTCCGGAAGCTTCTTGCCCCGCAGGGTGGTGCGCGTCGGCGGATACGTCTCGCCCGGCTCGGCCTCGTTCTCCACCTCGATCACCAGGGTGCTGTCGTCCTGGAGCGTGCCGACGCTCTTGGAGAGGATGCGCGGCCCCACGAAGCGCGGCACGAAGGCGAACCCCGTGTCCACCCCCGGAACCGTGGCCATCACCAGCTGGGTGTGGGCCGTGCCGCGCAGGGCATTGCCCTCGATCACGCCGGAGCCCTTTCCGATCACGTCGGCGGGCAGGGGCCCGTCAGGGGTCGGGTAGGTGGTCTTGAGCGAGAAGGTGGAGGTGTAGTTGGAGCCCTCCATGGCGATGATGACGGTGCCCGAGATCTTCCGCGTTCGTTTGCTCTGCGTCTCGGTGGTAGTGCCTTCCATGGCGTAGGAGCCCGCCAGGGAGGACGGGTCCATGGCCGGGGTCGTCGCGATCTTCGGGGCGGCCTCGCCGGTCTCGGTCCTGGCCGCCGGCGTGGCCACCTCGACCTCGCGCTCGGGACCGCAGGCGACCAGGGCGAGGAGAGCCAGGAGGGGAAGCGTGCGCCGCATGGTGTGGGGTCCTCCAGCGGCCATTCTACGTCGCGCTCCCCCGGATGCGCAAAGCGACGATTCCGGAGGGGAAAGCCCCACGCTGCGAACAGCTCCTACTGGGGCGGGCGCGCGCTCTTCCGCCGGCGCAGGGCGAGGCCGACACCCGCCAGGCCGGCTCCGAACAGGAGAAGCGCGGTCGGCTCCGGGACGGGGGCGGCCGGAGCGTCGGAGTTCTCCAGCACGAGATCGGAGCCGACCGCGAAACGGGCGTCCTCGCTGGTGGAGGCGGCCGACGTGCTTGCGAAGCCGGCACTCGAGCTGCCGCCCGAGCCTCCGCTCGAGCAGGTGCCGGCCACGAGTAGGAGCGCCACGCCGCAGAGGGACGCCACCCGGACCCCACTCACGACCCAGCCTGTCTTCCGGTTGCGTCCCGTCACGTCCATCGTCCGCTTCCTCCTGTCCCGCGTGGAGCTCGTATGGATTGTGTACGAAGCAAACTGCATACCAATCGAGCCGGCTCCGGGCACCTCGGGCCCCTTCCGATCCGACTCCGGTCGGTTCGGATCCGAGTTGCACGAGAGCTGCCGGTCGAGACGGGTCGGGGATGGGCCCGCGAGCACACATAGTTGTTCACACTGTGGAAGTGATTTTCACCGCAGGGGCGACGGGCCAGGTAGACGTCGCGGTTGCCGATGCGTCCCGGCCCATCGACGGTGGGGGCCTCCGGACTGCCCATATGGGTAGTGACGCCACGGCGGCCCCCTCGCAAGATGGGTGCCCGTGGATGGTCCAGGAGGAGGGTCCGGCATTGCGGCGACTGCTCGTGGTCTTCTCGTGCCTCACGTTCCTGCTCGTCACGACCAGTCGCGCGGAGGACGTCTGGGTGAACGTCGCGCGGGACGGTCTAACCGACGAGACCCTGACCTCGGTGTCGGTCCTCGTGAGCTATGGGAGCTACGTGTACGCAGCGACCCGCTCGAGCGTTCTCGAGGATCCGCGCATCTTCCGGGCACCGATCCGCAATGACGACGCCTGGGAAGACGTCACGGACGCCATCGGGTGGTCGGAGGTCCAGGGCCACACCGTCACGGACATGCAGGTCGTCGACGACCAGCTCTTCGTGGCCCTCGACAACGGTCAGCTCTGGCGCCTCGATCGAGAGGGGCGATGGACGGCCCTCATCGGCTCCGGGGAGGCTTCCACGGACATTCTGGCCCTCGGGAGCGTCGAGCGGGCCGACACGGAAGCGCCCATGCTCTGCCTGGCACACGGAATCATCGAGGTGCGGTGCTTGTTCGGCGAATTGGGGGAGGGCGGGCTGCTCCGCACGGTCTTCTTCCGGATTCCGCCCGACCCCTCGATCGGGTCAGCCCGCCTGCTCGGCGTGGGCCAGAGGCTCTTCCTGGGCCTGGGAGGCGCCACGCGCTCCGACCGGATCTGCGGGGTCCGCTCGGTCGCAGCTCTTGACGCGTCGATCCTATCCCTGGATCTCGAGGACCGGAACGCGCGCTGGACGTCACTCACGAACGACTGCTTCGGGACGGAGCAAGGCTTCCTGGGAGCGATGGCCTCCTTCGACGAGCGCACCTATTTCGGCACGGGAGGCGGATTCGGCGCGATGTTCCGGACCACCGCTGGATCCGGCCGTCTCGGCTACGAGGAGGTGACCGTGTTCACCGAGGACGATGTCACCGAGTTCAATCCGGTGGCCGATGTGAACGTCCTCGCCGTAGCGGGACGCCGGCTGTACGTGGGCACCCGCGACGTTCCGGTAGGATCGTCCGGTGTGGATGCCGGCGTCTGGTTCGTGGACGACCGGATCCGCTGGGGTCGCTCGAACGAGCCGGGCTTCGACGAGTTTGGCAACCTGGCGGTTTCGGCCATGGCGAGCCACTTCGCCTACGTCTACGCGGGCACCCGAAATGCTTCGGGCTTCCAGATCTGGCGGCGCACGCCGAGCCTCGGAGAGATCCTGGGTGTGGGCGTCCGCGAGGTGCTGCTGGCGCGACGCGCCCTCGCCCGCTTCGACCTCTGCCTCGCGCTCGGAGTGCGATGCGCCGGCGTGTTGCGCGCCGTGATCGCGCGCAGCGAATCGATTCGTGGCGGCTTCGAGGGAGCCCACCTGCCGGGTGAGGACGCCGCCTTGATCCAGGCTGCCTTCCAACGGGCGGACGGCGCCGTGCGACTGTTGGGAGAGGCGGAAAAGCTGGCGATCCTGGCTGACCAGGCGCAGTCCCTTCCAACCGCGCGACGGCTGCTGGTCGCCTCGAAACTGCAGGCGCACGCAGCGATTCACGAGCTGCACCGAACCTTGATCGAGGTCAAGCAGGCGCTTCCGGGAAAAGGGGGACTGACCCGCTGATCGAGCTTCAAGAACTCACGCGGGGCTGCGGCAACAGCCTGGCCCGCTTCCCAGAAGCCGGAAGCGGCCTGAAGTCTGGGAAGAACAGGTTCTTGAGCCAGCTGTACACGTAGCGGAACCAAACCCGCCGCACGTTGATGCAGGACTCGCCGGACCTGCGCGAGTACTCGTGGGACGGGATCTCTCCGACCCGGGCGCCCAGATGCAGGGCCTTGATCAGCATCTCCTGCTCGACCGTGGTGATGCGCTCCTTCAGCTGCATGCGCCGGGCGAGGTCCGTCCGCAAGGCCCGGAAGCCGTTCTGGGAGTCGGTCAGCCGAACGTCGAAACGGTAGTTGATGCCCAGCGTGATGATGTCGCTTCCCACGATCCGAATCCATTTGGCGATGTCCCCATGCAGCTCATCCGAGCCTCCCCGGCTGCGGCTGCCGATGACCAGATCCAGGCTTCCGTCGAAGATGGGCTTCACCAGGGCATCGATGTCGCCCACGTCGTGCGACCCGTCGGCGTCCATGAACAGGAGGACGTCCGTGTCGCAGTGCTCGATGGCATCTCTCAAGGCGACGCCCTTGCCCCCGCCGGAGTCCAGCAGGACCTCCGCCTCCATCTCGGCAGCGACCTCCCGGGTCCGATCCGTGGAATGGCCGTCCACGACGAGGAGACGATGGGGCGTCCTCACCCGTTGCTTGATTTCCCGGAGGATAGCCCCGATATTTTGCTCCTCGTTGCGAGTGGGCACGTAGATCGTCAGCGAGAGGCGTTGCTCGGATCCCAAACGAGACGTCCTCCGGAGCGACGATCCTAACACGGACCTCCAGATCCGAGGGAAGTGCGCTGCATGAGAAGGCTCGCGGTCGTGGGATCCGGACCTTCCGGCGTCGCCTCGGCTCATGCCCTGCTGCGAGCCGGCTGCTCCGTGACGATGATCGACGTGGGCCTTCGCATCGACCCGGAGCTCCTGCCCTACGTGCGAAGCCGGGCTCCCATTGCCAAGGATGCCTTCCTCGAGACGGTGCACCGGCGCCGCCGAAGAACGCTCGGAGCCAACCCGCACTTTCCGATGAAGGTCCCGCTCGGGAGCGACTTCGCCTATCGCGAGCGCCCCGAGACGCGGGTCAGCATGGACGCCTCCGCCAAGGTGATCGCCTCCCTGGCCTATGGCGGCTTGAGCAATGCGTGGGGCGCCAACGTGTGCGCCATCGCCGAGCACGACATGGGCGACTGGCCGCTGCGAGCGTCCGAGCTGACCCCCTACTTCCGGCTGGTGAAGGAGTTCCTGCCCGTCTCCGCTCGAAGCGATGGCCTCGACGAGCTGTACCCGTTCTCCCTGGGAGACGAGGAGAACTACGAGATCGGTCCGCAGGGAAGAGACCTCCTCGAAGAGCTGGGGCCCCACCAGGAGCGCCTGCGCGGGGCGGGGATCTACGCGGGCCGCGCCAAGCTGGCCATCGGACGTCGATATGCCACGAATGGGAAGGGCTGCGTGTCGTGCGGACTGTGCATGCACGGCTGCCCCTACGAGGCAATCTTCAACTCGGCCTCCGTGGTCGAGCGGCTGGCCTCGCAAACCGGCTTCACGTATCGAGCGGGCCTTCTCGTGGAGCGCTTCGCGGAGAGCAAGGGCGGCGTCACGATCGACCTGAAGGACCTGCAAAGCGGGGCCACGGAGAGGCTCGTCGTCGACAAGCTGTTCCTGGCCTGTGGCCCGTTGAACACGACGGCGGTGGTGGCCCGCTCGCTGGGCTGGTGCGACCACGTCTTCACGGTGAAGGACAGCCAGAAGTATCTCTTCCCGTTCCTGCGCAGGAGACGAAGCCGGGGCGCCCTCCGGGAGCCGGGCAACACGCTTTCCCAGCTGTTCGTGCAGGCCACCGGTCTACGCTCCACGTCGCACATCGTCCACGGGCAGCTCTACGGCTACAACGATCTGATGATCGATGCCTTGCGCAGCCGGATCGGCGGATGGGCGGACCGGCTGGGCGCCCTGGCCGCACCGGCGTTCGAGCGGCTCATGATCGGCATGGTCTACCTCCACTCCGACGACTCCGGGACGCTGGAGTTCCGCGTGAGCCCGGACCCCGGGCGGGGATACGGCGCGGTTCGCGGGGTTCCCGCCCGCGCCCGATCCGACGCCGTTCTGGGCGAGTTCTTGGGGCGCTTGCTGGAAGCCCGGCAGGAGTTCGGCGGCCGCCCGATCCGGGCCGGAGTCAAGCGCTTGCTCCCCGGGGAGAGCATCCACTATGGCGGTACGCTTCCCATGCGGGAAACGCCGCAGAAGTTCGAGAGCGACGTCCTGGGGCGCCCCTGGGGCTGCCAGAACGTGCACGGGGTCGATGCCAGCATCCTGCCGTCCATTCCGGCGACACCTCCCGCCCTCGTGCTGATGGCGAACGCGGCCCGCATCAGCGACCAGGCTTTGCGGAAATGAGAAGCGTGGCCGTGACGGGAGCCTCGGGCTTCCTGGGCTCCCACTACGTCAAGTACAGCGAAGCCCACCAACCGGACTGGAGGCTGATCGCCCAGGTGCGCTCTACGCCACTCGGGTTCACCGGACCGCGCATCCGGGCTCTCCCCTGCGACCTGACCCGCCCCGAGGCAGTGGAGATCCTCGCCGGCAGCGAGGCCGACGTGATCGTCCACATGGCGGCTGCCATCACCGACGAAGACCCGCGCCGCATCAATGCCGCCATGATGACGACGGTGCTGGAGGCCTGCAGGCGGCTCGGAGCCAGGCTGCTCTACGTGAGCTCCTCCCAGGTGCACTTCACCGGGCTCAATCAGTACGCGCTGTCCAAGATCGACGACGAGAAGGCGGCCCGGCTTTCGGGTGTGCCCCACGTGATCCTGAGGCCGGCGGCCCCCTGCGGGCCGCTGCTGCCCGACCACACGCCCGCCCGCAAGCAGCCCATGCACCAGCTCGTGGGTCTGATCCGGAAACTCCCGGTGGTGCCGGTGATCGGCGACGGAGAGTACACGCGTCAGCCCGTGTACGTGGACGACGTCAGCCAGGCCATCAACCACCTGATCGAGAAGGACGGGTTCGATGGCCGCAGCTTCGACATCGGAGGGCCCCGGCCCCATCGCCTGAACCAGATCATCGACATCCTGGCCAAGATCGCCGGCAAGCAGGTCGTGAAGCTCCATCTGCCCAAGCGCCTGTTCCTGTTGGCCTCCCACCTGGTGCCCACGTTGAACCCGGATCTCCTCTCCACCGTGGACTCGGACGAGCGAGTGGACAACCGGGCCATTCTGGAAGAGCTGGGAAGGGATGGCTTCGTGCCCTTCGAGACCAGCGCAAGGACGCTGTTTTAGAATGAGGCGAGGCCTTCTGGCCATCCTGCTTCTCGGGATCGCGGTAGTGGCCTTTGCGGTGCGCTCCGTCGGCGTGGCGAAGGTCTTCCTCGGCGATGGGGAGGTCGTGCTCGACCGAGCCGACGCCTCCTACAACGCCCGCCGCGCGCTCTTCAGCTTCGTGAACTTTCCCGCGGTGCTGGTGTGGGATCCGTATCTCGCCTACCCGGACGGCGCGGCCGTGCCCACGCCCCCCCTCCACGACTGGGCCCTGGCCGCCACGGCCCGCGCCCTGGGCGGGACGGTCGGCGTCTTCGAGCGCGTGGCGGCATGGAGCAGTCCCGTGCTCGCCGCGCTCACGGTGATCCCCGTCTACGCAGTGGGTCGCTCGGTCGGCGGGTGGGGCATCGGCCTGGGGGCGGCGTCCCTCTTCGCGGTGCTGCCCGCCAGCGTGGTCTTCTCCGGTGTGGGCAACCCCGACCACCACGCCGCCCAGGCGCTGCTGGGCGCGGTGTTCCTCGCCCTGAGTCTGCAAGGGCTGCGGCAGGGCACCTCGAGGGGCCGGCTGGCGGGGATCGCCATCGGGCTGGCCGTCATCCGTGCCGCTCTGATCCTGAGCTGGCGGGGAAGCCTGCTCTACATCCTGCTGGGCGACGGGGTGCTGCTCGGGGTCGGGCTGGTGGTGGGACGCGGGTCCGTCTTCGCCGCCCAGGCCCTCGGGGCCCTGGGCACGCTGCTCCTCATCGCACCCTGGCTCGCAATCGTGGACGCACAGGTCGGAGTCGGATTCTCCGCCACGACCCTCTCCTGGCTGCACGGGATGACGGTGGCGGGGGTGGCCGCCGTTTCCGGGAGCCTTGCGGGGCTCGAGCGGCTCCGGCCTTCCCGGAGCGTCCCCGTTCGCCTGGGCCGCGCCGCGGGCCTGGCGGTCGCCGTCCTCGTGGCAGTCCTGGCGCTGCCCGGCCCGCGCCAGGCCTTGGGCCCCGTCCTCTTCTTCTTCGCGACCGCGGACGTCTGGGGATCCACGAATCTGGAGCAGGCTCCCCTCTTCGGCTGGCTGGGGGGCCGAGCCGGGGACACCCGGGACCTCGCCCTGCGTCTCTACGGCCTGTACGGCTACGCGATCCCGCTCACCGTGGTCGCCGCGCTCCTGCGCATGCGTCAACCCGCAGTCCGTGAGCCCGCCCTGTGCCTGGCCGGCTGGAGCCTGTGTCTCGGGACTCTGGCCACGCTGCAGATGCGCTTCGGCAACGACTTCGCCCCGCCGGCTTCGGTGGGCTTCGCGCTCCTGCTCGGCGAGCTTCGCACCGGGCTCCGACCCCGACTCACCGGGGTCGGAGCGAGCTGCCTCGTGCTGGTGCTGGGAGCTGGCCTGCTCTGGCCGGGGCTGTCGCTCACGTATCTTCGCGCGCTGCCGGGAAGCATCGCCTTTCTGCGGGGCGCGCCCCCGCCCGCGGACGTGCCTCTCGATGGCGCGCAGGCGCTGGTGCGCTTCGCCCACTCGATCCGCAGTGCAACCCCCGACACCTCGGGCTACTTCGATCCGCAGCAGACTCCCGAGTACGGGATCCTGTGCTACCCGAACCACGGGAACGTACTCCACTACGTCGCGCGCCGGGCGACGCCCGCGGACAACTTCGGTCCCTACCTGGATGCGCACAAGTTCGACGCATCGATCCGGTTCTTCGGCGCCACGTCGGAAGCGGCTGCGGTGGAGATCGCGCAAGCCCTGAGTGCACGCTACGTGCTGAGCTTCGACCACCATCTGCTCGAGCCGAGCCTCCTGCTGTACCGCCTCCACCGAGAGGACGGCTCTGGGCAGGGTGAGTTCGGGCACGTCGGGCGCTTCCGCCTCGTCACGGAGGGCCCGCCCGGCGGGCAACCGCTGCGGACCTCCTTTCCCTTCGGCCTGCCCCAGCGCCCGGTCATCCCCTACAAGCTCTTCGAGGTCGTGACGGGCGCGGTGCTCGAGCTGCCAGCGGCGCCGGGCGCGGAAGTGCAGGCCGAGTTGGCGCTCGAGAGCCCGATCGGCCGCCGCTTCGAGTTCCGGGCCTCTGGACGCGCGGATGCGGACGGACGGGTGCGCTTGCGGGTTCCCTATGCGACGGAGAAGGGGGAGGGGACGCGCGCGCTGGGACCGTATCGGGTCCGAGTGGGGGACCGGAACCTCCGCGCGCGCGTGACCGATGGCGACGTCCGCCAGGGCTCGGTGGTTCGCGTCGGGGGACCCGCTTGAGACGAACCCACCTTCCGTGCATGCGACGGCTCTGGGGGACGTGCCTGCTGGCTCTGGCGGCTTGCGGAACGCCGCAGCCCGACTCGGCCCGCCACTTGCTGCTCATCTCGATCGACACGCTTCGGGCGGCCCAGCTGGGGACCTACGGATACTCGCGCGACACCTCTCCCAACCTGGACGGGTTCGCCACCCGCGGCGCCGTCTTCCGCAACGCATTCAGCCCCGCGCCCTGGACCGTCCCCGCCCACATGAGCGTGTTCACGGGCCTCGAGCCGGTGGCTCACGGCGTGCTCGACTTCCCGACGTCGGGTCGGCTCGGGCCGGACTACGTGACCCTGGCCGAGATGCTGCGCGAGCAGGGCTTCCGAACCGCCGCGTTCACGGGAGGTGGGTTCGTCTCCCCCGGCACCGGCTTCGCGCGGGGCTTCGAGCAGTTCGTCTCCCGGACGCGACGCTTCTCTGGAAACATCGAGGCAACGCGGGAGTGGATCGCGAGGCTGGGTAAGGACGAACGCTTCTTCGTCTTCCTGCACGGCTTCGACGTGCACCGGCCCTATCGTCCGCCGGCCCCCTACTCGTGGAAGTTCCTGCCCCGGACGGAGCAGCTGGGCGCCGGGCGAACGCTCGTCGCGGATCGGCTCTACCCGCTGGCGGAGGACCTGATCCGCGTCTTCCAGCATCACCGGGGCAACGTCGAGGCGATCCGGGCCGAGCCCACGGAACGCGAGCGAGAGCTCCTGATCTCGCTGTACGACGGCGAGGTCGGCTGGGTGGACCACCAGCTCGGGGAGCTGCTCGCGTGGCTGGAGCGCCGCGGCGTACTGCGTGAGACCCTGGTCGTCGTGCTCTCGGACCACGGAGACGAGTTCTGGGAGCACGGCCGACTCGACCACACCCATTCCCTGTACGACGAGCTGATCCGCGCGGCCTGGTTCCTGGCCGGGCCGGGTGTTCCGCAAGCGCGCATCGAGAGCCCGGTGAGTCTGACCGACGTGCTCCCCACGCTGTGCGAGCTGCTGGCGGTCCCGGTGGCCGTGCCGGTGCAGGGGGTCAGCCGGGTCGGGCTGCTGGCGCCCGGCTCCGGGGCGGCGCCGGCGGAGCCCGTCTTCAGCTTCCTCGGCTTCTCGGCCTACCCCTACCGCGCCAGCGCCGTGCGGAGCGGGCGCTGGAAGCTCATCCGCTGGTCCCTGGCGGGCATGCGGGAGGTATCGCGCGAGCAGCTGAGCCGGCACCATTACACGGCGCTGTTTCGGGAGGAGGCGGAGGATTTCGTCGAGCTCTTCGACCTGGTCCGCGACCCGGGCGAGCACGAGAACGTCTCCCAGCAGCACCCGGAGCTGGTCACGGCGCTCCAGGCGGCCCTCGACGCACGTCTGCAGCAGAGTGCCGGCTTCCGCCGCGCGCCGGGAAAGCCCGTGGAGCTCTCGCCCGAGAGCCGCGAGGCGCTCCGGGCGTTGGGCTACCTCGAGTGAGGCGCCCGGCCCACGACCCACTGTTCGCGGCGGTCACGCTGCGCAGCCACCTTCCCTCGACTAGCGCTGGGCCCCGGCGCCCGGAATCCCTTCCCCATCACCGGGTAGCAAGAACGCCACGAGCTTGCCGGAGATGCCGTCGCCCAGCCGGTTTCCTCCGCCGGAGGCCACGACGACGAACTGCTTGCCCGTACGCCGGCCCCGATACGTCATGGGAGTGGCGTGGCCAGCGGCCGGGAGCCGCGTCTCCCAGAGCTGCTCGCTGACGCGTCCGCCGACGACGATCACGTCGCCGCAGACGGCGACGGGCGAGGTCAGGCCGTAGCTCCCGGGCGGACGCGCTCCGGTCACCCCACTGGGCGGATGCCCTCCAGGCGGTGCCCGAGGCGGGCAAGGCCGGCGCAGTGGCGCTCCGGCACAAGAGACTCGATGGAGGAGCGTCTCGCGGCGACGCTCGAGCAGCACGCCCTTCGCATCCAGGAGATCGCGGTACGGGTTGCGGCGGCTGAAGTCAATGGTCGATCACCTGGCGCTGTGGCTCTTCGTGCTGCTGCCTGCGCCTCGGCGCCGCGAGATCGACGCGCGGCAGGAGCAAGGCCGCGACACGCACGGGCGTTGGCGGCGCGGGGTGCTTCGCCTGGTCGAGGACGTGGCCCCGGGGAGGAGCCGAATTGAAGCGCGGCATCAAGCTCCGGCCTCGGGAAGCGGATCTTCCCGAGCGGAAGGTCCGGCTCCGACTGCCTGGCCGGCTGGCGGGAGAGCTCGATGCCTACGCGGCGCTCTACGCCCGGGTGCATGGACACGAGATCGAGCTGCCCGTGCTGATCGAAGGCATCCTCGAGAAGTTCCTGGCGAGCGATCGCGCCTTCCAGCGCCAGCGCCGGAGTGCGACGCGAGTCGTGCCGGCGCCGCGGGCGTCGCGCGGGTCGAGGCCCGAGGGGGCGGAAGCTTGACCGCCGGAGAGAGACTCGAGCGGGCACGGCGCGTGGCCGCGGAGCTCGGGCTCGCGCTCGACGACGTCGACTGTCTCGCCGTCTCGCTGCGTGGGGCAGCACGGCTGCTCTCGGTCTCTCAAAGCCAGGTCGAGAAGCTCGTGGCGCGAGGCGAGCTGGCGGCCTTTCGTGTCGGGCGCAGCGTGCGGATCGAGCTCGTCGAGGTGGTGGCCTTCATGGAGCGAAATCGCAAGGCGCCAACGGGAGTTGCGGCGCGGTGGCCGAGGGCGCGCGCCATCGACCTGATCGATCGGACGGGATGATACGATGGGGAGAATGGCGAAGGCCCGCGTCGGACGAGACGATCGGGGGCGGCTGGGCGTGTTCGGGCGTGGGGTGATGAGCGGTGTGGAGAGACGTCGGCGCATCGTGATCCCGGCGGGCGACGAGGCGCTCGCGGAGGAGACCGCCCACGAGCTCAACCGGCGCCTCGCGCTGGGAGACCTCTCCTGGTTCGAGCGCGAGGCGAAGCAGCCCAACTACCCCAGGCGCGTACCCACCTTCACCGAGTGGTCCCAGCGCTGGCTCGACGACCTCGAAGGTCAGGTCACGGTCGCCACGTTCCGGGACTACCGCGGCCACCTCCGCGACCTCACCGGACGGATCGGAAACAAGCGCTTGGACCGGGTGACTCCCGGCGACTCGGTCGCGGTCCGCAACGCGCTGACGCGCCAGGGCCTTCGACACCGGACCATCCGCAACCGCCTGATGGTCGTGCGCATGGTGTTTCGCGACGCACGCCTCGCGGGGCTGATGGCAGCTACGCCACCTCTGCGCTGGTGTGCGGCCGGAACCCCGAGCTCGTGGCCGCGGAGCCCGGCCACACGACGAGCCGCATGGTGGTCGAGGTCTACGACTCGTTCCTCGACCCCGCGAACTGGCCCGACGAGCTCGAGCGGGCGCGCTTGGTGCGGCTCTACGGCTGGCCCGACCTGGCACCCCCTCAGCACCCACGGTTGCGGGCGAGTCGGAGACGCGAAACTCCGCAGCAACGCACCGACGGGGCGGAGGAATCTGGCGCGCCCGGCATGACTCGAACATGCGACCTCCAGGTCCGCAACCTGGCGCTCTATCCAACTGAGCTACGGGCGCGTGGAAACCGGTCGGGAATCTAGCGAACCGGATGCCGAGGCGAGAGGCCCCGGGGCGGGGCTGGCGGAGAGGGTGGGATTCGAACCCACGGTACCCTTCCGGGTACACGCGCTCTCCAGGCGCGTGCCTTCAGCCGCTCGGCCACCTCTCCATGCCTCATGAACTTCGCTCGCCTGCGGCTCGCTGCCCGGCGGCCCCGGGTCCGCCTGGCTGAGCCGGAAATCCCATGGTGGCGGAGAGGGAGGGATTCGAACCCTCGATAGGGTTGCCCCTATGCAGGTTTAGCAAACCTGTGCCTTCAGCCACTCGGCCACCTCTCCATGCCTCATGAACTTCGCTCGCCTGCGGCTCGCTGCGCGGCGGCCCGGGGTCCGCCTTGCTGAGCCTGTGAACTTCGCTCGCCTGCGGCTCGCTGCGCGGCGGCCCGGGGTCCGCCTTGCTGAGCCTGTGAACTTCGCTCGCCTGCGGCTCGCTGCCGAGGCATCCGAGGATAGCGGCGGGCGGGCCGGGAGGGACCCCCGGGCCTTGCCACGCCAGTCCTGGGTCGGCCTAGGCGCGCAGCACGCGGCCCGCCCGGGCGCCGGCGGCGTAGCGATCTCCCGCCACCACGTGCGCCCCGTTCACGAAGACGTGCTCGATCCCGGTGGGAAAGCGTGCCGGCTCCTGGAAGGTGGCCCGGTCGCGCAGCCGCGCCGGGTCGAACACCACGAGATCCGCTGCCGCGTCGCGCCGCAGCACGCCCCGGTCCGGGAGGCCCAGCCGCTCGGCGGGCGCGCTCGTCATCTTGCGGACGGCCTCCGCCAGCGGGAACAGACCGGCCTCCACGTAGGTGGAGAGCACGCGCGGGAAGGTCCCGTAACTGGCCGGGTTCTGGTGGCCGTGCTCCGTCACGAAGGTGTCGGTCTCGATCGTGCAGAGCGGATGGGCCAGCACCCGGCGCAGGGCGTCCTCCTGGCCCGCGTGCCCGCTGTAGGTGTGGTTCAGGACGCGGGCGTTGCGGTGACTGGCGAGCACGAGGCGCGCGTAGAACTCCCAGACGTCCATCTCCGCCCGCTCCGCCGCCTCGCCCACGAAGAGGCCGTCGTAGGCGTCGAACTCCGGCGCGTTGGCGCGCATGATCTGGACGTCCTCCAGGAAGAAGCCGATCTCCGCGAAGACGCGGCGTCCCAGGGCCCGGATGCCCTCCAGCGCCGTGGGGTCCGCCAGGATCTTCTCCAGGTGCGGCAGCATCTCGGGCGGGAAGAGTACGGCGGCCGTGGTGTTGCCGGCGGTGTAGGGGAAGGCGTCGAAGGCCACGTCGAGGCCGGCCTCGCGCTCGCGCTCGATGGCCGCGAGGGCCTGTGCGCAGGTCGGCCAGGTCCTGCGGCCCACGAAGATGAGATGGGAGAGCTGACAGCGCGCGCCGCCCGCCCGGGCCGCCTGCATCACCTCGAGCAGCGCCTTCACGTTGTGGGGCGTCTGGTTCGGGTCGCTCTGGTACACGGGGCTCACGCGGCTGTAGGCGCGCACGTGCGACGTGAAGAGCTTCCCGGTGCGTCCGGCCCAGCCCGCCACCACGGCCAGCTCCTCGGGGCGGGCGAAGATCCCGGGCGCGTAGCCGAGGCCCGTGGAGACGCCGATGCAGCCAGCATCCAGGGCCTCCCGGGCCAGGCGCTCCATGGCCTCGAGCTGCTCGGGCGTGGGCGGCGCCGGATCGAGCGAGCCCATCACCGCCGCCCGCACCGCCCCGTGGCCCACCAGCTCCGCCACGTTGAGCGGGACGCCGGTCTCCTCCAGTGCGCAGAGGAAGCCGTCCATGCTGGTCCAGCGCGGCTCGAGCACGTCGTCCAGGATCAGGCGACTGCTCTCCCGGGTGGCGTCGCGATTGCGCTCGCTGACCGGGGCGGGGCTGAAGCCGCAGTTCCCGCCCACCAGCGTCGTCATGCCCTGACGCAGGAAGGGCTCCACCCGCGCCCCCGCGTCGCGCCCCGGCACCAGGAAGTCCGAGTGGGAGTGGATGTCGATGAAGCCGGGCGTGACCACGCGGCCCGTACAGTCGAGGGTCTCGGCGGCTCGCAGGTCCGCGAGGTCGCCTACGGCCAGGATGCGGTCGCCGGCCACCGCCACGTCGGCGCGCACGCCCGGGGCTCCGGTACCGTCGATCACGGTCCCGCCCGAGAGCTTGAAGTCGCAGTCCACGGCGCCTCCGCTGGTCCCGGGGGCTGGCGGAGAGGGAGGGATTCGAACCCCCGAGACGCTCGCGCGCCTAGCGGTTTTCAAGACCGCCGCCTTCGACCGCTCGGCCACCTCTCCGCGTTCCGGGAGGCTACCGGAGGCCCGTGCTCCCGGCAGCGGCGATGCGGACACGGGTTCCGCCGCGCCGTGGTCGATCGTCCACGACGGGCTCGCAAGCGGTGTCGTGGGCGCGCCTCGACTGGCCCGGATCTTGCTCCACCGCCCCGGTGATTCGCCGCCCCGGCGTCCCGACGAGAAGGCGACCGGGTGGGCTCTCTCGCATCGATCGCGCGCCGCCTCCTGCCCCTCCTCCTCGTCTGCGTGGCCTTCGGCTCGACGGCCGTGCGCGAAGCCGACGGACCCGTAGCCGGCGGGCCGACGGGGGCCGACGCGCCCGCAGCGGAGCGCTTCGCGGCGGCGGCGTCCCTGGAGCTCGTTTCCGCGGCGGTCGCGCCGACGGACTCCCTGGTCGCCGCGGGGTCCGTGGTGGTCGTTGCCCCACCGCCCTCCGTCTTCACCAGCGAGACCGAGAGCGAGACGGAGATCCGCCTGTTCGGAGAGGCGGCCGTCGTCCTCGACGCCCCCCTCCGGCTGGACGCCTCGCTGCCCGGCACCTACGACGACCCCACGGGCCTGATGCCCGTCACGATCCCCGCCGGCGTCCGCGTGGCCAGCTATCTGCTCCACTTCGATCCGGAGCTCTCGGGAACCGTCTCGGGAGCCGTCACCTTCCCGCGACCCGTGCTGGGCGTGATCGTCGAGCGCTCGTCCCTCGATGCGAGCGACCCGGCGCTCGGTCATCCGGACACCGCCTATCCCTGGCCGGGCAGCTTCTGGGGCGACCACCGGGGCCTCGAGCTGGCGGGCTTCAACCAGACGCTGCCGGACCTCCTGGTTCTCGGCGCCGACGGGCGCACCGTGACCCTCGCCCTCCAGGACTGGATCTTCGACCAGGTGCGGGTGGTCACCGCCTGGAGCTGCGGCGACGGCGTCCTCGGTCCGGACGAGCAGTGCGACGACGGCAACGCCGTGGACGGCGACTGCTGCTCGTCTCTGTGCCGCTTCGAGCCGCCCCTGGCCTCCTGCGACGACGGGCGCGGCTGCACGCCCGCCAGCGCCTGCGACACGGCCGGCACCTGCGTGGGCGTCGGCTGCCAGGCCGGCGCGGTGTGCGCGAGCGGAGCCTGCAGCGGCCTCCGCTACTGCGCAGCTCCGGGAGACGGCCGCTGCGCGTGCGGGGCGGCCGGCGCGGTCGAGCTCCCGGGCTGCGACGCCCTCTCCCTCACGCCAGGGGACATGGACGCGGCGGTGGTCACCGCCGTGGCAGCCCTCCGGGCGCAGAACCTCCCCGTGGAGCCCCACCAGCGCGCCCACTGGCCCCTGGTCCTGGCGCGTGTGGCCCAGGATCTCGGCTGTCGGCTCGACCCGCCGGCCCCCGCCGCCGCGTCGGTCTCGGCCGCGACGGCCGCGGCGTCGGGCTGCGGCCCGCCCCTGGCCAACGACCCGGCGGGCTGCATGGGGGACTTCGACCCGGAGCTCGACTACTGCGGGCCCGGCGACGAGGCCAACGGCACGCCGGCCCTGCTCGTGGTCGGCGCCAACAGCTGCATCAACGCGGCCTGCTGGTGCCACGACGCCTGCGGCCGGGAGCGCTGCGTCGGCGCGAGCTGCCAGTTCACGGGGAGCGTCTGCGACCAGGACTTCCTGGCCCGCTGCGCCGCCTGCGAAACTGCGGACTTCCGGTCGGGCTTCGTGTGCGCCATGGCCCGGGGCGCCTCGGCCTGGATCCCCACCTTGCGCTGCGACGCCGGGAACCCGACCCGCTGCCACGCGCCGGACGCGTGCTGCGGCTGCAACTGCGCGGGCGACTCCGTGTGCGGCGACTGCGCGCGCCTCGAGATCAGCGGCTTTGCGCCGGATCGCCCCCACGCCCGCTGGGGCCCCGCGCAGCCGGGCTCGGATCCCGCCGACGTGGCGATCTCCTGGGAGGGCTTCGCGACCTTTCCGATCACCGTGGACTACACCGTGAGCCGGTGTCCCGGCGGCTGGCGCTGCATCGACAACGCGCAAAGCTTCGGGGAATGCAGCGAGCCGATCCGGTGGCCAGACGGCTTCGGCTGCTGGGGCGGCGTCCCGAACCTGCCGGAGCATCTGGAGGGGGAGTACACGCTGACGGACGCCCAGGGGCAGACCTCGCCGCCGGCGCGTTTGAGCATCCTGTGCGAGTGAGTCCGCGGGAGCAGCGGCGCCCCAGGGCTCGGGCTCGCCGGCCATGAGTGAGCTCGCCTTCGAGCTCCTGATCCTCGCCCACGGGGCGGTGATCGTGGGCGTCGTGGCGGTGGCCTGCTGGGCGCTGGGCCGCGTGGCGGCCCGGCGCGCCACGCCGGCACGGCAGGCCACGCGCTTCGCGGCCCACGCCTCGTGGGTCACCTTCGCCCTCTACGGGGTGGGGGTCCTGGCCCGGGTCGTCGAGCCGGAACGCTCCACCGCCCTGGTGGGTGGCGTCACCGTCCTGCTCCTCCACGGGCTGCCGCTCCTGGTCGTCGTCTTCGCCCTGGCCTGGGCGGGAGCGCGCCTCTTCCTGGCGCTCCGTCCGCGACCCGGAGCGCCGCAGGGCGAGCGCTAGCTTGCCTCCCGCGCCGCGAAGGCGGCCACGACGGAGATGGCCTCGTCCAGGTTCTGCTGGAGGGTCCGGCCGGAGCGCACGCGCGGCTTGAAGGAGTGGTCGCCGTCCGCGAGCCAGTGCACCCGAACCTGGGGCGAGAGCCGGTAGCCCTTCACCTCCTCGGGCTTCCCGAAGGCGTCGCGGGTGCCCTGCACGATCAGGGTCGGCGTTCGCATGCGCTCGAGGGCTGCGGTTCGCGTCCGCTCCGGACGTCCCGGCGGGTGGAAGGGGAAGCCCAGGCAGACGAGGCCCCGCACGCCCAGCGCGTCGGCCACGCAGGCGGCCATGCGCCCGCCCAGGGACTTGCCTCCGATCACGAGCTCCGCCCCGCCGCCGAGCGCCTCCGCCACCTCCTCCCAGGCCCGGCGCAGCACGGGCTCGCGGTCCGGAGCGCCGCGGCGCCCGGACGCCCGCCGCCGGCGCATGTACGGGAACTCGAAGCGCACCACCCGCAGGCCGCGCTCGGCCAGGCCCGCGGCGAACGTCTCCAGGAAGGGCGAGTCCATGGGCGCGCCGGCACCGTGGGCCAGGACGATCCCGGGTCCCGAGGTCGGCCCGTCCACCAGCAAGCCGCGCGCGTCGGGGGATCTCGGCACGCTGCCCGCCAGCCTAGCCCGGCGGCCGGCAGGCTTCGCGACGTGCTCCGCGGCGAACCCTACCGCCGGGGCGACCGCAGGAGTCGCAGCCCCGCCAGCCCGGCGACGAGCAGGAGCAGCGTCCCCGGCTCGGGCACGATGGTCTCGATGCGGTCGATCTGCAGGTCCAGCGAGGCGGGTCCCGAGAAGGCCACCGAGACGGCCCCGATGCTGGAGAAGTCGGCCCCGCCCCCCGTGGCGACGAAGGCGGTGAACGGCACGTCGATCACCTGGAAGGGAGCGTCCGTGCCCGTGCCCGGCAGGGCGATCTCCGCCACCGAGAAGTTCGATGCGTCCGTGAAGAAGCTCACCCGGAGGAGCGCGGCCAGGTCGGAGCGGGCCACGACGCGCAGCACCGCGCTGGCGCCGCCGTCGCTGGCGTCCACGCCCCCCAGGCCGGTCGGGTCGAGCACGTCGTCGGTGTTTCCGTCGTACAGGAGCCGGCCATTGGCCACCACCGCCGACCCGGTGTCGAAGGAGAGCACGTCGTCCTGGCTCACGTCCACGTCGATGGAGGCCAGCCCGATCCCGGCCGTGCGCGCCAGGACGATCGTCCGGGCGCCCCCGATGGAGGTCGGGCTGGCGACGCCGTTCGAGACCGTCTGGGCGGCCGGCGCCCCCACCGCGCTGACGACACTCTGGACGGTCGAGAAGTCGTCGATCGGGAGCGCCCAGGCCGCCTGCGCGAGTCCCAGGGCGAGAACCAACGAAGCCAGCTGGCGCACCGGCGCATTCCTCCTCCCACAAGGTGGGAGGGAGGCCGCAGACGTGGCACTCAGAGCGAGAGCGGCAGCGTCGTCGGCCCGCGCAGGACGAGGGATTTTCGCCACGTCACGTTGCCGGGGTCCCCGCCGAAGTCCGGAAAACGCCGCACGAAGTGTGCCAGCGCGATCCGCGCCTCCACCCGCGCCAGGTGCGCTCCCAGGCAGAAATGCGCTCCCTGCCCGAAGGCCAGGTGGCGGTTCTCGGCGCGTCCGAGGTCGAGCCGGTCCGGCTCCCCGAAGCGCTCCGGATCGCGGTTCGCCGCGGCCAGCAGCAGCACCACGATCTCCCCGGGCCGGATGCGCTGTCCGCCGATCTCGCATTCCCGGGTGCAGACGCGGTCCGTCGCCTGCACCGGCGACTCGTAGCGCAGGAACTCCTCCACCGCGGTGGCGGCCAGGGCCGGGTCCTCGGCGAATCGCTTGCGCTCGCCCGGGTTTCGCAGCAAGGCCACGATCGCGTTCGCCAGCAGGTTCGTGGTGGTCTCGTGGCCGGCGCCCAGGATGAGCGCGACCAGGGATCCCATCTCCACTTCCGTCAGGTGCGTGCCGGCCTCCTCGGCGGCCACCAGCGCGCTGATGAGGTCGTCCCGGGGCACACGCCGGCGCTCCTCGATGACGCCTCCCAGGTACTCGGAGAGCTCCATCAACGAGCGGTCGATGCTGCCGAGGCCCTCCAACGCGGTGAGCGGGTCGAGCAGCGCCGCGAGGTCGTCGGACCAGCGCTTGATCTTGTGGCGGTCCTCCACCGGGACGCCCAGCATCTCGGCGATCACGACCACCGGAAGTGGGTAGGCGAACTCCTGCACGAAGTCGATGGCTCCCTTCTCGGCGGCCTCGTCCAGGAGCTCCTCCACCAGCGTTTCGATGCGCGGCTGGAGCTTCTCCACCATGCGCGGCGTGAAGGCCTTGTTCACCAGGTTCCGGATCCGGGTGTGGTCCGGCGGGTCGATCATCAGCAGGTTGGTGCGCATGGAGGCGAGCAGCTCCGGCTGCAGCTTCTCCAGCGGAAAGACGCGGCGGAAGGCCTGCGTCTCCATGCGGCGCACCGAGAAGCTCGGGTCGCGCAGCACGCCGAGGACGTCGTCGTAGCGCGTCAGGTAGACGACCCCGAAGACCGGGTGGCGGTAGACCGGCGCCTGGCGGCGCAGGCGCGCGTAGTGCGGGTAGGGATCCCGCAGGAAGTCCGGGTGGAAGGGGTTGTAGCGGCCGAAGAAGGGGCCGAGCATCCGCATCGGCCAGCCGAGCCGGGCCATCAGGCGGAGGAGGCGGAACATGGGATCCCCTGGCGCGCCCCGGCAGGGTAGCGCCTATCGCATCCTGGCCCTGGACGGCGGTGGGGTGAAGGGCCTCTTCACCGCCAGGGTGCTGGCGCGCCTGGTGGAGCGCCGCCCAGACCTCCTGGAGCGCGCGGATCTCCTGGCCGGGACATCCACCGGGGGGATCCTCGCCCTGGCGCTGGCCGCCGGACGTTCGCCGGCGGAGCTGGCCCGGATCCTCCGGCGCGATGCCGCCAAGGTCTTCGACGACTCCTTCTGGGACGATCTCGTGGACCTCGGCACGGCGGTCGGCGCCGACTACCGCCCCACGGGCCTGGCCCGGGTGCTGCGCCGGGAGTTCGGGAAGCGGCGGCTGCGCGACCTCCGCAGGCGCGTGCTGGTACCGGCCTTCGACCTCGACGCCCCGCCCCAGGGGCGGCGCCCGCGCATGTGGAAGCCCAAGTTCTTCCACAACTTCCCCGGGGCCGATTCGGACGGCGCGGAGCTCTTGGTGGACGTGGCGCTGCGCACCAGCGCGGCCCCGACCTTCTTCCCCTCCTACCAGGGCTACGTGGACGGGGGCGTGGTGGCCAACAACCCGAGCATGGCCGCCCTGGCCCAGGCGCTCGACCCGCGGGCGGGCGGGCAGCGGCTCGAGCAGGTGCGGCTGCTCTCCCTGGGCGCCGGCACGGAGCCGAAGTTCGTCCACGGGTCCCGGCACGACTGGGGCTGGGGCCAGTGGGCGCGGCCGCTCGTCTCGCTCATGCTGAGCGGCACCATGGGCGTCGCGGACTTCCAGTGCCGGCAGATCCTGGGAGAGGGCTACCACCGGCTCGATGCCTACCTCGAGCGCGGTGTGGATCTGGACGACGCCTCACCGGACACCCTCCAGCGGCTCGAGGACGCGGCCCGACGCGTGCGCCTCGCCGAAACCGTCCGCTGGCTGGAGCGCAACGGCTGGTGAGGCTGCTCGTCGTCGCCCTGCTCCTGGTGGCCTGCGGGGCCACGGCCCCCGAGCGCGTGGCGGTCGAGGTGGGGGGCGTCGTGCTGCACCTCGAGCTGGCCCTCGATCCGGAGAGCCGCTATCGCGGCCTGAGCGGCCGCGACCTGGTGCCCCGCGACGGGGGCCTGCTCTTCGTCTACCCGGCGCCGCGCGTGATCGGCGCCGTGATGCGCGACTGCGCCATCCCCCTCGACGTGGCCTTCCTGGACCCCACGGGTCGCGTGGTGGCGCTCCATGCCATGGGGCCCGAGCCGCCGCGCCGGCCCGACGAGAGCGCCGCGGACTACGAGGCGCGGCTGCCCCCGTACTGGAGCGGCCGTCCCGCCCAGTTCGCCCTGGAGACGGCGAGCGGGCGGCTCTTCGAGCTCGGCCTGCGTGTGGGAGACCGGGTCGGCTTGGACGCGCCGGCGCTGGTCGGTCGCGCGCGCTAGCGGCTCAGGCCGCTTCCGGCGGCGGCTCCTGCGGCTTCGGCGCCTCGGGTCGCACCCGCACCAGCACCACCCGGCTCCCCGAGACGTCCAGTACCGAGAGCTCGTAGCCCGGCACCTGCACCACGTCGCCCCGGCGGGGCGGGCGCCCGAGGGCGTTGAAGGCCAGGCCGCCCAGCGTGTCGCCCTGGACGTCCGGCACCGCGAGGCCCGTCTCGCGATTGAAGTCGCGCACCCGCACTCGGCCGAGGGCGTCGAAGCTCCCGTCCGGCTGGCGGCGGATCGTCAGCAGCTCCTCGCGGTCGAACTCGTCCCGGATCTCGCCCACCAGCTCCTCGAGGATGTCCTCCTGGGTGAGCAGCCCCTGGGTGGTCCCGAACTCGTCCTTCACCACGGCCATGTGCACGAAGGCGCGCTGCATGTCGGCCAGTAGCGGGAGGATCGGCCTGCGCTCGGGGACGCGCAGGATCGGCTTCATGATCGAGGCGATCTCGGAGCCGCCCGCGTTCACCAGCTTGATCAGGTCCTTCAGGTGCAAGAGACCGATCACGTGGTCGATGGTCTCCTCGAAGACGGGGACCCGCGTGTAGCGCTCCACCAGGATCTGCTCCAAGAGCTCCTTCGGCGGCGTGTCCTTGGAGAAGGCCACGATCTCGGTGCGCGGGATCATGATGTCGGAGACGGTGAGCTCCGCGGCACGCGAGACCCCGCCGATGATGGCGATGGGAGTCCCGAGCGGCGCCTTGTGCGCCGCCCGCGCCAGGCGCAGCAGCTCCTCGGTGGAGCCCGGCGCCTCCTCGGATCCCCCTCCGATGCGGCGTACCGCCGGCTCGATGAAGCGATCGAAGAGCAGGTGCACGGGGCGGAACACCTGGTGGATCAGGTAGAGGGGCAGGGCCACGGCGAAGGAGAAGCGGCGCGGCGAGCGGGCCGCCAGCGCCTTGGGGAGGATCTCGGAGAAGATCAGGATCAGGAGCGTCATGGAGATCGTCGCCACGGCGACGCCGGCCCGCTCCCCCAGGTAGAAGACGGCCATGGCCGAGGCCAGTGAAGCCCCCAGGATGTTCACCACGTTGTTGCCGAGCAGGATCGTGACGAGCAGGCGGGAGGTGGAGTCGAGCAGGCTCCGGACCGCCACGCCCGCCGGGTTGAGGCTCGCGCGCGCGTCGCCCTCGAGCTCGTGGCCGCGCAGACGCATGAGCGCCGTCTCGCTCCCGGAGAAGAAGGCCGAGAGCACGAGACAAACGCCGATCACGATCACGTGGAGAATCGGATCCATCACTGGGGTCCTCGCTGGGCAAAGTCTACTCTCGCAGCTCGGGCAGGTCGCGGAACAGCTCCAGGGCCTCGGGGTTGGCCAGAGCCTCCCGGTTCCCGACCTCGCGGCCGTGGACCACGTCGCGCACCGCCAGCTCGGTGATCTTACCGCTCTGGGTGCGCGGGATGTCCGCCACCTGCACCATGCGCGCGGGCACGTGGCGTGGGCTCGCGTTCTCGCGGATCCGGCGCCGGATCCGCTCGCGCAGCGGGTCGTCCAGGTCGATGCCGTCGCGCAGCTTCACGAAGAGCACCACCCGCACGTCGCCCTGCCACTGCTGGCCGATGGCGAGGGCCTCCAGCACCTCGTCGATCTGCTCCACCTGCCGATAGATCTCGGCGGTTCCGATCCTCACCCCGCCCGGATTCAAGGTGGCGTCCGAGCGCCCGTACATGATGGCGCCGCCGTGCTCGGTGAGCTCGACCCAATCGCCGTGGTGCCACGTGCCCGGGTAGCGCTCGAAGTAGGCGGCCCGGTAGCGACGGCCGTCCGGATCGTTCCAGAACCCCACCGGCATGGACGGGAAGGGCCGCGTGCAGACGAGCTCGCCGGGGCGCCCGCGCACCGGGCGTCCCGCCTCGTCGAAGACGTCCACGGCCATGCCGAGCCCGGGCGCCTGGATCTCGCCGCGCCAGACCGGACCCGTCGGATTGCCGCCCACGAAGCAGGAGATGAGATCCGTGCCCCCGGCGATGGAGGACAGGCACAGGTCGCGCTTCACGGCCGCGTAGACGAAGTCGAAGCCCTCCGGCGCCAGCGGCGAGCCCGTGGAGAGGAGCGTCCGCAGGCTCGAGAGGTCGTGGGTCTCCGCCGGCCGCAGCCCCTCCTTGCGCACCGCGTCGACGAACTTGGCGGAGGTGCCGAAGACGGTGATGCGTTCCGTCTCGGCCAGGTCGAAGAGCGCCGCCGGGCCCGGGTGGAAGGGCGAGCCGTCGTAGAGGATCAGCGTGGCCTCCGAGGCGAGCCCGGAGACGAGCCAGTTCCACATCATCCAGCCGGTGGTGGTGAAATAGAAGAAGCGGTCGCCGGGTCGCAGGTCCACGTGCAGTCGGTGCTCCTTCAGGTGCTGGAGCAGCGTGCCCCCGGCCCCGTGCACGATGCACTTGGGCGGGCCGGTGGTTCCCGAGGAGTAGAGCACGTAGAGGGCCCGGGAGAAGGGCAGGCGCTCCAAGCCCGGCGCACCCGGATCGGGTCCGGAGAGGAAATCGGGCCACGCAACCGCGTTCGGGAGCGCGTCGAGCTCCGGCCGTTCCGCCAGGTTCGGCACCACCACCGTTCGCACCACGCTCGGGAGACCGCGCAGAATCTCCGCCACCCGGGGCAGCGACGCATGGGTCCGGCCGGCGTAGACGTGGCCGTCCGCGGTGAGCAGCACGCGCGGCTCGATCTGGCCGAAGCGGTCGAGCACGCCCTGGACGCCGAAGTCCGGGGAGCACGAGGACCAGATGGCGCCGAGGCTCGCCGTGGCCAGCATGGCGACCACTGCCTCGGGAAGGTTGGGCAGGTAGCCGGCCACCCGGTCGCCGGGGCCCACGCCCGTCGCGGCCAGCGCCCGCAGCGTCCGGGCCACGGCGTCCTGGAGCTCCCGCCAGGTGAGGGCGCGCCGGGTGCCGCGCTCGTCGCGGAAGACCAGCGCCTCCACCCCGTCCCGGCGGCGCAGGAGGTTCTCCGCGAACGAGAGCCGGGCGTCCGGGAACCAGTCGGCCCCGGGCATGCGATCGCCGTGCTCGAGGACGCCCCCCCCCGGCTCGCCCACGACCCCGCAGAAGTCCCACACCGCGCGCCAGAAGCGCTCCGGCTCCGCCACGGACCAGGCGTGCAGGGAGGCGTAGTCCGGGAATGCGAGGCCGAAGCGGCGTTCCACCTGGCGGCGGAAGGCCGTGAGCTGCGCGGCGTGCACCCGCGCTTCCGAGGGCTCCCAGAGCGGCCGTTCCACGCTACCCCCCCGTCCGCGTCCCTAGATAGCCCATTGGTGGCTAGAATGGCCGCCATGGAGCTGGTGGAGATCGCCTCCGACGTCTATGCCTGTCTGCAGGAGGACCGGGGCCTCGGCTGGAGCAACTCGGGCCTCGTGAACCGGGGCGGCGGCCTCGTGGTGGACACCTTCTGGGACCTGCCCCACACGCGCGAGCTGATCGAGCGCTACGCGCGGCTCTGGCGCGAGCCGGCGCGCCGGGTGGTCAACACCCATCACAACGGCGACCACTGCTGGGGCAACCAGCTCTTCCCGGAGGCGGAGATCATCGGACATCGCCTGTGCGCCGAGTCCTTTGGCAAGGAGCGCCCCGAGCTCATGCAGGCCCTGCGCGACGCGGCCGGGAGCGAGGACCCGGCGCTGGCGCGCCTGGCCGGGCAGCTCGCGCCCTGGGACTTCCGGGGCATCCGGCTCACGCCGCCGACCACGAAGCTGGAGGAGCGCCTCGACCTGGATCTCGACGGTCTCGGCGTGGAGCTCCTGTACGTGGGCCCGGCCCATACGGCCGGTGACGTGATCGTGCATGTTCCCGAGCATCGCGTCGTGTTCACCGGCGACATCCTGTTTCGCCTCTGCACGCCGCTCGGCTGGGAGGGGAGCTTCGCGCGCTGGATCGAGGCCCTGGACCGCATCGAGACCCTGGCCCCCCAGGTGGTGGTCCCCGGCCACGGGCCCCTGTGTGGCCTGGAGGGTCCGCGCGAGATGAAGGCGTACCTCCGGTACGTGCAGGGCGAGGCGCGGCGCTTCTTCGAGCGCGGCCTCGCGCCCCTGGAGGCGGCCCGGCGCATCGACCTCGGCCCCTATGCCGGCTGGACCGAGCCCGAGCGGCTCTTCGCCCTGGTGGACCGCGCCTACCGCGAGCTGCGCGGCGAGCCGTGGGACGCGCCCATCGACCCGGTCGCCCTGTTCCGGGGCATCGACGCCCTCCGGCATGAACCCCGACGCGATCGGTGAAGACGTCCCCCTGC
This sequence comes from Myxococcota bacterium, assembly GCA_041611735.1. GTDB lineage: Bacteria > Myxococcota_A > UBA9160 > UBA9160 > PR03 > JBFIML01. Next base: position 13,948 of record JBFIML010000039.1, on the reverse strand, counting down.
TGGAGGGGATCCGCACCGCCCGGGCCATCCGTCGCCTGCGGCCGGATCCCGTGCCGCGCGCCCTGATCCGCAAGGTGTGCGAGGCCGGCACCTTCGCCCCGAGCGGCGGCAACCGACAGCCCTGGGTCTTCGTGGCGGTGACGGACCCCGAGCGGCGCGCCTTCGTGGCCGAGCGCTACCGGCGCGCCTTCGGCCCCTACATCGCCCCGGCTCTCGAGGCCATGCGGGATCCCGCCTTCCCGGAGTCCCGACGCCGCAACGTCCGCTCGGCCGTCCACCTGGCCGAGCACCTGCACGAGGCGCCGGTGCACCTGTTCGTGGCCGGTCGCCTGCGCGACGGCCGGCCCCAGCCCCAGGCGGTCTTCCCGGCCGTGCAGAACGTGTTGCTCGCCTGCCGGGCGGTGGGGCTCGGCGCGACCCTCACCATGCTCCACCTGGAGCACGGGCGCGAGATCGATGCCCTGCTGGGGCTGCCGGAGGACATCCCGTCCGTGGCCCTGCTACCCATCGGCTGGCCGCTCGGACGCCACGGGCGACCGCCGCGCCGGTCCGTGGACGAGTGCCTGTTCTTCGAGCGCTACGCGGACTGAGCCGCGACCGGCCCGAAGCCCCGGAACAGCAGCTCCACCGATTCTTCGATGGCGCGGCGGCACTCCTCGGCGGAGAGCACGCCGTTCGCCCAGGCCAGCCGCGCACCCAGGGCCGCGTGGAAGAGCGCGCGCCCCGCCTGCACCACGTCCAGCTCGCGGGCCAGGTCGCCCCGGGCACGCCCGCTCTGGAGCACCTCGGCCAGCAGCCCGATCGAGCGGTCGTGCAGCGCGAGCACGCGCCGCGCCACGCGCGCCTCGGGATGGGTGAGGGCGCGCAGCGCGATGGTCGTCAGGTCCGGCGCCTCCGAGAGGAGCGCGTGCTGGAGCGCGAAGAATCGGAGCACCCGCACGCGGGTGGCGTGCGCGCGGTCGTCCTCGCGCCGAAAGCGGGTCCAGGCCTCCTCCTGCCGGCCGGCCAGGTCCTCTACCAGCAGCTCCTCCTTGGAGCGCACGTGGCGGTAGATGGAGCTCGCTCCCATGTCGGCGCGGGCGGCGATGGCCCGCAGCGTTGCGCCGTCGAAGCCCCGCTCCCGGAACAGCTCGCGCGCCGCCTCCAGCAGGCGGGCGCGGCTGCGCCGCCCCCGCACCAGGCGTCCGTCGTCCGGCCGCAAGGCCACGTCAGCGCCGGTCGAGCTCGTCGAGGAGCTCCTCGAGGGCATCGTGCACGCGCGCTTCGAGGGCGAGCAGCCGGCGCCGCAAGTGGAGCGCCACGTCCACGCCCGCCGCGTTCACGCCGAGATCCCGCATCAGGAGCACCGCCACGCGCAGCTCCTCGGCCTCCGGGGGCTCGAGCTCTTCGCCTTCGAACAGGCCCTCGCGCTGCAGCTCGCGGACCCAGGCCTCCGCATCCCGGCCCAGCAGCCGCAGCACCTCGTCGATCCGGACGCGCGGGCTCACCGGGACCAGTCCTTGCGCACGTCGGGCGGGTCGAAGCGGGCGAGCTCGTCGAGCCGTGCGCGTCCCTCGGCGTCGAGGTTGCGCGGCACCCGGATCTGCACCACGGCGTACAGGTCGCCGGCCGGCCCGCCGGACGGGTGCGGAACCCCCTTGCCGCGCAGGCGCAGGCGCCGGCCGCTATCGGTCCCGGGCGGGACGGTCAGCGTGACGCGCCCCTCCAGGGTGGGGATCTCGAGCCTGGTGCCCAGCGCGGCCTCGCGCACGGTGATCGGGAGGTCGAGGACCAGGTCCCGTCCCTCGCGCCGGAAGATCGGATGGGGCCGCACCCGGATGCGGGCATGCAGGTCGCCGGGCGATCCGCCCCCCATCCCCTCGCCGCCCTTGCCGGGGATGCGGATGCGGCCGCCCTCGGCCACGCCCGCCGGGATGCGCACGGTCACCGTCTCGCTGCGGACGCCTCCCCCGGCGGTGGGCCGCTGCACCACCAGGCGCTTCTCGCCGCCGCGCGCCGCCTCCAGGAAGTCGAGCTCGAGCTCCGCCTCCAGGTCCGACCCGCGCGCCGCCCCGCCCCGGCCGGTGCGCCCGAACAGGTTCCCGAACAGGTCCTCCAGGCCGCCGAACTCGAAGGCGCCCGGGTCGACGCGGGTGCCGCCCGTCCCGAAGCGCGTCCCGAAGGCCTCGCGCGAGCGGCGCGCGGCCTCCGGGTCGAAGCCTCCCTCGAGCGACACCTCCCCGAACTCGTCGTAGAGCTTCCGCTTCTCTGCGTCCGACAGGACGGCATAGGCCTGCGAGATGTCCTTGAAGCGATCCTCGGCCTGCTTGTCGCCGGGATTCACGTCCGGGTGGTACTTGCGGGCGAGCTTGCGGTAGGACTTGCGGATCTCGTCCTCGCTGGCGCCGCGCGCCACGCCGAGGACCTCGTAGAGGTTCTTGCGCGGCCTGGCCAAGTCAGAGCTTCTCCGGATGCGCCAGGCCGTCGTGCAGCAGCCCGAGACTGCGCGCGCAGTAGAGCCCGTCCTCGACCCGTTCGTCGAAGCTCCACTTGACGACGACGCGCCGGCGCCCGTCGGATCCCGGGTGGAGGCGGCCGATCACCCCAAAGAGGGGACACGTCCCCCACTCCCAGAGGTGGTGGTAGCCAGCCTCGAGCCCCACCGAGCCCAGGTTGGCCAGGAAGACCGAGGTATACAGGGGATCCGCCTCGATCAAAGCCCGCGGCAGGAGACCGAGCGCGTCGAGGCCCCGTACACCGGCGAGGACGGCGCGTATCAGCGGCGGCGGCAGGCGCAGCAGCCACTCCATCTCGCGGTCCGACGCACCCTTGCGGCCCGCGCGGCCGCCCGCCAGGCGCGCGTGCACCGCGTCCACCATCTCGTCCAGGGACTCGCCCACCTCGAAGCGTCGCTTCACGGTCAGGATCGGTGCGTCGTCGTCGAAGCGCTGCTTGGCGCTGAAGGTGATCCAGACCCCATCCCGCTGCCAGACCCGCCCGCCGGCGGTGAAGCGGTTGAGGCGCGGGCGCTCGTGGAGCGCTCGGGCCACCGCCCGCAGCAGGACGTGGAAGAGGGTGGTGGAGCCCCGGCCCTCCACGAAGCGGAGCGCCGCCTCCACGTCGAGCTCCTGGGCGAAGTAGACCAGGGACTCGTTGCGGCGCGGCGAGACGAAGGGCATGAAGCGCCGCACCGCCGGGAGATCCCGGACCCGCTGCGCGTCCGGCCGCCGCCCGAACATGGAGGCTCCTCCCGACCCCGGGGTGTACCACTTCCCCGCCGAACGGAAAACTATTTCCCCGGAAAGGGAAAACCTTTTCCTAGGGGAGACGGATTCTTCCCCAGGGCGGCTCGTCGCAGCCGCTTTTGCTGGCACACGGGCTGCACGTTCTGGCATCCTAGGAATGGGGAAAGTGCAACCCACCTCTCCAAAGAGGCGTTGTGCGTTAGCCCGTGCCCCGGGGCCGCGCCCCGCCTTGCCTCCTCTCTCGTAAGGAGCACCCACCATGCCCCTGCGCCCGCCCCTCTCGAGCCTCGTCCTGGCGAGCCTCGCCCTCGCGCTGGCCGCCGCGCCGGCCTGGGCCGGGAGCCCGCGCCCCACCCACGAGGCGGCGGGCCGCCTCACCTGGACCAGTCCCCAGGCGAACCCGATCGCGCTCACCCCGAACGGCAGCTTCGTCTTCGTGGCCAACACCACCAGCAACAGCGTCGAGGTGCTCCAGACCTCCACCAACAGCTTCTTCCGGCGCATCGACGTGGGCATGGAGCCCGTCAGCGTCGCGGTGCGGCCCGACGGTCTCGAGGTCTGGGTCGCGAACCACGTGTCCGACTCCGTCAGCGTGATCGACTCGAACCCCGCGAGCCCGACCTATCTGAACGTGATCCGCACCATCCAGAACCTGAACGCCAACGGCTCCACGAACTTCGACGAGCCGGTGGGAATCGCCTTCGCCAGCAATAGCAAGGCCTACGTGGCCCTCTCCTCGACGAATCGCATCGCGATCGTCAACGCCACCACCTACGCGGTGACCGGGCACCTGAACATCCGCGCCCAGGACCCGCGCGCCATTGCGGTCCGCAACGGGCGCCTCTACGTGACCGCCTTCGAGTCCGGCAACCAGTCGGAGCTCTCCGGCTGCGGGCTCCCGGGCAGTGGCAGCGCCCCGCAGTGCACGCTCTTCCTCACCGACCTGCTCGCCTTCGCCACGAACCCGAACCTGCCCGGCTCCACCAAGAACATCGTGATCGACCCGCAGGTGCCGGACCGCGACCTCTTCGTCTTCAACACCAGCAACGACAGCGAGATCAAGGTCACCTCCGGGGTGGGGACGCTCCTGTACGGCCTCGCCATCGACGCCAGCGACAAGGTCTTCATCACCCAGACCGACGCCCGCAATGCCGTGAACGGCATCACCGGACCGGCCCAGTTCCGGCAGGACGTGAACAGCGACGGCCACGTGAACCTGGCCGACCTCGCCAACCGCATGTTCACCAACGAGGTGGCGATCCTGAACTGCGCAGGCGGCGCGGGGGCCTGCTCGATCAGCTCGATCGTGGACCTGGACGGCCCCTCGCCGGGCCCGGCCACCGCCCTGGCCACGCCCTACGGCATCGCCATCAGCAACAACAACGCCACCCTGGTGGGCACCGCCGCGGGCACCAGCCGCTTCTTCACCATGAACTCGTCCGGCAGCGTGCTGGCGCGCCTGAACCTGGACGACGCGGTTACCAGCGGCGACGAGGGCCAGCAGATCCCCAAGGGCGTTGCCCTCCTCTCGAACCCGAGCACCGGGGCGGCCCAGACCGCCTACGTGCTGAACACCCTCGAGAACACGGTCGCCGTGGTGAACGTCACGAACCCGTCGGCCCCGACCATCACCAAGCGCGTCGCGGTCGGCCTCGACCCGACGCCGGCGGCCGTGCGGCGCGGCAACATCGCCTTCAACAACGCCTTCGCCTCCACCTCGGGGAACTTCTCCTGTGGGAGCTGCCACCCGGACGGCAATACCGACCAGCTGCTGTGGCGGATCGGCGGCGAGTGCTTCCTGCTCAACTGCGTCCCCAGCGAGGACGAGCCGCGCACGACGATGCCCGTGCGGGGCCTGCGCGACACCCTCCCGCTGCACTGGGACGGGACCCTGGGCGACCCGTTCGGGGGGCCGAGCGGCGCCACCGGGAGCACCGGGAACCCCGGCACCAACTGCAGCCTCGGCGGCGGCGGCGACCAGCGCGCCTGCTTCCGGCAGCTGGTGGACGCGAGCCTGAGCGGGGTCATGTGCGACCAGTCCGGCGCCTGCCCGCCCGGCGGGACCATCCTCTCCGCGCAGGCGAAGGACGACATGGCGGCCTTCCTCGAGCGGGTGAGCTACCCGCCGGCGCGGACGCGGCCCGCCGACGACCTGGTGAGCGCCAGCGCCGTGCTCGGCTTCGAGGACTTCTTCCACGACCAGGGCGGCGGAGCAGCCAATCCGGACACCTGCGCCGACTCGAACGCCGGCTGTCACGAGCTCCCGCTCGGCACGGCCACCAACTCGGAGACCCTGCAGGCCTTCGACGCGCCCACCATGCGCGGCATGACGGACCGCTTCCTGCAGTTCTCCCTGGGCCCCACCGGCACCGAGGAGTTCCTCGCCTTTGCAAACGACGGGCTGCAGTTCGCGGGGATCTCGCCCCTCGAGCCCTCGATCAAGTGGAACCCGGCCCAGGGCATGCGGGAGATCACCACCTTCGGTGCGGCGTTCGCGGTCTTCCAGCCCGTCTACGGCGTGCGGCCCCTGGACATCTTCCAGATGTTCGAGGAGGCGAGCACCGGGCACTCGGGCGCCCTGGGCCGCCAGCTGACCATCGACCCGTCCAACGCGGCGCTCGCGGCCACGTCCGACGCCCTGGCCGGGCTCGAAGAGGCCGACGCGCGGGGCGTCATCAACCTGCGCGGCGTCGGGCTCACCTTGAGCGGGTCGAAGGCCGTGGTCTCCTACCAGAGCGGCACGGACAAGTATCAGATCGATACGATCGGCGACCTCTCGCGCGCGGACTTCCTGGCCCGCTTCCAGTCGCCGCTCCAGTCGCTGCACACCGTGACGCTCACCGCGCAGCTGCGCAGTGGGACTTCCGAGGAGACGCCGCAGCCGCTGATCGCCCCGCTGGGCGCCCAGTGCAACACCGGCACCGGTCCGAGCGGCGACCCGAGCATCCCGGCCGGCACCTCCACGTTCCAGGTCGAGGGGGCCTACGTCAGCACCGGCGACGCGGTCTTCCTGAACGGGGACGACACCGGGCTCACCGCCACGGTGACGGACACCTCGACGGCGTGCTCCGCCACCGCGGGCCACATCACCAAGCAGATCGTCTCGATCCCGGGGCTCTCTCGCAGCGGCGGGACGGATCTGCTGCAGGTCCGCGGTGCCAACGGGCTCCTGAGCAACGAGATCCCGCTCCCGTAAGGGAGCCGAGCCAGGCGGGCCGCGGGGCTTCTGCCCGCGGCCCGCTCCCGCCAGTCCGGGATCCCGCTCCTAGTGCGTGGGCGGTGCAGGCGGAGGCGCTGCCGTCGGCACGCGCCGGGCCGTGGGCGCGCTCGCCACCCTCCGGGTCGTGCGCCGGGCGGCCGTCTTCGTGCGGCGCGCCCGGGCCACCGGGGCCACCGCCTTCTCGAGCCGCTTGAGCAGGCGCACGAGCTCGCGCCGGTACGGGTCGGCGAGCCGGCGCCAGCCGCCCTCTCCGTTCGCCTCCAGGCGCCCGAGCTGGTGGCTGCCCTCTCGCAGCAATCGCGCCGCGCGCCGCCGGGTGTCCAAGCTGGTGCGCTCGACCTGCTTCTCCAGCGCGCCGAGCTGGGCGCGGATCTGTCCGGCGAAGTCGCGCAGGGTGGCGGGAAGCTCGCGCTCCAGCCGATCCAGTGTCGAGGTGCCGCGGCGACGCGCCGCCGCCTTCCTCCGCGCCGTCTTCTTGCGCGCTCCGCCCGTCTTTCTTGCCGCCATCGCGTCCTCTCCTCCCGCTTCCTCACCCCCGCGCGGATTGTCGCACGAACGCGCGGGCGTTCAACGGGGGAAAAGACCCGAAGCGGCGCCGAGCAGGATGGCAGCCAGCAGGGTCAGCACGGGCGTGTCGCCCAGACGGGCGTAGGGCGGGGGCGAACCCGCTGGGCGAACGGTGGCGGCGATGGAGCCCGTCTCGAAGGCGGGCAGCGCCACCCGCACCCGGCCCGCCGGGTCCACCACCCCCGAGATGCCCGTGTTGGCGGCGCGCACGATCCAGGTGCGCAGCTCGACGGCGCGCAGGACCACGTGGGCGAAGTGCATCTCCGGGTAGCCGGTCGGGCCGAACCAGGCGTCGTTGGAGAGATTCAGGAGCAGCCGGGCCCCGCCGAGGCGGAACGCCCGCATCATGTCCGGGTAGGTGATCTCGAAGCAGACCGGTGTCCCCAGCGGGATCGGGGTGCGGCGGAAGACCGTGGCCTGACCACCGGGGCGATATGCCTCGCCCTGCATCAGGGGCGACAGGATCGGGGCCAGCAGGCCGGCCAGGGCCGGGTCGTACTCGGAGAACGGCACCAGGCGCTGCTTGGCGTAGGACTCCACCAGGCCGGCGCCCGGGGCGAACAGCACCACCGAGTTGGTGAGGCCGCCGGCGGAGCGCGGCGCCCCCGTCACCAGGGGGACGCCGAGGCCGTCCACCAGCCGGCCGGCCAGCGCGCCCAGGAGGGGGGCACGGTCCAGGTCCCCGTCGATGGCGGTCTCCGGCCAGACCACCAGGTCGAGGCCCTCGCGGCCCACCAGCTGGCGGGTCAGCACCGCGTGGCGCTCGAGGTTGCGCTCCGCCGTCCCGGGCTGGAAGCGCTCGTCGGGGGGCAGCGAGGCCTGGATCACCCCGACCCGCATCTCGTCGGGGCTCTCCGGCGCGATCCCCTCCATGCGCCAGGCGCCGTATCCACCGGCCAGCAGGGCCACCGCCAGGGCCGGGGCGAGGGGGCCCGGGCGCCGCGTGGCGGCCGCCAGGCCGAGGCCCGCGTTCACCACCACCACCACGAAGCCGACCGCCCACATCCCGCCGAGGTCGGCGGTCTGGAGCGCCAGGGGAAAGCGGTGCAGCGAGAGCCCGAACAGGAGCCACGGCACGCCCAGGATCTCGGCACGCACCCATTCGCCGAGCACCCAGATTGCTGAGAAGGCCAGGGGTGCCGCCGCGAGGCCCACCCGGGGCCGCAGTGCGCCGTACAGGGCGGCGGCGCTGGCCGGCACCAGGGCGAGGCCTGCCACCAGCGCTCCCGTGAAGACCCACGCCGGCACGCGGGGCACGCCGTACTGCTCCGCCAGCGCGTGGACCAGCCAGCGGACGAGCGCGAGCCCCATGGCGGCCGAGTAGACGTAGGTGAGCCCGAAGGCGCGACGCGGACGCGCACCCTCCAGGGCGGTCACCAGCGGGGCGAGCATTCCGAAGGCGAGCGGCCACAGGGCCAGTGGCGGGTGGGCCAGGACGGTGAGCCCCGCCGCCGCCGCCACGAGCAGCCACGCCTCCGGTCGGGCGGGGACCGGGCGGCGTCTGCTGCGTTGCGTTCGCCGGCCCGCGATGGTCCTGGTCCTCCCGCCCGACCTGGCGCCCCGGGGAGGATTCGAACCTCCGACCCGCTGCTGGCATGGCCGAAAACGACGGGTAGCGCGGGCTCGCGTCTCCTGCACGGAGCAGACCGGCGCCTCTCCGCCTCCACCCGTGGTCGCTGGGCCTCTAGCGCCTCCCGGAACGAGTCGAGAGGGGCGTCAGAGAATCTCCGGCCAGCGTGGCACCGCACTCGATCTCGGCGGCCGAGGCGGTTTCGGAGCCGACGGCGTGAGCGCGTCCCCCAGCGGTCGCAAGAAGTGCCGTTCGATGGCTTCCCAGAAGCCCAGCGAACCCTCGGGGTCGAGCGTCTTTCCCATGCGGACGGCCACCACGCGCCAGCTCGGAATCACGACGAGCAGCTGGTGCTCCGCGCCGGCGGCCGCGTAGGCATCCGCAGGAAGCGACGGCCACGACCGCTCGCGGTTCAGCCAGAATCCCAGCCCGGGAACCGACCCGTGAGGCTCCGGTTCCGCCGGGCCCGCCGGTTCGGATGTCGCGCGCCGCAGCCACTCCGCATCGAGCAGGGCGCGGCCCTCCAGGCGGCCTCCGTCGAGGAGCAGCTGGCCCAACCGCGCGAGGGCACGAGGCGTGAAGTTGCAGCCACCCCAGGCGGGCACGAGTCGAAGCCCCTCCCAACTCACGGTGCGGCCATAGCCGATCACCCAGGCGGCGTCGGGAACGCCCAGAGGCCGGAAGATCCGCTCGCGGAGGAGGACGCGCAGGTCGGGCGTCTCGGACTCCCGATAGGCGGCGGTCAGCGCGATGCCGAGCGCGGCGTACCCAGGGCTGCTGTAGAAGAAGCGCTCGCCCGGAGGAAAGAGCATGGGCGTGTCGTGGACCGTGACGCGGAAGGGATCGCCGTCCCGGCTCCAGAAGCGCCGCGCCCAGTCGGGTCGCTCATCCGGCGGGATCTCGAAGCCATTCGGCAAGCCGCTGCTGTGGGCGGCGAGGTGGCGGAGCGTGATGCGCGCGCGCATCGGGTCGTCGCGCCAGGCCGCGATCCACCTCGCCGCGGAGTCTTCCGGCACGACCCGTCCGTCGCCGAGCGCGAGCACGAACGAGAGTCCCCCGACGATCGACTTGGCCACGGAGGCGGCGTAGTGGGTGCGTTCCGGCCCGAAGTCGGGCGCATACCACTCGAGCACGAGGGCGCCGTCGCGCGCCAGGAGAAGAGCGCGGGTTCCCGAGTCGGCGAGCTGGCCGGCGAGGCGCTCCAGGCGGCTCGCGGACAGACCTCGATCCTCCGGTGGCGCCTCGGGCCAGCTCACGTGGGCATCGGAGCCGCACGCGCTGAGTGCCCAGAGGACGACCAGGCCTGGTATCCACGAGAGCGTGACGCGGGCGAGCCCGACGTCCACCCCGTCCGGCGTGACCGAGCCGGGCACGACGCGCAGCCGCTTGCGGGTGAAGATGTGCAACGGCGGACCGTCTGCCTACGGTGTCTGAGAGGCTGGGATTCCCGGGGGACTTGCCATGATCAGAAGCTTATCAGAGCTGTGACCTCGGCAAGGCGAGCGCGAAGGCTCTACTCCGAGAAGATCTTCGCTGCGACGCTGGCCTGGGACATCCTGAACCAGCGGTACTGAACGACTCCCTGGCTCGGCGCCTGAACGAGCGCGGCGTGCGCGTGGTGATGGAGCCGCTGGCCGCCGTGATGGAGTACACGGCGGAGGAGCGCCTGCGGGATCTGTTCGGGCTTCCGGCGAGCCGGCTCAAGAACGCGCTGGTCAAGGTCTCGATGCGGCGCATGACCCGCCAGTTCTACTCGCGGGTGCGCACACTCCATCCGTGGCTTCCGATCACCGACGTGCCGGAGGCGCTACGCGCCGCACAGCCCCTCGTCGGCCGCCATCCGCAGGGGAAGGTGCTGCTCACCGAGCGCCGGCTCGACGCCTTCGCGTTCCGGCTGCGGCGCTCCCCGCCGCGCGCCCACGCGTGAGGCGCGCGTCCGATCGGTAGCCGCGCACGGAGGCCTCGAGGTAGCAAAGCGCCAGGCTCGCGAGCTGCGGCGGGTCGCGCCGGCTGGCGGGCTCATTGGCCGGCGGCGAGCGCTCCGCCCGCGGTGGAAGCGCGGGCCGGCTCGGCCTCGTCCGCCGTCGCCTCGGCCGTGACCTCTTCGGCCGGCTTGGCGTGGGAGCACGCGCACGAGCGCGCGCCTTCCCCGTCCTTGGCGTGGCTGCACGCCTGCGAGCAGACCGCAGCGGCGCCCTCTGCGCCGGCCTTCGCAGCGGCGGCCTTGGCGTAGGGGCAGCCCTCTCCGGCCTGGACGGGCCCCGAGAGCACGGAGGCCAGCAGAAGGGCGCTGGCGAGGGTCAGAAGGCGCATGGGTTCCTCCACTCGAGGTGCCAAGAAGTCCGAGTAGGATAGCCGACTCGGGCCGCTGCGAGGCGGGGATCGAGACGGCGCGCCGCGCCAACGAGAAAACCCGTGGCGGCCGGCCAGGTTCCCTGGCGCCCCGGGGAGGATTCGAACCTCCGACCCGCTGCTTAGAAGGCAGCTGCTCTGGTCCCCTGAGCTACCGGGGCGCGCGGAAAGCCTAGCAGCCGGGCGGACTTGGCCGGAGGGGCGCGGCGTTGACACCCCCGCGGCCCGGCCCTAGGTTCGGCCGCATCCTTTGCGGTGGGCGTAGCTCAGCTGGTTAGAGCGCCAGGTTGTGGCCCTGGAGGTCGGGGGTTCGAGTCCCCTCGCTCACCCCAGAGATTCCGCTGAAGCCTCGGCCACTTGCCGCCGGGGCGGTTTCGTCTTCGGGGCTGAGTTTCGAGAGAGGGGCCGTATAGGGCCGTCCGGGGCCGCCGCCGAAGTCCAAGAACGACAGGTCCGGCTCCTCGTCCGGGATCACGTGCGCGTAGATGCGGAGCGTCAAAGCCGGGTCCGCGTGCCCAAGCTGCTCCGCCACCCACCGCACCGATTTTCCAGCCGCCAGCGCCAGGCTCGCCCACGTGTGTCGGGCACAGTGCAGGCGTAGGGGACGAACGCCGAGGTTCTGAGCGCGCCGCCGCACCCGCCGCCACGTCCTCTCGAAGTTGTCCTGATCGTGCAGTCCGCCCGCTTGGCTCGGGAAGACCCACTCGGGCACGGTCCCCCAGCCATGAGTCAAGAGTTCGCGTCGCCGCTGCCCGAGCAGGTCGAGGAGTAGAGCAGCCAGGGCTGGAGCCATGACCACGTAGCGGCCGCGTCCGCTCTTGGGCGTGCTCACGTGACCCCTCACGTAGGCCCGCCGCACGTGGATGCGGCTCCGGTCGAAGTTGATGTCCTCCCACTTGAGGCCCAGAAGCTCGCCCCGTCGGAGGCCCGTGTAGAATAGTGTCGCCAAGGCCGGGTAGAAGCGGGGCTCGAGCTCCTGACTCACTTGGAGCAATACAGACACCTCCTGCGGGCTCCAGCTATCTACAACCTTCGTCTCCGTCGCCATCCGGCGATCGACGCGGCGCATAAGCTCGCCAATCCGGGCAGCCGGGTTGCGGGGCAAGCGACCTTCGCGAACAAGCAGGCTGTAGACCCGCCGCAACAGAGACAGTGCGTTCCGAATGGTCTTCGGAGCGAGACCCGCATCGAGCTTCACTCGGACATAGCCCAAAAGGTCGGCCTCGCCGATCTCCCGCAGGTCCTTCGATCCAAAGAAGGGTACGAGGTGGGTCCGGATGATCCTCTCCGCCTCGATCTCGTAGGACGGCTTGAAGGTCGGTGCATAGTTCGTGATCCAGCGCCGGAGTTCAACGTCGCACGGGAGCGGCTTCTCGGAGTCCTCAGCAACCGCGAACGTGCCCAGCGCCATCGCCGCGTTGATCTTCCGGGCGATCTCCTCGGCCTGCCGCTTGTGGGCCGCCGTCGGGCCAAGGCGCTTCTTCTTGCGCTTGCCGTCGTAGTGGGTGATGACCCACCACGCGCCCCTCACGAACTGAACCTTGGCAGCCATCAGGGATCCCTTTGCACCTCGATTCTAGCCAGGCCCAGTGGGCCATCGAACGGCCCGATCCGACGATCCCGCTTCCTTCCTTGGTAACGGGTCCGAACCCACCATGCATCCCGGTACCAGACCACTTTGGACGACATCGGCTACTTCCTTCGCCTTCCCTTGAGAAACGTCCGCACCGCCTGACGGATTACCGCTGAGACCGAGGTGCCCTCGCGCTCGGCAATCTGCTCCACAGCCGCGAAGTCCTCACGCTCCAAATCCACGGCCGCCCGTCGTCGCTGCTTCAGAAAACCTTTGCGGCCCGCCCCCGGCCTACGCCCACCCCAGCCCCACTTGCCTTTCGCAGCCATGGCCAAAGATTCTAGCGGCCTCTCGAATAGAGTAGCCTATTTCGACCGGATGGAGTCGAGGATCTCCTCGACGGCTCCATCAACCGCCGCGCCCTCAGCCCGCACCCGGTCCCGAAGCCACTCCCGAAGCTGCTCCACGGGAATCAAGACCACGCCTCCCTCGCGCACGCAGGGGAGCCTGGGTAGGAGCGCCCGGAGGGTCCGCTCGCTGATGCCGAGGGCCTCTGCTGCTTCCTTGGGTCGCAAGGCCAGCCGCCCTTCAAGCCGAAGCAGCGGAGGGTCGCTGCTCCTCGGATCGTTCTCGAGCCTATCCCGACCCAAAGTCTGCTTCGCCGCCGCTCGGGACCTCCAACCTGACCCGCGGCTTGCGTCCAGGTCCCCGTCTAACCGAGACAAGTCCCGCTCGCTCCAGCTCCTTCAAGGCGCGAGCTGCGGTTGAAGACGGCATCCGAGGGGCAACCTGGAGCCGCGACAACGTGATACGGACTTCGGCCGATCTCTTCAGGCCGGCCAGAAACCAAACTTCAAAACCCACGGCCAAGGCGCGCCCCGGCAAACTCGCGGCAATTTGAATCCAGGCCAGCGGAATCGGGCCCTTGAGGAACAGTTCCCCCCTTTGATGCCGGGGCGGCGGCTTTCGACGATGCGAATCGCCCTTGCCCTTCGGGCAAATTCGAAGTTGTTCTACATCAAGAAAATCACTTCTCTTCACCATCATAACTCTTCCAACGAAGCACGTGACGCCACAGCACCCTCTTTCGCCTCTACAAGTGTTTGCATTACCAAGTTCCAAAGCTGCTCACCGCGCTCATCCAGATACCGCTCCGGGTGGACGACCCGGCGCACGTCGATCGCCAACTCAAAACCGCTCAATACCGCGCGGCTTGCTTCTGCCATTGCCAACTGAGTGCTGTGGACGACTGCATCAAGATCTTCGACCGGCGCTTCCACCAAAATCGCGTCGTGAACCGGAGCACAGACGTGGATGCCAGCTTCGGTGGCCAAACAGCACGCAAGACGAAGCATTTCCGCCCCGTTTGCCTGCATGGGGAAATTCCGCAGCGAACGATGATTGAAACTCGTGCCGATGTGGATCGGCCAGCCGAGCAGGAT
>JBFIML010000038.1:0-43416 GCA_041611735.1 Myxococcota bacterium | reverse complement strand
CGCCTGCGGGCCCGGGCCGGCTTCGTCGCGTTTCGAGACGGCGCGGACCTGGTGCATGGCACGAACTACGTGGCCCCGTTCCGCGCCCGCATTCCCAGCGTCGTGACGGTGTTCGACCTGAGCGTCCGGCTGCTGCCCGAGACCCACCCGCCTGGCCCGGGTCCTGGTGTATCCCTCGGTCCACGAGGGCTTCGGCCTTCCGCCGGTGGAGGCCATGGCGTGTGGGGTCCCGGTCGTGCTTGCGCGCAATTCGGCCCTCGCCGAGTTCTACGGCGACGGCAGCCTGATGGTCGAGGACCCGGCGGCCGACTCCCTGGCCCGGGCGGTCGCTACCCTGGCCGAGCGCCCCGAGCTCCGGGCCCGGCTGACGGCGCGGGGTGCGCAACGCGCGCGAGCCCGGGTGGCCTCACCGCGCCGGGGTCTTGATCCGCGTCCGATGTCCATGGGCGGAGATCTGGTTATCCTGGACTCCGTTTGCGGCGGAACCCCGCTTTCATGAAGATCGTCCTCGTTACGACGCAGCTGGGTGATGCGTACCGGCTTGGCACGGAGCACTACGTGGAGAGCCTCACCGCCTCGTTGCGGCAGCGGGGGCACGAGGTCCGTCTGCTGGTCGGTGATCCGCGCGGCCACGCACGGCATGCGGCCCTGGGAACCCGCCGGGACGCTGAGGCCGGGTCGCACACCTTCGCCCATCCCACACGAGGTTGGATGTCGGTGCGGGGCGCCGCGGCCGGGCAAGCCCGCGGCTGGCTCTTGAGAGAGCGGCCGGATCTGGTCCACGTGGCGAATCCGGCGCACCTGGGTGTCGGAATCCTGCTTGCCTGCCAGGAGCTCGGGGTCCCCACGGTGGTCACCACCATGGATTTCTGGTGGACCTGCCCGCGCAGCACCCTGCTCCGCCGGGGCCGCCAGATCTGCCAGGGAGCACGCAGCGGGGCCGAGTGCGTGCGGTGCATCCTGGCGGATCATCCGCGAGCCGCCGTTCGACCGCTTGGCGCCATTCCCGGGGTCGGGGCGGGCGTCGGGTGGGCCGGTTTCGCCCTGGCCTCCGTGATGCGCGGTGACGGGCTCGCCGAGCCCGGGCGTTGGGTCCGCCGCCGCGCGGTCCTGCGCCGGGTCCTGGATCAGGCCGACCAGGTGATCTTCCCATCGCCCGCCACGCGGGACGTCCTCGAGCCGCTGCTCTCCCACGACCGCTGGCACCTGGTTCCCTACGGTCTCGCGCCCGCCTGGTTCGCGTCGCCCCGTCGCCGCGCCGCCCTGCCTGCCGATCCCGGGCAGCTGGTCCTCGGCTATGCGGGCAGCCTCCAGCCGCACAAGGGACCCGACCTGCTGCTCGAGGCACTCCAGCGACTCGGCTGGCGACGCACCCGGGTCCGATTGGCCGGGACCCGAGACGATCCGCGCTACGCGGAGCGCCTGGCACGCATGGCGCGAGGCCTGAACGCGGAGTTCACCGGTTTGCTGGATCGCGGCGCCATGCGGGCGTTCCTGCGCACGCTCGACGTGCTGGTGGTCCCCAGCCGCTGGCCCGAGAACCTTCCCTACGTGCTGCTGGAAGGGCAGGCCGCCGGGATCGAGGTGGTGACCAGCGACGTGGTCGGCGTGGCCTTCCGGGTGCCGGATGCCGCTCGGCGCTTCGCCCGGGACTGCGCCGAAGATCTGGCCCGGGTGCTCTCGGAGCTGCCCGGGCGGAGCCCGGGTCCCGCGCCCCGGGTGCCGACCCTGGAGGAGATGGTGGAAGCGACCGATGCGGTCTACCGGGCCGCCGTGTCGCGGCACCGGGTCGCTCTAGACCCTCGGCCGGCACCGACCCGACGGAGCACGTCCCTGCCGTGATCGACCACCACCAGCCGGACTACAGCGACACGCCCGTATCGGCGCGTCGGCCCCGCTTCTCCTACGCACCGGCCGATGCGGCAGCGGAGCCGCTGGTCAGCGTCGTGACCCCCTTTCACCATCCGGGAACGCTGTTTCGGGACACGGCCCGGGCGGTGTTCCAGCAGTCCCTGCAACGCTGGGAGTGGATCATCGTCAACGACGCGACGCCGGATCCCGAGTCCCGAGCGATCCTGGACGAGTTCCGCCACTGCGACCCGCGGGTTCGGGTGCTCGATCACGCCCGCAACGCGGGCCCGGCCGCCGCGCGCAACACGGGCGCCCGCGCCGCGCGCAGTGAGTTCCTGTATCTGCTGGACGACGATGACCTCATCGAGCCGACCGCGCTGGAGAAGCTGATCTGGTTCCTCGTCACGAATCCGCGCTACGCCTTCGCGAGCAGCTGGTCGGTCGGTTTCGGGAACAGGCAGTACCTCTGGACCCAGGGCTTCCACGACGGCGACCGCCTGCTGCGTCACAACCTCGTGACGGGCCGGGTGATGATCCGCAGGCAGGTGTTCGAGGCCGTGGGCGGGCAGGACGAGACCATCCGGCACGGCTTCGAGGACTGGGATCTGTGGCTGCGCTGTGCGGATCGGGGGCTGTGGGGCGGCACGCTGCGCGAGTTCCTGGAATGGTATCGCCGTCGGGAGGACCACTCAGACCGTTGGCGCGACTTCGCGGGCGCCCGGCGCCTGCGCGCCTTCCGCCAGGGCCTGCGGCAGCGCTACCCGAACCTCTACCGCTCCGGCGTTCCCCGCCTGGCGGAGCGCGAGCCGGTCCCCTACGAGCGGCCCCGGGAGGGCCCGCCCTTCGCGAACCCCCTGGCGAAGGAACGGCCTCGGCTGCTCCTGCTCGTGCCGTGGATGGCGATCGGGGGCGCGGACAAGTTCAACCTGGATGTGGTGCGCCTGCTCACGGGGCGCGGCTGGGAGGTGACCATCGCCTCGACCCTTGCCGGGGACGCCCCGTGGACGCCGCAGTTCACCCGCCTGACCCCGGACGTGTTCGAGCTCAACCACTTCCTGGCACTGGGAGATCGACCGGCTTTCCTGCGCTACCTGATCGAGTCGCGCCGACCCGATGTGGTGCTGATCACCCACAGCGAGTTCGGCTACCTGATGCTTCCCTACCTGCGCGCCCACTGTCCCGAGCCGGCGTACGTGGACTACTGCCACATCGACGAGCCGGATTGGAAGAACGGGGGGTATCCGCGTTTCGCCGTGGGGATGCAGGCCTGCCTGGACCGCAACCTGGTCTCCTCCCAGCAACTGAAGGGCTGGATGGTCGCCCGGGGCGCGGACCCCGACCGGATCGAGGTGATCTACACCAACGTGGACGTGCGCTTCTGGCGGCGCCGTCCGCGGGAGCGGCGCCGCCTGCGGGAGCGTTGGGGCGCAAGCCAGGGAGATGCGGTGGTTCTCTTTGCGGGTCGCCTCTGCGCCCAGAAGCAGCCCCGCGTGCTGGCGAGGACCCTGCGGGAGCTGTCTCGCCGCGGCGTACGCTTCCGGGCGCTGGTGGCGGGCGACGGGCCGGACCGGGGCTGGCTCGAAGCCTTCGTGCGCAGGCATGGCTTGCGCCAACGGGTTCGCCTGCTCGGTGCGGTTCCGAACCGGACGGTGCGTACGCTCATGGCGGCCTCCGACGTCTTCTTCCTGCCGTCCCGGTGGGAGGGCGTGTCCCTGGCCCTCTTCGAGGCGATGGCCATGGAGCTGGCGACGGTGAGCGCCGACGTCGGGGGCCAGCGGGAGCTGCTGACCCCCGACTGTGGGATCCTGGTCGCGCGCGGAGACGAGGAGACGGAGGTGCGGCGCTACGCGGACGCCCTCCAGGGGCTCCTGAGCGATCCGGAGCGCTGCCGGACCCACGGAGAGCGAGCGCGCCAGCGGGTGTGCCGGGACTTCCGGCTCGAGCAGTTGGGGGACCGCCTGCTCACGGTCTTCGAGGCGGCGCGCAAGCGGGCGGCGCAGCGGGAGGCGGCCCCGGTTTCGCCCTCCCTGGCCCTGGAGTGGGTGACGCAGGCGCTCGAGTCCATGCGCCTCTCGCACACCGCAGACGCCCTGTGGCGGGAGGTGCGGGGCGGACTGCGGGCCGACTCGGCGCTGTCCGGGCGGGGCTTCGTCTCGCGTCTGCAGGTCGAGGCGGAGCTGGACCGGATCGAGAGCTCCCGCTCCTGGCGCCTCGTCCAGCGCTTCAAGCGCAACCCGTTGTATCGGATGTCTGCTCGCGTGCGCTTCGGGCCGGGCTGGGATCCGCCGCGCGAGAGCGAGGATCCGCTCACGCGCCTGCACCGTATCACGGCCAGCCGCTCCTACCGGCTCGTGGAGGCCCTCAAGAAGGGACCGGCCTCCCGTCTCTACGCCCGGCGGCGCGATGGGGCCGGGTCGGCCGACAGGGGTCGCCCCCGCAGCAGCGGCCGGTAGCCGTCCCCAGGCCCGATGGCCCCCTCGCGCTGCGGGTCCAGCCCGGTGCCTCGCCGCCCGGAGCGTCCGACGGGTCCTGCGCTTCGGGGGAAGGGGCGTTCAGCGCACGCCGATGGCCTGGGGATCCGAGGCCCCGACCACGGCCCAACGCCGGTCCTGGAGCGCCACGCCTCCATGATCCACCACGCGGGTGCCCTGCATCAGCCAGGCGTACACGAGGCCGTCGTTGCGCTGGAGCAGGATGTCGTGCCGACCGTCTGCATTCAGGTCGGGGGTGGCCACCACGGCCCACGTCCGGTGCAGCGCGCTGACGCCCCCGTGCGCGACCACCTGCACGCCGTCCACGAGCCAGGCGTAGATCAGGCCGTCGCTGGAGCGGCGGAACAGGAGGTCCTGGCGCCCGTCGCCGTTCAGGTCCGGTGTCGCGACCACCTTCCAGTCGGGGCCCGGGTGGCCCAGCCCGCCGTGGCCGAGCAGGCGGTCGCCGTCCATGAGCCATGCGTAGACGAGGCCGTCCTGGTCGCGCCGCACCACCACGTCGCTGCGGCCGTCGCCGTTCAGATCCGGGCTTGCGACGATCGTCCAGCCGTCCGGGAAGAAGCCCAGGTCGACGTTCCCTCCCTGGGCGGGATCGAGCTCGAGGTCGCGCCCGGGGCGCAGCCACAGGAGATCGGTCATGCCGTCTCCGTCGTAGTCTCCGGACCCCGCCAGCTTGGCGCCGGCCGGGACGCTGTGGTCCCGCAGCCCGACCTGGGCGCCGCGCTGGATCTCGGCCACGGCCCAGGAGCCTCCCGCTCGCCGCCACAGCACGTCCGCGTCGCCGTCGCCGTCGAAGTCCCCGACCGCCTCGGCGCGGGCATTGGCCAGGGCGCCCAGGCTCGAGTCCCCCACCAGGCGCGTTCCGTTGATCTTCCAGATCACGGTGCGCCCGGTGGCCGGGTCCTGGAAGAGAACGTCCGAGCGCCCATCCCCGTCGAAGTCGGAGCCCTGCCTGCCGAAGTTGGCGGCCTGTCCGGCCGGTGCGAGGAAGGTGACCGTGGTCGAACTCGGCGAGAGGGGACCCATGCCGTCGCGCTCGTTGAAGGCCGCCACGCGCACCTGGAGCGTGTCCCCGTAGGAGGCGGTGACGGTGGCGCGTCGCCTGCCGTTGCCCTGGAGGATCGTTTCGGGAATGGGGGGAAACGCACTGGAGTTCCGCGCGACGTAGACGGCATAGCCTTCCACGGGTCCCTGCGCCGGGCTCCATTCGAAGGTGGCCGCCCTCCCGTAGACGACGGCCGCCGGGGTCGCCGTCGGGACCGCGGCACCCAAGCAGACGACCCAGCTCGCTACGAGAGCGCGCGCTCCACGCACCATGCGCTTCCCCTCCAGACTGTCCTTTCGGCGGGATCGTTCCAGGACTGGAATCTGGATCCCGACGGCCCCGTTGGGGCCGGCACCCCATCCAATGAGTGCGCAATTCTGGCGTCTGCGCGGGGGGGCGTCGTGACCGTGGTCACACGATGAGGATTCTTCGCGCCCGTCCGACGATCACTTGGTGACCCGGGTCACAAAGACGACGATTGATTCCAGTCTGGACGGAAAGAGGGGCGGCGCGGCGAGGAAGCTACGCTGCGGCGGCCGTCGGGTGCGTGGGCGGCGCCTCCAGCGCAACGGCCAGGACTTCGTCGAGGGTGTCCACCACACGGATGTCCAGGTTTTCCCGGACCTCCTGCGGCACGTCCACCAGGTCCTTCTCGTTGCGGCGCGGCAGGATCACCGTGTGGATCCCCGCGCGCGAGGCGGCGAGCACCTTGTCCTTGATGCCACCCACCGGCAGCACGCGGCCGCGCAAGGAGAGCTCCCCCGTCATGGCCACGTCGCCCCGTGCGCGCCGGGCCGAGAGGCTCGACACCAGCGCGGCGACCAGCGCAACGCCGGCCGACGGGCCGTCCTTCGGGACGGCTCCGGCCGGCACGTGCAGGTGGACTTCACCGGCGGAGAGGGCGGGGTGGTCGAGGCCGAGACGCTCCGCATTGGCGCGCACCCAGGAGAGCGCCGCCTCCGCGGACTCGCGCATCACGTCACCGAGCTGCCCCGTCAAACGCAGGCGGACGCCCTCACCACCCGGCATGGCGGTGGCTTCCAGGAAGAGGATGTCGCCGCCGTGGGCGGTGCGGGCGAGTCCCACCGCGACGCCCGGCACCTCGGTGCGCTCTGCCGTCTCGGGCAGGTGCGGCGGCGCGCCGAGTGCCTCGGCTACGAACGGGTCGTCGACCACCAGCTTCCCCTCGGCCTGGCCCTCGGCGATGCGGCGGGCGGCCTTGCGCATCAGCGTTGCGATGTGCCGGTCCAGGTTGCGGACGCCGGCCTCCCGGGTGTACTCGCTCACCGCCTTGTCGATGGCTGCGTCGGCGATCTCGATGCGACCGGCGTCGAGGCCATGGGCATCCAGTTGCTTGGGGATCAGGTGATCGCGCGCGATGAGGTGCTTCTCCCGGTCCGTATACCCGGGCAGCTCGATCACCTCCATCCGATCCAGCAAAGCCGGCGGAATCGTGGCCAGGGTGTTGGCGGTTGCGATGAAGAGGACCCGCGAGAGGTCGAAGCAGACCTCCACGTAGTGGTCGCTGAAGGCGTGGTTCTGCTCGGGATCGAGCACCTCGAGCAGGGCCGAAGAGGGGTCACCGCGGAAATCGGTACCGAGCTTGTCGACCTCGTCGAGGAGAAAGACCGGATTGCGCGACCCCGCACGCCGCAGGCTCTGCAGGATGCGTCCCGGCATGGCTCCCACGTAGGTCCGGCGGTGTCCGCGGATCTCCGCTTCGTCGCGTACCCCGCCCAGGGAGGCCCGCGCGAACTTGCGTCCCATGGCGCGCGCGATCGAGCGGCCCAGCGAGGTCTTGCCGACCCCGGGCGGGCCCACGAAGCAGAGGATCGGGCCCTGGGCCTCCGGAGCGAGCTTGCGCACCGCCAGGTACTCGAGGATACGCTCCTTCAGCTTGTCCAGGTCGTAGTGGTCTTCGTCGAGGATGCGGTGAGCCGCGGGCAGGTCGAGCTTGTCCTCCGTCTCGGTCGACCAGGGGAGATCCGCCAGCCACTCCAGATAGGTCCGGATCAGGTGACGGTCGGGCGCGTGCTGGGGCAGGGCGGAGAGGCGCTTCAGCTCCCGATCCGCCTGGGCCTTGGCCTCCGGGGGCAGGCCGGCGGCCTCGATGCGTTCGCGCAGCTCGTCCACCTCGGCGAAGCCCGCGTCGCCCTCGCCGATCTCGCCCTGGATGTCGCGCATGCGGCGTCGCAGCAGGCGCTCCCGGCGCTTTGGATCGGTCTCCTGGGATTCGGACTCCGCGCGCAGGTTGCGCTGGGTCTCCGCGATGGTGACCTCGCGCTCCAGGTGCCGGGCTACGCGCTCCAGGCGCGGCGTCGCGTCCGCCTCGGAGAGCAGGGCCACCTGCTCCTCGGGGGCGAGCGGCAGGGTGGACGCCACCAGATCCGCCAGGAGCCCGGCGCTCGGCAGGCTCGCGACGAAGGTCTTCCACTCGTCCGGCAGGTCGTCGCGCAGGTCGATCACCCGCTGCGCCAGCTCGATCACGCGCTGCCACACCGCGTCGCGTTCGGTGGAGGGCAGGTCCACTTCGGAGATGGGCTGCACCCGCACCCGCAGGGCGGGGTCGGTGGCCACGAGCTCGAGCAGCCGGGCGCGGGCCACGCCGACCACGATCGCCTGCTTGCCGTCGCCACGCGCGTCGATCACACGCGCCACGCGCACCACGCACCCGACCGGGTGGAGCTCCTCGAGAACGGGCTCCTCGGTCTGGGCGTCGTGCTGGGTGGCCACCACAAGGAGCCCTCCCTGGCCCGCCTGCTCCAGCGCCGCCAGGGACTTGGGACGCCCGATGGCGAGGGGCCGGGTCACGCCGGGAAACACCACGGCGTCCCGCACGGGGAGCAGCGGGAGCTGCTCCGGAAGCTCCATGCGCTCGCCGCCCACGGTGGTCACGACCTGGCTCTGGGACACGAATTCCCCCACAGTATCCCACAACCCTAAGCCCCAGCGGGCTCAGGTCAAGGCGAGCGGAGGGGGTCCTGACGGGAAGCGGCTGGTGCCCGGGACTGGAGTCGAACCAGCACGGCCTTTCGGCCACTAGATCCTGAATCTAGCGCGTCTGCCAATTCCGCCACCCGGGCGCGTGGCGAAGCCTAGGGCCCGCTGCCCAACGCGTCAACGCGCCTTCCGCTCGCTTACACTGGGTCGATGGCACGTCGGGATCGCAGGCAGCGGCGCGCAGGCCCGCGTGGCAGCGGGCGTCGGCGCGCGCCCGAGCCGGCCACCCCGGAGCGGGTGCTGCGCGCGTTGACGCAGCGTGGCCGCAGAGCCCTGGCACCTGCGGAGCTGGCTCGGGAGCTCGGTGTGGATCGCCGCGGCCGAAGAGGCCTGGCGCGCGTGTTGCGCCAGCTGGTGGCGGAGGGACGCCTGGAGCGGCGCGCCGGTCGCTACCGGCTGCGCCGGGAGGATACGCTGCGCGAGGGGGTCCTGCAGCCTTCCCGGCCCGGCCCGGACGGAGCCGTGGTCGTCGAGGACGACGGAACCCGCTGGCGTCTCGCGGACGCGGGAGCGGGGCGTCCCGGCGACCGGGTGCTGCTCGACCCGGGCGCCGGCGGGAGTCGGGGGCGGGCCGAGCTGGTACGCGTCGTCGAAGGCTCGCGCCCGGAGCTGGTGGGAATCATCACCACGGATCCCCTGGGCGCCACCGTGGTGCCCTACCGGGACGAGGGGCCGTCGAGCGTGCGGGTACGGCGCGGAGACCTGGGGGCGGCCCGGGAGGGCGACTGGGTGGTGGTGGCTCCCGCGCGTCGTCCCTGGATGCGCGTGGTGGAGGTGCTCGGGCCGCCCGGGAGCCCGGAGGCGGATTTCCGCGCCGTGGTCTGGCGCCATCGCATTCCGGTCGCCTTCCCGGACGCGGTGCAAGAGGAGGCGTCCCGCCTGGAAGCGGGGCTCGACCCTCGAGAGATCGCCCGCCGTGTGGACCTGCGCCAGCGCTGCTTCGTCACCATCGACCCGGCCAACGCGCGTGACCACGACGACGCGGTGCTCGTGGAACGCCAGGCCGAGGATGGATGGCGCCTGTGGGTGGCCATCGCCGACGTGTCCCACTACGTGCCCGAGGGCTCGGCCCTGGATCGGGAGGCGTTGCGCCGCGGCAACAGCGTCTACTTTCCGGATCGTGCCGTGCCGATGCTCCCGGAGCGGCTTTCGGGCGAGCTCTGCTCCCTGCGTCCGGAGGTGGACCGGCTGGCCCTCGTGGTGGAGCTCGAGTTCGACGGCGGAGCGGCCGTACGTCGTCGCGCCTTCTACCCGGCGGTGATCCGGAGCCGCCGCCGCCTGTCCTACGAGCAGGCGGCGGCGGTCATGGAGGGAGGCGCCCCGAGCCAGGACCCGCTCGAGGTCGCCCTGGGCGAGCTGGCGCAGCTGGGCCGGCGCCTCGTCCGGCGACGCTTCGCGGCCGGCTCCATCGACTTCGACCTCCCGGCGGCCGAGATCGTCCTGGGCGACGACGGCCATCCGGTGGACATCGTGGAGGCGCCCCGCAGCGTCGCCCACCGTGCCATCGAGGAGGCGATGCTGGCCGCCAACCGGGCGGTGGCCGAGTGGCTGGAGGCGGCCGAGGTGCCGACGCTCTACCGGGTGCACGAGCCGCCGCGGCCCGAGGACCTGGAAGGGCTGCGCGACCTGCTGGCCTCGTTCGGGCTGCTCGAGGCGCGCCGCCAGGCTCCCGCGGCCCCGGCCGAGATCGCCCGGGCCATCCAACGCGTGGCCGGGCGGCCCGAGGAGAGACTCGTGAACCTGGTGGCGCTGCGCTCCATGCGCCAGGCGCGCTATGCGCCCCGCAACGCCGGCCACTTTGCCCTGGCCTTCGGCACCTACACGCACTTCACGTCGCCGATCCGACGCTACGCGGATCTGGTGGTGCATCGGGCGCTCCGGGATTGGCTCGACGCGGGAGCGGAGGCGCGCCGGCGCGCCGGGGGGCGCGCCGCGGCGTTGACCGGAGTCGCTGCCCGTCTCTCGCTGCTCGAGCGCGTGGCCATGGAAGCCGAGCGCGAGGCGGTGGAGCTGAAGAAGTGCGCCTTCATGGCCCGACGCCTCGGGGAGGAGTTCGACGGCACCATCACGGGCATCGCAAGACACGGCTTCTACGTCACGCTCGACGCGGTCTTCGTCGAGGGCCGGGTGCACGTGGGATCGCTGCGCGGCTACGCAACCCTCGACGAACGGGCCTACGCGCTCGTGATTGCCGCCACGGGTGAGCGCTTCCGGCTCGGCGACCGGGTCCGGGTGCTGGTCGAGCGCGTGGACCCCGCGCGGGCCTGGATCGACTTCTCGCTGCTCCGCCGCCTGCCCGCCGAGCCGCCCCGACCGGGCCCCGACTCCTAGGCCAGGAACTCGGCGACCGACGCGACCACGTGGTCGAGCTGCGCGGGCGTAAGCTCCGGGTAGACCGGCAGCGCCAGGGTCTCGCGCGAGGCGCGCTCGGTCTCCGGGAGCGAGCCGGGCCGGTAGCCCAGGGGCGCGAAGCAGTCCTGCAGGTGCAGGCCCAGGGGATAGTAGATCGCGCTGCCGATGCCGCCGGCGGCCAGGTGCTTCTGCAGGGCATCCCGGCGCTCCGCGGGGATGCGGATCACGTACTGGTTGTAGACGTGCCAGGCCGGCTCGGGCGGGGCGGCGGGCGTGCGCACGGGGAATCCCCCCGGCGCCCAGGGCACCGAGGAGGGTCTGGCTCCCAGCGCGGCGAAGGCGCGGTCATAGCTCGCGGCGTGCTCGCGCCGCGCTGCGCTCCAGGCGTCCAGGTGCACCAGCTTGACGCGCAGCACTGCGGCCTGCAGGGCGTCGAGGCGCGAGTTCACGCCGAGCAGCGGATGCAGGTAGCGGTCCCGGGAGCCGTGCATGCGCAGCAGCCGCAGCCGATCGGCCAGCTCGGAATCGTTCGTGGTGAGGAGCCCCCCGTCCCCGTACCCGCCCAGGTTCTTGGAGGGAAAGAAGCTGAAGCAGCCCACCGTGCTCCGCGAACCGACGCGCCGACCCGACGCGTCGCGGGCTCCGATGGCCTGGGCCGCATCCTCGATCACGGGGACGCCGTACTCCCGGCCCAGGGCCAGCCAGGCCTCCGGGTCGGCAGCCTGTCCGAACAGGTGCACCGGCTGGATTGCCCGCAGGCGCCGGCAGCGGGCCGCCGCCGCCCGCGCCGCCACGGGATCCATGTTGTAGGTGGCCGGATCGATGTCCACGAACACCGGCACCGCCCCGAGCCGCGCCACGGAGCCGGCGGTGGCGAAGAAGGTGTAGGCGGGACACAGGACTTCATCGCCGGCCCCGACCCCGTGGGCCATGAGCGCCAGCAGGATCGCGTCCGAGCCGGATGCGCAGCCGATCGCGTGGGTCACCTCGCAGTAGTCGGCCAGCTCCTTCTCGAGCCCCTCCACCTCGGGACCCAGCACGAAGGACTGGCTCTCCAGGACCCGGTCGATGGCCGCCCGGACGGGCTCGCGGATCGAGGCGTACTGGGCCTTCAGGTCGAGCAGCGGCACGTGCATCGTCTTCGCCATCGAAGGGGATCCGTGGCACGAGGATCTGGCCACGCTACCTCCTGGCCGCGCGAATCGTCAATCGCGGGCGGCGGCGCCCGGGGAGAGCAAACGCTCCACCTCGCGATGCATGGCGCGTCGGAAGCGGCCGGCCGCGAAGCGCTCCGCCTGGGCGCGGATCGTCTTCGCATCGAAGAAGGGCTCGGCGCTCTCGAAGCGAAGCACGGCCTCCCCCAGCGCCTCGGGGGTCTGCGTGCGGAAGCCGACCCCCGTGGCGCGCGCGGCCGCCTCGGGCGGCCCCACCAGCAGGCGCACGGTGTCGAGGGCGCCGCCTCGCGCGAAGGCGATTACGGGCCGTCCCGCCGCCTGCGCCTCCACGGCGGCGATCCCGAAGTCCTCCTCCTGCGGATAGAGCAGGGCGCGGCAGCGCGCGTACAGGGAGGCGAGCTCCGTCTCGGACACGCGGCCCGTGAAGACCACGCCGGGTGGCGCACGACGCTCGAGCGCGCGACGTCCCGGCCCGTCGCCCACCACCACGAGTCGGCGCGGCAGGGCGCGGAAGGCTTCGAGTACGAGGTCTTCGCGCTTGTAGGGTACGAAGGCGCCCACCAGCAGGTAGAAGTCCTCGGCAGGGTGCCCGCTCGGGTGGAAGCGCTCCACGTCCACGGGCGGCGGCACCACGGTGGCCATGCGGCCGTAGTGACGGCCGATGCGATCGGCCACCGCGTGGGAGATGGCCAGGAAGCGGGTCACCTGGTCGGGACCGCTGGTGCGCCGATCGAAGCGGCGCAGGGCGTGCACCAGGGGCGCCGCCAGGGCGCGGCGCAGCCCGCCGCCCAGGTAGGCGTCGCGCTGGTCCCAGACGTAGCGCATCGGCGTCAGGCAGTAGCAGAGATGCGGGACGTCGGGAGCGTGCGGCACCGCCTTGGCCACCGCGTGGCTCACCGACAGCACGAGGTCGTAGCCGGTCAGGTGGAAGCGCCCGATCGCCCACGGGTACAAGGGCAGGAACGCCCGCCAGTGCCGGCGCGCGCCGGGCAGCCGGTCGAGCGGGCTGGTTCGGATGGGCAGTCGTTCGATGGCCGGTGTCGTCGAGCCGGGAACGTGCACCAGCGTGTAGAGATGGGCCCCGGGGAAGAGCTCCGCCAGGGCGTCGAGGACCCGCTCGCCACCTCGCAGCCCGGTGAGCCAGTCGTGCACCAGGGCGATCCGCATCGACCTCACTTCCATCTGCACCGCCTCGCTACGCGACCCGGTGAGAGATCCGGGCTCGTTCCCTGGCGCTCAGAGCGCCGCCAGGAGGGAGTCGATCTCGCCCTCGGAGTTGTAGAAGTGCGGCGAGGCACGCACTCCGCCACGGCGCGCCACCACGAAGATGCGTTGCTCGCGCAGCCGCTCCACGCTGCGACCCACCGGCTCCCCCGGCACCTGGAAGGAGACGATGCCCGAGGTCTCGCCGCGGGCGCGCGGGCTCAGCACCGGGAAGCCTCGCGCACGCAGTCCCTGCACCAGGCGCTGGGTGAGGTCGTGGACGCGCGTCTCGACGGCTTCCAGGCCGAGCTCGAGCAGGAGATCCACCGCCGCTCCCAGCGCGAAGATGCCCGCCGTGTTGGGGCTGCCGTCCTCGAAGCGGCCGGCCCCGGGCTGCAGCTCCAGGTGGTAGCGGTCGTAGTCCCAGTTGTCGACGACGCTGCGCCAGCCCACCACCCGGGGGCGCACCCGATCCAGGACCCGGCGCGAGCAGAAGAAGATCCCGCAACCCTCCACCGAGAGCAGCCACTTGTGGCCGTCGGCGGCCAGGAAGTCCACACCGGCCTCCTCCACGTCGAGTGGCAGGCAGCCGACGCTCTGGATCGCGTCCACGCAGAAGAGCACGCCTCGGTCCCGACACAGCCGCCCGAGGGTCACCAGATCGTTGCGGAAGCCGCTGCCGTATTCGACCGAGGAGAGCGCCAGCAGCCGTACGCGCGGATCCCGCAGCGCCTCGTCCACCCGTTCGAGCGGCAGGCGCCCCTCGCTCCCGCGCAGCATCACGGTCTCCACGTCCCGGTCGCGCAGGCTCCACCAGGGGTACACGTTGGAGGGGTACTCGAGGTCGCAGGTCAGGATCCGGTCGCGGGGACGCCAGTCGAGTCCGTTCGCCACGATCCCGAGGCCCTCGCTCGTATTCCGCACGAACGCGATCTCCTCGGGCCGGGCGCCGAGCAGGAGCGCCGCGCGGCCGCGCACGCGCTCGACCTCCGCGTCGTAGACGCGGGCGTAGTCGAAGGCTCCGCGGCGGGTGGCCTCCGCCGCGTAGCGCGCCAGGGCCTCCTGCGCCCGGGTGGAGATGGGGGCCACGCCGGCGTGGTTCAGGTATACGAGCTCCCGGCACACCGGGAAGAAGCTCCGCGTCCGCTCCCAGTTCACGCCTCCGCCCCCCGCTCAACCCGGCCGGCCGGGTGGCCGATCCAGCCTGCCACGGGTTGGCGGGGAGTTGCCGCCGCCCCCCGGGGGCCAAGCATGGACGCCGAAGGGATCTTCTACTCCGCGGAGCGGGGCATCCACCTGCTGTTCGAGCCCGGCATCATCGCCGAGGCCTTCGCCGAGGACGGCGAGGCGCTCCACGTCATGGCCGAGCAGCGTCGCACCGACGTCGAGCTCGTCCTGGTGCAGCTGCTCGCGCTTCCGAGCGCCAGCGAGGCGCGCCAGTTCATCGCCGCGCTCCCGCGCGAGCTGCAACACGTGTTGGTGCTGCTCTACTTCGAGGTGCTCGACGGCCGGCTCGGCGAAGTCGCCACCCTTCACTGAGGCGCCTCCGGGCCGCGCGCCCGGGCCTGCTCCACCAGCTCCGGCAGCGACCAGGGAGTCGGGATGCGCACACGCTCCCCGTTGCGGGTGCAGAAGAGCAGGTGGCCCCGCTCGAGGGCGTGAGCCAGGAGGTCGCGCAGCAGGGCGACGTCGCGGCGGCAATACTCGACGACCCGGGCCACGGCACCCTCCCGCCACCAGTTGAGGGCCTGCAGACCGTCGGCGCTCTTGGGTGTGCCCAGGGTGGTTTCGGTCAGGTGCCCGAGGGAGAGCCGAAAGCCGATCCGCTCCCGGATGGCCTCGAGGACGTCGAAGGTGGGGAGCCGGCGCAGGTCCTGCTCGGTGTAGCCCCGCAGCACGGCGTAGTCGAAGCGCAGCACGTTGAAGCCCACCACGAGGTCCGCCTCGGCCAGGCGCCGCAGCAGGTCGTGGACCGCACCCTCCTCGTAGGTCTCGAAGCGGTCGGCCCGGGCGTCGTAGATCACGGCCACGGCCAGGCGCATGAGGTGGGCGTTGTGCCAGCCGCCCACCTCCTCGGCGCTGCGGCGGGTCTCGAGGTCGAGGTAGAGCACCCGCGGCGGCTGCGGCGGCGTCTCCACGGCGCTGCAGTCCGGCTCGGGCGTCTGCTCCAGCCGGGGCGCGGTCTGCGCCGGCAGCGCCTCCCGCCCCAGCAGCAGCCGCAGTGCGCGCGCGGCGCCCGGCTTGTCGATGGGACGGTTCCCGCTGCCGCACTTCGGGGAGTGCACGCAGCCCGGACAGCCCGCCTCGCAGGCACAGTCCTCCACCAGCTCGAGCGTGGTCGTGAGCAGCTGCTCCGCCCGGTCGAACAGGCTCGCCGCGATCCCGACGCCACCCGGGTGTCCGTCGTAGAGGAAGATGGCGGCCCGGCCCACCTGCGCGTGGCGCAGGGTGGAGATGCCGCCCACGTCGTGGCGATCGCACAGGGCGAAGAGCGGGAACAGCGAGAGGGCAGCATGCTCGAGCGCGTGGAGCGCCCCCATCGGATGGCCGCCGCCCCTGCGCACCGTCTCCGGCACCTCGTCGGGGATCTCGAGCCAGATGCCCGCGGTCTCGAAGCAGGTGGGCGGCAGCTCGAGGGGCTCCGTGGCCAGCAGGTCCTGGCCGTGCACGCGGCGCCGCTCGAAGCCCGTCACCCGCGTCGTGACGCGCAGGCGCCCCCGCACCAGCCGGAAGTTCCCGGCGGGTCGCGCGGCGTCCCGGGAGAGGATCTCCGTCTCCTTCTCCGAGAGCGCCCGGGTATAGAAGGGAACGTTCACGGCGCGAACCGTCACCCGGCGGGCGTCGAGCTCGAGATCGGTCACCAGGAACTGCCGGGCCCGGTGCAGATAGATGGCGCCCTCGTGACACTCGGTGAAGACGTTGGCGGCGCCCACGGTGCCGATCACCCGGGGGCGACTCCCTGCCGGGTCCGCGAGCTCGATGGAGAAGCTCGCGCCAGCCTGGCGCAGGTCCACGTCCCGGTGTGGGAGGCGGCGGGCGGCGAACCACTCGCCGCCCGACTCGCTGCGCAGCAGGCGGGCGTCGGCCTCGCTGCGCGCCACGTTCTCCCGGGCACCCGACTCGGCCAGCCAGGGCTCGTCGATGCGAAGCGGCAGCTCCGCCGCGGCGCAGGGCAGATGGGCCGCGGCCACCTCGGCGTTGTGGGCATCCACCACCGCGTGCTCGAAGCCGCGCTCGAAGAGGACGCGCGGGTGGGCGACCAGGTACTGATCGAGGGCGTCGGGCTGGGCCACCAGGGCGATGGCCGCCTCGCGGGTGCGCCCCACCCGGCCCGCGCGCTGCCAGGTGGCGATCTGGCTGCCCGGGTAGCCCACCAGCACGCACACGTCCAGGAACCCGACGTCGATGCCCATCTCGAGGGCCGACGTGGAGATCACGCCGAGCAGATCCCCGGAGAAGAGGCGCTGCTCGATCTCGCGACGCTCCTCGGGGAGGAAGCCGGCCCGATAGGAGCTCACCCGATCGCGCAGGGCAGGCTCCGCCTCCACCACCCACGCGTGCATCAGCTCGGTCACGCGCCGCGCCTTGGTGAACGCGATGGTGCGCAGCCCGAGGCCCACGCCGAGTCGGAACAGGCGCGCCGCCAGCGCATAGGGGGAGCCGCCGGGGTTGAGCAACAGGACGTGGCGGCGCGGGCGTGGGGCCCCGTCGCTGGCCACCACGTCGAAGCTGCGCCCGGTGAGCGCCGCCGCCAGCTCCCCCGGGTTCGCCACCGTGGCCGAGGCGGCCACGAGCTGCGGTCGGGCCCCGTGGTACGCTGCCACGCGCAACAGCCTGCGCATCACCTGGGCCATGTGGGCGCCGAAGATGCCTCGGTAGGCGTGCAGCTCGTCCACCACCACCGTGTGCAGGTTCGTGAAGAGCGCGCGCCAGCTGCCGTGGTGGGGCAGGATCCCGCGATGCAGCATGTCGGGGGTCGTCACCAGCACGCGGGGCGGCGCCCTGCGGATGCGGCGCCGACGGGCCTCGGGCGTATCGCCGTCGTAGATCTGCACCGCCTCGGGATCGGCGCCGAGGGCTTCGAGATCCTCCCGCAGCCGCTTGCGTTGGTCCTGGGAGAGGGCCTTCAGCGGAAACAGGTAGAGCGCCCGGGCGTCGGGCTCCACCAGCAGGCGGCGCAGCACCGGTGCGTTGTAGACCAGCGTCTTGCCGCTCGCGGTGGGCGTGGCGAGCACCAGATCGCGTCCGGCGGCCAGGCCCTCCAGGGCCCGGGCCTGATGGGCGTAGAGGGCGCGGATGCCTCGCCGGGCGAGGAGCGGGGCCAGAGCCTCGTAGCCGGCGGGGAGCGCCGGCGCATGGCGCCCGCGCTGCGTGCCCAGGATCTCGTGGTGTCGCAGCGCCTCTCGGAGCGGAGCGCTTTCCTTCAGGGCCGCCAGGAAGGCGGCGACGTCGGCCACGTGCGTCGTCCCTCCGCCGACGCACGCACCACCGCCCCGCGCGGAGGAACTCCGGCGGGAGAGGGTCCACGGTGGTGCCGTCCGTCGGCTCGGGGACGTGAGACGAGCGTTCGGGGGCAGCGGCAGGATATCCCGGCCCGCCCGGATGCTTCAAGGGCGCGGCGGTCACGGGGGCCGCTGCGCTTGCCTCGCTTGACGCCGCCAGGCGGCCTCTGCATGCTCGCCCCGGCCATGCGGCTCTCCCTCCAGGTTCAATATGCAATCTGCGGGCTGTTCGACCTCGCCTACAACGGACACGGCGAGCCGATCCAGGTCCGCGTCGTGGGCGAGCGCCAGGCCATCCCCTCCCGCTATCTGGAGCAGATCTTCCAGCGCCTGCGGCGCGCCAAGCTCGTGGAGGGCAAGCGGGGGCCGGGCGGGGGCTACGTCCTGGCGCGTCCGGCGGGCGAGATCACGCTGCGCGACGTGGTGGAGGCGATCGAGGGCCCCGCCGAGCGCTGGCTGGCGCCGCGGGCCCGGGGGTCCGGCCCCTACCGGCCCGCCTTCCTGTGGTCGCGGCTCGCGGCGCGCTTCGCG
This sequence comes from Myxococcota bacterium, assembly GCA_041611735.1. GTDB lineage: Bacteria > Myxococcota_A > UBA9160 > UBA9160 > PR03 > JBFIML01. The sequence continues at coordinate 25,265 of JBFIML010000038.1, read as the reverse complement.
GGGGCCCTGGCCGACACGACCCTCGAGGGGCTGTGCCGCGAGGCGGCGCGGGCCGGGATCCCGCGGGCGCACGCGGACTCCCACATGTACTTCATCTGAGCCGCCCGGTGCGGGAGCGCCTCGGCGTCCTGGTTTCCGCGGCAACTTTCCTCAATCTGTACAGCATCTTCTACACGGTCTGGAAGCTTCCACCTCAACTTTCCCTGGGCAGCGTGGGTGTGATCCTGGGCGGCGACGTGCTGCCGCTCCTGGTGGCGCCCCTGCTGCTGATCCGCTTCGTGCTGGGCCGCCCGCTGTCGGACTACGGGTGGCGCTGGCCGGGCTGGGGCGAGCTCTTCACCGGCGCGGGCATCGCCTACCTGGGTCTGCTGCCCCTGGTGTTCGGGCTCTCCCTGCAGCCCGAGTTCCAGGCCTTCTATCCCTCTCCGGTCTTTCCTCCGGCGCGGGAGCATGCCATCGGCCTCGCCTTCCTCTGGGGGCTCCACCATGGGCCGCAGCTCTTCGCCCTCGAGTTCTGCTGGCGCGGCTTCCTGCTGCTTCCCCTGACGCGGCGCTTCGGTCTGGCGCGGGCCCTGCTCGGGGTGCTGGCCTTCTACGTCCTGCTGCACGCCGACAAGCCACGCCTCGAGCTGCTGGAGGCGGCCTGGGGCGGCCTGCTGTTCGGCTGGGTGGCCTGGCGCAGTCGCTCCTTCCTGCCTGCCTTCGCCGCCCACTGGCTGGTGGCGGTGACCATGGACGCCTTGTGCTTCCTCTGGCTGCACGGGGTCCGGCTCTAGGTCGGATTTCGACGCGCCGCCGCCGTCGCGAGCGGCAGATCGGGCCGGGCGCCGGTCGGCCACCAGCCGGTACAGGGTGCCGGCCGGATGCCGCAGGGCCACCTCCAGCTCGTCGCCCGGCTCGAAGGGCAGCCAGCGGCCGAGCGGCACCAGCAGCCAGCTCGCACCGCTGGCGCGCAGGGCTCGCATCGCCTCCTCGCGACCCCCGCCCACGAAGACCGCCAGCAAGTCCGCGAAGCGCCGCTCCCGCTCCCGGTCCGGCACGGAGAGGACCGCCGAGAGCAGGCTCAGGTAGACGGGTCGGCCCGCCAGCCAGGCCACCGGCGAGGGACGATCCGGGTGATCGATCATGGAGGGCTCGAAGACCACGTCGGTCGGGTTCGTCCGGCGGGCCAGCTCGTCCATCAGCGCCGCCTCGCCGGTGTTGACGATCAGGTAGGGAGGGGCCCTCCAGCCGAGGCGCACCAGCGCGTCGAGGGAGCCGGGCAGCGCCAGGGCGGCCACCAGGCCGAGCGGGAGCCAGCGTCCGCGCTGGGCCCAGTCCGCGACCGCCAGGGCCACGGCCAGCCACAGGCCGAAGCTGGCGATCCAGGCGAACTGGGCCGCGTTCAGGGGATGCGGCTCGACGCCGACGCCCCCGGCCAGCAGGAGACCGGTTCCCGAGCCCACGCCCAGCCAGCGGGCCAGGAGGGCGCGCCCGGGCGACTCGGAGCCACGCGCCAGCCGCACCAGGGTCGGCACGGCGAGCCAGCGTGCCCCGAGCGCGATGGCACCGACCACCAGGCCGGCGCGCGCCGCATCGAAGAGGAAGCCCGCCGAGAGCACGTCCCCGAGGCGGAAGGTGCGGAAGAGCGCGGGGGAGAGGTCGTGGCTCCCGAGGGCGGCGTTCATCAGGTAGCGGGGCAGGCAGCCGACACAGGCGGCGAAGCCGGTTGCGTGCTCCTCCCGCAGGGCGCGGGCCCAGAGCGCCTTCTCCACCAGCGAGGGCAGCGAGGCGACGACCGCCACCCCCGCCGCCCAGCGCAGCCGCAGCGCCGTGCCCGGCGGCGGGCACAGCCACGCCACCGCCACCAGGGCCGCCAGGGCCGGCGCCCACAGGAAGAGCTTGAGCTCGAAGAGCCCGGCGAACAGCAGCCCCGCGCCGAGCGCGGCCCGCCGCGGGCCGGACGTACGGCCCACCAGCAGCAGCAGGCCGGCGAGGAGCGTCTGCAGGGCGGCCGCGATCGGATTGAAGGCGAGGAAGTAGGGTCCGAAGAAGGCCCAGGTGTCCAGGTGCGCCACGTCCAGGCCGAGGCGCGGACCGAGCGCCTCCAGCCAGGGGCCCGCATCCCCTCCCAGCAGCAGCAGCACGGGCGCCGCCGTCCAGGCGAGGCGGGGAGCCCCGAGCGCGCGCAGCAACGCCGCGGCGCCGAGACCGAGGGTGGCCACGTCGAAGCACGGGAGGACCCGCAACGCGAGATCGAGCATGGGAACCGCGCCGATCTCGTGCAGCCCCGCCAGGACGCCGTAGGGGGCGTAGCTCGTCGTGACCGGGAGCCCCGCGGCGAACGGGTTGGTGAGGGGGAGCCCCGTGGCGTGCAGCCCGAAGGCCATGGCCACGTAGACCAGGGGGTCGTTGCTGGTATCGCGCCCGAAGAAGGCGATCTGCCCGCCCTGCGCGAGCCCCGAGCGCCCCACGAACGCGTGCACCAGGAGCCCGGCCGCCACGAGGGTCAGCGCGACCGGCAGGATGGGAAGCGCGCTCCGCCCGTCCGACCGGGGCGGTTGGCGCCGGCGGCCCAGGAGCCCCGTTGCGGCGAAGCCCAGCGCGGCAGCGACCGCCCAGAGGTGGAGCGCTCGAGCTCCGAACGTGGACGTGGCCAGCAGGGTCACGGCGGCCAGGGCCAGGCGCCCCAGCGCCGCCGCGAGCACGAAGCGCTCCAGTGCGTCGCGACCCAGGGCGAGCCCCCGCGCCAGGAGCCAGCCGGGAGCGAGCACCCCCGCCGCGAGGGCCCACAGCGACCCGAGCAGGGCGAGTGCATCCACGCTCGAGGATCCCGCCTCCGTCCAATCGCTGCGCCCCGCGCGCCGCGCGCGGTCATGCATACCGCGCGCCGCGTCCGGGTGGCAACGGGCCGCGCCCGCTCCGGGAGGCGCCAGCGTATACTGGCCACGTGCGCGTGATCTTCCTCGGCCAGGCCTGTCACCTGGTGGAAGTGGACGGCTTGCGGATCCTCACCGATCCGTGGCTGACCGATCCCGTCTTCGAGGGCCTGGCGGAGCACGATCCGCCGCTGGCGCTGGGTCCCGGCGACCTGCCCGCCCTGGATGCCATCGCGCTCACCCACGGCCACCTGGATCACTTCAACGCGCCGACCCTGGGCGCGCTTCCCGACCGCACCATCCCGGTCGTGCATCCCCCGGTCCGCTTCACCGAGCTCGACACGAACCTGCGACGGCTCGGCTTCACCAACCTGCACGCGCGCCACGACTTCGAGCCCTTCGAGATCGGCCGGGTGCGCATCGTGCCGACGCCCTCCCCGGGCGTCCTCGACGAGTGTGCCTACGTGATCGAGGGTCCGAGCGGTCGCTTCTTCGACGGGGCGGATGCGCCCCAGCCGCCGGAGGTGATGGCCGAGATCGCCCGGCGCCTGGGCCCCGTGGACGTCGGCGCCTTCTCCCACAACTCCTTCGACCAGCCCGCGCTGCTGGCGCTGCCCTCCTTCAAGCCGGCAGAGCACGGGCCCCAGGGCGCGGCGCGCGCGGCGCGCCAGCTCGGCGCCGGGGCCGCCTTCGGGGCCGCTTCGAACATGCGCTGGCGCGGACCGCACGGGGCGGACGTCACGCGCAAGGTGATCCGACGCAACGCCGAGCACCTGCGGGCCGCCCTGGCGCGCGAGGCGCCGGAGGTGCGCTTCCTGGACCTGCGACCGGGCGACGCCTGGTCGCGAGAGGGGGGGATCGAGCGTGGTGTCCTGTCGGGGACGCCGGCGCCTGCGGTCGCCCACGACTACCTGCACCGCTGGCTCGCCACGGGCGAGCGCTGGTGCCCCGCCGGCCGCCCCTCCACCGAGGACACCTTCCGGCGCGACCTCCCGCGACGCCTGCGGGAGGCGCCTGCCGTGGCCGCCTACGTGGGCCAGCCGGTCCTGTTCCAGGTGACGGGGGAGGATGCGGGCGTCTGGACCCTGGACTTCCGCCACCCGGAGGAGCCGGCCAAGCGGGGCGACGCCGGGGCCCCTTACGGCCTGCGCGTGCGCGACGGGGACTGGAAGGACCTGTTCGAACGGCGCCTGCCCTGGCAGGTGCTGCTGGCATCGGACCGGCTCGCCGTGACCCGCGTGCGGCGGGGGGCTCCGCCGGAGGGGCTGCACTTCGTGTTCGCGCTGCAGGCGGTGTTTCCGTGAGCTGCGACCTCTCCGTGGTCGTCCCGGTATACGAGAACCGGGCCACCCTCGACGAGCTCATCGATCGCCTGATGGCGGTCCTCGAGCCGCTGCCGCTCTCCTTCGAGCTGGTCTTCGTGGACGACGGCTCCCGCGACAAGAGCTTCGAGCGGCTGGCGCAACGCGCCGCCGCGGACCCGCGCATCCGCGCCCACGCGCTGACGCGCAACTTCGGCAGCCAGGCGGCCATCTGCGCGGGCTTCGACCTGGCGCGCGGCAAGCGGGTGGCGTGTCTGGACGCGGATCTGGAGAACCTGCCCGAGGACCTGCCCGCCCTGCTGGCGGCGCTGGATCGGGGCCACGATCTGGCGTGCGGCGTGCGCGAGGGCCGCCGGGACCCGTGGCTCGCGCGGCGCATTCCCTCGTGGCTCCTGAATCGCTACGTGCGCCGCGTGACGGGGACGTCGGTGCGCGACGTGGGCTGCGGCATGCGCGCCATGGAGTCCTGGATCGTGAAGGATCTGGCTGCGGAGGGCGAGCACCGGCGACTCATCACGCCGCTACTGCTCCAGCGCGCGCGCTCCGTGGGGGAGGTCCCGATCCGGCACCGCCCCAAGGATCGCTCCGGCGGCCACTCCTTCTTCACGCTCTTCGCCGTCGCCACGGACTACTACTTGTTGACGGCCCGCCGCCCCTTCCTGCGCATCGGCGTGGGAGCGGGAGGTGTGGGGGTCGTCGGCCTCGCGCTCCTCGGGGTGGGCCTCGTCGCCGGCTCCCCGGGCGCGGCCCTGGGCGGCCTGGTTCTCGTCGTGGGCAGCGTCCTGGCCGGTCTGCTGTGCCTGATCGGCGAGTACGCGCAGCGCCTCTACCAGATCGGGCAGGGGATCCCCTTCTACCAGCTGCGCGACGGCTCCGAGGGCGAGTCCGCAGCGACTTCCGCCCGGGCGAACTCGCCCAGGGTCCTCAGGTAGCCGCGTCGCAGCGGCGCCCGCTCCGCGAATTCCCCGTGCTGGCGCAGGAGCCCATGCAGGCGGGGCAGCCGGTAGCACGGGACGCCCGGATACAGGTGGTGCTCGGCGTGGTAGCTCACGTGGTGCGGCACGAAGAACCAGCGCTCCAGGGCACAGGGCAGGATGGTGCGGGTCTGGAGGTGATCGGACTCCGGCAGGTGCAGGTGCTCTGCCATGAGCCGCAGGCGCAGGACCAGGGTGTACCAGGTGGCGTACGGGACCAGCCAGAAGAGGGCGAGCTCCCTCCAGAGTCCCCACGCCGCCACCAGCCCGAGCGCTCCCCCGTAGTAGGCGAGCTTGCCGGGGCGAGGCCAGCCGCGCCGTCCGTGGGACGGGGAGCCGGCCAGGTGGCGCAGGGCCCGATAGCGCTTCTTCACGAAGAAGCGTACGAAGTTGATGCCCGAGAGATCCATCAGCAGGATGCCGAGCAGGTGGGCGCGGCTGTGCGGGAACCGGAAATCCGGGAACTCGGCGAGCGCCGTCTCCGGATCGCGGGGCGTCTTGAGATGCCGGTGGTGCTCGAGATGCACGCGACGGAACTCGGACAGGCTCACGAACAGCGGCCAGGCGAGCAGGGTCCGGGTGACTGCGTCGTTGAGTCGCCGGTTCCGAAACAGCAGGTGATGGAGACCGTCGTGGGCGAGCACCCAGAGGCCGAGCATGCGGGCTCCGATCCACGCCACCAGCAGCGGATACAGCCCGGGCCAGGAGACCACCTCGTAGAGGGCCACGGCCAGGCCGAGGCCGAGCCACTCGCCGGCGATGGCAACCGTCGCGCGCAGCGGACGGCGCTGCATCAGCTCGCGGAGCGTGGCCTGCGGCAGCAGGTCCGGCGTCGCCTTGATCGCCCGATACCGCGATGCGATACTCGATTCCGCGGACACATCACCTCCTGACCCGGGAAACATCCTACGTGACCCCGATCCCTCCCATCAAGCTCTCGGCGGTGGAGACCCGGGTGCTGGGTCTCCGCGTGGGCCATCTGACCACGGACCGACTCGACCCGGAGCCCTTCAGCGAGGCCCTCCAAGAGGGCGACTTCGACCTCTGCCGCCTCAAGATCCGCGCCGACGGGTGTGCGGACGGAGGGGTCGCCGCCCTGGAGGAGATCGGGGTTCCGTACTTCTACGCCGGCGGGATCCTCCGCTACCGCTTCGACTACCGGGACCGGCCGTACCGGGCGCGCTACGCGCACCCGGAGGATCTCGAGTTCGTGGCGGTGGACGAGGCCCGGGCGTCCGGCCTCGAGCCCGTGGTGCGCCGCTGCTTCCAGGACGACCCCATCGGCTACTACAAGACCCCGTGGCTGGCGGCCCTCTTCTCCAAGAAGGAGGAGCTCGACTGCCTGGTGGACTTCTTCCTGGGCAGTCGGGAGCCGGGTCGCTCCCAATGGCTCGTCCGGTACCAGGGGCAGTGGGTCGGCTTCATCGTGATGACGGCGTCCGACGGGACGCTGCACACCAACCTGCTGGGGATCGCGCCCGAGCACCGCAGCCGCGGCTTGTTCGCGCCCATGCGGGACTGGATCCACCTGCATGCGAGCGAGGCCGGCCTGCGGGAGGAGGAGGGCGCGCGCCTGGACAACCTCCAGAGCCAGAACGTGTTCGAGCAGGACGGCTTGGTGCACTTTGGCAACGAGACGATCTTCCACGTGACGCCGTTCCTCTCGCGTTCGGTGATCCCCCCCCTGCGCTTCGAGGTGCCCGCGGACGGCTGCGAGGATGGGGTCCGCGGCGCGCTGGGGGAGGCGCTCGGCCTGGAGCGCCTGGAGCCGGCGCGCCGCTGGCGCTGGGCGGGCCGGGCCGCATGGCCCGAAGGCCCGGAGCCGCTGTCCGTCACCCTGCGCGTTCCCATCGCGAGCCCGCATCTCCTGCTGGGCGTGGCCGAGCTGGCGCCTGGCTCCGGTGGGCGCTGCGCGCGGCTGTATCTGGAGTACCGGCGCCCGCGCCGGTGAGCTCGGACCCGGTCGCCGGTCATGGGCAGCTCCCGTCTTTACCTCCCGAGGCTCGGGCTGCTGTCCGGGCTGCTCGCCGCGCCGGCCGTCGGCGCCGCCGCGACCTTCAGCGACGTGACCGCCTCCGCGCTCCCGGCCTACGTACAGCAGGTGGGCAACGAGGATCCCGCCAGCTGCCGCATCGCACCGGTGGACCCGCTGCCTCCGGAGCTCGATCCGGCGGAAGTGGCGGAGTGGCGCTGCATGCCGGAGCGTTTCAGCGGCGGCGCGGCGGTGGCGGACGTGGACGGGGACGGTCACGTCGATCTCTACGTGACCCGCCTGGACGCCCACGACCTCCTGTTCCGCAACCGGGGCGACGGGACCTTCGAGGACGCGAGCGCCGCCTCGGGGCTCGCCTCCTTCGCACTCCCGTCCAACGGCGCGGTCTTCGCCGACGTGGACAACGATGGCGATCCGGATCTCTATGTCACCACCCTCGGCGACGCGCGACACCACCTCTTCATCAACGACGGGACGGGTGTCTTCGCGGAGCAGGGCCTGGCCCGGGGAGCGGCGGTGGCCACGGGACAGCAGCACGCGGGCTTCAGCGTGGCCGTCGGCGACTACGACCGGGACGGCTGGCTGGACCTCTTCACCAGCGAGTGGCGCATGCCCGGCTTCCTGGTGCCGACGGCTCCCTCCCACGCCCGCCTGCTGCGCAACCGCGGCAACCCGGCGCCGGGCTTCTTCGAGGACCGCACCGCTGTCGCCGGCGTCTCCCTGGCCGGCTCGCTGCCCCTGGGCGGCGAGCTCTCCTGGGCGCCCGCCTTCGCGGATCTGGATGGAGATGGCTGGTCGGACCTGGCGGTGGTCGCCGATGGAGGCACGAGTCGGCTGTTCTGGAACGACGCAGACGGAACCTTCACCGAGGGCACGGTCGCCGCGGGCGTCGGCACGGACGAGAACGGCATGGGTTCCACCTTCGGGGACCAGGACGGCGACGGTGATCTGGACTGGTTCGTGAGCTCCATCTACTGCACGGTCCGACCCGTGGCGTGCAGCGGCCATCGCCTGTACCGCAACGAGGGCAACCGCAGCTTCTCGGACCAGACCGACGCGGCGGGCGTGCGGTTCGGGGGTCCGGTCGGAGCCAGCTTCGAGGTCGGCTGGGGCTCCGCCTTCTTCGACTTCGACAACGACGGGGACCTGGACCTGGTGATGACCCAGGGCGTCCAGTTCGTGGGCCCCTACGGGGGCACGGGTCCGTTCCCGCTGCGCTTCTGGCGCAACGACGGTCCCGGGGCGATGCCCGAGCAGGCGGCCGCCGTGGGCCTCACGGACGATCGCCACGGCAAGGGGCTGCTCGTCTTCGACTACGACGAGGACGGTGACCTCGACCTCTTCGTGGTGAACAACGCGGACGCGCCGGTGCTGTACCGCAACGAGGGCGGCAACGCGAAGCGCTGGCTGCGCGTGCGGGTGCGGGGCACCGGCTCGAACGCCGAGGGCATCGGGGCGCGCGTCCAGGTGGAGGCGTCGCCCGGCGGGCCGCTCCAGGTGCGAGAGGTCGGGGCGTCCACCCACTTCCTGGGCCAGAGCGAACGGGTGGCCCACTTCGGGCTCGGCGACCTGCCGGGCAGCGTGTGGAAGGTGCGCGTCACCTGGCCGCGCACCGGCGTCGTGCAGGAGCAGAGCCAGGTGGCCCCGGACCAGGTGCTCGAGTTCGTGGAGCCGCCGGCCTGCGACGACGGCGTGGACAACGACGGCGACGGAGCCGTGGACTTCGGCGACGATCCCGGTTGCCAGGCGCCCGGCTCGCTCCGCGAGGATCCCCAATGCGACGACGGGATTGACAACGACGGAGATGGCGGAAGCGATTGGGATGGCAGCCCCCCGGACCCCCAGTGCACGGTGTCCTGGCGGAATCTCGAGGCGGCCTCGGGCTGTGGCCTCGGCTTCGAGCTGGCGCCGCTTCTGGCGCTCCTCGCCCTGGCCCGCCGCCGCCGCGCCTGATCCCGGGGGCAGGCGTCTCGTCACCAGCGCCGGATGCTGCCGTCCTTTCCGACCACGGGCACGGATCGCATCCAGCGCAGTCCCTCCCACCAATCGCGGTGCGCCGCGTACCAGGCCACCGTCTGCTCCAGGCCGCGAGCGAGATCCACCCGGGCCCGGAAGCCGAGGCGCGAGGCGGCCTTGTCCGGCGCGCAGCACTGGTGCTCCACCTGGCCGGGACGGTCCGGGGTGTGGAGCAGCTGGCGCTCGGAGCCCCCGGTGAGCTGGAGCACCCGGCGGGCCAGGCTGAGCACGTCGGTCATCGTGCCCGTGCCCACGTTGAAGACCTCGCCCCGGACCTCTTCGAGAGGGGCGTCGAGCACCGCCTCCACCGCGCGGCAGGTGTCGCTCACGTGCACCCAGTCGCGGGCGGCCTTGCCGTCACCGTGGATCGTGAGCGGCTCGCCCAGCAGGGCGCTGGTCACCAGGCGGGGAACCAGCTTCTCCAGGTGCTGGGCCGGCCCGTAGTTGTTGAAGGGCCGCAGCAGCACCACCGGCAGGTCCCAGGTGCAGGCGTAGGCGTGGACCAGGCGGTCCGCCCCGCACTTGGCCGCGGCGTAGGGCGTGCGGGGGAGCAGGGGATGCGTCTCGTCGATGGCGGCCGTGATGGCCGAGCCGTACACCTCGGAGGTCGAGATGTGGACGAAGCGCTCGATGCCGCCCCGACGCACCGCGGCCGCGGCCAGCGTCTGGGTCCCCAGCACGTCGGTCTCGAGGAAGATCGTATCGTCGGAGAGGCTGCGCGGGACGTGGGTCTCGGCGGCGAAGTGCACCACGGCGTCCGCCCGTTCCAGCAGCTCCTCCACCACCAGCGGGCTGCGTACGTTGCCGTGCACGAACTCGAAGCGCTCGGAGTCGCGCACCTCGGTGGGAAGCGTCTCGATGCGGCCGGCGTAGGTCAGGGCGTCCAGCACGATCACCCGGTCGTCGGGTCGCGTCGCCAGGTGGTGGGTCACGAAGCGGGAGCCCATGAAGCCGGCGCCGCCGGTGACGAGCAGGGTGCGCGGGCGCGGCGCGGCGGGCACGGGCCGTCGGGATGCGCGCCGGGAGGCCTGGGACTCTTCCACGCTGGTTCCGTCCGCCGATGCGCCCGTCCGCCTCTGCCCCGGCGCACCAGCATAGCCCGATGCTTCGCGGCGCCGGTATGCTCGGCCGCATCCTGTGAGGACGGGGGGTCGCGTGCGTCGAGGGCTGTGGCTGCTCGCCGGGATCGCGTTGGCGGCCTACGCGATTCCGCTCCTGGCCCCCCCCGCGGCCGTGGCTCCCGCGCCCGTGGCGCCCGACGCTCCCTGGCTGGCACGGGTCCTCCCGGGCGTGCCGGAGGGCTGGGTGGGGGGCCGCCTGTTCGCCCTGGCCGTCGGGGCCGCCGCGGTCGCCCTGCTGGTGCGACGCACCGTGCTGCTCCCGCTGGGCGCCCCGAGCCCGTCCCCCCTGCGCTGGGCTCAAGCGCCTGCGGTCGCCCTCGGCGTGGCGACGGGGCACGCGATGGCGAGCCTGTGGGCCGCTCGGCTGGATCGGGCAGGCCAGCTGCTCTACGTGCTGACGCTGGCGGTACCGGCGCTGATCCTGCTGGCCGCCCGCCGTCCGGGCGGCGCCCGGCGGGAGCACGGGGGCGAGCTGGCCTGGACGCTGCCACTGGTGGCGATCTGGGCGGTGTGGCGTGGAGTGCTCGCGGTCCACGCACCCGAGGCGGCAGACGTGGTCGACACCTGGTTCGGCTTCGAATACGTGGTGGCCGCCGCGACCGGGTCCGCCAACCTGCTGACCCAGGGCTTCCTGCCCGGCTTCCCGGGCACCTACCTCTTCTTCCAGGGCGTCCCGCTGTTCGGCGCCGAGCGGGTGGCCCCGAGCTTCGCGCGTCTCCAGGTCCTGCACCTGATGTGGACCGCCGTGGCCGGGCTGGGGGTGGGGCGCCTGGCGGCGCGACTGGTCGGAGCGACCGCCGCCCCCGTGGCCAGCGCCGTGTTCCTGTTCTCTCCCTTCGTGCTGTTCCTGCCGCTCAACCCCTCGCCCTTCTTCCTGGGGCCGTTGGTCGCGGTGGCGCTCCTGCTGCTGCTCGAGGCGCACCACCGACGACGCTCGCCCGCCGCCCTGGCGGCGCTCGGCGGCCTGGGAGGCACGGCGATCCTGATGCCGCCCATCGCGCCGGTTGCCGCAGCGGTGGGCCTCGCCGCCCTGGCATCCAGCCTGCGCCGGCCGCGGCCGTCGGCAATCGTCTTCGCCACCGCCTGCCTCTCGCTGGTGGCCGCGGTGCTGCCGGCCCTTCCCGCCGTGCTGGCGGGGCTCCGGTCCACGGCGGACGTCTACGTCTTCAGCGGGGGCCTGTGGTCCGGGCTCGAGCTCGCGGCCCTCGGTCAGCTCCCCCCCGCCGACGCCCTGCGCTTCTGGGGTGCGGGCGAGCCTTTGCTGCGCGATCTCGTCCTTGGCACAGCGCTGGCGCCGTTCGCCATTCCGCGCACACCCCTGCGCCTGTGGGGCGACGCGCTCTTCGATCCCCTGGGCGCTGCCCTCGCCGCCGCCGGCCTGGCGGTGTGCGTGCGGCACGCGCGACGCGGCCCGCAGGGGCTGCTGCTCGCCGCGTTCCTGGCCGCTCTGCTGCCCGGGGCGCTTTCGAGCTACGACCGCCCCTCCCTCACCCGGCTCTTCGTGACTCCGGTGCCCCTGGCGCTGCTGGCGGTGGTGGGCCTGGAGGCCTTGCGTCGCCACGCCCTGCCGCGGGTGCGTCCCGCCACGCTCGCGGTCGTGACGGTGGTCCTGGTGGCGGCGGGCGGCACCGCGCTCTTCGATGCGGTGAACCCCCGCATCCTGGCCCGTTCCTGGCTGGGGCTCGCCCTGCGCGCCCTGGACGGCGCTCCCGCAGACGCCGTCCTGCTGGCCCACGCCGACGCGCCCTACCACGGTGGTCCGCCGGGCGCCGACCTGCGCTGGCTGCATGCGAGACGCATCGCGAGCCAGGTCCCGGCCACGCCGCTTCCGGTGGCGGCCTGGGAGGGACCGGCGAGCCTGGACGCCGCGCCCGAGTCGCCCACCCGGCTCTTCCTCTGGAGTCCGGCCCTGCAGCACGACGCCGACGTCGCCGGCCGCGTGTGCGCCCGCTGGCCGGGCGCGGCGCTCTACGAGATCCGGGACGCCGCCGGCATCTCGCGCGTCCTGGCCGCGTCGCCCGCGGGCGCGGGCTGGACGCCGGCTCTTCCAGCGTCCCAGTGGACGGCCCAGGGATGCCTCCCGGGAGCCCACGCTTCGCTGCAGCGGGGCGCTCCGGGGTAACCTGGCGAGGCATGCCTGGACCCGCTCCGTCGCCGGAGCCTGCCTTCCACCCGATCTACGGCCCGTACCGGGGTCGGGAGCCGCGCTTCTACCCGCCGGAGACGTGCCCCTGGATCGCGACCCTCGAGGCCGGCTGGAAGGAGATCCGCTGGGAGGTGGAGGCGCAGCTGCGGGGGCCGGACCCGTTCCGCCCGAACTTCGACCCCTACGGATTCCACGTGACGGGCTGGCGGAGCGTGAACTTCCAGACCTATCTGCGTCCGCGTCCCCGCAACATGCGCCGTTTTCCGATCACCATGCGGGTGCTCGCTTCGATCCCGCGCGTGTCCTCCGCCTTCGTGAACGTGCTCGAGCCGCACAGCCGCATCCCGCCCCATGCGGGCGATTCGAACACGGTTCAGCGCACCCATCTCGGACTCATCGTCCCCGGAGACGTGGACGACTGCGGCATCCAGGTCGGCGGCGAGCGGCGCGGCTGGAGGGAGGGGAGGGCCTTCGCCTTCTGCGACGCCCACGAGCACTCCGCCTGGAACGCGACGGACGCGCTCCGCGTCGTCCTGGTGGTGGACGTGATGAAGCCCGAGTACTGGCCGCAGCGTCGCCGCATCTGCGGCGAGGTGCGCGCAGCCATCGCCCTGCGCTGGCTCGAGACCCGCTTCGGGCTGCTCTCGCGCCTGCCGCGCCGGGGGGTCGGGCCCGTCCACCGGGCCCTCGGCCTCGTGTTCCGCGGCCCTCTGGCCCTGCCGCGCCCGGGCCACTGGCGCGGCGCGTGACCCAAATCGAGCGCCGGACCTGGTCGCCGGAGGGTCGGCGTCTCGTATCCGTCCCGTGCAATCTGTGCGGTGCCCGGGAGAGCCGGGCCCTTGCCACGGAGAACGGCCTCGGGGTCGTCCGCTGCCGGGGCTGCAGCCTCGTGTACGTGACGCCCCGTCCCACGCCCGAGGAGCTGGTCCGCTTCTACGCCGACTATTTCCCGGAGGAGAGCGAGCCGCACTGGCAGCGGCTCATGGAGCCCCTCTTCCAACGCGATGCGCTTCGCCTGGAGGCTCGCGTCGGGGCGCCGCGGCGGGTCCTGGACCTGGGGACGGGCTTCGGCCACTTTCTGGAGCGGATGCGGGAGCGCGGCTGGGAGGTGGCCGCCGTGGAGCCGTCGGAGGCGGCGAGCCGACGGCTGCGCGAGAAGAACATCGCCTGCTACGCCGGCCGCGCGCCCCAGGTGGAGCTGCCGGAGCGCCACTTCGGTGCGGTCACGGCCTTCTCGGTGCTGGAGCACGTGGGGGATCCCGTGGGCGTGCTCGCGCTCGCCCATCGCGCGCTGCGGCCCGGCGGCTGGTTGCTGGTGCGGGTCCCGAACGTCCAGCTCCTGGCCCTCTTCTTCCTGGCCCGTCGCCTGGAGGGCCTCGGGCCGGTGCGGACCCTGGTGCGGGCGCTGCGTCGCGAGATCATGGACGAGGCGAACCTCTTCCACGTGATCGATCCCCCGGGCCACCTGTTCGGCTTCTCCGGCGGCACCCTGCGGCGGGCGTTGGAGCAGGTGGGCTTCGCGGAGGTGTGCCTGCTTCCGGACCCCATGCCGCGACGGGGAACGGCGTTCAACGCCGTGGTGGACGGGTGCGCCTACGCCGCGGGGCGAGCCGCCGCCGCCGTGAGCCGCGGGCGGTTGCAGCTCGCTCCCAACCTGGCGGCTCTCGCGCGTCGGCCCGCGTGATACCATACAGCGTCTTCCCGGGGCGAGGAGACGGTCGATGCCCACGGGCTTCGAATTCGTGCGCAGACTGCAGAGGGTGAGCGACAAGGACGCGCCGCACATGCGCGCGCACTTCCTCGACGTGGCGCAGAGCTTCGACCCCGACCACATGGAGGACCACCACTTCTTTCCGCTGGAGATGACCTGGTTCCACGGCGAGCCGGTCTGGGAGGCCATGGCGCCCGAGCAGCGCCTGCGGCTCAACCGTCTGAGCTTCTGCCAGAGCTATTTCTCCACCGCCGTGGCCGAGGCTGCGACGAACGTCCTCAACTACGAGGCTGCCCTGCGCACGCTGATCCAGTCCGATCCGGACGTGGCCCTCTACATGGCCCGGGAGGTGGTGGAGGAGACCACGCACATCGAGTCGTTCCTGATCGTGATCCGCAAGATCCTGTCTCACTACGGTCTCGCCTTCGACGACCTGCGCGCTGCCAACCCCTCCCTCGAGCTGGCCGCGCGCTTCGTGATGGCCCACTCCCTGCTGGGGTGGCTGCGGCGCGACTTCCTCTTCTACTACTTCACCCGCTTCCCGCTGAACGTGAACCAGAAGACGGTGGAGCGCTGCACGATCGCGGAGCCGAAGATGCACCCGGTGGTTCGCACGCTGCTCAAGAACCACGCCATCGACGAGGCGCGGCACATGCAGATGTCCCGGGCCACGGGCAAGGCGGCGCTGGTGGCCATGCGCTCGCGCACGGCCCGCAACCTGGCCTGCCTGGCCTACGCCCGCTTCGCGGCGGGGCTCTTCATCGGGCGGCATGCCCGGGACGGCGCCCGACAGCGCGAGACGCGCATTCGGACCCTCGAGCTGTGCGGCGTGCCGAGGGAGCGGGCGAGGCAGGCCTACTTCCAGTGGCGTGACCGCGTGAATCAGCGCGAGGACCCCCCCCTGGTGCGGGCGGGACGCCACTACTACCTGAAGCAGAACCTCTCGTACGTGGACGAGCTGGACGTCTCCGTACGCATGCGCGCCTACATGAAGCGCGTGATCGGGCGCGCCTACGCGGACGCCGCCGCCCCGGCACCCGGAATGACCCCCCTGGAGTTCGACGAGCTGAAGCGGGCGTCCTAGGGTCCCCGGGTTCGGGCCGTCGACGCTACGGCGCCTGCGAGCGCAGGACGTTGCGGTAGCCGCTCCCGTCCGCCAGGCGCCAGTCCTCGCAGCGGTGGCACAGGGAGAGCTCCGCGAAGCGGCCTTCCCGGTGCGCCTTGCGACGTCGCTCGAGCTCCGCCCCGTTCCAGATTGCCTCGATGCTGGCGTCGCGCAGGTTGCCGAGCGGCAGCCGGGCGTCCCAGTCGGTCCCGCACATGGTGACGGTGCCGTCCTGCAGCACCACTAGGGCCTCGAAGAGCCACCCACAGGGCGGGCGGCGGGCGGTGTCGCGGGCGGGCGGAGGGGCGGGGGTGGGAATGGCCCCGTCGAAGCCCGTCGGCTCGATGGTCATCACGAAGTCGTCTCCGGCCAGGAAGGGCTTCCAGCGCGCGACGATCGCGTCGAGGGAGCGCTCCGCCTCCGGGGTGCGCATGAACTGGATCGAGGTGACGGGCTTGCGGAGGCCGAGCTGGCGCTTGCGCGCCAGGAAGCCCTCCACGTTGCGGACCACCCGCTGGAAGTGATCGCGGCCTCGCAGGGCCCGGTAGGTCGCGCGGTCGAGGGCATCCATGGAGCACTCGAGCCGATCGAGGCGCGAGGTGAGCAGCGCCTCCGCGCGCTCGCCGTGCAGGGATACGGCGTTGGTGGAGAGGCCCACCTGGTCGACGCCGGCCTGCTTGGCGAAGCGGATCATGGGCACGAGGCCCGGGTGCAGCAGGGACTCGCCCAGGAAGTGCAGCCACAGGGCCGTCGGATGGCCGGCGCACTCCAGGGCGATGCGCCGGAAGAGGCCCTCGTCCAGGAAGCCCAGGGGGCGCGTGAAGCCGAGCCGCGGGCACAGCCGACAGCGCTGGTTGCAGTGGTTGGTGAGCTCCACGTTCAGGCGACGGGGAAACCGCCGGGGACGGCGCATGTCTTGTAGTATATCCCCGTGGGTCTCCGGATCGCCGGCATCCAGCCGGGATACCTGCCCTGGCTGGGATACTTCGACCAGATGCGTCGGGTGGACGCCTTCCTGGTCGCCGACGAGCTGCCCTACACCGCCTCGGGATGGACGCGCCGCAACCGCGTGAAGGGTCCGTACGGGCCGGTGTGGCTCACGCTGCCGGTCCGCGGGCGCTCCGGTGCGCCGATCGACGCGGTCGCCCTCGATCCGCGGGTGCCCTGGCGGCGCAAGCACGGGGCCACGCTGCGGCACCTGTACGCGGACGGCGTGGACGTGGAGGCGACACTGGCCGAGCTGGCCACCGCGCTCGGAGCGGCCCCGGACACCCTGGCCGGCAGCGCGCTGGCCACGATCCGCTTCCTCGCGGGGCGGCTCGGCGTGACGACGCCGATCCTGGTCTCCTCGGAGCTCGGTCTCGAGGCCCGCTACCGCGAGCGCTTTCCGGAACGGCCGGGCCCCAGCTGGCGCATCCGGGCCTACCTGGAGGCGCTGGGAGCCAGCGAGCTCCTGGAGGGCGCCACCGGGCGTTCCTACCTCGACGTGGCGCTGTTCGAGTCGGCAGGCCTGCGGGTCGTGTTCCACGACTACCTGCACCCTCGCTACCCCCAGCTCCACGGCCCCTTCCTCTCCCACCTCTCGGCCCTGGATCTGCTGCTGTGCGCGGGCGC
The DNA here is from genome assembly GCA_041611735.1 of Myxococcota bacterium. Taxonomy (GTDB): domain Bacteria; phylum Myxococcota_A; class UBA9160; order UBA9160; family PR03; genus JBFIML01. The sequence goes on along the minus strand of JBFIML010000038.1, from coordinate 8,405 downwards.
CGAGCGGGCCCGCCAGGTGCTGCGCGCCGGGCGCCTGCGTGACGATGCCTGAGCCCGCCGTCTCCGCGGTGATCCCGCTCTGCAATGAGGCGGCGACGCTGGTGGAGCTGAGCGAGCGCCTGCGCGCCACCCTGGTCGCCCGCCAGGTTCCGTTCGAGATCGTCTACGTGGACGACGGCAGCACGGACGGCACCGGTCCGCTGCTGCGCCGCCTGGAGGCGGAGGACGCGCGCATCCGGGTCTTCGAGCTCACGCGCAACTTCGGCCAGGCGGCGGCGCTGGCTTGCGGGATGTTCGCGGCGCGCGGCGACGTGGTCGTGACCCTGGACGGCGACCTCCAGAACCCTCCCGAGGAGATCCCGCGGCTGCTGGACGCTCTCGACAAGGGGGCCGACGTGGCGACCGGGGCGCGCGGGAGGCGCTACGAGGGCCGCGCCCGCTGGCTCGGCTCCCGGGTGATCCACCGGCTGGCCCGGCGCCTGACGGGCGTCGACATCCAGGACTACGGCGGGCAGTTCAAGGCGTACCGGCGCCACGTGGTGGAGCGCGTGCGACAGCTCTGGGCTCCCGGCAAGCCGATCTTCCCCCTGGCGCTGTGGCTCGGCTTTCCGGTGGTCGAGGTGACGGTGCGCCACGATCCCCGGCGCAGCGGCCGGTCGCGCTACCACCTGCGCTCCCTGCTGCGCATCAACGTGGATCTCGTCACGAGCTTCTCGACCTTGCCCCTGGCGCTGCTCGGCGTGACCGGCGCCGGGCTGTTCGCCGCGGGCTTCGCGGGCCTCGTCCTGTGCCTCGGGCTGCGGCCCGCGGGCTGGCTCCCGGGCGCCGCCGCGCTGGTGACGATCGCGGTGGGGGCGATCTTCCTGGCCGCCGGCGTGCTGGGCCAGTATCTGGGGCGCGTCTACCGTCAGGTGGCGGGCGAGGCGCCGGCCTGGGTGGTGCGGTCGGGACCCGCGCGCAACATGGACGAGAAGCGGAGGGCCCGGTGAGGGAGCGACCGGCCCGGGCGGGCGGCACTCCGGTTCGCACGAGCTTCCTGCCCTTCTTCCGTCCCACGCTCGGGCCCGAGGAGGAGGCGGCGGTGGTGGACGTGCTGCGCTCGGGCTGGCTCACCACGGGTCCCCGCACCCGCGCCTTCGAGGAGGCCTTCGCCGCCTTCGTGGGTGCGCGCCACGCCGTGGGCGTGGCCTCCTGCACCGCCGGCCTGCACCTCGTGCTGCGCGGCTTCGGGATCGGGCCCGGCGACGAGGTGGTGACCTCGCCCATGACCTTCCCGGCCACGGCCAACGCGGTGCTGCACGCCGGGGCCACGCCGGTGCTGGCCGACGTGCTGCCCGGGCAGCTCACCCTCGATCCGGAGGCGGTGCGGGCGGCGCTGACGCCCCGCACGCGGGCCGTGCTGGCGGTGCACTATGCCGGCTGGCCCTGCGAGATGGATGGGCTCCGGGCGCTGGCGCGCTCGGCGGGGCTGCTCCTGCTGGAGGACGCCGCCCACGCCCTGGGCGCCCGCTACCGGGGTCGCGCCGCCGGCCAGCTGGGCGACGCGGCCTCCTTCAGCTTCTACGCCAACAAGAACCTGACCACCGGCGAGGGCGGCATGGTGACCACGGACCACGACGCGGTGGCGTCGCAGGTGCGCGTGGAGCGGCTGCACGGCATCGACGTGGAGGCCAGCCGTCGCGCGGGCCCGGGCTACGTGCACTGGGAGGCCACGTCGCCCGGCTGGAAGGCGAACCTGACCGATCTCCAGGCGGCGCTCGGGGCGGTGCAGCTCGCGCGGCTCCCGGTCCTGAACGCGCGCCGTCGCGAGCTCGACCGCCGCTACCGCCGGGCCCTGGCCGAGTGGGACGCCGTGGAGCTGGTGAACGGGCCGGAGGGGGCCGAGACCGCCGCGCACCTGTTTCCGATCCTGCTGCGGCGGGAGGCGCTGACCCTCGATCGGGACGGCCTGCTCGCGGCCCTCGACGCCGAGGGCATCGGAGTCGGCGTCCACTTCCGGGCCCTGCCGCTCCACGCCCACTTCCGCAAGACGCTGGGTACGCCCCCCGAGGCGGTGCCGGTGGCCACGGACGCCTCCGAGCGGCTGCTCTCGCTGCCCCTCTACCCGTCGCTCACCGACGCCGAGCAGGACGACGTCCTCGCCGCCCTCGCGCGCATCCTGCGCCACTACGCGCGCTGAGGCGCCCGTGGGGCGTCGGACGGCCCTGCTGCTTCCCGTGGGCCTGGGTCTGGTCGGGCTGCTGCCGGCCCTGGGCGCCGGCTTCGTCCACGACGACGCGCGACAGCTGCTCGAGAACCCCCTGCTGCGCGATCTCGGCAACCTGCCGGTGCTCTGGCGTACGGGGGTCTGGGCGGGAGCCGGGTCCGGCTCGAGCTGGTACCGCCCGGTGATGACGAGCTCGTTCGCCCTGGACCACGCGCTCTTCGGCTTCTCCGCCCCGGCCCTGCACGCGGTGCAGCTCGCCCTCTACGGGCTCGTCGTGGCCCTCGCCCTGCGCCTCGTGTGGGAGGTGACGCGGGATCCGCTGCGCACGCTCCTGACGGGGTTGCTGTTCGCTCCCCATCCGCTGAACGCGGAGCCCGCCGTCTGGATCTCGGCGCGCTGCGAGCTGCTGGCGGGGGCCGGGGGTCTGGCGGCCCTGCTCCTGCACCGGGCAGGGCTCGAGCGGAGAGCGAGCGCGCGGGCCTCCGGATGGCACGCGGCGGCGGGTCTCGCGCTCGCGTTCGGCCTGTTCGGCAAGGAGAGCGCCGTCGGCTTCGGGGTCGCCTTCCCGGTCCTGGACCGGTTGCACGGAGCTTCCTGGAAACCCGCTGCGCTCCTCGCCCGCTACGCCGCCCCGGGGCTCGCGCTCGCCGCGTACGCCCTCCTGCGTCGCGCGGCGCTCGGCGACGTCTCGGCCGAGCTGCTCGGCCCGGTGCCGCCCGGAGCGCTGCTCGCTGCCATGGGCCAGGGGATGCGACGGGTGCTCTGGCCGGCGACGCTCAGCCTGGCGCCCCCGCCGCCCACGTCCCTGGATGCGCTCCTCGGCGTCCTCGTGCTCGCCGCGGCCGGAGCCGCCGCGGTCGTGGCGGTGGCGCGACGCTCCACCTGGGCCGTCCCGCTCGCGGTCGGCCTGCCCCACCTCGTCGTCGCGGCGCTCGGGGCGGCGCGCGTGGGCGAGCTCGCCGACCGCTACCTCGTCTGGGTGGTCTTTGCGACGGCCTGGGGGCTGGCCGGCGCGCTCCCGCGTCTGCTGGCTCCGCGCCCGGCGCTGCTGGCGGCGGCCCTGACCGCGGGCCTGCTGGGCGCCGCCTCCTGGCAGCGCGCGCGGGTCTTCGAGTCCGACGAGCGGCTCTGGACCGATGCCTGGCGCAAGAACCCGACCTCCGTGCGGGCCGCCATCAACCTGGCGGCGGCGCGGCTCCAGGCGGACGACCCGCGCGGCGCGCTTGCGTGGCTCGACCAGGCCGAGCGCCTGGCACCCGGGGACCGCCAGATCGCCCTGAACCGCGCCGCCGCCGCCGATGCGTCGGGAGACGCGACGGGCGCGCGGCGGATCCTGGAAGGGCTGCGGGCGGAGGCGCCCCAGGACCCCGAGGTGCATCGGGCGCTGGGTCACCTCGCCCTCGAGCGGGGCGACGCGGGAGCGGCGCTCCACCACTACGAGGTGGCCCTGCGCGGGCTTCCCCTTTCGGCGGAGGCCTGGGCGGGTCGCGGTGTGGCGCTCCTCGAGCTCGGGCGCCGCGCCGAGGCGCGGGCGGCCCTGGAGCGTGCCCTGGCCCTCGACCCGGCGGTGCAGAACGCACCCGCCCTGCGGCGGCTGCTCGAGGGGCTGCGAGCGCCGTGAGGGTCCGTGATCTCGCGGCGCCGGGGCTGCTCGTGCTCGGCGTGGGCCTGCTCTACGGCCCGTCCCTGGGCCATGGCTTCGTGTACGACGACCACGAGGTGATCCTGGCGCAGCGGGCGCCCGAATCGTGGCGGGCGCTGGCGCGCGTGTTCGTCGAGCCCCACGGTCTCCCGCTCTCGGGGCTCCCCTACTACCGGCCCCTCACCCGGGCCACGCTCCTGCTCCAGAAGCGCTGGCATGGCGACGCGCCAACGCTCTTCCACGCCGGAAACGTGGCGCTCGCCGGGGCCACGGCCCTGGCGGCCTACGCCGTCCTGCGCCACGCCCGCTTCGGCCTGCCGCCGGCCTTCGCGGCCCTGGGCGCCGCGCTCTTCGCCGTCCACCCGGTGGCCTCGGAATGCGTCTACCCCATCGCTTCGGGCCGGGAGACGCTGCTGGCCGTCCTGCTCGCCCTGGTGGCCGTGGCCCTCCATCTGCGCGGCGGCATCGCCGGCCGGCTCGGAGCGACCGGGGCCTTCGCCCTGGCGCTCCTAAGCAAGGAGCAGGCGCTGGTCGTGCCGCTCCTCTTCGTGCTGGCCGACGCCCTGCACCTCACGCCCGACCCGCCCGGCCGCCGCGTCGTGGCGTGGCTCGTGCGCCTTGCTCCTGCCCTCGTGGTGGGCGCCGCCTACGCGGGGGTGCGCCTGGCGATCTTCGGCCCCCTCGGCACCGAGGAGGCCGCCTCGGTGGCATCCCATCTGCGGGCGCATCCGCGCGGCCCCCTGGACTCGCTTCTCTACGCGGTCCAGACGCTCTTCGCCCCCTCCCTTCACGTGATCTATGAGCCGCGGGAGCTCGTTATCTGGATCTCGCTGCCGCGCCTCGGCGTCGCTCTGACCGGAGCCCTCGGGCTCCTGACGCTGGTGCGCCGCCTGCCCCCGGGCGATCGGGCTCCCGCCACCTTCTGGGCGCTCTGGATCCCCATCGGCATGTTGACCACGCTCAACCTGCTCCCCCAGGAGGCCCGCTTCGCCGAGCGCTTCCTGCTCCTCTCGCTGCTCGGCCCCGCGGCGCTCGTCGCCACCGGTGCAGCGCGCCTCGCCACCACCGGGGCCCGGCGCACGGCCGCCCTGGTCCTCGGCCTCGGCGCCGTCGGGCTCCTCGCCGGCGTGACCGCCCTGCGCGCTCGGGACTGGCGCGACGACCTGGCCTTCGCGCAACGCTGGGTGGCGACGAGCCCGCGCCACGCCAACGCCCGCTACAGCCTGGGGACGGCGCTGCTCCGGGTGGATCGCGTGACCGAGGCCCTCCCGGAGCTGCGCGAGGCGGTGCGCCTGGCGCCCGCCCACGCCGGCGCCTGGTACAACCTGGGCGTCGCCCTGGCCCGGCAGGGGCGCAGCTGGGAGGCCCGGGAGGCGCTGCGGCGCACCCTCGCCCTGGATCCCGCCAGCGCCGACGCGCACTACGTGCTCGGTGCGCTGCTCGCGAGGGCCGGCGAGCCCGAGGCGGCGCGGGTGCACCTGCGCGAGGCCGTGCGCCTGCGGCCCGGCTGGGCGGAGCCGCGCCGCGCCCTCGAGCGATGAGGGGCGGGGCCCTGAGCTAGGAGCCTGAGCTCCTAGGGCGCTCCCGGCGGGCGGCGCCGCCTCAGCAGCTCGAGGTTGCGCCGGGCGTCGGCGTAGTCCGGTCGCAGGCGCAGGGCCTCGAGCAGGTGCCGCTCCGCCTCCTCCTCCCGGTCCAGGCGCGCCAGGGCGGTGGCCAGGTTGTTGTGGGCCTCCGCCATGCCCGGCGCCACGCGGAGGGCGGCCCGATAGTGGTCCACCGCCGCCTCGAGCCGCCCCTGGCGGGCCAGCAGCAGGCCGAGGTTCACGTGCGCCTCGGGATGGTCCGGGCGGGCGCCCAGGGCCTCTTCCAGCGCGGCGCGCGCCTCCGCCGGGCGCCCCAGCAGGACGAGGGCCGCGGCGCGGTTGGTCTGGATCTCGGCCGGGTCCCGGCTCCCGCCCAGGGCCGCGTCGTAGTGGGCCAGGGCCTCCACCAGGTGCCCCGCCCGCGCCAGGCTGAGCCCCAGGGCGTGATGGGCGTCCGGCGACCCGGGGTTCGTGCGCAGCCACTGGGTGGCGAAGACGTGGTCGTCCCGGTACCAGGCCGCGCGCTGGACACTCACCGCCGCCGCGAGCGCGATGGCGACCAGGGCTGCCGACGTCGCGATGGGGCGGACGCGCGGGCGCATCCAGGCCGCGGAGAGGGCGCCCGCCGCCGTGGCTGGCAGCGCCAGCCAGGCCAGGAACGTCCAGCGCTCGGCGAAGGGCGCCTCCTGCCGCAGCACGTTGGCCGTCGGGAGCTGGAGCACGACCCACCAGCCGAGCCAGAAGAGGACGACCCGCGCCGGCGGCGCGCCGAGCTTGCGGCAGAGCAGCGTGAGACCGAGGAGCCCCGCCCCGGCCACGGCGAGTCGGGGAGGAGAGAGCCACACGTGGACCTCGGGCTCGTAGACCAGGGCCCCGAAGGGCGCGAAGGCCACCTGGAGCGCATAGGCGTAGGAGAGCAGCGGGAGGATCGGCTGCTCGATCCAGGCGAAGTCCCACTCGCTGCCCCCGAAGAGGGCGTGCCGTACGGCGACGTAGCCGGCCAGGATCGGGAGCGCCGGAGCATGGCGCCGCAGCCCGGCGGCGAGGCCCCGCGGCCGCGGGCCCGACGCGAGCCCCGTCGCGTCCGCCAGCAGGAAGAGCGCCGGCACGACCACCGCCTGCTCCTTGGCGAAGAGCGCCAGGCCGAAGGCCCCGAAGGCGAGGGCGCGTCTCCCGCGCACCCAGGCCCCGAGCGCCGCCAGGATCGCCACCGCCGGGAGCAGCGTCTCGCGGCCCGAGGCGATGGGGTGCACGCACGCGGACGCCACGGGATGCACCGCGAACAGGGCCGCCGCCAGCCAGGCCGGCCCCGGCGCCACGCCGAGGGCCGGGCTGCGCAGGAGCGTCCGGGCCCCGAGCGCCGCGGCCGCCGCCAGGCCCACGTTGCCCGCCCGGTACGCCCAGGGCCGGTCGCCGTGCCAGGACTTCTGGGCCAGCAGGGTCAGGCGCGTCACGGGCCGGTAGTAGGGCAGCCCCCGGAAGTGCGGCTCGCGGAAGACGCGCGCGAGCTCCGGGAGCGGCTGTCGCGGCTGCGCGGCGATCACCTCGTGGTCGTCGTACACGAAGCCGTTGCGGAGCCCGGGCAGGTAGACGGCAGCGACGGCAAGCACCAGCCCGGCAGCCGCCGCGAGCCGCCTCATGCACCCTCCTCACCGCGCGCCGCCCCGCGCGGGCGCGAGGATACCCCCGGCCCGGGGCGCACGGCCCTGTGGAAAACCTCTTCCCTGCATGACGGAACGTGCCTTCCACGGAGGGGGGCTCCGCCCGCGCCACGGGGTCCGGCCCCGGCGGGCTCCGTGCGGATTTCTTTCGCAGGGGCAAGGGCTTGGGGGGGGGAGGCAGGGGGCGCAGGTGCGGGAGTCACTTGGCGCGCATCTTGCGTCCCAGACACCCGGGCTGGTTGATCCAGCGCCCCGCCGGGGCGCTGACGGAGGGACAGGATGGCGTTGCCTTGGGCGCTCCGGACGGGTCTGGCGGTCTTCGCGGTGGCGGCGCTCTTAGGGGCTCCGCTCGCGCAGGCGAACACCTTCGCCTTCGGGGCGACCTCGCTGTTCAGCTCCGTCACCAACGAGTCGGTAGGCGGTGGCGCCGACCAGAGCACCACCCAGGGCCACAGCGCGACCGCGACCACGGCCAACTTCCGGGCCCAGGCCTCGGCGGACACGGCCACCAGCGATGCCCGGCGCGACCAGACCTACACCTGGCGCGTGCCCTACACCATCACGCGCACCGTGGAGCTCGACGCCTGCTGCGGCAACGGCGACAACGGCAACGGCGCGGACCTGCTGGTCCCGATCCAGAACGTGAGCTTCAGCATCACCTTCTCCGGCGCCGTGGCCGTGGACGAGTTCGGGGGCTTCGAAGGCGCACAGATCTTCGACGGGATCTCGGTCTCGAGCCTGGGCGGGCTCTTCAGCAGCGTCAGCTTCACCGGCGCCGAGCGCAACAACCTGAACGGCACCACCACCGTGAACCGCGGCCCCACGGGCCGCAACTACGGCACCACGGTGAACTTCTCCGGCCCGAGCGCCGGCGAGATCAGCGTGGCGGCGCAGATCCCCACCAACTACCGGGTCTGGGAGGACTTCGTCGCCCCGTACGCCGTGGACTACGCCAACGACGGCCAGACCTGGGTGCAGTCCTTCACGGACACGCTCCAGGTCTCGTTCCGGGTGCGGGCGGTCTCGCGGACCTCGGGCTCGATCTCGACCAGCGCCGGCGAGGCGATCGCCTGCGCCGGTCTGCAGTCGCCGCTCGGGGCCTTCGCGCTCACGCCGAACTGCGGAACCGGCCTTACGGTCACCGGCGGGATCTCCCAGACCGGGACCACCGTGGTGCCGGTCCCGGAGCCCACCACGCTGGTGCTGCTGGGTGGCGCACTGGCGGGGCTGGTCGCCTTCGGCTCGCGCGCGAGGAAGCGCCGCTCGTAGCCCGGCATCCGGCTCCGACACGGCGGGGCGCCGCGGCGACGCGG